>CAJIYP010000002.1 GCA_905181705.1 Cryomorphaceae bacterium BACL29 MAG-121220-bin8 | reverse complement strand
AGGGACTTTAAATAATAATTGGATGGGAGGAAATAACAGTAACCCAATAGCACAAACTATACAAATCACTGACATTGATGTGGGTGATATCAATGGAGATGGACTTTCAGATGTAGTTATAAATAATTTTACGGGAAATCAAGATCAAAATAATTACCTAAAAATATTTATTGGAAATATTGAAGGTAGAGATATTTTTGATTCCGAATGAGATAAAAGATCAAATTGGAAAAGTAAAAATAATTGACATGAATAATGATGGTCAAGCTGAGGTGGTTCTTATAGGTCGTACTGCTGATAATACGTCTGGGGTGCCTAAGATATATGTGTATGAATTAAATTCTTCAAGTGATTCTGGAGACAATGCACCCGCACAGATTTTAACTTTTAGTAAAATTGATCTTTCAGATCAATTGGATGGTTTAAGATCTGCTTCTTATGATTTAGGGGATGTAGATAATGATCAGGATATTGATATAATTATTAGTGGGTTTGATGAATCACTAGGTCTTAAATGTTACATATATGAAAATATTGGTAAAATTGGTATGTCATACGAACTAAAAAAAACAAATAATAATCTCGCAGCAATTAGAGACGGTACAGTAGATTTTGTTGATTTTGACAGTGATGGAGACTTAGATGCGGTAATTTCAGGAACAGGACTTCAGGGAGATATTTTTGAAATATACATGAATGATTTAAAAAACGGAAAATCTAATTGGCCTAGAATGGAACTTGGACTGTCCGGAATTAGAAATGGAAAAGTAGATTTAGGAGATTTTAACGGGGACGGCTACACTGATATCGTATATTCTGGTTTACAAGAGGGCTCTGGAATGGTAACTAAATTATCAGAATATATTTCATCTACTAAGAAATATCAAGATAGCAGCTTTGATGTTAGTGATATAATTGAGGCTAGTGTAGAATTTGGAGATATTGATGGCGATGGTGATTTAGATTTTATAATGTCTGGTGAAGATAAAGATGGTTTGGTAAGTAATTATGATCCGTGGAGTAATTCTAAATATATTTTTAGAGCATATCTAAACAAAAGAAATGAATCTGCATCCGTTTTGGATGAAGAGTCGGAGGGTGGTGTTAGAAAAACAGGTAGATCAACTGAAAATTTGTTTACAGAAAATATAAGACGAACAAGGCCCTATATAATTTTTATAAAGATTTTATTATCTGAGGAGACAAAAGAAGGAAATTTAGTTATCGAATTTTATTGGAATGCCTCCACAGATGATTTAACACCATCAGATGGATTAACATATGCATTAAAAATAGGGACAACTGAAAATGGTGAAGAAGTAATGTCAACAAATTCAAATTTAAATGGATTAAGAAAAAACTGCTGAGAAAGGAAACGTAGAACATAATTTGAAATGGAAGATTAGCCTTCCATATGGTGAATATTATTGGTCGGTTCAATCTATTGACGCTTCCTTTAATGGTTCTAAATTCAGCGAAAGCTATAAATTCTTATCTAGTCATTCTCTAAAACTAGGAGATTCTAATGGAGACCAATCTGTAAATATATTAGACTTAACCAATATTATTGACAAAATTTTAGGAAATAAAGTTAATCTATGGGTACAACAAACATCTGAAATTATTAATGATAGTAAAATTGATGTAATATGTCATAATGAAAAGGTTTTTAACTCTAATAATAGTAAGTTAGGAAAAAAAATGAATTATATAAATAGAAATTTAAACTATTTTTCAAATAAACCAATTGGAAGTCTGAAAATGATTTACACTGATAATAAATTATTTATAGAAAGTGATAAAACAGTAACAGGACTTCAATTTTCAGTAAATCAATCAATACATCATTTATTTAATGATGAAATAATATATCTATCAAGAGGAAAATTAATTGAATCAATATATTATCATTTGAGTATGAATTTTTTATATCAAAATAACTAATTGAATTTTCTAATAAAATTAGTATTAATTAATAAATAATTTGAAAAAATATGAATATAAATAATATTATAGCTGGAACAATAATATGGGTTAACATTAAACACTTCTTATATTGATGAAAGTTTTTTCGATACAAATAATAATGTAATAAAAATTTACCCTAATCCTGTATATGATAATATAAATATTTTCGGTTCTATTAAATATGATTTAAAAATCACAGATGTTTCAATTATAATTTGGTTGGGACAAGAGTTTACAATAACTCATTTCAGTCAATAGATAGATTTAAAATGATAGATTTGAGTATCTTATCTTCAGGAATGTATTTGATTAAAATAAAAACATTACTAAATAATAGTATTATAAAAGAAGAATATATAGATACATCAAAATTTGAAAAAAAGTAACTCTAAACCATAGGCATATCTTCTTCTTTTAAGACACCTCAGAACCTCACTATTATACATACTTATACAAACACCTCCCGTCAAAAGAAAACCGATATTATTTGAGTAGGGTAGTACCAATTAAAAATTACTATTGAGATTTTTTGACTTTTTGTTATAACTTAGTGATAGTTAAAAGTAGTAAAGGCAACGATTCAGGCAACCAAAATTAAAAACCCCTGTAAATCAATGACTTACAAGGGCTTTTGCGGAGAAGAAGGGATTCGAACCCCTGGTACCTTGCAGTACGCTAGTTTTCAAGACTAGTGCATTCGACCACTCTGCCACTTCTCCAATCGGGTGCAAATATAACTTCCTTTTTATTTCGAGCCAATTTTATTTGAATAATTTATATATACCTTTATAAAATGTTAATGATTAATGAATTCATATGGGAATATCCATTGCTTATTATAGTAGGTTTTATAGCAGGTTTTATGAACACTATGGCTGGTGGAGGTTCTTTATTGACATTACCTCTTTTGATTTTCTTAGGTCTTCCTGCTGCTGTTGCAAATGGAACTAATAGGGTAGCTATTTTCATGTCAACACTCTCTGCTACAGCTGGATTTAAAAGTAAAGGAGTGTCTAATTTTCCTTTTAATATTTACCTTGGTTTTTCAGGTTTGATTGGTGCATTAATAGGTGCTAGGATAGCAATTGATATTAAGGGAGAATTGTTTAACAAGATACTTGCAGTTATTATGATCTTAGTAGTTGTTTTAATTATTTTCAAACCTAAAATAAATTATTCTGATTTGTTAGAAAGATTAAAAGGAAAACATCTTTTTATTTCAATGATAGCCTTCTTTTTTATTGGAATTTACGGAGGCTTTATTAATGCTGGAATAGGTTTTGTGATAATGTTGTTTTTACACTATTACAACAGACTAAATTTGGTTAAAGTTAATGCTACTAAAGTTGTAATAGTCTTAATATATACAACAGGTGCTTTAGTTACATTTGCCTTAGCTGATAAAGTTAATTGGACTTACGGGTTGTTTTTAGCAACAGGGAATTTTATAGGAGGTTGGACATCAAGTAGGTGGTCAGTAAAAAAGGGTGAAAAAACTATAAAAGCTTTTTTGGTCGTTATGGTAATAATAATGTCTTTTAAACTGTGGTTTTTTTAGTACTTAATGTATTTTACTATTTCTAAACCATAGCCTGTCATTCCAACTCTTTTAATTTGAGTGCTATTTGTTAAGAGTTCTATCTTATTTATATTTAGATTATGTAATATTTGAGCGCCAATTCCAAAATCTTTTTCATCTATAATTGGAGGAGGAATTTTTAATTCACCTTTTCCTTGAACTGACTTAAGCTCTCTTAATCTATGCAGAACATTATCTGAATTTTGAGATTGATTTATAAATACTACAACACCTTTTTTATTAGAATTTATTTTATCAAAGATCTTGTCAATTTTGATATCATTAAAACTAGTTAATGAGTTGATTAAATCATTGTTTGTAATTGATGAATTTATTCTTACCATAACAGGCTCATCTTTATTCCATTTTCCTTTACATAATGCTAAATGTATTTGTTCATTATTTGTTTGTTGAAATGCAAACAGATTGAATTCACCAAAGCGAGTATTAAAAACAAAACTTTCTTTTTTAGAAATTAAACTATCATGTTTCATTCTAAATGCTATTAAATCTTCAATTGAAACTATTTTTAATCCAAGCTCTTTTGCTATTGTAATTAAATCTGGCAAACGAGCCATTGAACCATCTTCGGTCATTATTTCACAAATAACTCCTGCAGGTGAGTACCCTGCAAGTCTAGCAAAATCAATTGCAGCCTCTGTGTGACCTGTTCTTCTCAACACACCACCATCTTTAGCTATTAACGGAAAGACGTGCCCTGGACGTGCTAAATCATCAGATTTAGTGTTATTATTTACTATAGCTTTAATTGTCTTTGATCTATCTGAAGCTGAGATACCTGATGTTACACCATTTCCTTTTAAGTCAACAGAAACTGTAAAAGCTGTATCCATTGGATCTGTATTATTAACAACCATTGGATTTAGATTTAATTCTTTTGATCTTGAATTTGTTAAAGGCATACAAATTAGACCTCGTCCATGTTTAGCCATGAAATTAATTATCTCAGGTGAAGCTAGTTCAGCTGCACATATAAAATCACCTTCATTCTCCCTGTTTTCGTCATCAACAACAATAATGACTTTTCCGTTTTTAATATCATCAATTGCTTCACTAATTGAATTGAGTTTTCCGTTAATTTCAGGCATCTAATAAGTTTTTGGC
Source organism: Cryomorphaceae bacterium BACL29 MAG-121220-bin8 (assembly GCA_905181705.1). Lineage (GTDB taxonomy): Bacteria > Bacteroidota > Bacteroidia > Flavobacteriales > Flavobacteriaceae > MAG-121220-bin8. Next base: position 228,549 of record CAJIYP010000002.1, on the reverse strand, counting down.
GAAGATACGTTGCTTTGTAGTTTTTTTCTTAAAAATATTTTATTATAAGTAAGCTTAAAAGGATTTAAAATATTATCTAAGCTAAAAATAGCTTTATCAGACGAAGCTCTAGAAATTAGATATATTCCTAAAGGGAACATTATTAAGTTTGGTAACCAGCTTCCAAGTAAAGAATCAATGCTTCCGTCCTCAGCTGCATTTCTACTAAAAGTACCAGCAAAATGATAGGTTAAAAATAAAATTAATGAAATTACCATTGGAAGTCCAAAACCTCCTTTTCTAATCAAGGCACCTAATGGTGCTCCAACAAAAAATAAGATAATGGAAGATAATGGAAAAGCATATTTATCAAAAAGATTAGATTTATGAAGATTTATTATTTTTTCTTTAATAAAAAAAGTATTTTTTTGATTTGTTAAAACTTGTACTTGACCAGTAATGTTATTTAGTGCTGAATTCACAATCGAAATTTGAATATCTTTTGGGTAATCATTTAAAAGTGTTTTATAATTTGAATATAAGTCTTCATTTTTAACTTCTTTATCCATTCTTACAGTTCTTTGAAAATTTGATATTCCTGTTCTTGTATAAAAGTTTTTTCCAAAATTTTTGTATCTAAAATCTAGTTTTTCAGATAATGAATCAATACTTAACGTTAATTGAGAAATATTTTGCATTCTATAAGTATTGCTATATTTTTCTTCATCAAAATCAACTTGATTAAATTCTCTAAGATCAATATTCATTACATATCTTTCAAATGAAACATATGTATGGGGCTTGATTTGTTTATCAGAGGGTTTTTGGTTTTCAATTTCTTCATATCTTTTGCCATTTGTCAAAACTAATTGTAAAATTTCATCTGAATCGCTATTCATTAATTCACCTTTTTCTGCTTTAATAACTATCAAATTTTTGGAATTAAAATTGTTTTTATGAATAATTACGTCCTTTAAAAGATTATTATCTGAACCATATTTTTTTGCAACTTTAATATTCATTGTATTGATATCATTAAACACACCCTCAGTTATTGCTAAAGCGGGTTTAAGTTTTGCTAAATTTTTTCTAAGATTGTAAGATTTGAATTCTGCAAAGGGAATTAATGAATTTGCAACAAAAAACATCCCAATTGAGAGTAATAAGTTAAAAACTATTAAACTTCTCATAGATTTAAATAAAGACATCCCAGATGATTTGATAGCTGCTAATTCATAGTTTTCTGAAAAGTTTCCAAACGTCATTATGGACGCTAACAATACAGTTAATGGAATCACAAGGGGTAAAAGTTTAGGAGAATAAAAAATTAAAAACTTAAAAATAATTTCAAAATCAATTTCTTTTCCTGCTAAATCATCAATGAACATCCAAATAAGATGAAATATGAAAATGAACATTAGTATGAAAAAAAAGGTAAAAAATATTTTTAAATACGATGTTAAGATATATTTATCGATTATTTTCATTTTAAATCCTTTCTATGTAATATCCTTCATATTTATTCTTATCAAAAGTAAAAATATCTTTTTCTATATCAATATTGTATAAAATTTTGTTAACCTTAAAAATAGTTTTTGATTTATTTTTCCCAATTTCAATAACTTTATAAATATTATAATTAGAATTTATGCCAAGATATAAATGACTTACGTCAGAATTAGAGTCAATTGGGGTTAACTTAATGTATTGAATTTTAAAATTATTTTCATTTTTAGATTCATCTAATTCGATAGTATAACCTTGTCTATAAAAATTTAATATTTTTGAGGGGCTTATTGTTTGAGAGTCTTCTTCAGAAATTTCAGAAATCATAACCTCTTCATTTTCTGGAACAATAGTATAAATAAAACTGGAATCACAAATTTGTTTTATCCCCATAAAATCAAGAAAATAATTGTCTTTGCTAATTATAACACTTCCATTTGTTAGTTGGTTAATATTATCATCTAGTTGATAGGAAAAGTTTATCGAGTAATTTTTTGCATTGTCTATATTAAAAGAAACTCTTTTTAATAATTCCTCAGCTTTTAAATCAATTTGAGAATAAATATTGGTGATTGATAATAAAATTATAAAAAAATATTTTTTCATTAATTATTCTTTTCATTTTCTAATATTGCATTTAATGATGCCATGTCAGAAACCAAAACATCTCTAGCTTTACCACCAGCAAACGATCCAACAATTCCAGCAGCTTCTAATTGATCAATTATTCTTCCAGCTCTATTGTATCCTAACTTCATTTTTCTTTGTAGAAGTGAAGCAGACCCTTGTTGAGCAATAACTATTACTTCAGCTGCTTCTTTAAATAATACATCTCGATCTTCAATATTATTATCTACAGATGAGCCACCTTCATCATCTAGAACTTCAGGAAGTTCATGTGCCCTTGCATATGCTTTTTGAGAGCCGATAAATTCAGTAATCTTTTGAATTTCAGGGGTATCAACAAATGCACATTGAATCCTTATCAGTTCATTTCCCTGTGTATATAACATGTCTCCTCTACCAATAAGTTGATCAGCTCCTCCACTATCAAGAATAGTCCTTGAGTCAATCTTAGAGGTTACTCTAAAAGCTATTCTTGCAGGAAAATTTGCTTTTATTATTCCGGTTATTACGTTAACTGATGGTCTTTGTGTTGCTATAATTAAATGAATTCCTACAGCTCTGGCTAATTGCGCTAATCTTGCTATGGGAGTTTCTACTTCCTTTCCAGCCGTCATTATTAAATCAGCAAATTCATCAATAATTAGAACAATGTATGGAAGAAAAACATTTCCTGATTCGGGACTAAGTTTTCTTTGTTTAAATTTTACATTGTATTCCTTAATGTTTCGACATAAAGCATTTTTAAGCATTTCATACCTATTATCCATTTCAATACACAAAGAGTTCAAAGTTTTTATAACGGCTTTGTTATCCGTTATTATAGCTTCTTCAGTGTCTGGTAGCTTAGCTAGGTAATGTCTTTCAATTTTATTAAAAAGAGTTAATTCAACTTTTTTGGGGTCAACTAAAACAAACTTTACTTCAGATGGATGTTTTTTGTAAATAAGAGATGTTAATACAGCATTTAGACCAACGGACTTACCTTGTCCAGTAGCACCTGCCATAAGTAAATGAGGCATTTTTGCTAAATCAACTATGTATGTTTCATTGCTAATTGTTTTTCCTAAAGCTAAAGGAAGCTCCATTTCAGCATCTTGATAATTCTTTGAAGAAATCACAGATTTCATCGAAACAATTGTAGAGTTCTTATTAGGAACTTCAATTCCAATAGTACCTTTTCCTGGAATGGGAGCAATTATTCTAATACCTAGGGCAGATAATGACAATGCTATATCATCTTCTAAGTTTTTTATTTTAGAAATTCTAATACCTGCTTCAGGAACAATTTCATATAGAGTTACTGTAGGTCCAATTGTTGCTTTAATTTGAGAAATACCAATTTTATAATTACCTAAAGTATCAATTATTTTTTCTTTATTTTCCTCAAGTTCTTCTTCATTAATTGTAATGACTCCACCACTATCATATTCTTTTAATAATTCAACAGATGGAGGTTGGAAGTTTTTAAGTTCAAGTGTATGGTCATATTCACCATATTTTTTAACCAAATTTTTGGCAATTAAATCTTCATCAAGTATTTCTTCTTCTTTATTTTCTTCAATTTCAATTTTAATTTTTTCAGTTTTATCTACTATTAGATTTTTATCTTTATTAATTGAGGAAAAGTTTTCAATTGTTGGTTTTAAATCTTTATTAATTTTAATGGAATGTGTATCATTTTCAATATTAGATTTAGTTTCATTTTCTATGTTTAAATCAAGGCTTGAATTCACCTCTTTTTGTATACTCTCCGTGTTTATTTTTATTGAAGAAGTTTGATTTTTAATCCAATCGTATGTTTTTTCAGGGGTCAGTTTTAATCTCAATACTATAAAAGAAATTAAACCAAATATTAAAATTAATAAAACACCAATGTCTCCAGTGTAAATCGAAATAAAATCCGTTATTTCAAAACCAATCGCTCCTGCTAAAATTTGATTTGTAAAAAAGTATCCAAAAAACAAGGAAAACCAAATAGTAATTAAAAGACCCCATGTCCATTTGTTAAGAAGTTTAGTAGAGTCTGCTCCAACAAAATAAGACAAACCAGTAATCATCAATAAAATTGAAATTATAAAGGATGCAACACCAAACATTTTATATATTAAAAAATGACTGATTAGTGAACCAAACTTTTTAGCGACATTCAATGATTCTGAATCTTTATCAAAAAAACTTTCAATTTCAGATTGGTCAGCTCTCCACGTATTAAAGTAAGAAATAAGAGAAGCAAATATTATAATTGAAAAGAGAATTAAAAAAACTCCAAGCATAATCTGTTGACCTCTACTTAGAGTGAAAAGCTTAGATGTTTTTTCTTTGTTGTCAGTTTTTATCATAAGAAATAGATAACAAAAGTAAATATTTAAAATTAAAAGTTTAAATAGTTTTATTAGTCAGCATTTTTATTTTTACATTAAAAGCAGCAACTAGTAGGGTCATAAAAGGGCTTAACCAATTAAAAATTGCATAAATAAAGTAATCAGCGACACTTACTCCAAGAATACTGGATTGATATGCTCCGCAAGTATTCCAAGGGATTAAAACTGATGTTACAGTTCCTGAATCTTCAAGAGTTCTACTTAAGTTTTCTGGTGCTAACCCTTTATCTTTATATGCATTGGAAAACATTTTACCTGGAATTACTATAGACAAATATTGGTCTGATGCGGTTAGGTTTATTGCCAAACAACTTCCAACAGTACTGGCAAAAATCGAGAAAGTTGATTTACCTAATTTCAATAAGGATGAACTAATTTTTTTTAAAGCTCCTATAGATTCCATTATGCCACCAAAAACCATTGCACATATAACAAGCCAAATAGTATTAAGCATTCCTTTCATTCCTCCACTATTAAATAAATCATTTAATACTGGATCACCAGAATCAATTGAGGTTTCAATAGTCATTGAATTTAATACAGTTTGATAAGCTCCATTAAAAGTTAATACAGATTCTCCTGAAATTCCATTAATTATTGAGGGTTGAAAAACTACAGCAAAAATTCCACCTAGAATAGTTCCTGTAAAAAGAGCTATTAAAGGCGGTGTTTTTTTAAATATCATAAATATTACTATTAAAGGAACAATAAATAGTAGTGGAGATATATTAAATGTATTAGAAATTGTATTTAATAGAGTCTGATGGTCAGTAGGACCAGATGAAACAATAAATAAATTTATAATTGACAAAACAATTAAAGTTATAATCACAGTTGGAACTGTAGTAATAGTTAAGTATTTGATATGAGTAAAAAGATCTGAGCCAGAAACAGCAGGAGCTAAATTGGTTGTATCACTTAGAGGAGATAGTTTATCTCCAAAATATGCTCCAGAAATAACTGCTCCAGCAACCATTCCCTCTGGAATATCTATTGCTTTACCTATCCCAATTAAAGCAATGCCAACTGTTGCAGAAGTAGTCCAGCTACTTCCAGTTGAAACGGAGATTATAGCGCATATTATCAAACATGATGGTAAAAAAAAAGAGGGATGAAGAATTTGTAGTCCGTAATATATCATAGATGGAATTATTCCACTCAATAACCAAGTTCCAGCTAAGGCTCCAACAAACAGTAGAATTAAAATTGCTCCAGTAATTGATTTCAAATTTTTAGAAACAGCATCAATCATGGATGTAAAAAGAATTCCCTTATTAAGACCTAAAACACAAGCAATTGCTGCTCCTAACAATAGGATAAATTGATTTGAGCCACTCATTGCATCGTCTCCATAAATAGAAACATTATATGCTAATAGAATTATTAAAATAAATACAGGAGAAAGAGATTCTATTAGTGAAAGTGATTTTTTTTTATTTTCCAATGTCATTGATATTTGTTACTAAGTTAATATATAATTTACTTCCAAAATATTAAACTTTATTACTGTTATAATGATTAAATAAATCAAAACATTTGTATTTTTGAAAAAAAAATGATGGATAATTTTGATGTGGTTGTTATTGGTTCAGGACCCGGAGGCTATGTTTGTGCTATTAGATGCTCACAATTAGGACTAAAAACGGCCTTAATTGAAAAATATGATGCTCTTGGTGGAACTTGTTTGAATGTAGGCTGTATACCTTCAAAATCTCTTTTAGATTCTTCTCATCATTATGATGATGCTATTAAACATTTTGATTCTCATGGAATTACTATTGAAGGAAGTATTAAAGTTAATCTAGAAAAGATGATTTCTAGAAAACAAAATGTTGTCGATCAAACCACCAAGGGAATTGAATTTTTAATGTCAAAAAATAAAATAAAGGTATATAATGGGTTAGGTTCATTTTTAGATTCACACACTGTTAAAATTGATAATTCATCTAATATTACCAAAATATCATTTAAAAATGCAGTTATAGCAACAGGTTCAAAACCCACTTCATTACCATTCGCAAAAATTGATAAAAAAAGAATTATTACATCCACTGAGGCATTGAAGCTAAAAGAAATTCCTAAGAAACTTATAGTTATTGGAGGAGGAGTCATTGGTTTGGAATTAGGCCAAGTTTACAATAGGTTAGGAGCGGAGGTTTCTGTTATAGAGTACTCAAATACAATTACACCATTTATGGATTCTGCTGTTTCAAAGGAATTAATAAGAATTTTTAAAAAACAAAAAATTAAATTCTATTTGTCTCACAAGGTATTTAATGTAAGTGTCAATAAGGATAATGTAAATGTTGATGCTGAAGATTCAAATGGAAATAAAATCTCATTTAGTGGTGACTATTGTTTAGTTTCTGTTGGGAGAAAACCATACACAGAAGGATTAAATCTTAAAGCTCTTAACATAATTACTAATGATAAAGGTCAAATAGATGTGAATAATCATTTACAAACAAAAATTGAAAATATTTATGCAATTGGTGATGTAGTTAGAGGGCCAATGCTGGCTCATAAAGCTGAAGAAGAAGGAGTTATGGCTGCTGAAATAATAGCCAAGCAAAAACCACATATTGATTATAATTTAATTCCAAATGTAATCTACACATGGCCTGAAGTAGCTTCAGTTGGCAAAACAGAAGAGCAATTAATTAATGATGGAATTGAATTTAAAAAAGGTCAATTTCCAATGCGTGCATTAGGAAGAGCAAGAGCTAGTATGGATATTGATGGTTTTGTTAAAATTTTAGCAGATAAAAAAACAGATGAAATATTAGGTGTACATATTATTGGTGCAAGAGCAGCTGATTTAATTGCTGAAGCAGTAACTGCTATGGAGTTTAGAGCTTCTGCCGAAGATATTTCAAGAATGAGTCATTCACATCCAACTTATGCTGAAGCTATAAAGGAGGCTGCCTTAGCTGCGACCGAAGATAGAGCATTGCACATGTAGTGTTTAAAACTAATATAATCCCTTAATAAGTTAAATTTGTTTTTAATTATTTTTTATTGAAAAGATTCATAACTACTTTCAAGTCTGATGATATTTCATTATTTAAAAAAAAGCTTTTTAAATGGTCAGAAAATTCTGAAACATCTATTTGTTTGGATTCAAATAATTACCCAGGAAGATTAGGAAATTTTGATACGATATTAGCCGTAGATCCTTATTCTAAACTTCCGTTTACAAATAACAAGTCACTAGAAAAACTGGATGATTATTTAAGTAAAACTCAGGATTGGATATTCGGCTATTTTTCTTATGATTTGAAAAATGAATTAGAAGATTTAGAAAGTAATAATAATTCAGTATTTATTTTACCAAATTTATTTTTTTTTCAACCCAAAAAAATATGGTTTATTAAATCTGGAAATATTGAAGCTCATTATTTAAGTGAATCTGAAATAAAACACGATTGGGATGAAATAAATTACCAAAAAATTGATGATAATTTTAACAAAACTGATATTAAGCTTATTCCTAGGTTATCAAAGTCACAATATGAAGAAAAAATTAAAAAATTATTATATCACATAAACAGAGGAGATATATATGAAGCGAATTTTTGCATGGAGTGGTTTTCAAATAATTCACTCATATTACCTCACAAAGTTTATGAAAAATTAAATAATATTTCTAAAAACCCAATGAGTGCTTTTTTTAAGCATAATGATATTTATTTATTATCATCATCTCCTGAAAGATACATTAAAAGAATAAATAACAGGATAATTACACAACCAATTAAAGGCACATCTAGAAGGGATTCTGATAAACTAATTGATCTGTATTTAAAAAATCAATTAAATCTAGATCCAAAAGAAAGGTCTGAGAATATTATGATTGTAGATTTAGTCAGAAATGACCTTTCCAGATTTTCTTTACCAGGAAGTGTTAAAGTAACTGAACTTTGCAAGGTTTATCCTTTTGAAAAAGTTCATCAAATGATTTCTACAGTTGAGTCACAAATTGATTCTAAATTAAGAGTAACCGACATAATTAAATCTACTTTTCCCATGGGTAGTATGACTGGAGCCCCAAAAATTCAAGCATTAAAAATTATTGACAATTTAGAGGTTTCAAAAAGAGGTCTATATAGTGGGGCTATAGGATACATTGACCCAAGTGGAAATTTTGATTTTAATGTGGTAATTAGATCTTTGATTTATGATTTAAAAAATAAATATCTTTCATTTCATGTTGGTAGTGCAATTACATCTAATTCTTCTCCAAATAAGGAATATGAAGAATGTTTATTGAAAGCAGAGCCAATGTTGTCTATTCTTTGACAACATTTTTTTATTTTTTATTAAAAAACGTAATATTGTCTTAATGTATAATCTTTTTTCTGAACATATAAACAATGATTTTGATTTCTTAAAAAAATCTAAACTTCTTGTTTGTGTAAGTGGAGGACTAGACAGCATGGTATTAATTGATTTATTATGTAAAACAAAACAGGATGTTTCTGTTGCTCACTGTAATTTTAAACTTAGAGAACAAGAAAGTGATTTAGATGAAGAATTTGTAAAAAAATATTGTCTTAAAAATTCCATTCCTTTTTTCTCGAAAACTTTTGTAACAAAGATTCCAAAACATTCGTTGCAAATGGCAGCTAGAACATTAAGATATGATTGGTTTTATGATCTTTTAAAAAAGAAAAAACTAAATTATATATTGACAGCTCATCATTTGGATGATTCTTTAGAAACATTTATTCTTAATCTTTCCAGAGCTACTGGAATAAAAGGCTTATCAGGTATTAAATCAATTAACGATTTTATTGCTAGACCATTGCTCATTTTTTCAAAAGATAAGATATTAGAATATGCAAAAAAAAATAATATTCGATGGAGAGAAGATTCATCGAATATTAAAAATGACTATCAAAGAAATCAAATTAGAAACAAAGTTATTCCTCAATTAAAAGAATTACACCCTGATTTTTTAAATCAATTTAATAAAACAATGAATTTTTTAAAAGATTCAAGTTCTATTATAATTAAATACATAAATATTATTAAAAAAGAAAATTTCTTGATTAAAGGTGAAGAAATTATAATTTCCAAAAAATTCATAAATAATAATCAACAAGATGTGTACGAATTATTTAAGGATTATAATTTTAAAAATCCAAAAGAAATTTTAAAACTTTGCAATTCTGTCACAGGAAAAATGATTGAATCTAGTACATATTTTTTATTAAGTGACCGTTCAAATTTAATATTAAAAAAAAATATAAATAAATTTAACGGTGTATATGAAGTTGGTGAAAATGGAATTACAACGCCCTTAAGAATAAACATTGAGATGGGGGAATTTGATAGAGAATTTAATGATAATACAATATATCTCTCAAAAATTGATATAGATTTTCCACTATTTTTAAGAAAATGGAAGAAAGGAGATTTTATATTTCCTTTTGGAATGAATGGAAAAAAAATGATTTCAAAGTATTATAAAGACCAAAAAATGTCTTTCTTTGATAAACAATCTCAATGGTTGCTTTGTAATCAAGAGGATGTGATTTGGATTGTAGGAAAAAGAGGAGATAAAAGATATCTCAAACCAAATGAAGGATTAATTAAAATAGAGGTTTTATGAAGAATATCTTAAGTTTATTTTTTGGGATTTTACTGTCGATTAATTTGACTTATTCTCAAGAACCAGTTTCTTTTACGACCTCGGTTAAATCTATTTCTGAGAATCAATATGAATTGATTATAACTTCAAATATTGATGATGAATGGAGATTGTATTCTCAATTTCTAAAAGAGGGAGGGGCCTTGCCAACTGAATTTATTTTTGAAAATGAAGAATCATTTAATTTAATTGGAAAAATGATTGAATCAGAATCAATTACAAAATTTGATCCTATTTTCAATTTAGATCAATCATATTTTATTAATTCCAATATTTTTAAACAAACTATTGAACTTAAAAAATCAAATATTTCTAAAATTTTTGCAACTATTGCCTACCAAGCTTGTACTGATGCTGTATGTATTTTTAGAGAATCTGAATTAATTTTCAATTTAGATGGATCTTCCGAGACTATAATTAATGAAGACTTAACTGCTTTGATTTCTGACGAATCAAATCCTTTAGTAATAGATTTAAAAAACAAGGATTTATTAGATAATTATTCCTCTGAAAAAAGTATATCAGGAAACAATTATTTTGACCTACTTATTCTTGGTTTTTTAGGAGGTCTATTAGCTTTATTAACTCCATGTGTTTTCCCAATGATTCCATTAACTGTTTCTTTTTTTACTAATAAGGACTCTAAATCAGGTTCGTCTTTTAATGCTATAGTTTATGGTCTGTTTATAGTAACCATATACCTATTTTTAAGCATACCTTTTCACTTTATTGAGTCGTTAGATCCTGAAATTCTAAATACTATTTCTACCAATGCATGGTTAAATATTTTCTTTTTTATAATATTTATAATATTTGCTTTTTCTTTTTTTGGTTTCTATGAAATTACTATTCCTTCTTCTTGGATTAATTCTATAGATTCAAAATCAAATAGCATTGGAGGTTTTATAGGAATATTTTTTATGGCTCTGACACTTGTTTTGGTTTCATTTTCATGTACGGGACCTATTCTAGGTTCATTATTAGTCGGTTCCATATCCTCTCAAGGAGGAGCTATTCAATTATCAATTGGAATGCTTGGATTTGGAATGGCCCTTGCATTACCATTTACTTTGTTTGCTCTTTTTCCAAATATGCTAAAATCATTACCTAAATCTGGAAGATGGATGAATACTTTTAAAGTTATTTTAGGTTTTTTAGAATTAGGATTTGCATTTAAATTCTTGTCTAATGCAGATTTAGTTGAACATTGGGGTTTAATAAAAAGAGAGATTTTTATTGGTATTTGGGTGGTTATTTCATTAATGCTTTCCTTTTATCTTTTTGGTATATATAAATTTCCAAATGAAAGCCATGTTGTTAAAAGATCGAAATTCAATGTATCTCTATCATTATTTTTTTTATGTTTTGCTGTTTATTTGAGTCCTGCATTACTTCCTAGCGGAAGTAATAGTGCAAGATTATTAAGTGGCTTCACTCCTCCTTCTTTTTATAGTATTTACACAAAACCGAATGATTGCCCATTAGGATTTAATTGTTTTAAAGATTTTGATAAGGGCTTAGAATTTGCAAGAGAAAACAATAAGCCAATTTTACTCGATTTTACTGGTTGGGCCTGTGTTAATTGTAGAAGAGTAGAAGAAAACATATGGACAGATCCTAATGTGTTTGAATTAATTAATGAAAATTTTGTTTTAATATCACTTTATGTGGATGATAGAAAAAAATTAGATTTAAACGATCAATTAGATTTGAAATATAAGTCAGGAAAAATAAAAAAAATTAGAACTATTGGAGATAAATCAGCCACATTCCAAGCTTTAAATTTTAAAAGCGCTTCTCAACCATATTACGTACTCTTAGATCCTAATTTGAAAATATTAAACAGTCCAATTCAATATACTTCAAAAGATATTTATCAAAAATGGTTAGAAGAAGGTTTGAGAGAATTTAAATAATCTTTCTAATCATGCTATTATGATACACTAGAGGTTCTCTATCATTATTTAAGTTTCCGTCTACGACTTCACCTATGTATATAAAATGATCTCCTCCGTCAATGATGTTTTTTACTTTACAACTTAGATTGGATATAGAGTCTAAAATTATTTTAATTTTATTTTTTGAGGTAATGGTTTTTATTCCTTTAAACCTCTCGTTTGGAGAAAGATTATTGTTAGCAAATTGATTACATATTTCAGATTGTGAGTTTGAGAGGATATTAATAATAAAATGATTTCCTTTTAAAAGTGCATTGTTTGAACTAGCATTTTTATTTAAACAAAAAAGTATTAAGTATGGATTGATAGAGACAGATGTAAATGAGTTAGCTGTAAAACCGTAATCAGTATTTTCAAAGGAGGAGGTAATTACTGTAACACCTGTAGCATAACTTCCACAAATTTTTCTAAATAGAATATCGTTCATTTTATAAATATTTCTCAAATATACCTATAAACATCTTTAAATGGAACTCTAAATTGTGGACCAAACACACCCTTATCTTCTCTAATTCCACAACCAATTACCATATTAATTTCAGCACTTTTTGGGATGTTTAGTATTTTTTTTATCATTAGTGTGTCAGAACCCTCCATTGGACAAGTATCATAACCTACAGATGACATACTTATCATAAAATTTTGAGCGGCTAATCCAGCTGTTTTGTGAACTACTATTCTTAAGTCACTATTAGAAGTTTGCCTCACAACAGGGAAGAAAAGTCCTAAAATTTGGAATATAAAATATTTTATTGAACCAAGTAATCCTAAAACATCAAAATATAAAATAGGTATTAATATTTTGTAATATTTTAATGCTTTTTTATGTCTTTTTTCGGATATAAACTTTTCTTTAAATTGTTTATCGAGAAATTTTATATTTTCTTTTGATCTTTTTTTCCAAAGATCTTTTCTTGTTACTACAACAACTATTTGAGATGCCGTTTTTGCGGCACTTTGATTCATACAAGCTTTAGCAAGCTTTTTTAGATGTTTTGAATCATTAACATGAATAAACTCCCATAACTGAAGATTACTGCTGTTTGCAGCTAATGTAGCGTTAACAAGACAGTTTTTAACTATACTTGTGTCAATTTTATCATTCTTAAAAATCCTTACAGATCTTCTGTTTTTGATTGCCTCACTAACGGTCATTTCCATATTTTATCTCAATTTTATCTCAATTTTTTTATTAGAACTTAAATTAAAAGATGCTTCACTAAAATTGGGGGGCCCCAGTATTTTTATTACATTATTTGAAAAACCATATTGTTCCTTTGGAAATCCAATAAAATTATAATCAAATTTATCATTACCATTATCATCAATAAAAACCTTAAACGCATAAATACCTTCATTTAAGATAATTTTTTTTGAGAAATTTCCTTTATTGACTTTTTCAATTATTGAAAATAGAATATTTGAGTAATTATCATCTTTAGCATCAAAATCTACATCATTGTTATAAATAGCAATCCATACAGTTCCATTATTTTTTATATTTAATAAATTGATCTCTAGTTCGAACTTTGAAATTTGATTTAAATAGTAATTATATTGAATATTTAATAAAAAAAATGATAAAAAAATAAGTAGTCTCATGATTTTACTGAAGTATTTTAAGTACTTTTTTAAGAAATTTAATTTTATTTTTAAATGGAGGGTATCTTAATGGTAAATCAATCCAAAAAGGTTTTGAAATATAAGGCTTAAAATGTGAGAATGTTTTAAAAGTAGATTCTCCATGATATTTACCCATTCCACTATTTCCAATTCCTCCAAATGGTAAACGATCATTAATGATATGAACTACAGTATCATTAATTGCACCGCCTCCAAAACTATGTCTTTTAAGAAATTCCTCTCCAAAAGATCTGTTTTTTGTAAATATATAAAGGGCCAGAGGATTTTTATATTTTGAAATTATTTCATCAATTTCATTAAAGTCTTCATAACTATAAATTGGAAGAATTGGACCGAAAATTTCCTGTTCCATAATTTTGGAATTAAAATTATCTATTTCTACTAAAGTTGGTTCGAAATATTTAGTTTCTGTATTTATTTTTCCACCATGTATTATATTTTCATTCTCTAACAATGAACTTAAAAAATCAATATGCTTTTCACTAATTATTCTCCCATATGAATCTGAACTTTGAGGATCAGTTCCATAAATATTTATAATTTGGCTTTTAATTTCAGTTATTAATTTTGATTTGATTTTTTTATTTACAATTAAAAAATCAGGAGCAATACATGTTTGTCCACAGTTAATAAATTTACCCCAAACAATTCTTCTAGCAGTAACTTTTATTGATGCAGTTTCGTCTACAATACATGGGTTTTTACCACCTAATTCTAAAGTTGTTGGAGTTAAATTAATTGCTGCTTGCTTTGCAACTATTTTACCAATATTCACACTTCCGGTAAAAAAAATATAATCCCATTGATGATTTAATAATTCTGAAGCTATCTCGGGTCCTCCTTTTAATACTTTAACTAAATCCTCATCAAAAACAGCAGTAATTATTTTTTCTAAAATTAATGAAGTGTTTTTTGAATATTCGGAAGGCTTTAGTACGACAGTATTTCCTGCTGCAATGGCTCCTACAAGAGGTGCTATGGACAATTGAAAAGGGTAATTCCAAGGGGATATGTGCAATGTTACTCCGTAGGGTTGAGCAATAATGTAATCAGATGATGGAAAATTTAACAATGAAGATCTTATAGATTTTCTTTTGGTCCATTTATCAATATTATTTATTGCAATTTTCAATTCAGAATAAACAAAATGAATTTCTGTTAAATAACTTTCTCCCTCAGATTTTCCTAAATCATTAAATAAAGCAGTTTCAATTTCTTTTTCATTCAATCTTATTTCATCTCTTAATTTTTTTAAAAGATGTTTTCTTTTAGAAATATCAAAAGTATTTCTAGTTTTAAAAAAAGCTTTTTGTCTATTTATTACTGTATTTATTAAATTTTTCATAAAATAACATAGGTTAATCTTGTAATATTTATTAATTATATAAAAATACAATTTATAAAATGCTTAAAAACAAATTATACATACATTTGTTAATGTTAATCTATAAATAAAAATTATTTTAGAACAAATTTTGTTGTAATTCAATCCTTCTCAATAATAGAGGAGGTTTTTTTTTAAATATAATATGAGTCTTAATAAGTACAGTAAAGCGGTTACCCAAGACCCAACACAACCAGCTGCACAAGCAATGTTACATGCTATTGGATTAACTGAGGAAGATTTCAAAAAACCATTAATAGGTATTGCTAGTACCGGGTATGAAGGTAATCCCTGTAATATGCACCTCAATGATCTTTCTAAACTAATTAAAGAAGGAGTAAATAAATCCAATTTAGTTGGATTAATATTTAATACTATTGGGGTTAGTGATGGTATATCAATGGGTACTCATGGTATGAGATTCTCTCTACCATCAAGAGATATTATTGCTGATTCTATAGAAACTGTAGTTCAGGGAATGTCCTATGATGGAGTTGTTACTGTAGTTGGATGTGACAAAAATATGCCTGGTGCTTTAATGGCTATGCTTAGATTGAACAGACCTAGTGTTTTAGTATACGGGGGGACAATAGCCCCAGGTTGTCATAACGGTAAAAAACTAGATGTTGTTTCTGCATTTGAAGCATGGGGAGAAAATGTAGCTGGAAAAATTGACGATATTGAATTTAAAAATATTGTTAAAAATGCATGTCCTGGTGCTGGTGCTTGCGGAGGAATGTATACAGCTAATACCATGGCATCTGCTATTGAAGCAATGGGAATGGCTGTTCCTTATAACTCTTCGAACCCAGCAACAAGTAATGATAAAAATATTGAATGTCATAAGGTTGGTGAAATATTAAAAAATTTACTTGTTAATGATATTAAACCAAGAGATATTGTAACTAAAGAATCGATTAAAAACGCTGTTAAAGTAATTACTATTCTCGGTGGATCAACTAATGCTGTATTACATCTCTTGGCAATTGCTAAAAGTGCTAATGTTAATTTTACTATTAATGATTTTCAAACCATTTGTGATTCAACTCCTTTTTTAGCTGATTTGAAACCAAGTGGTAAATACTTAATGGAAGATTTACACAATATAGGTGGTGTACCAGCAGTAATGAAATACATGTTAGAAAATGGTCATTTAAATGGAGATTGTTTAACTATAACAGGAAAAACTATAAAAGAAAACCTGAATGAAGTTAATCCTTTAGATTTTGATCAAAAAATTATTAGAACATTTGACAATCCTATTAAAAAGAATGGCCATATTAGAATTTTATACGGAAATTTAGCTCAAAATGGTTCTGTGGCTAAAATTACTGGAAAAGAAGGCTTGATTTTTACTGGTCATGCTAAAGTATTTGAAGGAGAATTTAAGGCAAATGATGGTATAAAAAATGGATTAGTTAATAAAGGTGATGTTGTTGTAATAAGATACGAAGGTCCAAAGGGTGGTCCAGGAATGCCTGAAATGTTAAAACCAACTTCTGCAATAATGGGAGCTGGATTAGGAAAAGATGTTGCGTTAATAACTGATGGCAGATTTTCAGGCGGAACACATGGTTTTGTGGTTGGCCACATCACTCCAGAAGCTCAGGAAGGGGGCAATATAGCCTTAATTAAAAATGGTGATAAAATAATTATTGATGCAATTAAAAACTCTTTAACTTTAGACATTTCTAATGAAGAATTATTAAGAAGAAAAAGTGAATGGGTTTCTCCAGATTTAAAAGTAAGAAATGGAGTTTTGTTTAAATACGCAAAAAATGTCTCTAATGCATCTAATGGATGTGTAACCGACGAACTAATATGAGTAAAGAAATTAAAATATCAGGTGCCGAAGCAGTTATTCGTTGCCTTTTAGAAGAAGGAGTTGATTTAATTTATGGTTATCCAGGTGGCGCTATAATGCCTATTTATGATGAATTATATAAGTTTCAAGATGAATTAACTCACATTTTAACCAGACACGAGCAAGGTGCTACTCATGCTGCTCAGGGATACTCAAGAGTTTCAGGAAAAGTAGGTGTTGTAACTGCAACATCTGGTCCTGGTGCAACAAATTTAGTAACAGGAATTGCAGATGCTCAAATTGATTCAACTCCAATGGTATGTATTACAGGTCAAGTTGCATCACACTTATTGGGTTCAGATGCTTTTCAGGAAACGGATATTATAGGTATCTCTACTCCTGTAACTAAATGGAATTGTCAGATAACAAAAGCAGCTGATATTCCTGTAGTATTAGCTAAAGCATTTTATATAGCTAAGTCTGGAAGACCAGGCCCAGTACTAGTTGACATAACTAAAGATGCACAATTTGAATTAATGGAATTTAAATATAGTAAATGCACTTTTCTAAGAAGTTATAAACCAGTTCCAGATTTTTCAATTAATAAAATCAAAAATGCTAGTGAACTAATTAATAAATCTAAGAAACCATTAATAGTTTGGGGACAAGGAGTTATTTTAGGTAATGCTGAAAATGAGTTTAAAGATTTTGTAGAAAAAACAGGGATTCCAGCCGCATGGACTATATTAGGATTATCTGCTTTGCCAACCAAACATCCGTTGAACGTTGGTATGGTCGGAATGCATGGAAATTATGGGCCTAATGTTTTAACAAACGAATGTGATTTACTAATAGCAATAGGAATGCGTTTTGATGATAGAGTTACTGGGAATCTAAATTCTTATGCAAAACAAGCTAAAATTATACATTTAGAAATTGATCCAGCTGAAATTAATAAAAATGTTGATGTAGATGTAGCAGTTTTGGGAAATGTTAAAGAAACTTTACCATTACTTACTAGTTTCGTAAAAAGTAATTCACATGATTCGTGGATTAATAAATTTAATTCCTTTTATAAAATTGAATATAAAAAAGTAATAAAAAACGATATCTATCCCTCAAAAGATGGGTTAACCATGGGGGAAGTTATAAAAGAAATCAATGAAGCTTCAAATGGGGATGCAATTATAGTTACTGACGTAGGTCAACACCAAATGGTTACATGTAGGTATGCAAATTTTAATAAATCTAAATCTAATGTAACATCAGGTGGGTTAGGAACTATGGGATTTGCACTTCCAGCTGCAATAGGAGCAAAAATGGGAGCTCCTAAAAGAGAAGTAGTAGCAGTTATTGGTGATGGAGGTTATCAAATGACTATTCAAGAATTAGGTACTATTTTCCAAACAGGGTGTGCTGTTAAGATAGTAGTTTTAAATAATGAGTTTTTAGGAATGGTAAGACAATGGCAGCAGATGTTTTTTGAGAAAAGATATGCCTCAACAGAAATGATTAACCCCGATTTTATAACTATTGCTAAGGGATATAATATTGAAGCAAAAAAAGTAGATAAAAGAACTGATTTAAAAAATTCTGTTCAAGAAATGATGAAATCTAGCAAACCATATTTTTTAGAAGTTAGAGTTGAAAAAGAAGCTAATGTATTTCCGATGATTCCCTCTGGCGCATCGGTTTCTGATATAAGATTAGAGTAAAGTTATGAATGAAAAAAAATATACATATACGATTTCAATTTATACAGAAAATAATTTAGGTTTATTAAATAGGATTTCTGCTATTTTTTTGAAAAGACATATAAATATTGAAAGTTTAACAACATCCCAATCGGAAATAGATAATATATTTAGATTTGTAGTAGTAGTCAATATACAGGAAAATAAAATTAAACGCATAATAAAACAAATTGAAAAACAAATAGAAGTAATTGCAGCTTTCTTTCATACTGACCAAGAAACTATTTTTTTAGAAACTGCATTATACAAAGTCAAATCAAAATCCTTATTTGATGAAAAGCATATTCAAAAAATTATTAAAGAAAGTCAAGCTAATATTGTTACAGTTTCTCCAAATTACTTTGTGATTGAAAAAACTGGATGGAGAGAGGAAACAGAAAAATTATATAATTCATTAGAACCTTATGGTTTATTACAGTTTGTTAGATCTGGAAGAATTTCTGTCTCAAAAGAAGCTATGAATATTTCTAATATTTTAGGTTTAAATACAGATAAATAAATTATGGAAAATTATTACAATCAATTATCAGAAGATAAAAAAATCGAACAACTAGCTAAATGTAGATTTATGGATTTCTCCGAGTTCAATGATGGAGTTAGTATACTTAAAAATAAAAAAATTGTTATTGTTGGTTGTGGTGCTCAAGGATTAAATCAAGGCTTAAATATGCGTGATTCTGGCTTAAATATTTCATATGCACTAAGACAATCTGCTATAGATCATAAAAGAGATTCTTATTTAAATGCTTCTACTAATAATTTTACAGTTGGAACTTTAGAACAGCTCGTCCCAGATGCGGATATGGTTCTTAATCTGACCCCTGATAAAAATCATACGGATGTTGTTAATAATCTAATGCCCTTGATGAAAAATAATTCTATATTATCTTACTCTCATGGTTTTAATATAGTTGAAGAAGGATTGAAAGTTAGAAAAGATATTACAGTAATTATGGTAGCTCCTAAATCTCCTGGAAGTGAAGTAAGAGAAGAATATAAAAGAGGTTTTGGTGTTCCAACTTTAATTGCTGTTCATCCTGAAAATGATCCCAATAATAATGGTTTAGAGTATGCTAAGGCTTATGCCGCTTCAACGGGTGGGAATAGGGCAGGTGTTTTAGAATCTTCATTTGTTGCAGAAGTTAAATCTGACTTAATGGGAGAACAAACAATACTTTGTGGAGTTTTACAGACAGGATCTATTCTTTCGTTTAATAAGATGATAGAAAATGGTTTAGATTCAAAATATGCTGCAAAACTTATTCAATATGGTTGGGAAACTATTACCGAAGCTTTAAAACATGGAGGAGTAACAAACATGATGGATAGATTAAATAATTCTGCTAAAATAGAAGCATTTAATCTTTCTGAGGAACTAAAGAAAATAATGAAGCCATTATTTGAAAAACATATGAACGATATAATGTCTGGACATTTCTCAGAAACGATGATGAAAGATTGGGATAATAATGATTCTGATTTACTAAGATGGAGATCTGAAACAGAAGAAACTTCATTTGAAAAAACTATATCAACAGAGAAAGAAATAACAGAGCAAGAGTTTTTTGATAATGGACTTTTATTAGTTTCTTTTGTTAGAGCAGGAGTGGAGTTAGCTTTTGAAACAATGACTAAGTCTGGTATTATTGATGAATCTGCATACTATGAATCATTACATGAAACACCATTAATTGCAAATTTAATTTCTAAAAATAAACTTTATGAAATGAATAAAATTATCTCTGATACGGCAGAATATGGATGTTATTTATTTAATCACGCATGTAAACCTTTACTTTCTGATTTTATGAATAATATTAATTCTAATCATATTGGTAACCCTTTCCCTTTGGAAAATAAAACTAACAATCAAGAATTAATTAAAATAAATGATTTAATTAGAAATCACCCAGTTGAAATTATTGGAAAACATTTAAGAGCTTCAATGACTTCAATGAAACAGATATAATAAATATAAATGAACAAAATACCGCAACAATATAAAATCATTCAAACCATTAATCATAAAGAGTATTTAATAAATGGTGAAATCAGGAAATGGGAAGGAAAACAGGCAAATGTAATTTCTACACTACTTTGTGATTCTGAAGACAAAGAACCTCTGTTATTAGGGAAAACGCCTGAAATGAGTGCTGATTTAGCTTTAGAAGCTCTAAATTCTGCTACTGACGCATTTAAGCAAGGGCAAGGACAATGGCCAACAATGAAAGTTTATGAAAGAATAAACTGTATGCAAAAGTTTGTTAAAATGATGATTCTGGAAAGAGAAGAAGTTGTTAAACTTTTAATGTGGGAAATTGGAAAAAATTTAAAAGATTCAGAAAAAGAATTTGATAGAACCGTTGATTATATTATAGATACAATTGAAGAATATAAAATCCTAGATAGAAAAGGTGCTGATTTTCAAAATAATTCTGGAGTTAGGGCTTTAATCAGAAGAGGTCCTTTAGGTGTAGTGCTATGTTTAGGACCTTATAATTACCCTTTAAATGAAACATTTGCTTTATTAATACCTGCAATTATAATGGGTAATACCACTATTTTTAAACCTGCAAAACATGGTGTATTATTAATCGCTCCATTATTAAAAGCTTTTGAAAAATCATTTCCGCCAGGTGTTGTTAATATAGTATTTGGAAGAGGAAGAGAGATTGCCACACCAATTATGAAATCTGGAAAAATAGATGTGTTAGCCTTAATTGGTCATAGTTCTTCAGCAATTTCATTACAAGACTTACATCCACAAAAAAACAGATTAAGATTGGTTTTAGGTCTTGAAGCGAAAAATCCTGCAATAATTTTAAAAGATGCAGATATTGATTCAGCAGTTAATGAATGTATTTCCGGTACTTTATCCTTTAATGGTCAAAGATGTACTGCTTTGAAAATTTTATTTGTTCATGAAGACGTTAGAGAGGAGTTTCTAAACAAATTTGCTAAAAAAGTAGACGAGTTAGAATTAGGAATGCCTTGGGAAAACAAATTACTAACTCCACTTCCAGAGCCTTCAAAACCTAAATACATAACAGACTTAATCAATGATGCTACTAATTTAGGTGCTAAAATTATAAATAAAAGGGGAGGGGAGAAGCAAAAAAACTTTGTCTTTCCTGCAGTTTTATTTCCGGTTAATGATAAAATGAAAGTATATAAAGAAGAACAATTTGGTCCTGTAATTCCTGTTATTTCATTTGCTGATGTATCAAAACCTATAGATTACATGGCTGCATCTAATTATGGACAGCAGGTAAGTATCTTTGGAAAAGATGCAAGTGTTTTAGGTCCAATAATTGATTCCTTGGTTAATCTAGTATGTAGAGTAAACTTAAACAGTGCGTGTCAGAGAGGACCTGATATCTATCCTTTTACAGGAAGAAAAGATTCAGCTGTTTCAACTTTAAGTGTACATGACGCTCTTAGATCTTTTTCAATAAGAACATTTGTAGCGTCAAAAGATAATGAGATCAATAAAGCTATTTTGAGAGATATAATTGACTCTAAAAAATCAAGTTTTATTAGAACGGACTATTATCTCTAGGAGTTTAACATAACAGGCATAACTAACATAGTTATTTCTTCAGCATCAGAATCGGATTTTAATGGAGTTAAAATTCCTGCTCTATTAGGGAGAGATAATTCAAGCTTAACCTCATCTGAGCTAATATTTGATAACATTTCTGTTAAAAACCTTGAATTAAAACCTATTTCAATATCGTCTCCATCGTAATTACAAGAAAGTCTTTCTTCTGCTTTATTACTATAATCTAGATCTTCAGCAGAAATAACAAGTTCATTTCCAACAATCTTTAACCTAATCTGATGAGTAGTTTTGTTTGAAAATATACTTACTCTTTTAGTAGAGTTCAAAAATATAGACCTGTCAATTGTTAATATATTTGGATTTTCTTTAGGTATAACAGCTTCGTAATTTGGGTACTTTCCGTCAATTAACCTACAAGTTAAAGACAGATTAGAAAAAATAAACTTAGCATTACTTTCATTATACTCAATGTTAACATCATATTGACCATTAACTAAAATTCCTTTTAAAATATTAAGAGGTTTCTTAGGCATAATAAATTCTACTAGTTTATCAGATTTGAAATCTGTTCTAACATATCTTACTAGTTTATGAGCATCGGTGGCCACAAAAGTTGAACCTTCATTTGAAAATTGAAAAAAAACACCACTCATAACAGGTCTTAAATCATCATTTCCTGATGCAAATATTGTAGTATTTATTGCTTGATATAAAACTTGTGACGAAATTATTGAAGTTGAAGCATCGCTTATAGATAATGTTTTAGGAAATTCATCACCTTTGGCATATGCTAAAGCATACTTACCGTGGTTTGAATTGATTTCAATAGTATTATTTTCTAAGATATTAAATGTTAAAGGTTGCTCAGGAAATGTTTTTAAAGTTTCAATAAGTAATTTTGCAGGAACTGCAATAGTAATTGATTCATTAGATTCTATTTCTAAGTCAGCTGATAAAGTAGACTCTAAATCTGAAGCAGTAACTTTTAGAAGATTTTTTGAAATCTCAAATAAAAAATAATCTAATATGGGTAAGGTATTATTAGTGTTTAATATTCCACCTAAAATTTGAATATTTTTTAATAGTAGTGAGCTTGATACAATAAATTTCATAATCAAATTAATATGTAGTAAATATATTAGAATATAATGTTATTATAAAACAATTTTATTAACACTTTATACAGTAAATCAATCAAACTTAATAGTTACGACATCTCTATATTTTAACCCAAACAAACTACTTGCACCACCGGTTATTGATGGGTTGCTTTTATATATGGCTAATTCTAAAAAACCAGCCTTATTAAAAAGGGCTATCTTTTTTCCTTCCTCTTTCCTTAATTCTTTTTTAACATCAAATTTAATTGAATCACTATATGAATTTACAATAGAGTTAAATTTATAATTTCTAGCATTAATTATATAATTTCTAGATTTTCCAAATTCTTCAAAAATTGATTTAGAAATATTGGTAACAACATTTTCATAATTATCAATATAAATCACATTTCCAGTTATTTCATTATTTTTTTCATTTAAAATGGGATTAATATCGTAAAGTTCTTTTAAATTATTTATTTTATTTCCAACTAAGTCAATTGAACCTCCTCTGTAAATGTGGGCAGCAACTTTTACAAAAACATCTAAAAGCGTAAAACTAGAAGTTTTAGAATTATGAATATTAATTTCAATTATTTTATCAGGATTAATTCTTTTAGTAACTAATGACATTATTCCATTATCAGCACAAATAAAATAATGTCCATCTAGTATCATTACTAAATGTTTGTTTTCTGGTGTTTTTTCAGAATCAATTCCTAATATATGAATCGTTTTTTTAGGAAAATTTTTATAAGAATTTTCAATTATATAAGCACCCTCAATAATATTAAAAGGAGAAATTTCATTAGAAATTTCAATAATATTAACATTTTCTATTTCAGAATGCAAAGCTCCTTTAACTGAACCTACAAAATGATCCTTATTTCCAAAATCAGTTGTTAGAGTAATTAGGCTCATTTGTTAATAGAAAATTAATATTTAAGATTAAAAATTACATAAATTTACAACTTGCCAATAAATAATAAACTAAGCTGAGGTGAAAAAACTAGAATATTTTATCAAAGACATTCATCCTATCGATTTTTTCGAAAGAAAAGATTATGATATAGTTAAAGTTATAAAAGAAAATTTTCCTAAAGTTAAGATTATTTCAAAAGGAGATAGATTAATTGCTAACGGAGAAGATTCTTTATTAGTTCAACTAAGAATTCGTTTAGATTCTTTACTTTTTATAATGAAAAATAGAGAAGTTATAGATAATAAAACTATTAACTTAATAATGTCTGGAAAAGGAGATGATTTAATCAATTCTTTGGACGGAAAAGTAATTTTATATGGTGTCGGAAAGAAAAAAATTAAAGCTCACACTGTAAACCAAATTAAAATTGTTGAAGCATTCAATAACAATGATATGGTTTTTGCAATTGGTCCTGCTGGAACTGGAAAAACATATACAGGAATAGCTGTTGCGGTAAAAGCATTAAAAGACAAAGAGGTGAAAAAAATAATTTTAACTAGACCTGCTGTTGAAGCTGGAGAAAGTCTTGGGTTTTTACCGGGAGATATGAAAGAAAAATTAGATCCATACATGCAACCTCTTTATGACGCATTAAAAGATATGATAGCTGTAGAGAAATTAGATGATTATTTAAATAGAGGAATAATAGAAATTGCTCCTCTGGCATATATGAGAGGAAGAACATTAGATAATGCGTTTGTTATTTTGGATGAAGGACAAAATACAACTCATAATCAAATGAAGATGTTTTTAACAAGAATGGGGATAAATGCTAAGTTTATGATCAACGGAGATCCAGGCCAAATTGATTTACCTAGAAGAGTAATTTCAGGACTAAAAGAAGCTAATATCATACTTCAAAATGTTAAGGGAATTCAAATGGTATATTTAGATGAATCTGATGTGATTAGACATGAAGTTGTTAAAAGAGTAATAGATGCTTATAAAAGAAGCGAACATTCTAATTAATTTATATGAACACAATTATCAAAACAGACTTTTATTTTAGTAATCAGATCTCAAAATATAAGGGAAAAGTAAGAGATGTATACAATATAAACAACGAGTATCTAGTTATGATTGCTTCAGATAGGTTATCTGCTTTTGATGTTGTTCTTCCAAGAGGAATTCCATTTAAAGGTCAAATATTAAATCAAATTGCTTCTAAAATGCTTAATGCAACATCCCATATTGTTCCAAATTGGTTACAAGATTCGCCCGATCCAAACGTATCAATAGGTCAAATTTGTATTCCTTTCAAAATTGAGATGGTAATTAGAGGTTATTTATCTGGACATGCAGCCAGATTATACAAATCAGGAATTAGAAATATATGTGGAGTTAAAATGCCCAATGGAATGTTCGAAAACGATAAATTCCCTTTACCAATAATAACCCCTACAACAAAGGCTATTGATGGAAACCATGATGAAGATATATCAAAAGAAGATATTCTTAAAAACACTATAGTCTCTAAAAATGATTATTCTAAACTAGAAGAATATACTATTAAACTCTTTGAGGAAGGGACAAGAATAGCAAGAGATCAAGGTCTTATTTTAGTAGATACAAAATATGAATTTGGTAAAAATAAAAATGGAGATATAATTTTGATTGATGAAATTCATACTCCAGATTCTTCAAGATATTTTTATTTAGATACCTACAAGAAATTACAGAAATCTAAGTCACCACAAAAACAACTTTCAAAAGAGTTTGTTAGACAATGGTTGATTTCTCAAGGTTTTCAAGGAAAAGAGAATCAGACGGTTCCTTTAATGACAGATGAGTACATTAAGGGTGTTTCAGAAAGATATATAGAATTGTATGAAAAAATTACTGGGGAAAGATTTATTAAGGCTAATGTTACTAACATTCAATCAAGAATAAATAAAAATATAGAAGATTATTTAAAATCTAAATAATTCGTTTTTATTTTTAAAGCAGACTCATTGCTTTTAATCCAGACAATGTTGTTTTTTGATTTTAGCCATGTAATTTGTCTTTTAGCGTATCTTCTTGTATTCTTTTTTATTTCTTCAACACAATATTCTATACTTGTTTTGTTGTCCAAGTAATTAAAAACTTCTTTATACCCAACTGTATTAAGAGGATTTAAATTTTTAAAATTAATTAAACCCTTTACTTCATTTATTAATTCATTTTTGATCATTAAATCTACTCTTAAATTAATTTTATCATAAAGTAAATTTCTATTCATTTCTAATCCAAAATTCAATATATCGAATGAATGATTTTTTTTATTATTTCCAATAAAAGATGAATAGGGTTTTCTTGACGAAACGCAAACTTCCAAAGATCTAATCAATCTTCTAGGATTTTGAATATCTACTTTTTTGTAATATTCAGGATCTAATTCTTTAAGTTTTTTTTGTAAAAAAGATATTCCTTTTTTATTAAACTGTAAATTCAATTTTTTTCTAATTTCATCATTAATTTCTGGAAAATCATCTAATCCAACTGTTACAGCATCCATATACATTCCAGAACCACCAACCATTACAACATAATCTTTGGTTAAAAACTCATTATTTATAATTTTTAAAGCATCCTTTTCAAAATCTTTGATATTATAGTTGTCTAATACAGATTTATGTTGAATGCAATGATGTTTAATTGCCTTTAGCTCATTTTTTGATGGCACAGCAGTGCCAATATGCATTTCCTTGTAAAACTGTCTTGAATCGCAAGAAACAATGTCACATCCCAATAAATTTGCCAAATCAATGCTAAATTTTGTTTTACCAACAGCGGTTGGGCCTGAAATGGTTATTAATGTTTTTTTCACTTAAAGCTATCTGTATTTAAAATCTTCTCAACATTATTTTTTTTTAGGAATTTAAGGATAAGATTTTGAAAATTAAATGTACTTTTTGTTTGAGTTATTAATGATTCTAAAATATTATAATTATTTATTTGATAATTCAAACTAAAATAACCGAATCCTATATATTTTGAGTTTTTAATTAGAATAACACTCTTTTCATCAATAGTTCTTCCTTTATCTATAATTAACATATTTGGATAAGGAAGTGAAAAATCATTAATATAATTTTCAATTTTTCGATTGTTAGAAATACACAAGTCTTTCTTTATACCAAAGTTTTCCATTATTCTAATAAATTTTTTATTTGCATTTTTTAAAGAACTAAATGTTTCAATAAAATTACTTTCATTATTATAGTGACTTATTCTTAAAAATTTATTTTTTTCAATGTTCTCGCATAATTCTATTCCAAATTTTTTAATATCTTTTTTAATTAGTTTGTTAAATTTTGGTTTATGAATCAAAATTTCTTCAGCTTCTTTTAAAAGTGCAATTAATTCATTTCCAGTGGATTCTTGAAATACAGATGTTATTTCGCTTTGAATTTTTATTGATTTATTGGTAGAGCCTGATAAGTGTTGATTTACTCTATTTCTAATGTTTTTACTTTTACCAATATAAATAATTTCGTTATTTTGATTATACAAATAATATATCCCAGTGATATTTTTTAATTTATCTAATATTTTAATATGCTTCTTAATACCCTTACTAGTTTCTGTTTTAATTAGTTTATTTACAATTTCCTTATTTATATCTTTTATTAATAATAGTTTAAATAAATCTACTGTAGCCATAGCATCACCTGATGCCCTGTGTCTGTTTGAGATGGGAATTCCCAATGATTTTACAAGTTTCCCTAATTTATATGATTCCAATCCAGGAATTAATTTCTTGGATAAATTTACAGTACATAATTGTGGAATATTAAAATCATAACCTAGTCTTTCAAACTCAATTTTTAGCATACGAAAATCAAAAGAGGAATTATGAGCTACTAAAATAGTTTCATCGATAATTTCCAAAATCCTCTTAGCAATTTGAAAGAACTTAGGGGCGTTTAAGAGCATTCTGTTATTAATTCCAGTCAATTGCTGAACAAATGGTTGAATAGGAATCTCAGGATTTACTAGACTAATAAATTGATCTATTATTTTATCTCCGTCAAATTTGTAAATAGCTATTTCTGTTATACCCTCCTCATTGTATTTACCGCCAGTTGTCTCTACATCAATTATTGAATACAAAATAAATATTTAATTTCTTTTTCCAAATATATTACTACCTAGGCGTATAATATTACTATTATTCTTTATTGCAATTTTATAATCTCCACTCATACCCATAGACAACATCGTTAACGAATGATTTGATTTATGTTTCTCAAATAGATCGCTTAAACTTTTAAATTGATTTTCAATAATGTTAAAATTTGAGGTAAAACTAGCCATTCCCATAAAACCATTTAATGAAACAAAATTGAAATTATTAATAATATTATCGCTTAATAATTTGTTTATTTCGTTTAATGAGAAACCATATTTTGTAGAATCATTTGATATATCAACTTGTAATAAGATGTTTATAACTCGATTAATTTTCTCCCCTTGTTTATTAATTTCTTTAATTAATTTCAAGCTATCAACACTATGAATTAAATAAACAAACGAAGCTATATATTTAACTTTATTACTTTGTAAATGACCTATCATGTGCCATCTTATGTTTTTTGGGAGAGTTTCATGTTTTAGTATTAATTCTTGTATTTTATTTTCGCCAAAATCTAAGTGTCCAGACCTGTAAGCAATTTTAAGATCATTAACTGGTTTAGTTTTAGAAACTGCAACTAATAGTACTTTTTCGGGAATAGATTTTTTAATTTTTTTTAAATTTTCTGAAATACTCATTCTATTTTGTTTAGAATTTCATTAGCTAATTTAAGAGCGTTTAATCCGTCTTTAAGACTTACTAAGGGAATGTTGTCATTTAAAATTGAATTGGCAAAAGAATTATGTTCTTCTTCAATTGCATTGTTAGTAGCTATTGAGGGATTGTTATAAAAGATTTGTTTCTTTTGACCTTTAGAATTTTGAATTACCATAGCGTACTTATCATCATTTAATACATCTTTTATCTGAACAATTTCTGTTTTTTTCTCTAAAAAGTCTACAGATATATATGCATTTGATTGAAAAAAACGGGTTTTTCTCATATTTTTTAATGAAATTCTACTAGCAGTGAAATTAGCTACACAACCATTTTCAAACTCTACTCTAGCATTACAAATATCTGGAGAATCACTTATAACACACACCCCATTAGCATTAACACTTTTAATAGGAGATTTAACTACACTTAATACAATGTCAATGTCATGAATCATTAAATCTAAAACAACTGAAACGTCATTTCCTCTTGGGTTAAATTCTGCTAACCTGTGACATTCTATAAATTTTGGATTTGTCACAGTATTTGATATTGCAATAAAAGCTGGATTAAATCTTTCTACGTGACCAACTTGACCTTTAATATTTTTTGTATTTCCTAGATTAACTAAATCAATAGCTTGATTAACAGTGTTGGTAATTGGTTTTTCTATAAAGACATGTTTATAGAAATTTATACATTTTTTTGCAATTTCATAATGATTTGGAGTATTACAGCAAATAAAAAGTGCATCAACACTTTTTATTAAATCATCAATTTTTTTATAATTAACGAATCCAGTATTTTTTATTAATATATCTTTATTTGTATCAAAAAACCCAATTAATTCAAAATAATTAGATTGACCTAGAAGTTTCATATGAATTGAACCTAGATGACCAGCTCCAATAACACCAGCTTTTATCATTTAATCTTTTTTACAAAAATACAATAGTTATTTTTAAATTTATAATATAAAATTCAATTGAAAGATACTCCAAAACATCAAGGTTTAAGAAAAAAACTAGTTAATCGACTTATTGAAAAAGGAATAAGGTCTAAAGAAGTATTAACAGTTATTAATAAAATCCCAAGACATTATTTTATAGACAAAGATTTTGAATCTCATGCTTACATAGATAAAGCATTTCCAATAGGGTCGGAACAAACAATTTCACAACCATATACAGTTGCATTTCAAACCTCATTATTAGAATTAAAAGAAAATGAAAAAGTATTGGAAATTGGAACTGGATCAGGTTATCAAACAGCTGTATTAATTGAACTAAAAGCAAAAGTATATACAATTGAAAGACAACATTATTTATTTAGAAAAGTGAAAAAAAAATTACCATTATTAGGATATAATCCGGAACTAATAAAATATGGTGATGGGTTCTTAGGAATGATAGAATATGCGCCTTTTGATAAAATATTAATTACAGCTGGTGCAATAAAAATTCCAAAAAAACTATTATTACAGTTAAAAATTGGAGGAGTCATGATAATTCCAGTAGGAAATAATACTCATAAGATGACTCATATTTTAAGAACTGGAAAAAATAAATATGAAAAAAAAATATTAGGAGAATTTAGTTTCGTTCCTATGCTTAAAAACAAAAATTAATTATTTTTTTTTATCCTGTCTAATTGAACTTTATTTTCTCTGTTTTTGATGGTTTGTCTTTTGTCAAATAGTTTTTTTCCCTTTGCTAAAGAAATTAAAACTTTAGCATAACCTTTATCATTAATAAAAACTTTTAAGGGAATAATTGTTAGACCTGTATTTTTAACCTCTTTCAATAGTTTATTTAATTCATTTTTATTTAAAAGAAGCTTCCTTGTGTTTCTAGTTTTATGATTAAATTGATTTCCAAAACTATATTCATCAATAAACATGTTAATAATAAATAATTCACCAGAATCGTTAAATTCACAAAAGCTTTCTGAAATGGAAGCTTTATTATCTCTAATAGACTTTATTTCAGTTCCGGTCAATACTATTCCAGCAGAGAATTGATCCATTAAAATGTATTCAAACTTTGCACTCTTATTTATTATATTTACTTTTTTATTCACAATGCAAACTTAACAAGTATATTTCATATATGACTAAAATAAAGTGGACTCAAATTAATTCATTTGATGAATTATTAAATTTAAATAAAAACTATATTTTATTATTTAAACACTCTCCTAGATGTATAGTTAGTAGAATTTCTTTATCAAGATTTGAATTAGGTTTTGATACAAAAATAAATATTTCAAAATTTGTATACATTGATGTTATAAAGATGAGAGCTTTATCAAATGAAATTGCTAAAGTCTATTCAGTATATCACGAATCTCCTCAGATTATTTTATTTAAAGATAACAATGTGATATTTCAATCATCTCATTCTAGCATTTCTTTTTCTGATTTAAAAAATTATGTATTTTAAATTGTTAATTCTTTCTTTATAATTAATTGTTTTTATTTCTAAAATACGTTGCTATACTTTCGATTGATTATTAAATTTGTTTTTTAATTATTATTATTATGAGAATAGATGAAGAAATTTTTGATCTTATTAAAAAAGAAGAAAAAAGACAATTAAATGGTATTGAATTAATTGCATCTGAAAACTTTACAAGTCCAGCAGTAATGAATGCTACTGGATCCGTTCTTACTAATAAGTATGCCGAAGGATATCCTGGAAAAAGATATTATGGTGGATGTGAAGTTGTTGATCAAATTGAAACTATTGCAATCGAAAGAGCAAAAGAACTTTTTGGTGCCATCTATGCTAATGTTCAACCTCACTCAGGTTCTCAAGCTAATACAGCTGTATATCATGCTTTTATAAAACCAGGTGATAAAATATTGGGTTTTGATTTATCTCATGGTGGACATCTTACTCATGGTTCTCCAGTTAATTTTAGTGGACGATTATATGACCCTGTTTTTTATGGAGTTGAAAAAGAAACAGGTGTCTTAAATTATGATAATATAAATGAGATAGCGCAAAAAGAAAAACCAAAATTAATAATTGCAGGTGCATCTGCATATTCAAGGGATATTGATTTTAAAAAGTTTAGAGATATTGCTGACAGCATTGGAGCTTTTTTAATGGGAGATATTTCTCATCCATCTGGTTTGATTGCAAAAGGAATACTTAACGATCCAATTCCTCATTGTCATGTAGTAACTACAACTACTCATAAAACTTTAAGAGGGCCAAGGGGAGGACTAATATTAATGGGTAAGGATTTTGATAACCCTTTTGGGTTAAAATTAAAAAATGGTTCATTAAAAAAAATGTCTTCCTTGTTAAACCTCGCAGTTTTCCCTGGAAATCAAGGTGGACCATTAGAACACGTAATAGCAGGAAAAGCTATTGCATTTGGTGAAGCCTTAAAAGATGACTTTATGGATTACATGGTTCAAGTTAGACAAAACTCTCAAGCTATGGCAAAAGCTTTTTTAGATAAGGATTATAATATTATTTCTGGAGGCACAGACAATCACATGATGCTCATCGATTTAAGAAATAAAAATATCTCTGGAAAAGATGCTGAACTAGCCTTAGTTAAAGCTGATATAACAGCTAATAAAAATATGGTTCCATTTGATGATAAATCACCTTTTGTTACCTCAGGCATCCGTTTTGGAACTCCTGCCATAACCACAAGAGGATTAATTGAAACAGACATGATTGATATTGTTAATTTAATCGATAAAGTAATTAATAATTATGAAAATGAAAGTATATTAAATACAGTTAAAAAAGATGTTAATAAATTAATGAAGGGAAGAGAATTATTTAACTATTGATTTTCAAATATTTTAATTTCAAATAACTTATTCCAATTTTTTCCAGTAACAAAAAATGTATTTCTTTTTTTATGAAAAGCTATTCCGTTTTGTACATCTAATTTTTCATGCTGTTTAACTTTTTCTTTTAATCCTTTAAAATCTATTACTCCTTCAACACTTCCAGAAAGTGGATCAATTATTAAACCAACTTCTTTATTAAATTGATAAGTATTAGCATATATTTTCCCATCAAACCATTCCAACTCATTGATTTTTTTAATAATTTTATTGTTAGTAACTACACTTATATAAGATAATTCTTTTAAAGTTATAGGATCTAAAATCCATATTTTTTCGGTTCCATCGGATTTATAAATACTAATACCATCATTACAAAGACCCCAACCCTCTAGGCTTTTATTGTAATTAAAAGATTTAACCAATTCAAAATTATTCTTGTTGTAAATAAATCCTATTTTTTGTTTCCAAGTTAATTGATATAAGTTGTCACCAATTATAGTAAGACCTTCTCCAAAATAAGACTTATCTAAAAATAATTTATCTAATATTTTTCCAGAACTAAAATCAATTTTTCTTAAAGACGAATAGCCATATTGACCTGTGCTTTCAAATAAATTATATTGATTATCAAATTCAAGTCCTTGAGTGTAGGAGGATATGTCATGATCAAATTCATTAATTATTTTATATGAATATAGTTTTGGGTTAATATTTGAAAAAATGATTATCTCTTTATTAACTATTTGAATATTTTCATCAAATTTAAATGTTGCTTGAATATTATTTTTTCCAAGTTTATTATTTAAAACATAATTACTATCAATTAAGGAATCATTTATTTTAAATTGAATATTTTTTAAATCATAATTTGTTGGATTATTAATTCGAAGTTTTATTATATCTCCGTTTTTTAAAAAATCAGATTTTGTAGTAATTTCTATTTTGAATTCAGGAGTGGTCTTTGTGCCACATGAAATATTAGAAAATGAAAAAATAATTAACAGTAATATTTTAAATTTGTTCATGATTAAAAATATTTTCAAATATAAATATTTAACCTTAGGAGTAAATTATAAAAACATATATATTTGCTTTGGGCAAGTCTTATACAACCAGCTCCCATTTAATCCCCCAGGGTGGGAACGCAGCAAGGGTCAATGGTTGTAGCGGTGTGATATGAGTAGCTTGCCCTTTTTTTTAATATGTCCAAAGTTATTTTAATTACAGGCGCATCATCAGGTATAGGAAAATCTATTTCTCTTTTTTTAACTTCTAAAGGCTATAAAGTATACGGAACTTGTAGAAATCCTAAAAATTATGATATTTCTGAATATGAATTGTTAAAATGTGATATAAATTCTGAATTTGAAATAAAAGAAACAGTAAAACATATACTTCAAATTGAAAATCATATTGATGTATTGATTAATAATGCTGGCATTGGAATAACTGGTCCTCTTGAAGAAACCAGTGAATCAGATATTAAAAGTGCATTTCAAACCAATTTTTTAGGTCCAATAGCAATTATTAAAGAGTGTGTTCCATCTATGAGAAAAAATAGAATTGGTTTAATAATTAATATTACCTCAGTGTTAGGGTATTTTGGAATACCATATAGAGGAATATATTGTGCTACGAAAAGTTCTCTTGAAGTTATTGGTGAAGTTTTTAGTATGGAACTTAAAAAATTTAATATTAGAGTAGTAAATGTAGCTCCTGGAGATTTTAAAACAAATATAGCTTCAAGAAGAATTGATTCTGATTTTAATAATTCATCTAATTATAGTGAGGATTATTCTAAATCTTTGAAATCAGCAAATAAACATGTTGACAATGCTTATCCTCCTATAATAGTATCTAAGTTAATTTATAAGATAATTAATTCTAAAAATCCCAAAATACATTATAAAGTAGGTCAATTTATTCAAAAATTTTCGATAATTTTAAAGAACTTTCTTCCTGATAGATTATTTGAAAAAGTACTTTTATATTATAGTAAAAATTAAATTATGAAATTTTTTATAGATACAGCCAATCTCAATCAAATTAAAGAAGCCCAAGACTTGGGAGTTCTTGATGGTGTGACAACTAATCCTTCATTAATGGCAAAGGAAGGAATAACTGGTCATCAAAATATATTAAATCATTATGTTAAAATCTGTGAAATTGTTGATGGAGATGTTTCTGCTGAAGTAATTTCAACTGACTTTACTGGAATGATTAAAGAAGGTAAAGCTTTAGCAAAATTACACCCTCAAATTGTTGTTAAAATCCCAATGATATTAGATGGAATAAAAGCAATTAAATATTTTTCTAGCCAATCAATTAAAACTAACTGTACGTTAATATTTTCTGTTGGTCAAGCTTTAATAGCTGCAAAAGCTGGTGCCACTTACGTTTCTCCATTTATAGGGCGTTTAGATGATATTACAACTGACGGACTTAACTTAATTTCAGAAATTGTTACAATCTATGATAATTATGCATTTGATACACAAATTTTAGCAGCATCGATAAGACATACAATGCATGTAATTGACTGTGCTAAAATTGGTGCTGATGTTATGACAGGACCATTATCTTCAATTAAAGGTTTGATTAAGCATCCATTAACTGATATTGGTTTAGAAAAATTCCTTGCAGATTTTAAAAAGGGTAATTAATCACCGAGATAAAATGATTTCAAAGAACTTATATTTGAAATAGATCTTATTTTTCCTTTAGAATCAGTTATAATAATTTTATTTAAATTATTTAATACCATTTTTTTACTCATAATCGAAAAATCATTTGCTATAAAATGTTTAATATTTTTATTTTTTTTAATAAAAACTAAATACTCCCTCCATTTTTCTACATCAGAATTGATATTTATACAATGAAAGTTATATTTTTTATTGGTATTTAAAAATTCGTTGATTTTATTAAACAGACCTATTTGATGAGAGTTTTGATCGTATGACCAAAAAACATAAATTACAGGTTTATTAGAATAAATATTATTGATAAATATATTTTCTTCAATCACAGTTGTTAACTCTATCTTAGGAATATAATTTCCTTTTTGAAGAAGAGATATGTTTTCATAAAGTTGTTTTATTTCGATATTATTTTTTTTATTGACTGAAATTTTTAAAAATTCATATAAAAAGGTATCAATATTTATTAATATATTTTCCTTTAAAAGATATTCAAACGCAATGTATCTTAATATTTGAGATTTTATAACTGGGTTAGATATTGATGAATTAACAAAATTTATTCTATCTAAATTAAATTGTAAATATAAATTTGAAAGTGAGTTTAAATCAATCCCCGATTGGTTATTTGTTCTTAAAATTATATAGTCCAAATAAGGTTTAAAATTGGATAATTCTTGAATATTAAAATCAATTTCATCTCTGTAATCATAAAAGTTATTATTAATATTTTTTATCACATTATTTTGTTTTTTACCTGAAATATATGCTTCTATATTTGAATACAATGGAAGTTTTATAGCATGTTCCATTATCATAATACTTGTATAATTTAATTTGTTATTTTTTTTAAATTTTTTAAATTTTGAAATCTTTAAATCGAGTAATGAATCAATTGATTTTCTAAAAGGCGATGGTTTTTTCATCATTAATGATTTGATAAATCTTTCTTCATTTTCATGGTTCAAGAATATATCAATCAAATAATTATTTTTTGGAGATCCTATTCCAGTAAACACTAAGGATTCATCAAAATCTACTGCATTTAATCTAAGAACTAAGCTATCACCATTTTCTATAATCAAATATTGAAATTCAGGAAGATGTTTAAAGTTATATAGACCGTCCTTAATAGAGTCCAAGGACATATAAAATATTCCCTCTTTAGAAACATAACTTTCCTTTAAAATAACCTGATCTTTTAACAAAGATATTTTATCATTTGTTTTTTTAATAATTTTTCCAGAAAAATAGGATTTTTTATTTTTCTTAATAAAATCACAAGAAAAAGCTAGTACGATAATTAAGAATATTAAATACTTATTTTTTAACATTAGATATTTGAATTATAGTTATTTAATTTAAAGATAATTTTAGAATAATCATATATTTGATTTTATTAAATTTGCATATTCAATTAATAAAACTAATTATGTTAAGTGTTTCAAATCTATCTGTTCAATTTGGTAAAAGAGTATTGTTTGATGATGTTAACACCTCTTTTGTAAAAGGAAATTGTTACGGAATTATAGGAGCAAATGGAGCTGGAAAATCTACCTTTTTAAAAATTATTTCAAAAATATTTGAACCAAATTCTGGTAATATACATTTAGAACAAGGTAAAAGAATGTCTGTACTTGAACAAGATCATTTTGCATTTGATGACAAACAAGTTTTAGAAACTGTATTGAGAGGAAATAAAGTGTTATTTAGAATCAAAAAAGAAATGGATGAAATTTATTCTAAATCTGACTTCTCAGATAAAGATAGCGATAGAGTAGGGGTATTACAGTTAGAATATGAAGAAATGGATGGATGGAATGCCGAAAGTGATGCAGCAGCATTATTATCCAATTTAGATATAAAAGAAGATTTTCATTTTAAAGAAATGAATGAATTGGATGGTGCACAAAAAGTTAAAGTATTACTAGCTCAAGCTTTATTCGGGAATCCAGATGTTTTAATAATGGATGAGCCAACAAATGATCTTGATTTTGAAACTATAAAATGGCTAGAAAATTTCATTGCTAATTTTGATAACACTGTTATAGTTGTTTCGCATGATAGACATTTTTTAGATTCTGTTTGTACTCATATATCTGATATAGATTTTGGTAAAATAAACCATTTTTCAGGAAATTATACTTTTTGGTATGAATCTAGTCAATTAGCATTAAGACAAAAAACACAACAAAATAAAAAATCAGAAGAAAAGAAAAAAGAACTAGAAGATTTTATAGCCAGATTTAGTGCAAATGCTTCAAAATCTAAACAAGCAACCTCAAGAAAAAAAATGCTAAATAATTTAAAAATTGAAGATATAAAACCATCTTCAAGAAGATATCCTGCAATAATTTTTAATTCTGACAGAGAAGCAGGGGATCAAATTTTAAGTGTAGAAAACTTGTCTTTTTCAGATTCTTCTAGTGTTTTATTTGATAATATTAGTTTTAATTTAAATAAAGGTGAAAAGGTTGTTTTATATTCAAAAGATACAAGAGCAACAACAGCTTTTTATCAAATTATTAATAATGAAATTAAACAGAGTAATGGAAAATTTAATTGGGGAATTACAACTTCTCAATCCTATTTACCTCTAGATAATAATGCTTTTTTTGAAAATAAATTAAGTTTAGTTGATTGGTTGAGACAATGGGCTAAAAATGATGAAGAAAGAGAAGAAGTTTATATAAGAGGTTTTTTAGGTAAAATGATTTTTAGTGGAGAAGAAGCTTTAAAAACTTCTGATGTTTTATCTGGAGGTGAGAAAGTAAGATGCATGCTGTCTAGAATGATGATGTTAAGATCAAATGTATTGATGTTTGATGAACCAACTAGTCATCTAGACCTTGAATCGATAACAGCACTAAATAATTCAATTAAAAAATTTAAGGGGAATGTATTTATAACTACCCATGATTTTGAATTTGCAAAAACTGTTGGAGATAGAGTAATTGAATTAACTCCAAAAGGAGTAATAGATAGATTATCAACTTTTGATTCTTACGTTAGTAATGATAAAGTACAAGAGTTAAGAAAAAAATTATATTCTTAAATTTTTAATTATCATTTTAGATTTTTTGAGTTCATTTAAATGAACGTATATAAAAAACTGTTGGTCATTTACTATTCCAAATCCAGCAAGCCTAGCAGATTCACTAGAATCCTTAATGACAGGACTTATTTTATTATTAATAAGTTCATTTTTAATTCTGTTAGAATAAATAAATGAACCTTTATATACCAATACAAATTCTTCATTCATTATTAATTGAAGTATTTTCTATTCCAAATAGCAGTATTAAAATTTTTACCTAAAGAAAATCCAAAAAATAAAACAATAGCTACTATTGATTTTAATATAAATAAGTAAGTGATAAAAAATTCAATGTTTGGGGAATTATTATAAACAAATAATCCATTGGGTATAATCAGAGTTGCAAAGAAACTAATGATTAAAATAAATAGTAAAATATTTTTTAAATTTTTAAATGGCCACATTGAAATTTTTCTAAAAAAACTTAAATCATTTCCCCATTTGTCGATTAGATAAAAATATCCGTTTCCAAGGTCAGAAAACAATAAAGGATCATCAGCATTTTTAAGCTTAAAAAGTTTTGACGGAGCCATTATTTTTAAATTAAGTGAGTTTAGTCTCTGTTCACTTTTAAATCCTTTAATTTTCAGTTTAGTAGATTTAGGGATATCTCCTTTAAAATATTTTAAATCTAAAAATCTTAATCTATAATCGATACAAGTTCTCTTAATATCGTTAATATAAAATATTTTATGATTATCTAATTTATTTAAGTCAAAATCAAAGAATAAATCAGTATTAAGATTATAATTTTTAAATGATTTTTTTTTAATTGAAATTAATTCAGTTTCTATATTAGTTTGATACATTATTTATCTCTTAAAATGGCGTTAAACTTATTTTTAAATTTCTTTTCAACTTTATCCATAACATTATGTATTTCTTTATCAGTTAATGTCTTTTCATCGTTACTAATTGTAAAGTTCATTGCATATGATTTCTTATCTCGATCAATTTTCTCTCCCTCATAAACATCAAATAAATTAATATCTTTTAAATCTTTGATTTGAGATTCTTTAATAAGCTTTTTGATTTCGGAAAATTTTACAGTTTTATCAAAAATAAAAGCCATGTCTTTATTAATTTCTTGAAATTTAGAAATGGGTTTGTATTTTTTGAATTCGTTTATATTGGATAAACTTAAAAGAATTTTATCTATATCTAACGATGCATAATACACTTCCTGGCTTATATCGAACTCTTTATTAATTTTGGAGGATAATAAACCTATTACTGCCAATCTTTCGTTATTATTATATATACCTAATGCACTATCAAAACCTTCAAAATCAATTGATTTTTCAAAACAGTTAATAGATAATTTTGAAAAGATATTTAAAACAATATTTTTCAATTTATAAAAGTCTGCATAAATAATTTTATCATTCCAAGATTTTCGAACTATCTCTCCACTAAATACAATTCCTAATCTTCTTTTTTCACAATTT
The DNA here is from genome assembly GCA_905181705.1 of Cryomorphaceae bacterium BACL29 MAG-121220-bin8. Classification (GTDB taxonomy): domain Bacteria; phylum Bacteroidota; class Bacteroidia; order Flavobacteriales; family Flavobacteriaceae; genus MAG-121220-bin8. The sequence continues at coordinate 188,380 of CAJIYP010000002.1, read as the reverse complement.
TTCTTTTCTAATTTTTCATAAATCTTACCAAACTCAAAAAACTTATTGTTTTTGTTTTTTCGATTTAAATTATATTTTAATGTTTTAAGTGATGACTCTATCAATGTAGTTCTTAATTGAGATATATCTGTACTAATAGAATTTATAATTTCAACACTTCTTCTGTTAAATAAATTTAAATTATTATTTGTTAATGAATTGTTCATTATTTCATTAAAACCTAATGAATTTAAATAAGATGCTATAGAATTTTCTATTTTGTAATATAGATTAGTTTCAATAGAATTTATAGAAATTGATAACTTATTAGATAATTTAATTTTATTAAATCCATAAATTCTTAGAATTTCTTCTACAACATCACATTCTCTTGTAACATCGTGTCTGTATGAGGGAACTGTTAAGCCAATACCAGTTTCAGTGATATTATTAATTTTAAAATCTAATGAAGTTAAAATTGATTTTATTTCCTCCGGAGGAATAACTTGTCCAATTAAATTATTAGTTTTTTCGTAGTTAAGTAAAATTGATTTAGATTCTATTTTATTAGAAAACTCATCAATAATGTCGCTACATATTTTTCCATCACAAATTTCACAAATCAATAATGCAGCTCTTTTTAGTGAATACTTAACCAACTCTATGTCAATTCCTCTTTCAAATCTGAACGATGAATCACTATTGATTGAATGATGTTTTGCTGTTTTTCTTATTGATACAGAATTGAAACAAGCGCTTTCTAAAAAAATAGAATGTGTATTGTTATTTACACCATGTAAATCTCCACCAAAAACTCCAGCAATGCACATTGGAATATCTTTATCACAAATCATTAAATCATTACCATTTAGTTGTCTTTCAACTCCGTCAAGGGTAATAAATTTTGTGTTTTCTTTCAAGTTTTTTATTTCTATGGAATTAGATTTAATTTTATCTAAATCATAAGCATGTAAAGGTTGACCTAATTCATGCATAACATAATTAGTAATATCAACAACATTATTAATAGGACTGAGTCCTATGCTTTTTAATCTATTTTGAATCCATTCTGGAGATTTTTCAATTTTAATATTCTCAATGCATAATCCAGTAAACCTTGGACTTAATTTAGTGTCCTTTACTTTAACGTTTATTTTTTTTGATCTTGTATTAATATGAAAGGAAGATACCGAAGGGGTTATAAGTTCAAGTTTATGGCCCTTATGCATTAGTGCAGCCCTAATATCTCTGGCTACACCAAAATGACTCATTGCATCCGAACGATTTGGAGTCAATCCTATATCAAAAACATAATCTTCGTAACAATCAAATATTTCTGAAACTTTTTTACCTGCTTCATGTTCATTGTCTAAAACAATGATTCCGTCATGAGAATCGCCAATACCAATTTCATCTTCAGCACAAATCATTCCTTGACTCAACTCTCCCCTAATCTTACTTTTATTGATTTTGAATTCTTCTCCATTAACAGGGTATAAAGTAGTGCCAACAGTAGCTACAATTACAGTTTGATTTTTTTTAATATTAGGAGCCCCACATACAACCTGCAAAAGATCATCATCCCCAATGTTAACAGTAGTTAATTTAAGTCTATCTGCATTAGGGTGTTTAATACAAGTAAGAACTTTACCTACCACCAAACCATCTAAACTTCCATTAAATTTTTGATATTTACTTACACCTTCAACCTCTAAACCAATATCTGTCAAAATTTCAGAAATTTGATCAATTTCCAAATCAATTTTCAAAAACTGTTTAAGCCAATTATATGAAATGTTCATTCTTTAATTATTATACGTAAAGATACAATTATGAAAATTTAATTTTAAATATTTTTTTAATTATTAACTTATATGTTTCCAAAGAATACTATTCTTATTTAACTTAGAGTATTCTTCTCTTATTTCTTTATTTTCAGCATGTTTTAACTGAGAATCATTTTCTATTAACTTTTTAGCATCTTCTCTAGCTAAATTTAAAATATCTTTATCTCTAATTATATCAGCGATTTTAAAATTCAAAAGACCACTTTGTTGAGTACCTAATATATTACCAGGTCCTCTCAAATTCATGTCAACTTCTGCAATTTTAAAACCATCATTTGTGACTGTCATAGTTTTAATTCTTGTTCTAGCATCATTACTTAGTTTTTCTTTTGACATTAAAATACAGTAACTATCTTCTGAACCTCTTCCAACTCTTCCTCTTAATTGATGAAGTTGAGACAGACCAAACCTTTCTGAACTTTCAATAACCATTACTGAAGCATTAGGTATATTAACACCAACCTCAATTACTGTTGTAGACACCATTATTTGAGTTTCTTTATTTTTAAATCTATCCATTTCATAACTCTTATCTTCAGTTTTCATTCTTCCGTGAAGAATACTAATTTGATAATGTTCTTTAGGAAACTCTCTTTCAATACTCTCATAACCATCCATTAAATCCTTATAATCCATTTTCTTTGACTCTTCTATCAAAGGATAAACAACATATATTTGTCTACCTTTTTTAATTTCATCTTTTAAAAATTTAAAAACCTGTAAACGATTTTTGTCAGTTCTATGTACGGTTTTAACAACCTTTCTTCCAGGGGGTAATTCATCAATTATTGAAATGTCTAAATCTCCATAAACACTCATAGCAAGTGTTCTTGGTATTGGTGTTGCAGTCATTACAAGTATGTGAGGAGGAGTGCAATTCTTTTTCCAAAGTTTAGATCTTTGAGCTACACCAAAACGATGTTGTTCGTCAATAATTGCTAAACCTAAATTTTTAAAAATTACCTTGTCTTCAATTATAGCATGAGTACCAATCAAAATATCAATAAGACCATTTTTTAATTCATCAAATAATTCAATTCTTTCTTTTTTAGAAGTTGAGCCTGTTAAAATTCTAACATTTAATTCCAATGCTTGAACTGAATTACTAATACTATAGTAATGTTGCTGAGCTAAAATCTCAGTGGGGGCAATTATAGTTGTTTGATAATTATTGTCAATTGCTATTAAGCAAGAGAGTAGTGCTACTATTGTTTTTCCTGATCCAACATCTCCCTGCAAAAGTCTATTCATTTGAGCATTACTAGAAAAATCTTTTCTTATTTCTCTAACAACATTTTTTTGAGCATTTGTAAGATTAAATTCTAGATGATTATTATAAAAATCATTAAAGAAACTACCAACTTTTGAAAAATTGAAACCTTTAAATTTATTTTTATTTATTAGATTTTTAAAAACAAACTGTAATTGAATAAAAAAAAATTCCTCATATTTTAATCTAAATTGAGATTTACTTAGTAATAATTGGCTTTTTGGGAAATGTATATTGAGTAACGCCTCGTATTTAGAAATAAGTTTATATTTTTCGTTAATATTTCGGTTTAGATTTTCATTAAATGAATTATTAGAGTTTTTAAAAACATTCAATACAAGATCTCTAAACAACTTATTGTTAATCCCTCTAGCGGACAATGATTCGGAGGAGCTATAAATAGGAAGTAAAGCATTTTTCAATGTCTGAGTATGTTTTTCTAATAATTCAGTATCTGGATGAACTATTGAAAACTTTTTATTAAACAAGTTTATTTTTCCATATAAAACATACTTTTGATTAAGTTTTATAGATTTTTCTATCCATTTGATTCCTCTGAACCAAACCACTTCAATTTCTCCATTTTCATCTGAAAATACACCAATCAATCTTTTAACTTTAGAATTATCGGAGTGTCTTAGATTAGTAAATTTTCCAATTATCTGAACATATGAATTTGTATCCTCTAATTCAGATATATTATGATACTTAGTCTTATCAATATATCTAAATGGAAAAAAATATAACAAATCATTATATGTGAAAATTTTTAATTCTGATTTTAATAAATCAGCTCTATTTGGACCAACTCCCTTTAAATAATCTATTGGTGTATTTAAATAATTTTCTTTCACAACACTAATATAATTTATTAACTTTATAAGGTTATAAATACCTAAAAAATTCTTTAAATAATTATTTTAATTGGAAGACTATCTAAGTCAATTAAACGACTCTCAAAAATTACCAACAATACACAAGAATGGGCCTATCATGGTTATTGCTGGAGCTGGATCTGGAAAAACTAGAGTTCTAACTTACAGAATAGCCTATTTAATGGAAATGGGAGTAGATCCTTTTTCAATATTATCCTTAACTTTTACTAATAAAGCTGCTAGAGAAATGAAATCAAGAATTTCTAACATTGTAGGTGAAAGTAAATCAAAAAGTCTATGGATGGGTACCTTTCATTCTATTTTCGCTAGAATATTAAGATCGGAGTCAGATTTATTGGGATATTCATCTAATTTCACTATTTATGATACTCAAGATTCTGATAGGCTTATTGCTACAATAATAAAAGAATTAAAACTTGATAAAGATTTATACAAATATAAAAACATAAGAAATAGAATTTCATCATTAAAAAATAATCTTGTCACAATCAAAGCATATTTGTCTAACCAGGAGCTTATTCAACAAGATAATGAGTCTAGAAGACCTTTGTTTGGAAAAATTTATCAAACATATGTCAACAGATGCTTTAAAGCTTCTGCGATGGATTTTGATGATTTATTATTAAAAACAAATGAATTACTTAACAGATTTCCAGAAGTTTTAGCAAAATATCAAGAAAGATTCAAATATATTCATGTAGATGAATATCAAGATACGAATCACTCACAATACTTAATAGTAAAAGCATTAGCTGATAGATATGAAAATTTATGCGTTGTTGGAGATGATGCTCAAAGTATTTATGGATTTAGAGGAGCAAATATTGAAAATATTTTAAGTTTTCAAAAAGACTACTCTAATGCTACTGTTTACAGACTGGAGCAAAACTACAGATCTACTAAAAATATAGTTAACGCTGCTAATTCTGTAATAAATAATAACATAAATAAATTAGATAAAGAAGTATGGACAGAAAATGAAAGTGGTGAGAAAATTGAAATAAATCAATCCATAACAGATTCCGAAGAGGGTAGATTTGTCTCAACATCTATTTATGAAAATATAAATAATTTTCAATTAGATAATGATGCATTTGCAGTATTGTATCGAACTAATGCTCAATCTAGATCCATTGAAGATGCATTAAGAAGAAAAAATATTTCATACCAAGTTTATGGTGGACTGTCTTTTTATCAAAGAAAGGAAATTAAAGATGTTTTAGGATACTTAAGAGTTATTGTTAATCCTAATGATGAGGAAAGTATTAAAAGAATAATAAACTTTCCAACTAGAGGAATAGGACAGACAACTTTAGATAAATTATTGGTATATGCTAATGAAAATAACATTAGTTTATTTAATGTCTTGGGAAGTTTAAATAATATTGAAATAAACATTAATTCAGGAACAAAAAATAAATTAAACGAATTCTTTTTGTTAATTAAAAGCTTACAATTATTAAATATTAAATTAAATGCATTTGAAATTGTTGATGAAGTTTTAAAAAGAATAGGAATAATTAACATTTTAAAAACTGAGGGTACGCCAGAATCAATCGCTAGAATAGATAATATTGAGGAATTGTTAAATGGTATGAAAGACTTTATAGAAGGACAAGAAGAAGTAGTAGGTTCAAATGGTAGCTTAAATGAATTTTTAGAAGATGTTGCATTAGCATCTGAACTCGATAAAGATATTAATGAGACTGAAAAGAAAGTTTCTCTTATGACAATTCACTTAGCAAAAGGACTAGAGTTTAATCATGTTTATGTTGTAGGATTAGAAGAAGATTTATTTCCTTCAGCATTAAGCTCTACAACGAGGTCTGATTTAGAAGAAGAAAGAAGACTTTTTTATGTAGCTATAACTAGAGCAAAGAAAAAAGTTATTTTGACATACGCTAAAACTAGATATAGATGGGGAAAATTAAACGATTGTGAACCAAGTAGATTTATAGACGAAATTGACAAGAGATTTACAAATTTTAATTCCTATACCAATATAATTAGTTCTGAAAAAGCTATTGATGACAATTTTATAAGGTTTAAAAAACCTAAGAATAAAATTAAATTAAAAGAATTAAAAAAAACTTCCCCAATAAGTATACAAAGTACCAATTATATAGATATTAATAAAGGAGACTTAATTATTCATAATAGATTTGGTAAGGGTAAAGTACTCGAAACAGAAGGGACAGGACCTGATAAAAAAGCGGAAGTAGAATTTAAAACTAGTGGAGTTAAAAGAATACTATTGAAATTTGCTAAATATGATATTTATAATTAATTATTATATCTACCTTTTTTATTTTTTCTTCCAGAATTTCCTTTAAAGCCTTTATCAAAATCACCTCTTCTTTTTTTTCCTTTATTAAAACTAGATTTGTTGTTTTTATCTCTTTGAAATTTTCGTTCAGCCTTTTCTTTTGATTCTTTTATAATTAAATCTACACCATCAAAATCCACTTTTGAAATCTTTTTCATTAAATCTTTCTCAACTTGATTATCAATTTCAAAAATAGTATATGATTCTCTTATATCGATAGCACCAATCTCCATCTCATTTGATTTTACTACTCTATTAACTAAAGAAATAAGTTCAATAGGAGTAACTCCATTCTTTCTTCCAATATTAATTGATAAGTTGGAGAAATCTGTTCTTCTTCTTAATCTTTCTCCAAAGGATTTATCTGCCTTTTTACTTTCACTCTTAATATCTTTAGATTTATTATAATAATCTAAAAATTTATTAAATTCTGCAGAAACAAAATGCTTTATTAAATCTTCTCTGGATAGCCATTCAAGTTTTGAATAAATATCAGGGAGAAATGGTTCAATTTGTTTTTCATCAACTTTAACTTTTTCAATTTTCTCAATTAATTTAAAAAGTTGTTTTGAGCATATTTCTTTTCCTGATGGAACATCTTTTCTAATAAAATTAATTTGAGATTTATTTTCTATAGACTTTAATTTTCTTCCTTCTCTTGAATTTGAAATAGCAATTGAAATTCCATTTTTACCTGCCCTTCCGGTACGTCCACTTCTATGTGTGTAAACTTCAGGATCATCAGGAAGAGAATAATTGATAACATGAGTTAAACTATCAACATCTAAACCTCTCGCTGCAACGTCAGTTGCAATTAATATTTGTAATGATTTGTCTCTAAACCTGGACATTACCTCATCTCTTTGACTTTGAGATAATTCCCCATGAATTGCATCAGCATTATAGCCATCATTCATAAATTTATTAGCTATATCTTGAGTTTCTCTTCTAGTCCTACAAAATACTATTCCATAAATACTGGGGTTGAAATCCGCTATTCTTTTTAAAGTATCGTATTTGTCTCGAGAATTTACGTTGTAGACATGATGTTCTACATTTTTTGCTCCAGAATTTAATTTTTCAACAGTTATTTCTTTAGAGTCTTTCATGAACTTTTTAGAAATGGACCTAACTTCCCTAGACATAGTAGCAGAAAAAAGCATAGTTTGTCTATTCTCTGAAGTAGTATCTAAAATATAGTTTAAATCTTCTTTAAAACCCATACTAAGCATTTCATCAGCTTCATCTAAAACTACTCTATTAACAATATCTAATTTCAAAACTCTTCTTTTGATTAAGTCTTTTGTTCTTCCAGGTGTGCCAACTACAATTTGAACACCTTTTTTAATAGATTTTATTTGATTTTCAATACTAGTTCCACCATAAACTGCAACAATTTTAACATAATCTAAATATTTAGAGTAGGTTAAAAGATCTTTAGAAATTTGAATACAAAGTTCTCTAGTAGGACACAATATAATTGTTTGAACATTTTTAATTTTAGGATCAATTTGTTGGATACTTGGAAGTCCAAAGGCTGCAGTCTTTCCAGTTCCAGTTTGCGCCAAGGCTATTAAATCAGTTTTGTCTTTTAATAATATTGGGATTGCCTGTTCTTGAACTGGAGTAGGGGATTCAAAACCTAATTCTTCAATTGACTTTAAAAGTCCTTTATTAATACCTAAATCTTTAAAATTACCCATTTTCTTAATTAAGGGTGCAAATGTCGACTATTTAATTGGGTATTAAATAAATCTTTATAAAGTTTTTTAATATGAGTTAGTTAAGCAAAAAAAAACACATCTCAAAGATGTGTTTTTTAAAATATCAAATAAATACTAGTTGCTTGCCGCTTTCATACCTTGTTCAATAAGATCATAAAATTGATCTAATTTTGGAAGAACAACAATTCTAGTTCTTCTATTTTTAGATCTATTTTCAGGAGTATCATTATCTACAACAGGCACATAATAACTTCTTCCAGCAGCAGTCATTCTTTCAGGCTGAACACCAAAGTCATTTTGTAAAACTCTTACTACAGAAGTTGCTCTTTTAACACTTAAATCCCAGTTGTCTAAAAGAACTTCATTTTGAATTGATTGGTCGTCAGTGTGACCTTCAACTAAAAACTCTATCTCAGGTTTGTCTAAAACTACTTTAGCAACTTTACCCAAAACCTCTTTTGCTCTTTCAGAAACAACATAACTTCCGCTGTTAAAAAGTAATTTATCAGAAATTGAAATAAATACAACACCTTTCTCAACATTAATCTCAATATCTTTGTCATTAATATCTATAAAAGTACCTTTAAGACTTGTTACTAACGCTAAAGTTACAGAGTCTCTTCTTGTTACAGCATCGCGCATAGTATTAATAGTTAAATCTTTCTCTTTCATACTTTCAAGAGATTTTTCAAGATTATCTGCTCCTTTTTGAGATAGGGTAGTAAGATTACCCATAGTATTAATTAAATCTTGATTGTTATTAGATAAAAAAGTAACCTGTTCTTTTAATGTTTTTAATTCAGCTTCAGCACCAGCCTTTTCATCAATACAACTATTAAGTTTTACAGTAGCTGAATTTAGTAAATCTTTACTTTGCTGGTTCATAGCTTCAAGTGCAGCATATTTCTTTTGAGAAATACAAGAAGGAAATAAAATCGACAGTGTAAAAAGTGTTAAAAATATTTTTTTCATGTTTATTATTTTAATTTGTTTAAGTTTTCAAATTTAGTAAAATATCTGTACTAATTCATTAATTTAACTCTTATTTAATTCAGAATATTTTCTTTTTTTTAAAATTAAATAATTGTATATAATTGATTTAATAACGTAATATTTAGGTGTATTATTGTTTTTTCTTAATAAAAAATATTTATGTTGTTGTTGGGCAAAGTTTAAAGAACTCCACAGTTTAAAATATTTTTTTACAAATAAAAATTTTGTAGAAGAAATATAATACAATAGTAATAACAAATTAATCCTTCCAATTACCCATAATCTAAGTGAGTAAAATTGAGAAATATTGGTGTTTTTAATTAACATATAGGAATGATTTCTTATATTATAATAAAGTTTTTTAGGATCATTATAACTAAGAGATCCGCCCCCTAAGTGATAGACAATACTTTTATAAACAAATTTTTTTTTTAAATCAGGATTATGATTTGTAATTCTCCAACATAGATCAATTTCTTCCATATGACAATAAAAATTCTCATCGAATCCTTCTAAATTATTAAAAACTTCTTTTTTAATAAAAAAACAAGCACCTGATGCCCAGAAAATATCAATGTCTTGATCGTATTGACCATTATCATGTTCAACTTCATCAAAGACTCTTCCTCTACAATATGGATATCCATAATAATCTATAAACCCACCAGCAGCACCAGCGTGTTCAAACTTATTCTTATTTTTGTAATCTAATATTTTTGGTTGTATTACTGATATTAATTTGTTAGAACTAAACTCTTTTATAACTGGATCAAGCCATCCTTTAGTAACCTCAACATCGTTGTTTAATAAACAATAAACCTCTTCATTAACCTCCTTTAATCCTTCATTATATCCTTTAGCATAGCCGAAGTTTTCAGCATTTAAAATGATATTTATATTGGGATAATTTGCTTTAATGTAATCTAGAGATAAATCATCAGAGTGATTATCAATTATATAAATTGGATTGTCATCAGAATAATTTACTACACTTGGTAAAAACTCTTTTAAAAGTTTAAGTCCATTCCAGTTAAGGATAACTACAGCAATTTTCATTAAAGCGGAAATTCTTTCATAAAGTTATAAGAATTTGTCAAATTATCTATCTTAAAAAAAAAATGACTCAAACCATTTGTAATCATTAAAAACTCAGAATTTAATTTTTTATTGTAAATAGAAGTTTGATCGAAAACCTTTTGATTAATTTTAATTTTTGGAGCTTTACATTCAACTAAAAGTTTAACGACTCCTTCTTTATTAAAAACAACTACATCAAATCGTTTTGTTAATTTATTTATAATTATTTTTTTCTCTACTGCAATATGTGTTTTTGAAACTCCACGGAATATTAAATATCTAACCACATGTTGTCTAACCCATTCTTCATCTGTAAGTAAAATTAATTTTTTTCTAATATTATCAAAAATATAAGTTTTATTATCTCTATTTTTAAATTTGAATTCAAAATTTGGAAAATTTAATTTTAGCATACTTAAAAACAGAAAAATGAATTTACAAGAAATTAATAGTATAATTTCAAAAATTAAAAATAAAGTTTATTCTCCAATATATTTTCTAATGGGAGAAGAAACATACTATATTGATTATATAACAGATTTATTAAATCAAAATGTTTTAAATGAAAACGAAAAAAATTTCAATAAAACTGTTCTTTATGCTAAAGACACATCAATAGATGATTTAATTTCATGTTGCAAGAGATATCCCATGATGAGTGAATATCAATTAGTAATTTTAAAAGAAGGCCAAGATTTATCAAGAAATATAGAAAACTTATCCAATTATGCATTAAACCCATTATTAAGCACCATTTTGGTTGTTAATTACAAATACAAATCTTTAGATAAAAGAAAAAAACTTTACAAAAACATTCAAAAATTCGGAACAATAATAGAATGTAAAAAAATATATGAAAATAAAGTTCCTCAATGGATTGTAAATAATTTAAATAAAGAGAATTATTCCATTGACATGAAATCCTGCTCTATGTTAATAGATTATTTAGGAAACGATCTTAAAAAGATCGATAATCAGTTAAGTAAATTGAAAATAATATGTACCGAAACAAAACAAATAAATCCTAATTTAATTGAGGAACACATAGGAATAAGTAAAGATTATAATGTTTTTGAATTAAGAAATGCCTTAGGAGTTAATGATCTTTCCAAAGCCTTAAAAATATGCAATTACTTGTCTTCTAATATTAATAAACATCCTATTCAAATGACATTATCTTCTTTGTTTAATTTTTTTATTCAAATTTTTCAATACCACAGCATATCAAATAAATCCCAAAACAATGTAGCATCAGTTTTAGGAATAAATCCATATTTTGTTAAAGATTATGTACAGGCTTCAAAGTATTTCTCAATGAAAAAAATCAGTAATATAATTAGTTTAATTAAAGATTCTGATTTAAAAAGTAAAGGATTAGGGGTTGTCAATACAAGTGATAAGGACCTGCTAAGACAGTTGATTATTCAAATACTTAACTAATAGATATCTGTATATTTATTTGGATCGTACTCATTCATGATTTCATAAGCTTTTTCGATAATATCGTCAGTAGATGGTTTCGAAAAATAATCACCGTCTGATCCATATGCTGGCCTGTGTGCTTTGGCTGTTAATGTAATTGGTTTACTATCTAAAAGTTTAAAAGCATCTTGATCTTCAATAATCTTTTGTAATATATATGCAGAAGCACCTCCAGGAAGATCCTCATCAACAATTAGTAATTTATTAGTTTTTTTCAAACTTTCTTTAATGCTGTTTGTTAAATCAAAAGGAATTAATGTTTGAACATCAATTATTTCTACATCAATATTTAAGGATTCTAGCTCTAAAGATGCTCTCTCAACAAGTCTAAGTGTAGATCCATAAGAAACTATAGTAATGTCATTTCCACGCCTTAAAGTTTCTGTTTTTCCTAATAATACAGTGAACTCCGATAAATTAGTAGGTTCATTTTCTTTTAATCTATAACCATTTAATGATTCAATAAGAATTGCTGGTTCTTCGCATTTTAATAAAGTATTATACATTCCACTTGCCTGAACCATATTCCTTGGGACTAAAATATTAATTCCTCTAAGCGTAGATAATAGAGCACTCATAGGAGATCCTGAATGCCAAATACCCTCTAGTCGGTGTCCTCTTGTACGAATTATAAGTGGTGCAATTTGTCTTCCAAAAGTTCTGTAATGTAAGGTTGCTAAATCATCACTTAGAATTTGAAGACCATATAAAACATAATCTAAGTACTGTATTTCCGCTATTGGTCTAAAACCTCTGAGAGCTAGACCAATACCTTCCCCAATTATAGAAGCTTCCCTAATTCCTCTATCACCAACTCTGTCTTCGCCATAAATATCTTGAAGACCTTCTAAACCTTGATTTACATCACCAATTTTACCTGAATCTTCACCAAATATTAAAAGGTTATCATATTTGTTTAAGAGCTTATTGAAATTGTTTCTCAATATTATTCGACCATCAACTTTTGTTGAACTATCATAAGTTGGATTTAACTCTTCAACATTTGATGAATTGGTTGAAAATTCATTATATAACTTTGAACTATACCTTGACTGATTTAAAGATGAGAATTCTTTTACCCATTCTTTTAGTGCATTAATGTTTTTACTATTATTTCCTTTTAGAGACCTTAAAAATTTTCTAGAAATGGATAATAAATCTTTATTATGAGGTTCTTTAATTGTTTCTAATTCATTTATATATCTTGAGAAGTTAAGGGTTTTAAAATCATCATTTAAAACAGATAAAATTGTCATTAAACTATTTCTAGAGTTTAGTATAGGATTTGAATAAGTTTTCCAAGCATCATTTTTAGCCGATTTTACTTCTTGTTTAGATAATAGTTCTATGTTTTTTAATTCTATTTCAGTTGCAATATCATTATTTAAAATCCATTCACGCATTTTTAAATTACAATCAAATTTTTTCTCCCAATCTAATCTGTCTTTAGATTTATATCTTTCATGAGAACCGGAAGTTGAATGTCCTATTGGTTGAGTTAACTCTTTTACGTGAATTAATACAGGAATATGCTTTTCACGTGCAATATCATTTGCTTTTTGATAAATATTTATCAAGCTAGGATAATCCCAACCGTTCACAGTAAGAATTTCAAAACCTTTTTTATATTCATTTCTTTGAAAGCCAGATAATGCTTCAGAAATACTTTGTTTGATAGTTTGGTCTTTATTTTCTACAGAAATTCCATAATCATCATCCCAAACGCTAATAACCATTGGAACTTGGTGAACACCTGCTGCATTCAATACTTCAAAAAAAACTCCTTCACTAGTACTAGCATTTCCAATAGTTCCCCAGGCAATTTCATTTCCATTTATAGAAAACTTTTTAGAGTTTTCAGTTTTTAATTTTCTATATAATTTCGAAGCTTGAGCTAAACCTAAGAGTCTTGGCATTTGTGAACCAGTACAAGAAACGTCAGAACTAGAATTTTTTTGATTAATCAAATCTTTCCAAGATCCATCATCATTTAAACTTGCTGTGTTAAAATGAGCACCCATTTGTCTTCCGGCTGACATAGGCTCTTCATTTATATCTGTGTTAGCATATAAACCTGAAAACAATTGTTTTGGAGATAATTCGTTTATAGCCATCATAAATGTTTGATCTCTATAATACCCAGATCTAAAGTCTCCATTTTGAAAAACTTTAGCTAGAGCAATTTGTGGAAGTTCTTTTCCGTCCCCAAAGATTCCAAACTTTGCTTTTCCGCTTAAAACCTCTCTTCTTCCTAATAAGCTTGCTTCTCTACTTAGTGTAATTAATTTGTAGTCATTTAATACTTGTTCTTTGAAAGATTCAAAGGATATTTCTTTGTTAAGATTAAGATTGCTTTGCATAAAAAATAAAGGATATCAAATTTAAGAAAAATAGAGTTTTTTTCCTATTAAAAATTCAAAACCAACGTCTGGTAATTAATCCGGAAAAAGTTTCAATGTCAAAAGCTATTTTAAATCTTACTTTATCTAAGTAATTAGAATGTTTTAATTCATTTCCTAATGAAGATTGAAATGGAAAGTATAACTCAAAATAATCAGTCAAAATATTAAGTCTTATTCCCGAATCAAATACAGTTTTTGTTTTACTGTTTTTATTTTTTATTAATGCAAAATCATAATAACCTTCAACCCATTGCCATAAAGTAATTCCAGTATTAAAAGACAACAACCAATCGTTTGAATATGCTGGCAAAACTTTAGATTTTAAAGCTCCCTCGGAATTAACAAATTGTTGACTATAAAAACCACTATTTTCAGATCTTCCCAGTAAATGGTAACTAAACATATAATCTCTTGCCCGATAAGTAGAAAAACTAAAATAATCATCAATTGTAGAATTTTTTAAAAATTTTCCAGCAAAAATTCTAAAATTATATTGTCTATTATCTTTATAAAAGTTTCTATATTTTAAAGTAAAAGAATTCTTTATAAAAGATTTATTTAATTGCAAATTTGTATTAAAACTAAACCCTTTTCCCCCACTAGAATTAGATAAAATATATTTAATATTTAAAATATTATAATTTGGATACTTTTCTAAATTTTCATTATTTTCTTTGTATATACTTACATACCTCAAATTAACAAACTGCCTATAATTAGATCTTAAATCAGAATTTCTAAATGTAAATAGTATTGATGGGTAAAAAGTTGTGTAAGAAAGATTTTCTTTATAGTGAAATGTAGAAGCTCCTATAAAATACTGAGTGCTAAATAAATTCTTATTTTCATGATATTTCACATATTTTAGGTTAATTTTTCCTAATATTTTTTTTTGTTTTGAAGAATAAAATGGGTTTATTTTAAATGTAAAAGGTTTTTTTATAAGAGTGACATTAGACAAATTTAATCCAGGCATTACACCGTCGTATAAATTATAACTAAATAGAGGCATGTAATACAACTGTTTATTATATACATTCTCGAAATCATTAAATAAAATAAGCTTAAAAGGTTTTTTATAATTATTAAATGATGCTAAATTATTATTATAGTTTTTCTCTGTTAAAAACTTATTTTTATTTATTTCAATAAAATCAAATTGATTTGATTTTATTGAAACTATAGTGTCTCTTGATTTTAATTCAATCCATTTTTCTTTAACTATTTCAGAATCCTTAATTAAGGATATTTTAAGTGGAATTTTCGAACTATTTAAGTTAGATATTTTAAAGTCCGTATAAATATTATTTTGATTAATTTTTTTTATCGAAAAATCTTTAAATGATTTTCTATTTAAATAGTATTTAAAAAACCATTCTGATTGGTTATTTGATCTATTTAAGATTATAGATTTCAAGGATCTAGGATTATTGTAGTTTAAGTTATTTGTTATGAAATATTCTTTTATGGATTCATCAATTATATCTTTATCTAGATATTCAGATAACATCTTAAACCCTATGCCAGTTTTATAAGGATTTATAATTTTTTGATTAACTCGTGTTAAAGAATCTAAACTCGTAGCTATAGGTTGATTTATGTTTCTACTTGATATAATATTCTCAAACAACCTATATTGTTCATTAAAATTATAATTTGAAAAATTTCTATTTTTTAAAATTTTTAATTCACTATACTTTCCTATTAATTTCAATTCAGGATAAAAAATATTTATATAATCCATCAGCAAGTAAATAATAACACCTTCTTTTTCCCAGTAATCATTTCTATTATGAACAGAAATGGAATGATTTAAATATGTGTGTAAGAATTCTTTTAAAAAATTAAATTCAAATAAAAATGATTGATCAAATGGACTTACTATTTTGGGTATGTTATTTAGTCCATAAATTGGTCTTCTAGATTGATTTTTTCTTGAAACAACTATCTTTTCAAAAGGATAAACACCCAACCTATCTATAGAAAATTTTAATATTTTTTTCATAATAGAATCTTTATTTATTCTATTAATATTTGTTGTGTTAAGATTTATATTGTTTCCTGTTTTGTTATCTACATAACGAAATAATTTATTTACAATTGAATCGTCATATTTTATATAATTATCAATATCTGTAACTATAGTTTTATTTTTTATTTTAAAATCTTCAAACCTTGAGTTTTTAGATATTATTATTTCTGAGTTATTCCTTATTTCTTTAACTGAACTAATTTTATTATAATCACCCTCAATATGAGATTCCTTTATTTTAAGATCACTTACTAGGGTATGAAAAATAGGGTAGGTTATATCAAATTTGAAAGAAGCCAAGTCATGAGATAAATCATTTAAATCTAAATTACTTTCTATTACCCAGTTATCCATTTTTAATTTTGAAAATGTAAAATACCAGTCCCTAATGTTTAAATTATTAAATTTATTTATTCCATATCCAGTAAAACTTATATCAGGAATTATTATTTCATAATCAATATATAATGAAATGGAATCTCCACTTTTCAATTCATAAGGAAGTAAAACTTTAATAATATCTATGTTATTCTTTAATCTGTGATGATCAAATTTAAAACCATTGTTATCATGAATTTTTTTTATAAAAGTATAACCTCTTTGATTTTTGGTAGATCTTTGGAAGCTTAATGAATACTCTTCAGAAAGTCTTTTTCCAAGTGGTGATTTAGAGGAAGAGTATGAATTAGCCCAATCATTTAAGATTAAATAGTCTAATTTTTTTTTGGTTGAATTAACAAACTTTAATGTCTGTTTTATATTTATTTTTTTATTTTCGATATCAAAATAAGCACTAATATCATAATGGTTCACTTGTGAATTTATTTTAGTAAAAAAACACACAATTAAAAGTGAAATGAGGAATCTCATGAGAAGATACTTATAATAATCAAAAATTGGGTCTTAATGATTTTTTGTTGTAAAAATTAGAAAGTATTTCAATAACCTCTTCAGAGGAATCTACAATTGAAATAAGTTTTAATTCATCATTAGAAATATATTTGTTTTTCAAAACTAGTTCCTCTTTTATCCAAGAATAACATTTTTCCCAAAATGAGGATCCTACTAAAATAATTGGAAACTTTTCAGCTTTTTTTGTTTGAATTAATGTTACCGCCTCAAATAGTTCATCTAAAGTTCCAAATCCACCTGGCATAACAACAAAGCCCTGAGAATATTTCATAAACATAACTTTTCTAACAAAGAAATAATCAAAATCAAGTGATTTGTCTTCATCAATGTAAGGATTGTCATGTTGTTCAAAAGGCAACTCAATATTCAATCCAACAGAAGATCCTAAAGCTAATTTTGCGCCCTTGTTAGCAGCTTCCATAATTCCTGGACCTCCACCAGTTATAATACCAAATCCAAGATTTACAATATTTTTAGCTATTTCAGTAGCTAGGTCATAATATTTATCATCAACATTTGTTCTAGCAGATCCAAAAATAGAAACACAAGGACCGATTTTACTCATCTTTTCATATCCATCGACAAACTCACCCATTATTTTGAATACCGACCAGGAATCGTTTGTTTTTACTTCATTCCAATTTTTTAAACTTGATCTATTCATTACTACTTTAAAGTTAGCTCTTTTTTTAAATATTTTGCCGTAGGACTATTTCTTTGATTAATTAAATCTTCAGGAGAACCACTATAAATAATTTGACCACCATATTTACCACCATTTGGTCCTATTTCAATTATATGATCAACTGTCTTAATCACATCCATGTTATGCTCAATAATAATAATTGTATTTCCTTTATCAGCTAGTTTATTTATCATTTCTAACAAAACTTTTATGTCATCAAAATGTAGACCTGTTGTAGGTTCATCTAAAATATACAAGGTGTTACCTGTGTCTTTTTTTGACAATTCAGTTGCTAGTTTAATTCTTTGAGCTTCTCCACCTGATAGAGTAGTGGATTGCTGGCCAAGTGTTATATAACCCAATCCTACATCTTTAATAGTGTTTAACTTTCTTGAAATTTTAGGAAAGTTCACAAAAAAATCACATCCCTCATTTATTGTCATATTAAGAATATCAGAAATTGATTTTCCTTTATATCTGATTTCTAGTGTTTCTCTGTTAAATCTTTTTCCATTACAATTATCACAATTAATATAAACATCAGGAAGGAAATTCATTTCAATTTTTCTTAAACCTGCACCTTGACATGTTTCACATCTTCCCCCGACTACATTAAAACTAAATCTTCCAGGCTTATAACCCCGAATTAAAGCTTCTGGTGTCATTGTGAATAGAGATCTTATATCGCTATAAACACCAGTGTAAGTAGCAGGATTACTTCTTGGTGTTCTTCCAATAGGTGATTGATTGATCTCTATCACTTTATCAACATTATCAATTCCCGTAAGCTTTTTATAAGGCATTGGTTCTTTGACTCCGTTAAAAAAATAATTATTTAAAATTGGGTATAAAGTTTCATTAATTAATGTAGATTTTCCACTGCCAGATACTCCTGTTATTCCAATAATAATTCCCAAAGGAAATTCAATATCAATATTTTTTAAATTATTTCCTGTACAACCAATAAGTTTTATAGTTTTTTTATTTTTTTTACGTCTTTTTTTTGGAATTTCTATTCGTTTAGTACCATTTAAAAATTTAGCTGTTAGAGTATCTTTTTTAATCATTTCTGGATAGGTACCTTGAAAGATTATTTCTCCTCCATTTTTACCAGCTTTTGGACCTATATCGATAATATAGTCTGCTTTTTCCATTATCTCTTTGTCATGTTCTACAACAATTATAGAATTTCCAATATCTCTTAAACGCTTCAAGGAATCAATTAGTTTTGAATTATCTCTTTGATGGAGTCCGATACTAGGTTCATCTAGTATATATAAAACTCCAACAAGTTGAGAACCAATTTGAGTAGCTAATCTAATTCTTTGTGATTCTCCACCAGAAAGAGATTTGGAAGGTCTATTAAGTGATAAATAATCTAAACCAACATTTAGCAAAAAATCTAATCTCTTGTTTAATTCTTTAATTATTTCAGATGCTATTATTTTTTTTCTATCACTAAGCTTTGATTCTAAGTTAGAAAACCAATCTTTTAAAACAATAATATCCATGGAGCATAAATCAGTTATACTTTTGGAGTTTAAATAAAAGTGCATAGATTCTTTATTTAATCTTGAACCAGAACAAGCAGAACAGTTTTCTTTTTCCATAAAACCCTTAGCCCATCTCTTTATTCTTGATGAATGGTTTTCATTATACTGACTTTGAATAAATGGAATAATTCCTTCAAAATCAATTTGGTATTTCCTTGTCAATCCTAAGGTTTTTGATTCAACAGAATATGTTTCATTCCCTCCGTTTAATATAATATCAATAGCTGCTTTAGGAATTTTTTTTACCGGGTCCTTTAAGTCAAAACCATATCTATTTGATATAGTTTCTAATTGTTTAAATATCCAGTTACTAGTATAAGTTCCTATTGGAATGATTCCACCTGAGTGAATTGAGATTTTATCGTCAGGGATTACACTTTTTAAATTAATTTTATTCACTGTACCAAGTCCATTACACTTAAGACACATTCCTTTTGGAGAATTAAAAGAAAAAGAATTTGGTTCAGGTTTTGAATAAGAAATTCCTGATGATGGACAAACTAAGTTTTTACTAAAGTATCTTGTTTTATTGCTCTCTTCGTCTATCACGACTAGAGAATCATTTCCGTGATACATTGCTGTAACCATACTTTCTTTCATTCTCTTTAAAGAAGATTCATTGTCCTTAACAAGCAACCTATCTACAACAATTTCTATATCGTGAATTTTATATCTATCTAATTTAAGATTTGGAACCAACTCTTTGATTTCGCCATCAATTCTAACTTTTAAAAAACCTTGTTTTCTAATTGTTAAAAAAAGCTCTCTATAATGTCCTTTTCTTGCTTTAACAACAGGTGATAGGATGGTAATTTTCTTGTCTACATAATTCTCTAATATTAATTTAATGACCTCCTCCTCACTATAACTAACCATCTTCTCTTTAGAAACATAGCTATATGCATCAGCAACTCTTGAATATAACAGTCTTAAATAATCATATATTTCAGTAATAGTTCCAACTGTAGACCTTGGGTTTTTTGAAGTGGTCTTTTGTTCAATTGCAATAACTGGAGACAATCCATCAATTTTATCTACATCAGGTCTTTCGAGTCCACCAATAAATTGTCTTGCATACGCGGAAAATGTTTCAATATATCTTCGTTGTCCTTCTGCATAAATAGTATCAAATGCTAATGAAGATTTACCACTTCCTGAAATACCGGTAATTACAACTAATTTATTTCTGGGTATATCTATATCAATGTTTTTTAGATTGTGAGCTCTTGCTCCATTGACTGAAATTACATCTTTCATTTAAAAAAAATCAAGCATGCAAATTACGTTTTTTAAAGTGATTATAATATTATATTGAATTAAAATCCTAGCGATTTATCATCGCCTCTTTTATCTGCTCCTCCAAATAAAAAACCCTCTGGGTTTACATGAATTGCATCAACTCTTCCGATAACACTTTTTTTGTTATTGATGTAATATCCTTTTGATTTTAATAAATTTCTTTTTTCTATGTCAATAACGTTATTTTCATGATAGATTAAATCAGGAAGAAAAAGATGATGAAAACGTGGGGAATTAACGGATTTATTAATATTAAAATTAAACTCTTCTAAATTCAATATTGTTTGCAATACTGATGTAATAATAGTAGGTCCACCAGGACTTCCAAGAACACTATATAGCTTACCGTTCTTTTCAATAATCGTTGGGGTCATTGAACTCAACATTCGTTTGTTAGGTTCGATGGAGTTAATTTTTCCGCCTATTAATCCATACATATTGGGAATACCTGGTTTAATTGAAAAGTCATCCATTTCATTATTTAAAAAAAAACCTAAATCGGGTGGAAATAATTTAGAACCATAATTCCCATTTAATGTTGTAGTTACCGATACAGCATTTCCAAACTTGTCTACTATAGAATAATGTGTAGTTTCATTACTTTCACTAAAATTGAAATTTCCATAAGAAATTGAATTGGAGGGAGTAGATTTTTTAAATGAAAAATTCTTCATTCTGTTATCTAAATATTCTTGAGACAATAATTCATTTACTGGGATATAATTAAAATCGGGATCTCCAAGGTATTTTCCTCTGTCAGCAAAAGCTCTTCTTTCTGCTTCAACTAACAACTGTATGTATTCTAAACTATTGTGATTAAGTTTAGAAATATCATAAGGTTGAATCATTTTTAATATTTGGCCCAGAACCACACCTCCACTTGAGGGCGGTCCCATGGTTATAATATCTAAATCTCTATATTTTATAACAATAGGTTCTCTCCAAACAGCTTCATAATTATCAAAATCCTGTTGATTTAAAATACCATTCCTCTTATCAATATAATTTATAATTTCCTTACTTATTGATCCATTATAAAACTCTTTTCTTCCGTTTTTTAAAATTAATTTAAGAGTATTTGCTAAAGATTTATTTATAAATAAATCTCCTTCTTTGAAATCGTTTTTAAATAATAAGGGAGAGTCATTTAATTTATTTATTTCATTTCTATAACTGTTTAAAGAATTCGCTTGATTGACCGTAAGACGATAACCCCTTTCAGCAAGTTTGATTGCTGGCTCAAATAGCTTTTCTAAGGGGAGGGTAGCAAACCTGTCATAAACTTTAAAAAGACCAGCAATAGTGCCTGGAACACCAACAGAAGAGCACCACTTGTACTTAACCCTTCAATTTCGTTTCCATCTACATCTAAATACATTGAACTTGTCGATTTACCAGGTGATTTTTCTCTATAATCTAAAGATCCATGAGAAGAATCATTTAACCTGTAAACTAAAAATCCACCTCCACCTAGATTTCCTGCGTTAGGGTAGACAACAGAAAGAGCCAAATCTGTAGCAATCATTGCGTCAAATGCATTTCCTCCTTGTTTTAAAATATCAATTCCAGCTTTAGAAGCTTCTATTTTAGCAGAGACTACCATTCCGTTTTTATATCCAGATGGTTTTTCAGAAACACAGGACATAATTAAAAATATGCAGAAGGATAAAAGAAATTTCAATTTAAAACTCATGGCTATATTTTAATATAAAAGTAATGTAAAAGTTAATCAAATTGTATATTTGTCACATGACACTTATTAAATCCATTTCTGGAATCAGAGGAACAATTGGAGGTGAATCAGGAAACAACCTTACACCAATTGAAGCTATAAAATTTGGATGTGCCTACGGATGTTGGTTGAAGAAAAACATTAGTAAAGAAAAATTATCAGTTGTAATAGGTCGAGATGCTAGAATTTCTGGTGAAATGATTCAAAACTTTGTTCAAAACTCTTTAATTTCAATAGGTATTAATGTTATTGACATTGGATTATCAACTACACCAACAGTTGAATTAATGGTTACTGAATTAATGGCTGATGGTGGAATTATTATTACAGCAAGTCATAACCCAACTGAATGGAATGCACTAAAATTATTAGATAAAAACGGAGAATTTTTAGATAATAGTTCAGGAAAAGAAATTATTTCTATCTCTGAAGCAGATGACTTTATTTTTTCTGAAGTTTTTGATTTAGGTACCATAATCAAAAAAGAAGGTGCTATGAAATCTCATATCGAATCTGTTTTAAATTTAGAATTAGTTAATGTCGAGAAAATTAAATCTAAAAAGCTTAAAATAGTGGTAGATGCAGTCAACTCAACAGGTGGAATTATAGTTCCAGATTTTTTAAAAGCTTTAAACATTGAAGTTGTTAAGCTTTATTGCGAACCCAATGGTGATTTTCCTCACAATCCTGAGCCTCTTAAAAAGAATCTTACTGCTTTATGTAAAAAAGTAGTGGAGGAAAAAGCTGATTTAGGTATAGCTGTAGATCCAGACGTAGATAGACTTGTTTTTGTGTGTGAAAATGGCGAAATATTTGGGGAAGAAAACACTTTAGTTGCTTGTTCAGATTATGTATTAAGCAAAACACCTGGTTCAACCGTATCTAACTTATCTTCCTCTAGAGCTTTAGGCGATGTGACACAAAAACACAATCAACTCCATTTTTATAGTGCAGTTGGTGAAGTAAATGTGGTGTCAAAGATGAAGGAATGCAATGCAGTAATTGGTGGTGAGGGCAATGGAGGTGTTATTTATCCTGAAAGTCATTATGGAAGAGATGCAATTGTAGGAATAGGTTTGTTTTTATCTTTATTTGCAGAGCGTGGATTAAAAGCAAGTCAGCTACTTGATGGCTATCCAAAATACTTCATGTTAAAGGAAAAAATTAATTTATCCTCTGGAATAAATGTCGACAAAATTTTAGATCAAATTGCTGAAAAATATAAGAATGAAAAAGTTGATTTAATCGATGGAGTCAGAATTGATTTTAGTGAGAGCTGGGTACAATTAAGAAAATCTAACACAGAGCCAATAATAAGAATATACAGTGAAGCCAAAACTAAGGATACGGCTACAAATCTTATAAAAGAGATTGAAACCTTGATAAAAAAAATAATTAACTAGTCTTTTGGTGCTTTATCTTTATGTTTAAATCTATTATGAGTCCAATAGTAATACTCTGGGATTTCTCTAATTTGTTCTTCTAGTTTTTTAAGATAAATATCTGTTATTTGATAATCTTCATACTCATTTGGAAATTCAGAAATTAAATCTACAACTACTTTATAGTAACCTCTTTTTATTTTTACAACTTTTCCAAAAACAACGGGAATATCATGTTGCTTAGCTATTCTTTCAGACCCAGTAAAAACAGGCACCTTTATACCTAAAAACTCTTTCCAATAGGTTATTGATCTAATTTGTGCTGATTGATCAGCTGCCATTCCATATAAAAATAGTTTGTTTTCTTTGAGTTGTTTTTTAATGTAATGCCCTGCTTCATATCTAGATATTAATTTAGATCCATGTCTTAATCTAAATTTTTTAATTAAAATTTCTAAACTTTTATTTGACAGGGGAGTATATACAGCAAATGGTAATTGAGGAACATGGTAAGTAATTGATAAAAAC
The DNA here is from genome assembly GCA_905181705.1 of Cryomorphaceae bacterium BACL29 MAG-121220-bin8. GTDB lineage: Bacteria > Bacteroidota > Bacteroidia > Flavobacteriales > Flavobacteriaceae > MAG-121220-bin8. The sequence continues at coordinate 164,261 of CAJIYP010000002.1, read as the reverse complement.
CATTCAAATCCCCCATAATGAGAAGTCATAAACATTACACTTTTATTTTTCTTTTCAAAATCATAAAAAATTTTAGGATTTTCTATATAAAATCTTTTCTTCATTTGGTCAGGTGACATATTATAAAACTTTATCATCTCAAAAAATACATCTGTAAAATGTCTATAAAACTCTTTTTCTATTCGAACTAAATCTTTTTCTGATTTAGAAACTTTTGATAGCTCTAGGTTTTGTCTTACAATTTTTCTTCTAAATCTGAAAACATAGTATAAAAAATAAAAAAGTATATCTGAAATAAAGTATAACACTTTAAATGGCAAATAGGATATAAATAGAAGTATTGGGTATACAACTAACTTGGTTATGATATTCATTAATGCAAATTTATTATAATAAATGGTAACATATATATAATTATATTAATTACGAACTAAAACCCAGCTTATAGCTGGGTTTTTTTATTTATTTTTAAGCAATTAATTTCTAAATAAAAAAATCATCTATACATTTCTAATAATAATTGCAACTGTTCTTATTTCTTTGAAGGGTTTTAAAGATCAAAACTTTTTTAATAAATACAAATTTGAAATTAATCCAATTCTAAGAGGAGAAAAAATTAGAATGTTTTCTTCAGGTTTTTTACATGTTGATTACAACCATCTTTTTCTAAACCTTTTTACTTTATGGATATTCTCAGGACAAGTAATCGGAAGAATTGGATCAGTTAATTATTTAATTATTTATGTAATCAGTCTTTACATTGGAAATTATGTTGCACTTAAATTTCACAACAAAGAACCTTATTATTCAGCAGTTGGAGCTAGTGGGGCAGTAACAGGAATAGTGTATTCATCCATTATTCTATATCCCGAAATGAAACTCATTATGCTGTTTTTACCTATTCCTCTACCAGCTTATGTTTTTGGAATTGTTTACTTATTATATAGTATTTATGGAATGAAAAAAAATACAGGAACTATTGGACATACTGCACATTTTGGTGGAGCAATTGCAGGACTGTTTAGTACTATATTAATTAAACCTGAAATTATAGACGAGAATCTATGGATTATCTTATTAATGATTTCTCCAATAATATTGTACGTGGTGAATTCAAAAAAGAAAATATTTTGAATTTAAAGAGATAATTGTTTTATAATTATCTTTTCTAAATCTGAACCTTTTGCATCCATTGCAATAATTCTTTTCTCCGAGTTCAAGATAAAAGTCGTAGGCATTCTAGTTACATTATAAAGTTTTGCAATAGGCTCATTCCAAAATTTTATATGTGAAATATGAATCCAATTATTAAGCTGATCATTATTAATAGCGTTTTCCCAAGACTCCTTATCTCTATCTAAAGAAACTCCCACAATCTGAAATTGATCTGTTGTATATTTTGAGTTCAATGAAATTAGATGTGGATTTTCATCCCTACAAGGACCACACCAAGATGCCCAAAAATCAATCATTATAACTTTAGAATTTACGTTTTCGAACTCAATAACATCTCCATTTAAACCAGGTCCACTAAATTTAGGAGCTAGAGAACCTATTGTAGGGGATTCTTTTTTACTTTCTTTTATGTAATCTAACGTCTCTTTAATATTAATTGAAGAAGTAGTTAATTTAATTAGTTCAGAGAAATTATTAAACAACTCTTCTGCTTGTTCAAATTCTATTTCTTGCTGCATTAGCATTCTTTGAAGAATTAACGAAGAGACATAAGAGTCGTTATTAGTTTTCATAAAAGCTAATTCATAATCTGTTAATTTAGATCTCATGTTTTCAAATTGATCTTTTAAATCATTTGTAATTAGTGAATCTTGATTTATAGATGAAGTTCTAATTTCCATCTGAATTTTATTTAACTCTATATAAAACACATTAGTTTCTTTCATGTATTTCTCAAAGCCTTCATTAGATTTTGTACCTGAGATTTTTGAGGTTCTCATACTGTCTTTGTAGACTTTAATCTTAATAACCCCTGGTTCAAGGACTACAGGAATATTTTCTCTTTCATTTTCAAAATAGACATAATGCATTTCAGGAACTGAAATAGAATCTGTAAAAGAAAATTTACCTTCAATTACTTCGGTAGAATCAATAGCAGAAGGTCTATTGTCCATACCAACCTCAATTAGATATACCTTTTTACCATCTTCATGATCTGTAGAAGCTTCAATCGAATAAGTAGAATTATTTGTACATCCCTGAGCCATCAAAAAAACAATAAGTAAAATAAAAATTCTTTTCATAATGAAGTATATTTATAAATATTTATGAGCAAATATATAATAATTTACCCCTTAATTAACTATTAAAATGAACTTTAAGAACAAACTGGTTCAAGATTTGAAAAGTATTGTTGGAGATAAATATATTCTTACAGCTAAATGGAACAAGCAGCAGTTCAGTAAAGGTTGGAGGTATGGAGAAGGGGAAGCTTTAGCTGTTGTTAAGTCTGGTACATTACTTGAAATTTGGAAGATTTTAAAAATTTGTGTGAAAGCAGATGTTATTGTTATTATGCAAGGTGCCAACACAGGCTTAACTGGCGGCTCAACGCCATATGGAAGTGATTATGATCGTCCTATTATTATTATTAACACTATGCGAATTGATAATATTCACATTATAAATTCTGGAAAACAAATAGTAGGATTAGCAGGCAGCACTTTATATGATTTAGAAAAAAAATTAGAACCATTTGAAAGAGAACCCCATTCTGTCATAGGTTCCACCTCAATAGGAGCTTCTATAGTTGGAGGAGTTTGTAATAATTCAGGAGGTTCTTTGGTTAAAAGAGGTCCTGCGTATACAGAACTAGCACTATATGCTAAGGTGAATCAAAACGGGGAGTTAGAATTAGTTAATGAACTAGGAATTAATTTAGGCTCTAATGAAGAAGAAATTTTAAACAACTTACAAAACAGAAATTATAATAAATCAGATGTCAAACAATCAAATAAACTAGCATCTGACAATGAATACTCAAATATTGTCAGACAAATTGATTCTAATGTGCCAGCAAGGTACAATGCCGATAAAAGGTTATTACATGGGGTATCAGGAAGTGCAGGAAAAGTCGCTGTTTTTGCAGTAAGATTAGACACCTACAGTATCCCAAAAAAGAACCAAGTTTTCTATGTTGGATCAAATAATTCAGATGTCTTTTGGGAAATAAGAAGAGATATACTTTCTAAATTTAAAACCCTTCCCACTTCAGGAGATTACCTACACAGAGATTGTTATGATGCTGCTAAAAAATACAGTAAAGACACTTTTGTTGTAATAGAAAAGTTAGGCACCAATTTTCTTCCAACCCTTTTTGAATTAAAAAGAAAAGTAGATTTATTATCAAAAAAAATAAAATTCCTTCCTGATAAATTATCAGATAAAATAATGCAATTTTTAAGTAAGTTATGGCCCAATCATTTACCTAAAAGAATGGAACAGTTTAGAAATAAATACGAACACCATTGGGTGATTGAAATGTCCGATGATGGAATAGAGGAGGCTAGAGAGTATTTTAATGAATTTTTTAAAAACAAAGAGGGAGATTTTTTTGAATGCACTAAAAAAGAGGCTGAAAAATCGATATTGCACCGTTATGTTGCAGCAAGTGCGATAGGTCGTTATCATGCATTAAATGAAAATAAAACAGGGGGAATGTTATCAATGGATATTGCTTTTCCAAGAAATGAAAAAGACTGGTTTGAAAAACTACCCTCAGAAATAAACGATTTATTAGATACAAAATTTTACTATGGTCATTTGTTCTGTCATGTCTTACATCTCAATTACATTGTTAAAAAAGGGGTAGATGTTGAAGAACTTAAGAGAAAATTACTAAAAACATATGATATTAGAGGAGCTGAATATCCTGCTGAGCATAATGTTGGACATGAATATTTCGCAAAACCTTCCTTGATTGAGTTTTATAAAAAATTAGATCCAACTAATTTTTTTAATCCTGGAATCGGAAAAACAAGTAAGCGTAAGGATTGGAAATAAGATTTGTTTGCAGACTTTATTTAATCAAACTCTAATTTTGAATAATAATTTATCAAGTTTTTTTTAAAAGAAATATTAAAACTATTTTTGTATAAACTTTACAAATGGCAGGCAATACTTTTGGAAACATTTTTAAACTAACCACTTTTGGGGAATCTCACGGACCTGCACTTGGTGGGGTTATAGATGGATGCCCCTCTGGATTGAAATTGGATTTTGATGCTATTCAATTAGAAATGGATAGGAGAAAACCAGGTCAATCAGCAATTGTTACTCAAAGAAAAGAACCAGATGCAGTTACTTTCTACTCTGGAATTTTTGAAGGCATAACCACTGGAACACCAATTGGTTTTTTAATTCACAATAAGGATCAAAAATCTAAGGATTATTCTCATATAAAAGATACTTATAGACCCTCTCACGCAGATTACGTTTATGATAAAAAATATGGAAATAGAGATTATAGAGGAGGAGGAAGAAGTTCAGCAAGAGAAACAGCTTGTAGGGTAGTGGCTGGTGCAATTGCCAAACAAATATTATCAGATATTAAAATAACTGCCTATGTTTCCTCAGTTGGAAAAATTAAAATAGATAAACATTACCGTGATTTAGATTTTTCAGAAATAGAAAAGAACCCAGTTAGATGTGCTGATTCAACTACAGCCTCTTTAATGGAAGAACATATTAGAGAGATAAGAAAAGAAGGAGATACAGTTGGAGGAATAGTAAGTTGTGTTATTGAAAACACTCCAATTGGACTGGGAGAACCTGTTTTTGATAAATTACATGCTGATCTTGGAAAAGCAATGCTTTCAATCAATGCTGTTAAAGGTTTTGAATTTGGAAGTGGATTTGAAGGAACTGAACTAAAAGGAAGTCAGCACAACGACTCCTTTAATGCAGATGGTAAGACTAAAACAAACAACTCAGGTGGAATTCAAGGAGGAATAAGTAATGGAATGGACATTTACTTTAACGTTGCTTTTAAACCTGTTGCTACTATAATGAAGGTACAAGAAACTATTGATGCTGAGAACAATGTGGTTGAAATGAAAGGAAAAGGTAGGCACGACCCTTGTGTTGTTCCTAGAGCTGTTCCTATTGTTGAGGCGATGGCAGCCTTGGTTCTAGTAGATTTTTATTTAATTAACAGAACAATCAAACTTTAATGAAAAAATTAGCCCTTCATTGGCAAATTATTCTAGGAATGGTATTAGGAGTAATTTTTGCTCTAATATTAACAAATATTGATGGAGGAAAATTATTTATTTCAAATTGGATCAAACCCTTTGGAACTATATTCATTAATTCATTAAAATTAATTGCTGTTCCTTTAATACTAGCATCCTTAATCAAAGGAGTTTCTGACTTGAAGGACTTATCTAAACTTTCGTCAATGGGTGGAAGAACCATTTTTATCTACTTGTGTACTACCTTAATGGCAGTTATAATTGGGCTAGTTAGTGTAAACATTGTAAATCCTGGTAATTCTATTTCTGATCAAACTAGGGAAGAACTACTTTTAGCTTACTCTGACAATGCAGAGGATAAAATCTCAGCTGCAAATAACCAAAAAAACGCTGGCCCTTTACAACCTCTTGTTGATTTGGTTCCTTCCAACATAGTTAGTGCTACTAGCAATAATAGAAATATGTTACAGGTAATATTTTTTGCTATTCTTTTTGGAATAGCCATGATTCTAATTCCTAGAAAAAAATCAAAACCAGTAAAAAAATTCTTTGATTCTTTCAATGAGGTTATTTTAAAAATTATTGATCTAATAATGCTTGCTGCACCCTATGGAGTCTTTGCTCTTTTGGCTGCATTAGTAGTTGAAGCACCAAGTTTAGATTTATTTAAAGCATTAGGATTGTACGGATTAACGGTCTTGTTTGGTCTTTTTATGATGATTTGTGTTTATGTTTTCCTTGTAAAAGTATTGACTGGAAAAAGTCCTTCTTTTTTTCTTAAAGGAATTTCACCAGCTCAGTTACTAGCTTTCTCCACTAGTTCAAGTGCTGCTACTCTTCCCGTTACCATGGAAAGAGTTCAAGATCACTTAGAAGTAGATGAAGAGGTGAGTAGCTTTGTTCTTCCTATTGGAGCAACAATTAATATGGACGGAACAAGCCTATATCAAGCTGTTGCTGCTGTTTTTATAGCCCAGGCTTTTGGAATGGACTTAAGTCTTTACGCACAACTAGGAATCGTTACTACTGCTACTTTAGCATCTATCGGCTCAGCAGCCGTTCCTGGAGCTGGAATGGTGATGCTTGTTATTGTTTTAGCTCAAGCTGGAATTCCTGAAGCGGGTCTAGCTTTAATTTTTGCTATCGATAGACCACTAGATATGTGTAGAACCGTTGTGAATGTTACTGGAGATGCAACAGTATCGATGCTTGTAAATAAATTCAGAAAAAAATAAACCGTAAGTACAGCTAGCACGACAACTAATGCTAGCGATACATGGAAGTTTTATTTACTTGGACCAGGAATTGTTAACTACGCTCCTTTCCCTGCAGATTTAAAAACTCCTGCATCGGGATCCACAGTTACAAGAGATGGGGATGGCAAGGTGACCTTTACGTGGGACGGCTCTGATCCCGATGGAGACTCACTTAACTACACACTGTATGTAGATGCAACAGACGGGAAACAAACACCACCCACAGCGCAGACAGATTTAACAGTAAAAACACTAGCTGTAGCATTAGACGCTGCTACTACGTATTACTGGAGAGTGAAGACATCGGATGGAACCAACAATAGTTACTCCATTGTTTATTCATTTAAAACAGAATAGGTTTAGTCTATGAACTGACCAGGCTTATTAAAAATAGAAATATCACATTGATCTAATTTACCAAAGACTTTAAATCTTTTTAAAGCTATATATCTGTAAAGCTGGTCTGTAATAGAAATGGGTAAAAAACTAAAAATCAGTAATATTTTCCAAAAACCACCAATTGTTTTGAATATCTCAAAGACTGCAGTAGACCTAGTATATATTTGATCGTTTTTTTGAAAAATAACTGTATCAAAATCTGAATTACTAAAATTCATTTTATTTAATAATTTTTGTCCGCTTACCCCTGAAGAGTAGCGAATTTTAAATCACTATCTACTTTTAATAAAAGTTTTACAAAGGAATTACACAGTCCACATATTCCATCAAAATATATTATATGTTTATTATTCATATCAAACTATATGTAAGCGGATTAAATCTACTTTGGTTGTAAATGTATCATAATTAACAGTTGCTTTATTTTTCTCTATTTTATCGATTGTTCCAATAGATCTACTGTCTTCCAATCTAACTTTATCACCAACCTTTAATTCAACTTTATCATTATTAACTACAATCTTGTTTTTGTTTTTCTTTTTTTCTTTTCTAATTCCTATTAATTCAGTCTCCAAGATTTGAGCAGTTCTTTTATTTCTCTTTTTATCTAATTTGTTTTTAGAAAAATTTATTTTCTTTCTTTTGGAATTTAAGGTGTCTACTAGTTTAATCACTTCGGAAACAAGATTCCTTTTTTTGTTGTCGTTAAAATAACGTTGAGAAATCTCATTTAACTTATTTCCAACCACTATCATTCTCTGGTTACTATCAAACAATTCTTGGTAGTTAATCAGTTTAGATTTAATCTTGTCATTGGTGACATTGAGTTTATCGTTTTCTCTTTTAAACTTAGATTCTTCCTCTTTTAAGGAACTGGCTGTCCTGTCAAGCTCCATTCTTTGCTTTTGTAATTTTGCTATAGTAGCATCAAATCTAACTTTTCCTCTTTCAATTTTCTTTTTAGCTCTGTTAATTATACTGTAGGGAATTCCATTTTTTTGAGCAACTTCAAAAGTAAAAGAACTACCAGCTTGGCCTACTACTAAGTTAAAGGTAGGTTCCAATGTTTTATCATTAAACTGCATATTAGCATTACTCATAAAAGGAAGTTCATTTGCTAATAATTTTAAATTAGAATAATGAGTAGTGATTACTCCAAAACTCTCTCTTTCATAAAAAACTTCAAGAAAAATTTCAGCTAAAGCTCCTCCAAGTTCAGGATCAGAACCTGTTCCAAACTCATCTATTAAAAAAAGAGTCTCGGAATTACATTTCCTTAAAAAACTATTCATGTTCTTTAACCTGTAACTATAAGTGCTTAATTGATTTTCAATTGATTGATTGTCACCTATATCAGAAACAATATTTTTAAAAATGGAGATTTCACTACTTTGATGAACTGGAATTAAGATACCTGATTGTATCATCAATTGAAGAAGTCCAATAGTTTTAAGTGTTATACTTTTTCCTCCTGCATTAGGACCTGATATAACAATTATTCTATTGTTCTTGTCCAATTCAATTGATTGAGGATATGTTTTAATTTTTTGTTTTTTATTAGAACTGTAGAGTAGGGGATGAAAAGCATTTTTAAGCTTTATCGTTTTTTCTTTTAAAAAATTAGGTTTAATAGCATTTATCTGATCTGCATATTTTGCTTTTGAATAAACAACATCAATATGAGCTAAATAATTTTGATAACCAGAAAGTGTATTTTTAAATGGATTTAAGTATGCGGTCAGTTCCTTTAATATTCTTTTCACTTCTTGATCTTGATCATATAAAAGATCTTGAAGTTTTCTGCTTTGAACTAAGGTTTCTTGAGGTTCAATATAGACAATACTACCTGTTTTAGAGCTTCCCATCATTTGTCCTTTAACCTTTCTTCTATACATAGCTTTTACAGCAAGAACACGTCTGTTGTCTATAGTAGATTCTTTAATTTCGTCCAAGTAACCTGAGTTATTATATGAGGATAAAGCAGAAGAAAAAGTTTGTCTAATTTTTGATTTGGCAGTGTTAATGCCTTTTCTAATTTCTAATAAATCTGAAGAAGCATTGTCTTTAATAAATCCATATTTGTCGATAACAGAATTTATTTGATTAATAATTTCCTTTTCCAAGTCTAAAGACTCAGTTAAAAGGTAAATATTCTTGTAATATGTTTTAAATTTTTTAAGGAATTTTATGTGTAAAATAGCTAGTTCTACTACTATTTTTATTTTTCTAAAAGATTCTATTTCGAGTTGACTATTTTCAATTTCAATGATTTTTAGTTCTCTAGAAATACTTTCAAAACCATGATTAGGAAAATTATTATCATTCTCTAAAGAAGACAAATACTCTGAAACTAAATCTAAATTAAAGTTTATTTTATCAAACTCTGATTCAGGCTCAATAGTTAACAAATTCTCTCTACCCATAGAGGTGATACAATAATTTGATATTTGATCAATTACTATATTAAACTCTAAATCCTCTAATGTTTTCTTGGGAATTGACAAACTATTTATATATATTTTAAAATGTAAAATTAAACATTTTCTTTGAAGTTAAATATCGAAAAAAACTGGCAAAATCAACTCGCTGAAGAGATTGATAAAGAATACTTTAAAGACCTTGTCTATTATGTTCAAAATCAATACAATAACAAAGTTTGTTATCCAAGTGAAAATTTAATCTTTTCTGCATTTAATAATTGTAGTCTAGATAATCTCAAAGTTGTGATAATAGGTCAAGACCCATATCATGGACCAAATCAAGCAAATGGACTATGCTTTTCAGTTGATTCAAGCGTAGTTAACCCACCTTCCTTAAACAATATATTTAAGGAAATATCAGTTGATTTGAATTGTAAAGTAAGACAAAATGGTGATTTATTAGATTGGTCAAAACAGGGAGTATTGTTATTAAATTCTGTTTTAACCGTTGAGGACGGTTTCCCTGGAAGTCATTCAAAAAAAGGTTGGGAAAAATTTACTGACAATGCAATTGAATTAATTTCACAGAAGAAAAAAGGTTTAGTATTTATGTTGTGGGGTGGATATGCAAAAAAGAAGGAGTCTATTATAAAATCAAACCATCATTTAATTCTTAAATCAGGTCATCCTTCGCCTCTGAGCGCAAACAGAGGGTATTGGTATGGTAATCGACATTTTAGTAAATGTAATAACTACCTTATTAACAAAGGAGAAGAACCTATCCAATGGACACAATAATTAATTGTATTTTTAAACTTTGTATCTTTAAATAAAAAAATCATGTTAATTACTACAATAGAGACAATACCAGGGAAAAACATTTCAGAATCTTTAGGTATAGCCAGAGGATCTACCGTTAGAGCAAGGAATGTTGGTAAAGATATTTTTGCTGCTTTCAAAAACCTTATCGGAGGGGAAATTGAAGAGTACACTAAGCTTCAAGCGGATTCTAGAGAACAAGCATTGTCTAGAATGATTGCCGACGGAGAGAGATTAGGTGCTAATGCGATAGTTAATGTTAGATTTATGACTTCTGTAATTTCTCAAGGTGCTGCTGAGGTTCTAGCTTATGGAACCGCTGTAAAAACAAACTAAATAAACACATATGTATATTTACTTAGGAATTTGTGTAATTCTAATTGTAGCCGCTTTAATCAATAGGTTTTCAAAAAAGGAAAACTTTGATAACAGAGATAATTAATACATTCATAAAAGTATGTGTTAATAATTCTCACTATATTGCTTTATAATTAAAATCAACTCAATGTTAAAATTCTTTCAATTTTCAGAAACAATTAATGGGACAACTTACTTTTTAAGGACCCTCTTTACAATTTTACTTTCACTTCCTGGAATAATAATTATTATTTCATTTTTTTCAACCTATTTAATTTCAGAAGGTTTGATTGACATGTCAAATCCAGAGAGTTTTGATCAGTTAGCTTTTCAAGAAAAAATTGAAGAGAATCCTAAGGAATTTTTTTCAAATATATATGGAGCCCTTACTGCTGGGTGGATCTTTAGCTTGGTATTGTCTTTTATTCCTGCTTTGTGGTTTAGTTTAGCTTCCTATTACAAAAGAGTTTCTGCTTTATTTTTCGAAAACAGAAAAAACATATTTGCTGTTTTAATTGGATTCGAATTAATAAGTAACGCCACAAGTCTTGGTGTTTTAAGTGTACTAAGTTTTATGGAAACACCATTCTCAATTATATCTTTTTTGATATTTCTATTTATGGTATTTAAGAATTCAGATATCGATAAAGATGACCACGAGGGTTAGCCACCTATTCTTTTAACCGAATGACCCATACCTTCTAATATAATAGTGATTTTATCTCTGTATTCCCCTTGGATTATAATTTCGCCATCTTTTACTGATCCTCCTACGCCACATTTGTTCTTAAGAATCTTTGCCAATTCTTTCATTTCGTCTCTATTTCCTTTAAAGCATTTTATAACAGTGACAGGTTTACCAGCTCTTCCTTTTTTACTGTAATGAGCTTCTAAATTCTGTTTTCTAAACGATTTTTTTTCTGGAATGGAGTTATTAGTAGATAAATCTGATGGATTTATCATTGATTTTAAATCAGAAAGGGAGGATAATTTTTTCATTCTTTTTTCATTACCCCAATATCAATCAATCTATTTATTAAAAAATCATGAGCAGTTACGTCCTTGTACATTTTAGGATTGGATTCATCTATACAATTATCTAAAACATTTAATTTCATAGTTCCAACAGGGTGAAGAAAAAATGGAATTGAATATCTTGATTTACTCCAGTATTCTTTTGGAGGATTTACAACTCTATGGATAGTAGACTTCAACTTATTATTGGTATACCTAGAAAGCATGTCACCAACATTTATAACAATTTCATCTTTTTCAGCAATGGCATCTATCCATTCCCCTTTATTATTCTTTACCTGCAAACCTTTTCCATGAGCACCCATAAGCAAAGTTATAAGGTTAATATCTCCATGTGCAGCTGCTCTGACAGCTTTGTTCGGTTCTTTTTTAATAGGGGGGTAGTGAATAGGTCTTAAAATACTGTTTCCGTTTATTACATATTGATCAAAGTGATCTTCTTTAAGGTTTAGAAATAATGCTATAGCGCGTAATACATAAATACCTGTTTTTTCTAAAGCCCTATAGGTATTATATCCAGCTTTGTTAAATTCAGGAAATTCTTCAACTGTAATGTTTTCAGGATAATTAAAGGAATTATTTCCTTTATTAATATATTGACCAAAATGCCAAAATTCTTTTAAATCCCCTTCCTTTTTTCCCTTTGCATGTTCCTTTCCAAAAGAAGTATATCCTCTTTGACCTTTAAATCCATCAAATTCATATTTGTTTTTAATTTCTTTGGAAAGATCAAAGAATTTTTTTATTTGGGCATACAAATCATCTATGTTATTTTCAGTAAGAAAATGACCTTTAAGAGAAACAAAACCTATTTCTTGGTAAGCCTTGCCAATTCTGTCTACAAAACCCTTCTTTACAGACTCATCTTCAGATAAAAAATCGGATAAGTTTACAGAGGGTATATTAGACATAATTATATAATATTATTAAGATCAGTATAATCAAAGTCAAAAGCTTCAGCTACAGCTTTGTAAACAATTTTTCCATTAATAATACTCAAACCCAATCGCAGGGACAGGTCTTCATTACAAGCGTTTCTCCATCCTTTATTAGCTATTGCTAGTCCTCTACTAATAGTTGCATTGGTTAACGCTTCTGTTGATGTTACTGGAACTGCTCCAGGCATGTTAGCTACACTGTAGTGAAGAACATCGTCAATAATATATGTTGGATCTTTGTGTGTTGTTGGGTGGGTTGTTTCAAAACATCCTCCCTGATCAACAGCAACATCTACAAGAACAGTACCTGTCCTAAGATCCTTTAGCATTTCTTTAGTAATTAAATTTGGAGCTTTAGCTCCAGGAATTAACACAGCTCCAATAATAAGATGAGCACTTTTAATAGCTTCTGAAATATTATAAGTGTTAGAGAATTGAGTATTAACATTTTTAGGCATAATATCCTCTAATTTCCTAAGTCTGTCAAGACTTATATCAAAAATTGTAACATTAGCTCCTAATCCAGCTGCCATCTTAGCGGCTTGAGTACCCACAACACCACCACCTAAAACAATTACATTAGCAGGTTTTACTCCTGGGACTCCTCCAAGAAGTATACCATAACCAGATTGAGGTTTTTCCAAAAATTTAGCTCCTTGTTGAGTCGCCATTCTTCCAGCAACTTCAGACATAGGAGTCAAAAGAGGGAGTGTCCTATCTTTATTTTGAACTGTTTCATATGCTATACAAATTGAACCACTATCAATCATAGCTTGAGTTAATTCTTTTGAAGATGCAAAATGAAAAAAAGTATATATAATTTGATCATTTTTAATAAGACTATATTCTTGTTTTAAAGGTTCCTTAACCTTAATAATCATTTCAGATTTAGAATAGACTTCTTCAATAGAATTCAATATTTCAGCACCCACACTAGAATATGCTTCATCTAAAAATCCACTTCCTAAACCAGCTCCTTTTTGTACATATACATTGTGGCCATTTTTAATAAAAGAATTCACACCAGATGGTGTCATACCAACCCTAAATTCATTGTTTTTTATTTCTTTTGGTATACCAATTATCATAACATCAAATTAAATATTAATGCATAGTTAATCACAAATAATCAAACTACAAAACTGTTTATGATTAGTAGAAAAAATTAATTAAATAAATTATCGTCAATTGAGGGGAATAGGTTTAAAGCATTTTTATAATACAGCTTCTTAAGCACTTCATCAGGAAGATTAAGACCATACATCTTCCATAGGCCATGTCTTTTTCTGTAATAGTCAAAATATTCATCGTCAGTTTCAAGTACTCTAAAGTATACATCAAATTCAGATTTCTTATAAGTATCCTTACCAAACATGATTCTATCTTGGTAATTTATAAAAAACTGTCTTGCTTTTCTAGGTTGTCTACCTAATTCACCTATTACAGCACCAATTTCCGTATGTACATTAGGAAGATCATCTAAATGTTTTCCTAACTTATCTAAGTCATTTGCCATCCAACCCATGTGAGCATTAATAAAAGTAGTACTTGGATGATTTTTAAACATATTGTACTGTTCTTTCATCACGGTATCAAATGTGGGATATTTGTCTGATGGTCTAAAACTATTTGGTTTTTGTCTGGCATGTAACCATCTCTCGTTATATTTATCGATAGGGTCGAAGAAAGGGGAGGGCTCACCAGAATGAATTAAGACTGGAATATTTAATTTTGCACAAGCTTCCCATATTGGGGACAATCTTTTGTCGTCAACTTTTACTCTTATTCCTTTTGAATCTTTTAAATTAAGACCGAGATTTTTATAAATTTTCAAACCTATAGCTCCTTGAACAACAGCATTTTCAAGTATTTCAACAGAAGATTTAGCGAAATCTTTGTCATCAATTTTATTTAAATCTAAATTCACAAAAACCCCAAATCTTTTAGGGAAATTTTCTTTAACGTTTGTTAAAGATTTTGAAAGGTTAAGATCCATCAAGGATTGATTTCCAGAAAATGTAGCAAAACCAGATCCACTGAGGTTAATCATGTATTTCATGTTTAAATCATCCATTTCACTAACAATACCTGACAAATCTTTAACAGCCATATCCCAATGGTGGCTATGTACATCAATAAAAGGAAATTTGGATTTTTTAAGAGGATTTTCAGAAACAACTAAAGTAGAAATAGGAGAATATTCCTCAATATCCATTAAATTATTTTTGATTTGAACTTTATTAATAACTAAATAAGAAATCCCACTAACAATTAGAATTACTATTAGGACAGAGAAAAAAAAGAGTAGAACTTTTAAAAAATTTTTAAAAGAAAACATTATTAATTAAATGGAATTAATATTTCAGTTAAATCCCATCTTAATCTTATTGATGTACTTAAATTAGAAGATTCAGAATTTGATGAAATAAAATCAAATGTTAACTGTTCTACAGACTCTTCAATGGTACTTGAAGGGACAGAAATAGTAAATAAATCCATTTCAGAATCAGGTTGAGAAATACCAAAATAAGCATTAGTAGAATTAAAAGTGATATCCCAGGTATGATTTCCAGGGACACTATACAACGAATATTCACCTTTAGGAAGCGTATTGTTTCCAAAAATTAGATCAGAATTAGTTTTAAGCATAGTATGTCTATTTGCTCCAGTTCTCCAATATTTATCATAAAGAACTAATGCAGAATCAGCTTCTGATCCAAAAATAAGTCTACCATTTTTAAAAGGACTGCTATAGGTAATTGTAATTTCTTTACCATTTTCTGAATAAACAGCTGTTTGAAGGGGGCTTTTAGGATTGTTGACTGTATACACGGCAAATAGAATAAAAGCAATAAGTAAAACTAGCAGGGTATATAATATCTTTTTTTTCATAATAATTTGATTATAGATTGAAACATAAACGATTTAACATAATATAAATTATAGTTCAATATAGTATTAAACCTTCTTTACCTTTATAGCGTTCATTCCCTTAGCGCCTTTGATAGTATCGAATTCAACTTTGTCACCCTCGGTAATTTCATCAATACATTCACTAATATGAACAAAATATTTTTCTTGTGATTCTGGATCAATAATAAACCCGAATCCTTTAGAATGATCAAAGAAATTAACTTTTCCAATAAATCCATTTGTTTTCACAGCTTCACGCTTAGGAACACCAATAACAATACTTTTAGCGTTTATTTTCTTCTTTTCTGACGGATCTGGAGGTGTATCAGTGAAGTTTCCGTTGTAATCAACATAAACAAACTCATTAGTTACTAAATCTCCACTTTCTCTTGCTTCTTTACGATGCAACATCTTCTTTCTCTTATCCTCTTTCTTCTTTTTACGTTTCTTTTCTTTTTCTAATTTGTTAAAGGTTTGTTGTGATTTAGCCATATATAGTTTTAAAGTGTAAAAATAGAGATTTTATAGTTTATATTAAAATTATCTGAGAATGATTCTTTTTTTTTACTTTATCTTATAAATTATTAATATTTTAAAACTTAACTTTTTTTTTATTTAAATATAAAAATATCCTCCCATAATATTTTTTACCAGATTTAAATACTACACTGATCTACTATTTAGCACTTTAACGACATCCTTTATTTTATAACCTTTTTCTTGAAGAAGAATTAAGAAATGAAATAATAAATCAGCTGACTCGTTTAAAAACAAGTCCTCATTATTATCTTTAGCCTCAATAACAAGCTCAATAGCTTCTTCACCAAGCTTTTGAGCAATCTTATTAATTCCTTTTTCAAAAAGACATGATACATAACTAGAATCAGAGGGATTAATCTTTCTGTCTTCAATTATATCCTCAAGTTTATTAATAAAATCATCTTTTACATTTAAATCCTTAAAACAAGTATCATCTCCTTTATGACATACTGGTCCAACCGGATTTACTTTAATTAAAACAGTATCATTATCACAGTCCTCCTTTAAAGAAACCAACTTAAGTTCGTTACCACTTTCTTCACCTTTTTTCCAAATTCTTTGTTTAGTTCTACTATAAAAATGAACCACATCTGTACTTAAAGTTAAACTTAAGGACTCTTTGTTTAAATAACCTAGCATCAACACTTTATGGGTATTATAATCCTGAATAATTGCGGGCACTAATCCGTCTTTATTTTTATTAAAATCTAAATTCATAATCGTATGGGTATATTACTGTTTTTTAATTCTATCTTGAGTTCTTGTAATCCAATTTCATTAAAATGAAACACACTTGCAGCAAGTGCGGCATCAATATTCCCTGATTTAAAAACTTCACTGAAATGTTCAATCTTACCTGCTCCACCAGATGCAATTATAGGAATATTGACTATTTGCGATAACTTTTCAAGTGCCTGACAAGCAAATCCGTTTTTAGTTCCGTCATGATCCATCGAAGTAAAAAGAATTTCACCTGCTCCTCTATCCTCCACTTCTTTAGCCCAGTCAAATAATCTGACATCTGTTTTAACCCTTCCTCCGACCAAGTATACAAACCAATCATCATTAACATACTTAGCATCTATAGCAACTACAACACATTGAGTTCCGAAATTTGTCGCTAACTCATTAATAAAATCAGGATTTTTTACAGCATAACTGTTGATAGAAACCTTGTCTGCTCCACTTTTAAGAAGGATATCTACATCTTCTACTGTTTTAATTCCACCACCAACAGTGAACGGAATATTAATATTCTCTGAAATCTGGTCAGCAAGCTTAGCAAATGTTTTTCTATCTTCTTTAGTAGCTGTTATATCTAAAAACACAAGCTCATCTGCTCCATTTTCAGAGTAATATCTAGCAAGCTCAATCGGATCTCCTGCATCTATAAGGTCAACAAAATTAACCCCCTTTACGGTTCTAGAATCCTTAATGTCAAGACATGGTATTATTCTTTTTGCTAGCATTACTTTTCTATAAAATTCAATAAACTTTTCAATTCTATCTTGTTTTCATAAATCGCTTTTCCAAGAATAGCACCCTCACAACCCGCATCTTTTAAATCTTCTAAATCTTTAATATTTGAGATTCCACCTGAAGCAATTAAACAAATATCTTTATATGATTTCAAGATATTTTTATAAGTTTCTATTGAAGGACCTTTAAGCATTCCGTCTTTAGAAATATCAGTTGGAATAATATACTTTAACCCTTTTAAGATGTGATAATTTAAAAAATCCATAAGATCATTTCCCGAATCATTAAGCCATCCATTGGTTTTAATCTTATTATCTAAAAAATCAGCACCTAAAATAATCTTATCTGCTCCATATTTATCAAACAACTCAACAAACGTTTCAGGGCTTGAAACAGCAATACTACCTAGAGTAACCTGACATGCGCCTGATTCAAATGCCACTCTCACATCTTCAATTGATTTTAATCCACCACCAAAATCAACATTTAAGGCAGTTTTTAAAGCTATTTGCTCTAAAATCTTATGATTTATAATCTTACTTGACTTAGCGCCGTCTAGATCAACTAAATGAAGATAATTAATCCCATGATCTTCAAATCTCTGAGCTATTTCAAATGGACTAGAGCTATATATAGTTTTTTTACTATAATCACCTTGTGATAGTCTTACACACTTTCCTTCAATAATATCAATGGCTGGAATTATTCTCATTATGGATTAGTTATAAAATTTTTAAGTATAATTTCCCCTTTGCCTCCACTCTTTTCTGGGTGAAACTGAACTCCTGTAAAATTATTTTTTTTAATTGCTGTACTGTAATCAATTCCGTATTTAGAAGTTGCAATAGTTTCAGGGGAAACGGGGACAAAATAACTGTGTACTAAATACATGTATTCCTTTTCACTGATTGAATCAAACAGACTGGTTTTTAAATCAAAAACAGTATTCCATCCAATTTGAGGAACCTTTAAAGAGTTGTCAAACTTTTTGACTTTAGAGTTAAATATTTTTAGACACTCGGTGTTTCCTTCATCAGAAAAATCACACATTAATTGCATGCCTAAACATATACCTAAAACTGGTTGTTTTAAATTAGGAATAAGCACATTCAAACTTTCAGATTTAAGTTTTTTCATTGCACTACTAGCCTGCCCTACACCTGGAAAAATAACTTTATCTGAACCTGAAATCACTTCTTTATCTGAAGTTAAAATTCCTTTACAACCAAGTCTTTTCAAAGCATATTTCACACTTTGAATGTTTCCAGCGCCATAATCAATTATTGCTATTCTCATTATAAAACTCCTTTAGTGGAAGGCAATATTAATTTATCTTGATTTTTACTTACTGCACTTTTAATACACTTAGCGAAAGCCTTGAAAATAGATTCTATTTTATGGTGCTCATTAGTTCCTTCAACTTTAATATTAGCATTTAGTTTAGCTCCGTCACAGAACGATTTAAAAAAGTGATAAAACATTTCAGTTGGCACATCCCCTATTTTCTCTCTTTTAAATTCAGCGTCCCAAACCAGCCAACTTCTTCCACCAAAATCTATTGCCACTTGAGTTAAACAGTCGTCCATAGGAAGTAAAAAGGCATATCTTTCGATTCCTATTTTCTTTCCTAGCATCGCGGAAAACGATTCTCCAAGAGCAATAGCAGTATCCTCTATAGTGTGATGCTCATCAACATTTAAATCACCATCAACTTTGATATTTAAATCTACAAGTGAATGTTTAGAAAGCTGATCAAGCATATGATCAAAAAAAGAAAGACCAGTATCTATATTACTTTTACCAGTACCATCTAAATCAAGTTCAATCTCAATATTTGTTTCGTTAGTTTTTCTTTTAAAAAAAGAATACCTGTTTAATCCGCTCAAATACTCGTAAACAGATTTCCAAGAATCTGTTTTAAGTTTAACAACATCATTTAATGAATCATTAAGTTCTGTGCCATTGTAAAGAATCCCTGAACAATTCAAGTTCTTTGCCAGTTGCATATCAGATTGCCTGTCTCCAATGATAAAAGAATTCTTTATATCAATATTAGCATCTTCAATGTATTCTGTTAACATTCCAGTTCTTGGTTTTCTATAATTAGAGTTCTCGTTTTCAAAACTTTTATCAATGTGTGTTTTAAAAAATCTAACCTCTTCATTTTTAAATGAATTAATAATAAAATTTTGAACAGGCCAAAAGGTTTCCTCAGGAAAAGAGTCTGTTCCTAAACCGTCTTGATTAGTAACCATAACCAGTTTAAAATCCAACTCTTCACTAATTTTATTTAAATACTTAAATACACCTGGAAAAAAAGATAATTTCTCAAAACTATCTAATTGCTTATCCAGTTTAGGTTCTTCAACCAAAGTTCCATCTCTATCTATAAAAAGAATCTTTTTCATAATTCATTTAATGTTTTTATTAATATTTTATTTTCATCCTTCGTTCCAAGTGTAATTCTTAAACAGTTTTGACACAAATATTGATTCGTTCTGTTTCGAACTACAATACCCTTTTTTAATAACTGATTGTATCTTAAATCAGCATTATCCACTTTAACTAGAATGAAATTCGCATCAGATTGGTATGTTTTTTCAACAAAATCAAATTTTTCTAAAGAAGAAATCAATTTCTTTCTCTGATTTAAAACAGAATTGACATTACTTTTAATTGCATTAACTTTTTTCAGCTCCTCTAAAGCTTTATTTTTAGTAAGTATATTTACATTATATGGAGGTTTGATTTTATTTATGTAACTGATTGTTTTTTCGTTTGAAAATCCCATCCCCAATCTAATACCTGCCATTCCATAAGCCTTAGACATAGTTTGAGTAATTATTAAATTTTCATACTTATCAATAAGGTTAATTAAAGACTTTTGAGATGAAAAATCTATATAAGCCTCATCAATAACAACAACACCCTTAAAGTCTTTAATTAAACCACTTAAAACATTAATATCAAATGAATTTCCTGTGGGATTATTTGGTGAGCACAAGAATAAAACCTTAGTGTTATATTCTTTTAAACTTAGTATTTTATCTCTATCAATTGAAAAATCACTTTTTAATGGAATTTCAATATTCTCAACACTATTAGTTTTGGCTATCACATCGTACATTCCATAAGTTGGAGGTAGAGTAATTATCTTATCTTGGTTTGGATCACAAAAAACTCTAACAATTAAGTCAAGAATTTCATCTGTCCCGTTACCAAAAACAACTTGATTTACACCTACATTTTTAATTTTAGAAACAACTGTCTTTAAATCATTATGTTTATTATCTGGGTATCTATTAATTCCATTATCAAAAGGAGATTCATTTGCGTCTAAATAAATTAAGTTTTCATCATATCCATTCTTGTGCTCATCTCTAGCAGATGAATACGAAGACATATTTTTAACATTATCTCTTACTAGAGCATCTATTTTCATATTAACTTTTTAAATCACTAACCCTTATTGATACTGCATTTTTATGAGCCTGTAAACCTTCTGCTTGAGCCATGGTTTCAACTGTTTTTGAAATATTCAATAAACCTGTTTTTGATATTTTCTGAAAAGTGATTGTCTTTTGAAAACTATCTAAATTAACACCACTGTACTGTTTAGCATTTCCATTTGTTGGCAGAGTGTGATTTGTTCCTGAAGCGTAATCACCAGCGCTTTCAGGTGTGTAATTACCAATAAATACAGATCCAGCACTTACTATATTATCAATAAAGAAAGATTCGTCTTGAACATTAATTATATAATGCTCTGGTGCATATAAATTAATGAAATCAATTGCCTTTGTTTTATCATCAAAAAACACAAGTTTAGAATTTGAAATTGATTTATTAATAAAATCTATTCTATCTAGGCTTTTAACTTGATCATTTATACATTTTTCAACTTCATTTATTAAGGATTTTGAAAGACTTACAAATATAACCTGACTATCAGGTCCGTGCTCTGCTTGAGAGAGTAAATCTGATGCTATATAACTAGGGTTAGCATACTTGTCTGCTAACACTAGTAATTCACTTGGACCTGCAGGCATATCGATTGCTGTATTAAAATTGATCGATTTTAATTTTGCATAGGTAACAAACTGATTTCCTGGTCCAAATATCTTGTTTACTTTAGGAACAGTCTCTGTACCAATACTCATAGCCGCTATTGATTGAGCTCCACCAACACAAATAACCGTATCCACTTTACAAAGTTTAGCACAATACAGGATAGCAGGATGAAGTTCACCACTTTTATCAGGAGGAGAACAAAGAACAATGTTTTTACATTTAGCTATCATAGCAGGAATAGCTAACATTAAAACTGATGAAAACAAAGGAGCTGTTCCACCTGGAATATACAAGCCAACATTTTCAATAGCCCTTTTTTCTTGCCAACATAAAACTCCAGGTGTAGTTTCAATTTTATTAAAATCAACAACCTGATTCTTGTGAAATTTATAAATGTTATTAAAAGCTACATTGATAGACTCTTTTAAATCCTTATCAATATCATTTTCTGAATTATTAATTTTTTCAGAGCTAACCTTTAAATTATTCAAGTCAACGTTGTCGAATTTTTTCGTGTATTGTATTAAGGATTTGTCTCCATATAATTCAATATTTGTAAAAATTTCATCTACAACGTCTTTTACAGAATCAAGACTATACACTGGTCGTTTAACCATTGAGGTCCATAAGCTTTTATCTGGATTAAATATTTTATTCATTATAAAACCATTTTTTCAATTGGACACACTAATATATCTTCAGCTCCAGCATCTTTAATTTTATCGATCACTTCCCAAAAAGTATCTTCATTGATAACTGAGTGTAAAGAGCTCCAACCCTCTTTATTTAAAGGAAGAACAGTTGGACTCTTTAAAACAGGAAGTATTTCTGAAATAGCATTTATTTTATCATTTGGAGCGTTTAAAAGAATGTACTTAGACTCTTTGGCTTTTAAAACAGCTCTAACTCTAAACAAAAATTTGTCTAGCAAATATTTATTAGATTCTAACATATGTTTGTTTCCAGCCAATACAGCTTGTGATTCATGAATTACAAATACTTCTTTTAAGTTATTTTTATAAAGTGTACTCCCACTTGAAACTATATCACATATAGCATCTGATAATCCAATGTTTGGAGCTATCTCAACTGATCCGTTAATAACATGGATATCCGCAATAATATTGTTTTTATTTAAAAATTTTTTAAGCGTATTTGGATAGGATGTAGCAATTTTAAGATTATTTAGATAAGAAATAGAATTAAATTTAACTTCTTTTGGAACTGCAATTGATACCTTACATTTAGAAAATCCTAAATTTTCTATAACATCAATTTCAAAATCTTTTTCAATTAATAAATTTTCGCCAATTATTGCTAAATCAACTACACCATCGTTAATATATTTTGGAATATCACTGTTTCTTAAAAAATAAACCTCAATAGGAAAATTTCTAGCCGAGGCCATTAATTGATCCTTATAGTTATCAATTTTAATTCCACATTTGTTCAAAAGGTTTAAAGAATCCGCATTGAGTCTTCCTGATTTCTGAATTGCTATTTTTAGTTTTTTCATTTATTGATTTTTTTTATAAAAAAAAACCCGTTTGAATTAACAAACGGGCTTATATAATAATATAACAATATCATCACATCACTCGTTTGAGGACATTGAAATGATGATGGTTATTACGGTTAAATTTCATTAATAAAAAATATACTTCAAATATTATAAAAATTTTATTGATTTCCTAGAGTAAATGTTTTTATTCATTTATTTCCAGTTAAAATCACAAAATAGTTTTGTGTCTTGAAAGTATTCAAGAAAATAAAAAACCCTCTGATATTAGAGGGTTTTTTGTTTTAATATATTTATCAGTTTAATTTTCTGACATATTAATTGGATCCTGGGTATACTTTTAAAGTTTTTCCAGCAGATGAATTAATAAGAGTACTGTATTTTGATGCGTTTTCAAACCAATTTCTAGATTTTGGATTAGCTAATACTGCCTCTCTTCCTCTAAGCCAGTCACCTAAATTGTTTGATCTTGCAACCATAATATGTGTTACTCCATCTTCTGCACCACTAATTGTTTCATGAAGTTCAATAACACCATCAAAATTGTTTGAATTTGCTTCAATGAATTCTGAGGATAAAGCAGCAAACTTTGCAACATCCTTTACATTAAAACTCCATATATTAGAGTAATCATATCCACCTGCTTTAGATGGATCGAAAATTAATGGTGATGCCAAAATATTAGAAACTGGTTTAGCAACTGATTCAAAAATCTTATTCACTAACATGCTTTCAGCGAATTCACCAGGACCATTACCCCATCCTTTAAAGTAATCAGCGTTAGGTGCAAGAAAACATATTTGATGAGTATAATTAGTTGTTGAATTAACAAATTCCATTTCAAACATAAAGACCGTAAATGGCATTTGTGACATTTCTTCCGAATTAAATAGAAGATCAACAGCGTTGATTAGTTCCTCTCCATCTGCTTGGTTTTCAACAGCAAAATTTAAACATGTCCAATAGGATTTATCCTGAGCATTTAAAGAAATACTAAAGAATAATAATAAAATAAATAGTAAATTTTTCATATGATATATTAATTAATTAAGTTATAAAAATAATAAAACATTCTTAATTGAACTTAATTTTTTATTAAATTATTTTTAATTAAATATTTATTACAAAAACAGAAAAGTCATTAGTTACAATATTATTAATATGTTTGCATATCTAATATGAATAGAGGTAAAAAATATTTGAAAAGAATTATAGGGACAATATTTTGTTTTTTATTAGCAATTAATAATGTCATGTCCCAAGACAATCAGAACACAGATCAGTTAGATTCTATTTCTTCTTTAGAGAATAAACCCTTGAGATATTACCAAAGATTTGGCCCACCCTATAATCCTGATATAAAACTTACGGACGAAGATTCATTAGAATGGCCACTAGAATTCGATATTTCATTATTCTTTCAGGATATTAAAGACTTAGATGTTAAAAACAATAGTTTTAAAGCAAACTTTACTTTTGACGTCTATTCTGATTATGACTTAGAGTATACTACAGTTAATGGAGAACCCTTAGAGTACTTCCATCATCCAGAGTGGATTCAAGCTCGACTTGAAGGAGAGACAACTGTAGATGGGCCATACTATAGCTTTAGAAAAACACCATCAGAGTTATCTCGAGCTATGTTGAACGGTTTAATTGAAGAAGGAAGAATCAGCCCAGACTTTTTAGAAAATGATGCTATTTCATTTTATGATAATAAATTTTCAAAATCTTCTATAGGTGTAGAAAGTGAGTTTGATCATAACTGGGATTTAAGTGACTATCCATTTGATACACAAAAATTATTGTTTGAATTTCAAACTACAACCGACACTTCTCTTGTTAAAATAAATCCAAGTCTAAAATTCGCAAGTAATTTTGAAAAAAACATGAGAAACCTTACTGCTGGATATATAATAAAAGACGTGTCATATAGATCCGAATACAAATCCATTCCGTCAGATGTAATAAAAATCTCACCAGATATTGTTAGACCACAAGTAACTCAGGCTTTTATAGTAGAATTGAACGTTGAAAGAAGAGGACTTGTTTTGTTCTTTAAAATTTTTACAGGTGGAATTTTATCTTTTTTTATATCCTGTATGGTATTTCTTATTCCACTAAAAGAATTAGAATCTAGAATCAACCTTGGTGTTGGTGGAATATTTGGAGCAATTGGTAGTAGTGCATTTGTATACGAAGTTCTTCCCGTAGTAAATGTATTTAATAAAGCAGATGCTATAAATAATTTGATAATCGGAATGGTTGTTTTTAATATCCTTGTGTTACTATTACAACAAAGTACATTTAAAAGAATTAATATTGATGGTAAATACTTTTATCAAACGGTTGAATCTCCTCATTTCAAAAGTTTTCAAGACAGTAAATTTGCTTTCTTCTATTCTATTTTCAGCTTCTTTGTGATATTGACTGCAATTTTTCTTTGGTAATAATCTAAAGAGGAACAATTACATTACCCAATTGATTTTAAGTTTGAAAATTAGTAACTTTTCACTTTAACCCCCCTACTCTTTTTAACATCTTTACAAGTCTTTTGAATTGATTTTTTTGGTTTATTTATTTTGCAATAAAACAAAATAAACAATATCACACATTCTAAATCCTTTGATTTCTTAATTAATTATAAATGAGTTCGTATTGAATTTATATTAAAAAAGCCCGTTTGAATTAACAAACAGGCTTATATAATAAATATAACAATATCATCACATCACTTGTTTGAGAACGTAAATATAACGATGTGTATTATGTGTCAATTTCATTTTTTTTAATAAAATATTATTGATTACCCAAAATTATTGGCAATCCATCCTTTCCACTTCCAATAATAACAACTTTTGAATTAGGAGATTCAGCAAGCTTAGTTGTTGCCTCAATTCCTTTATCTCTTAAAATATTAGTGGTTAAAGAAGAATTTAATATTCTGTTAGCATCTGCCTTACCTTGAGCATCAATTCTGACTTTTTCAGCTTCTTTTCTAGCTGATTCAAGTTTAAACTCATATTCAAGAGACATTTGTTCTTGACTAAGTTTTCTTTCGATTGCTTGCTTAATAGTGTTAGGTAATGTAACGTCTCTAACTAAAACATCATTAATCTGAACATGTTGTTGTTCAACACCTTTTTTTAATTCATCATAAATTTCACTTTCAATAGCGTCTCTTTTAGTAGAGTAAAGTTGCTCTGGAGTATATCTACCTACAACACTTCTAGCAACTGCTCTTATATTAGGAACAATAACTATATCTAGGTAATTTGATCCTTTAGTTTGATGTAATTTACCTAATTCATCTGCTTTTGGTTGATAAAGTACTGATACATCTAAAGAAATTTCCAAACCATTTGAAGAAAGTACTTGCATCTGACTTTCAAAAACTTCTTGTTGTTTTACGTTGTATAAATAAACCGTATTCCAAGGAGCTATAATATGAAAACCTTCTCCTAATGGAGCTTCATCTGTAACCACACCACCACCAAAAGTTTTAAACAATACTCCAGCTTCTCCATAGCCAATATTTACAGCTGATTTCATTAATATAATGAAAGAAACCATTACAGCCAATACAATAGGTAATCCAATTTTGTTAATTCTATCCATTTTTCTTTTTTTTTAATTATTTATGTTAACATGCCGCCATCGACATTAATTACTTGACCAGTTATAAAAGTTGAAAGGTCAGAAGACAAAAATAAGCAAAGATTTGCAACATCTTCCGGTTTTCCTCCTCTTTTTAAAGGAATTCCTTCAATCCACTTTTGAACGATTTCATCACTTAATTCGTTTGTCATTTCAGTTTCTATAAAACCAGGAGCAACTACGTTTGATCTTATGTTTCTAGAACCTAATTCTAGAGCTATTGATTTAGAAAATCCAATAATACCAGCTTTAGAAGCAGCATAATTAGATTGTCCAGCATTACCTTTAACTCCAACAATTGAACTTATATTAATAATACTACCAGATCTCTTTTTAAGAAAAACTCTCTGACAAGCCTTAACCATGTTAAAAACTGACTTTAAGTTAACTTCAATAACCTTGTCGAAGTCCTCCTCACTCATTCTCATTAATAAGTTGTCTTTAGTAATACCTACGTTATTGATAAGAACATCAAAAGAATTAAAATCTTTTAAAATATTTTTAATCAATAATTGAGATTCATTAAAATTAGCTGCATTACTTTGGTAAGCTTTACATAAAACCCCTAAGGATTGTATCTCTTCAACCAGTTTATTTGCAGAATCAATTGATTGACTGTAGGTAAAAGCAATATTCGCTCCATTTTCAGCTAGAGTCAAAGCTATACCTTTTCCAATTCCTCTACTGGCCCCTGTTACTATTATCGTTTTTCCTTTTAACAAACCCATTAGTTAATATTTAAAATTACTAATTATTGCATAACTTCAGCTACTTTCTTTCCAATTTCTGCTGGTGAGTCTACAACATGAATTCCACATTCCCTCATAATTTTCTTCTTAGCCTCTGCAGTGTCCTCTGATCCACCGACAATTGCACCAGCATGACCCATAGTTCTTCCTTTGGGAGCTGTTTCTCCTGCTATGAACCCAACAATTGGCTTTTTATTGCCGTTTTCCTTAACCCAAAGCGCAGCTTTTGTTTCAAGCTGTCCTCCAATTTCCCCAATCATAACAATACATTCAGTTTCTGAATCTTCCATAAACAGTTTAATAGCATCTTTTGTAGTGGTTCCAATTATTGGATCCCCCCCTATTCCAATTGCCGTAGAAATTCCTAATCCTTGTTTAACTACCTGATCAGCGGCTTCATAAGTAAGGGTTCCTGATTTAGAAACAACACCAACTTTACCTTTTTTAAATACAAAACCAGGCATAATACCCACCTTAGCTTCTTCAGGTGTGATAATACCTGGACAATTGGGACCTATAAGGGTACAATCTTTGTTTTTAATGTATTGATTCACCTTTGTCATGTCTGTAATAGGAATTCCTTCAGTAATTGCAATAATGGTTTTTATTCCAGAATCAGCCGATTCCATTATAGCATCAGCAGCAAAACCTGCGGGAACAAAAATTATGGAAGTATTGGCATTAACCATTAAAACGGCTTCGGCTACTGTATTGAAAACAGGTCTTCCTAAATGCTCTGACCCTCCTTTTCCAGGCGTAACTCCACCAACAATATTACTTCCGTAGGAAATCATCTGTTCCGAATGAAAAGTACCTTCTCCACCTGTGAATCCTTGAACAATAATTTTAGAATCCTTGTTTACTAATATGCTCATAAATATTTTTAATTTTTAACTCTTTCTAAATACGATCCTTTTTCAGGGTCGATTTTAATTTTATCTCCCTCATTTATAAATAAAGGGACATTGATATTGGCACCTGTCTCAAGAGTGGCTGGTTTAGTTGCGTTAGTTGCTGTATTTCCTTTCAATCCAGGTTCTGTTGCAGTCACTTCGAGTGTTACACTTTGTGGCATTTCAACAGAGAGACTGTTTCCATCCTCAGTATTTGTTAAAACGGTTACAATCTCTCCTTCTTTCAAAAACTGTGAAGAGTCTAATAAATTTGCTTCAATAGTGATCTGATTATAGTCATCAATGTTCATAAAATGATGTGTTGAACCATCTTTATATAAAAATTGAAATCTTTTAGTTTCTACTCTAACTTCATCTATTTTGTGTCCAGCAGAAAAGGTATTGTCTATTACTTTTCCGTTGGTGACACTTTTAAGTTTAGTTCTTACAAAAGCGGGACCTTTTCCTGGCTTTACATGTAAAAACTCTATTACTTTATAAATATCGTTATTGTAATTGATACATAAACCTTTTCTAATATCTGAAGATGATGCCATAATTTAATTTTGAAAATATCCTTTCATTATTCCTCTTTGCGAATTTTGTATGAACTGTATTATTTCGTCTCTTTCTTTGGTAGCTTTCATTTCTCCCTCAATAATTTTCACCGCTTGAGTATTGTTATATTTCTTTTGAAATAATGTTCTGTAAACAGATTGAATATCAGTAATAACCTTACTGTCAAAACCTCTTCTTCTTAATCCTACTGAATTAATCCCTACATAAGAAAGCGGCTCTCTAGCTGCTTTTACAAACGGAGGAATATCCTTTCTTACTAAAGAACCTCCAGCTACAAAAGCATGATTTCCAATAGCACAGAACTGATGAACAGCGACCATTCCTGCTAAAATCACATGATTTCCAACAGTTACATGACCAGCTAAAGTTGAATTATTAGAAAAAATACAATTATTTCCAACAAGGCAATCATGAGCAATATGTGAATAGGCCATTATTAAACAATCCTTACCAATAACAGTTTTATTTCTATCTTCTGTGCCTCTGTTAATAGTTACACACTCTCTGACTGTAGTGTTATCCCCTATTACAGCAGTTGTGTCTTCTCCATCAAATTTTAAGTCCTGAGGAACTGCTGAAATAACAGACCCAGGAAAAATAGAACAATTTTTTCCAATTCTTGCACCACTCATTATTGTAACATTAGAACCAATCCAGGTTCCTTTTCCAATCACAACATTACTTTCAATAGATGAAAAAGGTTCAATTACAACATTTTTAGCTATTCTAGCACCGGGATGAATATGTGATAATGGTTGATACATTTATGCTTCTGTTTTTCTAATTATTTTCGCTAATAACTCTGCTTCACTAGTTAATTTACCATCAACAAAGGCTTGTCCTTTCATGTGACAAATACCTCTTCTTATGGGAGATAATAATTCTAATTTAAATATCAATGTGTCACCAGGCACTACAGGATATTTAAATTTAGCATTGTCAATTTTAGCAAAAAAAGTTAAATAATTTTCTGGATCAGGAACTGTGTTCATTATAAGAACCCCGCCAGCTTGTGCCATAGCCTCAATCTGCAATACTCCCGGCATTATTGGTTTTCCAGGAAAATGTCCCTCAAAAAAATACTCATTTATTGTAACATTTTTAAGACCGATTACATGGTTTTTGGAACTTTCTAAAATTTTATCAACTAGTAAAAAAGGAGGACGATGTGGAAGAGTCTTCATAATCTGATTAACGTCCATAACTGGGGGTTTAGACAAATCTACTTGAGGAGCAATATTTCTTTTTTCATTTTTAATAACAGTCGATAAATGCTTAGCAAACATGGTGTTAACAAAATGACCAGGTTTGTTAGCAATAACCTTCCCTTTGATTCTAGTACCTAAAAGAGCTAAATCGCCTATAACGTCCAGCAGCTTATGTCTGGCTGCTTCGTTTGGATAATGTAGATTAAGATTATCTAGTATTCCGTTGCTTTGAA
This sequence comes from Cryomorphaceae bacterium BACL29 MAG-121220-bin8, assembly GCA_905181705.1. Taxonomy (GTDB): domain Bacteria; phylum Bacteroidota; class Bacteroidia; order Flavobacteriales; family Flavobacteriaceae; genus MAG-121220-bin8. Next base: position 133,989 of record CAJIYP010000002.1, on the reverse strand, counting down.
CTGAAATTTTATCAGTATTAAAGGCCTTTTTAAGCTTGAACATTGTTTCTTTTGATAATTCTTTATCCACATAAACAATGGCATTGTTTAAGTCTCCACCTTTTATTAACCCATTATCTAAGAGCATTTCAATTTCATGTAAAAAACTAAAGGTTCTTGCATTAGCAAATTCTTCATTAAATTGAGATATATTTTTCATTGTAGCATTCTGAGTCCCTAGAATTTTGGTTCCAAAATCTACCATAGCTGTAACTTCGTATGAGTTTGACGGAATAACAGTTATATCACTCCCAGTTTTTTCATCATAATATGAAACAACCTCCTTCACTACATATTCTTTCCTGAAAGCTTTTTGTTCTTTCAAACCAGCCTTTTGTAAAGCCTCTACAAAGTATTTTGAAGAACCATCCATTATTGGAGGTTCAGAAGCATCAATCTCAATAAGAACATTGTCTATTTCCATTCCAACAAGAGCAGCTAACACATGTTCTGAAGTCTTAACCTTTATTCCATTTTTTTCAAGATTAGTTCCTCTGTCAGTGTTGACAACTAAACTAATATGAGCTTCAATTATTGGTTTTTCAGGTAAATCAACTCTACAAAAAGCATAACCAAAGTTATCATCTGCTGGTTTAAAAGTTAAATTAACCTCTTTGCCTGTATGAATACCAACGCCTTTTAAAGAAACAGATTTTAAAATAGTTTGCTGTTTAGACATCTTTATTGTTTTTAAAAATCTTTTCTAAAGATTTAATTATTGAAGGAAGGTTTTTAAAATGAACATATGATTTATTGTAATCCATTAATTGAATTGCAGGAGAACCCATCACTGAAGTATCCGACTTAATGTTTTTGAAAACACCTGATTGAGCCTGAATCAAAACTCTGTCTCCAATTGTTAAATGGCCACTCACACCAGCCTGCCCACCCAACATACAATTCTTTCCAATTGTTGTAGAACCAGCTATACCAACTAAAGCAGCTATGACAGTGTTTTCTCCAATTATAACATTATGAGCTACTTGAATTAAGTTATCCATTTTGACTCCTTTTTTTATTATTGTAGATCCTAGAGTTGCTCTATCTATTGTACAATTAGAACCAATCTCAACATCATCTTCAATAACTACGTTTCCATTATGAACAACTTTGATTTGATTACCATTTTTATCTAAATTAAAACCAAAACCATCAGATCCAATTACAGTTCCACTATGAATTATACAATTACTTCCTACTTGGGAATTATTATAAATTTTCACACCCGGGTAAATAATTGTATTGTCGCCAATCAATACATTCTCTCCAATAAAAACTTGAGAATGTATTTTAACATTATTACCGATCTTAGAATCTATTTTACATATTGAATACGACCCTAAGTATAAATCTTCTGCGTATTTTACATTTTTCTCAATAATTGAATTCTTGTCAATACCAATTAATTGAGTTTTGTTGGAACTAAAGTAATTTAGTAATATGGAGAAAGATTCATTAGGATCATCCACCCTTATAAGAGTTGGGTCTACGGGTTTGTCCAACTTTATATCTTTTTCAACTAAAATTATTGAACATTTAGATGTGTATAAATATTGATTGTATTTAGGATTTCCTAAAAAAGACAATGATTCGTGTTCTCCATTTTCAATCTTTGAAAGCTTATTTATATATACTAAATGATTCCCCTCGACAAGGCCTCCAACCATCTCAGCTATTTTATTAGCATATAATTTCATCGTCGCAAAAGTATGAAAAATGAATTAATTACATTTTAGTTATATGAAAATATAATTATAATAAACAGTATTTATAATTAACTAAATTTGAATATATAAAAACATGTAGATGATTAAAATTTTATGGATTGATGATGAAATAGAATATTTTAAATCTCATATACTTTTTTTGAATAAAAAAGGATATGAAGTAGAAACATGCAATAGTGGTCCTGAAGCAATTAATATTATCAAAAAAAATTCTCATGATGTCATATTAATTGATCAGAATATGCCTGGTCTTAGTGGAACAGAATCAATAAAATTAATAAACAAGGAATATTCTTCTATTCCAATTATTATGATAACACAGAGTTCAGAGGATGATACAATAGAAGACGCAATTGGTTTAAAAGTTAAAGATTATTTAATTAAACCATTAAATCCTAATCAGATATTATTGTCCTTGACTAAAATATTTAGAAATAAGGAGATTATGAGTAATAAAACTATTTCTAACTATCAAAACTCCTTTCAAGATATTAATGATAAAATAAATTTTTGTGATACAATTGAAGAATGGATGGAGGTCTATAAAGTTTTATCATATTGGGAATTAGAATTAAGTGAAGTAGACGAAAAAGAAGTATATGAGATTTTATTTTCTCAAAAAAAACAAGCAAATAAGCTATATGCTGATTTTATTGAAAAAAATTACGAAAAATTACTTTCTAATAAAGAGTTCACTTCCTCAATAAATTTATTTAAAAATAGAGTTATTCCAGAAATATCATCAAACTCACCCATCCTTTTTGTGTTAATAGATAACCTCAGATACGATCAGTGGAAGATCATTGAACCGCTTGTGAGTGAAGGTTACAATGTAGAATTAGATATTTTATATTCTAGTATTTTACCGACCACCACTCAGTATGCTAGGAACTCTATATTTTCAGGCTTAAGTCCAATAAACATAAAAAAAATACATCCTAATTATTGGGTTAGTGAATTGGATATAGATGGGAAAAATAAGTTTGAAAATGAATTACTTAATGAACAATTTTCTAGACTAGGTAAAAAAATAAAATATAAATACCATAAAATTTTAAATCCAAAAGATGGAGAATCCTTTTACAATCGTTTAGTTAATGAAAAAGAAAATGACTTGACCGTTCTAGTATATAACTTTGTAGACATAATTTCACATGCTAAAAAAGATGTGAAATTCATTAAAGAATTAGCTTCAAGTGACAAGGCATATAGAGATATAACTAAAAGTTGGTATAAAAATTCAAAACTCCATGAAATAATAAAAAAAGCAAAGGAATTAAAATTTAAAATAATTATCACTTCTGACCACGGTACTATTAATGTTGATAAAGCAGCACTTGTTTCTGGAGATAAAGAAATTTCAAATAATTTAAGGTATAAAACATCCAAACAAATTCATTCAATAAAAAAAGAAGTTATAAACTTAGATGAACCAAAAAAATATTTGTTACCATCTAATCATTTAAGTAGTTGTTATATTTTTGCAAAAGAAAATGTTTTTTTTGTTTACTCAAATAATTATAACAACTATGCAAATATGTTTAAAAATACATACCAACACGGGGGGGTTTCTCTTGAAGAAATGTTAGTTCCTTTTATTGTGATGAATGCCAAATAAAATGAACATGATTTATTCAAAAGAGAGTATTAATAAAGCAAGTAAATTTGTAATTGAAAACTGTGAATCAAAACATTTTTTTTTAAAAGGAATAGTTGGTGCTGGAAAAACTACACTAGTTAAAGAAATCTGTAAAGATCTCAATGTGTTAGACATTGTTAACAGCCCAACTTTTAGTATAATCAACGAATACAAAACAAGAGAAAATAAGGTTATATTTCATATGGATTTATTTAGATTAGAAAATAAAAATGAAATAAATGATTTAGGAATAACAGAATATTTAGATAATAAAAACTTTGTGATTATTGAATGGCCAGAATTGCTGTTAAAAAGTCACCATATTAATCATTCCCTAATAGAAATAGATTATATCGGTGATGAAGAAAGAAAGATAACAATATCCAATATTATAACATGAACTTTGTAAAAAGGTTACTTTATTATTTAGTTGGCTTTTCCATAGGCTTAGTTTTTCTGTTTTATTTTATGGGGAAAAAAGAAGCTACATTCAACTATTCACCAAATAAAAGAGTTTTGGCAGATATCGAAAAAAAACAATGGATATTTAAGGGAAAACCAGACACAACATTTCTTGAAAAAAATAATTTAGGAAATAAATTTAAAGTAGATTTTTCGCAAAGCAATGTAGATCTAGATTCTTGTAAAACATATGTATTGAAAAACAAATCTAAAAATGAAAAGACGTATTACAGTGTAGAGAATTGTTCCAATACAGCAAAATTTAAAAAACTCTATTACTGAATTTATAATAATCTTCTTCTATTTCTTTCATTGACAATTAACTGTAATTCCCTTCCTGTTTGTCCTTTTACAGATGAATTTTCTTCAGCTCTTCTAATAAGATAAGGTACTAAATTCCTTACAGGACCAAATGGTAATATTTTAAATACATTATAACCATGTATAGCTAAATTAAATGAAATATTATCACTCATTCCGTAAAGTTGACCAAACCAGATCTTATCGTCTTTATTTGAAATATCATTATCACTCATCATTTTCATTATTTTTAAAACAGAATTCTCGTTGTGAGATCCGCATACAAGATTTATCTTGTGAAGATTATTAAAAACTAAATCCAATCCATTATTGAAGTTTAAATCAGTTTCTGCCTTATCAGCACAAATTGGAGATTTAGTATTGGATTTTTTAGCTATTTCTCTTTCTTTTTCCATATAAGCACCTCTTACCAGCTTAAATCCAAAAATAATTCCATTGTTATTATCTAATAAATTATTCATGTAATCTAAACGATCCCATCTGTACATTTGAACGGTATTGTAAACAATAGCCTTATTTTTATTGAATTTCAACATCATTTTTAAAGCTAAATCGTCAATTGCTTTTTGAACAAATACTTCTTCTGCATCAATTAATATTTTTATATCATAATCATGGGCTTTTTGACAAACCCCTTCAAACCTTTGTAAAACTCTTTGCCATTGATTTTCTTCCTCTGTATTTAATTTATCTGCATTGGAAACTTTTGTAAAAAGGTCAATACTACCTAAACACGTTGGTTTAAAAACAGCAAAAGGAATTTCTGATCTATTTTTAATAAATTCAATTATTGATAATTTTTTATTAAAACATTTATCAAATTCCTTTTCAGTTTTAAATGCTTCAGTTGAAAAATCAAGAACTGAGCTTACGTTTTTATTAAACATCTTTTTGATAACCGAATTGCAATCAAGTTCAGAAACCCCTCCACAAAAATGATTAAAAACAGTAAATTTTATTATTGGAGTTACTGGAATATAAAATTTAAAAAAGAAGTTTGTTAAAGAAGCCCCAATTTTTACTAATAATTTATTTTGAATAATTTTAAAAAGAAACATTGCTCTTAGAAGCTCAAAGTTTGTTTTTAAAGAAAAAGCATCCTTAGTATTACTAAATATAGTTTCCAATTAAGTTAATTATTTATATTGCTAATTTACATGGTTTTTTAATAAAAAAAGATGTTATTTTGTAAAATATGATGAATTAAATGAAAGAAATTAAAGCAAAAAATTATTCTATTTTTTTTGGTATCAACGGATATGACAAGTTATTAGAATACATTAAAGTCAACAACTATTCTAAAATATTTATTCATCTAGATTCAAATACTAATAAACTTTGTTTAAATGTATTTTTGAAACAATTTAAAGAAATTGATTTTGAAAAATTAGTATCTAGACCAGGTGAAGAAAATAAAAATATTGAGTCGTGTCTATTGCTGTGGAATAATCTTTCTGAGCGTAGTGGAGACAGAAAAAGTCTTATTATAAATTTAGGAGGAGGAGTTGTCGGAGACATGGGAGGCTTCATTGCAAGCACTTTTAAAAGAGGGATTGATTACGTTAACATACCTACAACTTTACTGTCCATGGTTGATGCTTCAGTTGGAGGTAAAACAGGGGTTGATTTAGGTGTACTGAAAAATCAAGTTGGAACATTTTATGATCCAAAAATGGTCATAATAGATCCTCTTTACCTTAATACGTTAGAGTATTCTGAAATATTGAGTGGTTACGCTGAAATTTTTAAACATTCAATAATTTCTGATTTAATATTTTTTGATAAATTAAACTCTTACAATGAAAATTTAGATTTTAAAAATATTGATTTAATTAAGGCTTCAATTGAAATAAAAAATAGAATTGTTTTACTTGACCCAAAAGAAGAGAATGAAAGAAAAGCTCTTAATTTTGGACATACTTTAGGTCACTCAATTGAGTCATTTTTTTTAAAATCAAAAAACAGACTTTTACATGGAGAAGCAATAGCTATTGGAATGATACTAGCATCCTATATTTCTCATAAATCATTAGGTTTTTCAATTAAAGATGTTGAAAAGATTAAACAACATATTTTGAAAATTTATAAAAAAATATCATTTACAAACAATAACGTTCAAGACATTATTAATCTTCTTGTTCATGACAAAAAAAATAGTCATGGTAAAATAAACTTTGTACTTATTAAAAAAATCGGAAAACCAGTGTATGATATTGAAGTTAGGAACGAAACGATTATTGATGCTTTTAATTATTATTCATATTAAGCAGAGTTCCTACTAGCATTAATATTTCCAAAAAGAGATCTTGTTACCATTTTTTCATAAATTTTTAATGTTTCTTTTCCCAAATTTCCTTTCTCAATATCTTTGATTTTTCTTAAAGCATATTGCTGAATAGTTATTAATGGTAAAACTATTTTTTCTCTGGTTTCAATTGAAGCCTTATTTGCAGGTTCATTTTCCATTAATTCTTTAAAATCAGATAACTTTAAAATTAATAATTTAGATAATTTGTATTCTTCATAAATTAATGACCAAAACTCACCAAATTCGGGATCTTCTTTCATGTACGATGTTAATTTGAAAAATGATTTTGTTAAACTCATCATACTATTTGAAATTAGAGTTCTAAAAAATAACGATCTTTTGTAAAGTTTTTTTAAATCTGAAAAACTATTATTGTCATGATAATATTTTAGAGCAGTACCAACTCCATAAAATCCTGGAACATTTTGTTTTAATTGACTCCAACTTCCAACAAATGGAATGGCTCTCAAAGATTCAAAATCAAAATTATCATTGGATTTACCTCTTTTAGATGGCCTGCTTCCTATGTTTGTTTTTGCATAATATCTAATAGTACTCATATGCTCTAAATACGGTACAAATTTTGGATGATTTTTAAAATCACAATATGATTTATAACTTATATTCGCTAATTTATCTAGGATAATTTTATCTTCTTTTTTAGACTCATTTGAATCAAAATTAAGTACCCTGTTTTGAATTCCAGCACTTAACAACTGCTCAAGATTGTATTGACATGAATCTACTGTTCCAAAGTTAGAACTTATTGTTTGACCTTGAACTGTAAGCTGAATTTCATCTGATTCTACAAAAGTTCCCATAGAAGAATAAAATTGGTGAGTATTACCTCCTCCTCTAGCTGGGGGACCTCCTCTACCATCAAAAAAGACTACTTTAACGCCATGTTTTCTAGAAATGCTAGTTAGAGCTTCTTTTGCCTTTAAAATGCTCCAATTAGCCATTAAATAACCTCCATCCTTAGTTCCATCAGAAAAACCTAACATAATAGTTTGTTGATTGCCTCTATTTATAAGATGTTTTCTGTAAATAGGATTCAGATATACAGACTCCATAACCTTAGAGGATACAGTTAAATCAGAAACTGTTTCAAAAAGCGGAACAATATCTACTGACGGGTTTGACCAATCGCTAAGTCTAAACATTGAAAAAACTTCTAATATATTTAAAGAGGACTGATTATTGCTTATAATATACCTATTAGAACCTTTTTCGCCATTTAATTTTTGTATTGATTTCATAGCTCGTATTGAACTAAGCGTCGATACAACTAAATCATCCTCAAAAGAGTTTGGAGAAATATCTCCTTTAAGATCTGAAAGAGATTTTGATTTATCCTCATCATTTAATGAGTTGTAATCTATTTTAGAACTAGTAAGATTTTTCTGTTGAGCTATTTTAAAAACTTTTTCAAATGCCTTAGTATGGATTCGTGAATCTTGTCTTATATCTAAACTCGCAAAATGATATCCAAAAATATTAACTTTATTGATAACGTCTTCTAATTGATCCAAAAACAAAGATTTATGTTCAGAGATTAAAATATCTCTTACTTTGTAAAGTTTTTTCTTCAGATCGATTAAACTAATTTTTGGTCCCTCTGAAAATTCATTAATACTCGAGTACAACCTTCTTTCCAAATCAATTATTATATCCTCAACGTTTTTAAAAGTAAGTCTTCTTCTTAATTTTCTAATATCTCGATAATAATTTTTTATAATGTCACTTTTAAGTTTACTAGCTGTTTTGATTGTAATTTCAGTGGTAACAAAAGGATTACCATCTCTATCTCCTCCGGGCCAAAATCCTAAATTTACTATATCAGTGTTGAATTCCTTTCCATCAAAAACATTAGATCTTAAGTACTTATAAATGTTACTAATAGAATCATAAAAAACATTCTCTAAATACCAAGTTAAACTCACCGCCTCATCATAGGGGGAAGGTTTGTCATTTTTAAAAAAAGGGGTCTTTCCTAACTGAGACAAAAGCGATTTAATTTTGACTAAATCATTTTCCTTAACTGCATTAGTTAAGTCAGTTATAATTCCAAGAACAGATCCAGGGTAAAATTGAGTAGGATGAGCAGTTAATACTGTTCTTACTTGAAATCTGGATAAGTATTTTTTGAACTCCTTTTTTTTATTTTTTGACTCTACCTCTTCTTTTAGGTTTCTTAAAGTCCCTCTTCCATCTAAGTTATTAATCTTTGAAAATGCAGCATCTTCTACTGCATCAAATAAAACCACTTGTCTTTCAATATATTGAATGAAACGAAAAAGTAAAGCTAATTTATCTTCATCATTACATTTACTTAAGTATGTATTGAAAAACTCTTCAACTATTTGACTTGGATTGTTATTAGATTCGTATCCTTCAATACAAATTTTTTCAAATAAAGGTAACAGTACTCCAGTATTGGAAATACTCTCATAGGGAAGAGTTGAAAATATACTATTATATACTTGGAAATTAGATAAAACTTTATCGTTAAATCTTTCTTTTTTGGTTAATTTTCTCACTTAATGAAACATTATTTTATAGCTCGTTAAATATTCTATGCATTAAGCGTTTTTTATCATTTATACTTTCTTCTAAAGAAATCATTGTTTCAGTCCTAGAAACCCCTTGAATATCATCAATATTAAAAATAATTTCTTTTGCATGATCAGTGCTTTTAGCTCTTACTTTACAGAATATATTAAATTTTCCTGTGGTGATATGAGCTACTGTAACAAATGGAACAGTTTCAAGTTCATCTAATACTAATTTTGTTAAAGAGGTTTTTTCTAAAAAAATTCCGATATATGCAATAAAAGTATAACCTAGTTTTTTATAATCTAAAGTTAATGATGAACCTTTAATAATACCTGCATCTTCCATTTTTTTTACCCTAACATGAACAGTACCCGCTGAAATTAATAGTTTTTTTGCTATATCAGTAAAAGCAGTCCTTGTATTATCAATAAGAAGATCTAAAATTTGATGATCTATTTCATCCAACTTAATTTTGCTCATTTTATTATTTTTTATTGAAAAAGCAAATATATTGAATTATTTTTAGATAAAATTAAATATCATTGAACTATTCGCAATTTATCAACATAAAACATTAATTCACTTATAGAATTCTCATTCAGAACAAAAGGTTTTTCTATTTTATTAAAATTTAGATCCGTATGACCAAACGTATTAAACAATAAACCGTGGTTTTCTATGAAAGGTTTTAAAATTATTTTTTTTAAATCAACATCTAATATTTCCTCATACATTATAGAAACATTAGTTCTAATAATCTTGTCAGCCAGTTTAACTTTCACATTTCTCAAAAAAACATCAGTTAAGAAAGAAGAATTCTCAGGAATTTCATAATAGTCTTTATGATTTAGGCTTTTATAACTATTATTAGTTATTGATTTTATAGAAAAAATGAGAGCAAAACACATATATTTTCTTGTGTTCTCTCTCATATAATCATTTTCAAAATGACCAGATTCAAAAAGTAACGTTGGAGTATTTAAAGATTGAAATGTATCACCAACACAATTGGAATTAAAATCATCTTTATATCTAGAATAAGAACCTGGAATTAGATTATTTAAGGATTTAGCAATAGATGTTATAATTTTCATACTTACTATTCTTGAATTCGTTTCAGATTTTAAAAGGTCAGCAGAGGGAGATAAAAATGATAAAATTGATGGTTTTTTACTGTTTGATACTGAATAGATACTTCTTTGATCATGTAAATTGAAACAATAGTGAGGTTTTATATCCTTATATAAATTTTTCAAGACAATACTTTCTTTTTGACTTAATGATTTAGCATCCCTATTCAAATCAACTTTATTAAAGTTTTCTCTTGAATAAAGTAAAGCTCCATCTGGATTTAAAATCGGAATTATATGAATTGAAACAATAGAGAGACATTCTTTATCAATATTCCTAAAATAAGACAATGCATCAAATAATGCTCTGGTAGAGGTAGATTCATTGCCGTGCATTTGAGACCATATTAAAATCTTTTTCTTTCCAGAACCTAACTTAAAATAGTAAATAGGGTTATTGTTTTCACTAGTTCCAAGGATTGAATAGGAAAATAAATCTTTAAATTTTAAAATAGAATCGTTTGTAATATAACGTCCATAAAGAGATTCTACTTTAAATTCTTCATATTGATCAATGTTGATTTCCATTATTAATAATCATATACAAATCTAACAATAGTATTATTTACAATTGTAAACATTTTTTAAACGATTTTAGTTAGTAAAAACATTAAAAATTTACAATTACACACATATATGTATAAATAAAATATAAACACCTTGTTTTAAGTTGTTTGTGTAAACTATATAAAGTTTAACTTTAATTAAAATAAATCTATTTATATCTTTTTTTATTAAATAAAATGATTAATTTTACATTTGTATACATGGAAAAATTTACAAATAGATTGTTAAAAATTCTTGAAAGTAAGAACTTATCTGCCTCACAGTTTGCAGAAAAAATTGGAGTTCAAAGATCAAGTGTTTCCCATGTACTTAGTGGTAGAAATAAACCCAGCTTAGATTTTATAATTAAAATAATTACAGTGTTCAGTGACATTTCATTAGACTGGTTAATAAAAGGTGTTAAAAGCGATAAGACTATTAATATTCAAAAAGAAACCTCGATACTACCCTCCCCTATCGAAAATGTTTCAATTAATGAATCAACAGAAAATAAAATAAAAGAAATTGTTTTTTTTTACAAAGACAATTCTTTTAAGATTTTTAAAAATTGAATTATCTTTGAGCATGAAATTACCATACTCAATTTTATTCATTCTGCTAATCTCTTGTTTCAATCAAGAAAGAAACTGTAAAGAATTTCAGAACGGAACATTCGAATTTGAATCGATTTCTTCCTCAGGAGATGTTTTAAAAACAAGATTCATTAGAACTAAAGACATCGAGGTTGATTATTTCAACAATCAAATTGATTCTTCTTATGTTAATTGGGTTTCAGAATGTGAATGTATTTTAAAAAAAATCAATCCTAAAAATCTTTCAGATCAAAAATCTGTTCAAATGAAAATACTTAGCACCTCTAAAGATGAATATGTTTTTGAATATTCTTTTGTTGGGGATGTCGAAAATAGAAATAGAGGAAAAGCTAAAAAAATATCTGATTAAAAATCTAGCTCTGTTTGTCCTTCTTGACTATCAGAATTTTTTATATTAATATCTAAATTTTCATTTTCTACATTAACCTCAAGCTCCATTATCGGGGTTTTTTCAGCTGGAGTATGTGGAATTGGCTCAATTAAATTTATATTTTTAATCTTAAAAGAAGATAACTGATTTCCTAAAGCCTTAATACCTTTTACACTAATCAATTCTTCAATATTTTCAATCAAATTTTCTTTTATCCCTTTAACTGTTTTTGAAAAACTAATCTCTATGACTGGCTTCCAATCAGCGGAAACGATCTCTAGTTGAATTTTAGAATCTACAGGGATAAAATATTGCTCTACATTTTGACTTCCAGCTAAAAAACGTTTTATGAAATATCTATCTTTATTTCCATCAAAATAAATAGCCGACAAAGGCTTGTCTACTATCCACTTCTCTAAAATAATCATATCCTCCGGAAAATGCATATTTAAGTTAGGCTTAATTGTCTTTAAAACGCCATTTTGTTGAATTATAATCAAAGAATCATCTGCTTTGAATTCCCCCAAAAGTTCACCTCTATTTTCAACATTTATTCTTTGTATGGTTTCATCAAACCAAATCTTCCTTGGTTTTAAAGTAGACAACCCTTTCTCTTTAAATTCTATCTTGTTAACAGAGTACTTAGTTACTATATTTCCTTTGGAAGTTCTGCCTTTAATTTCTAAATCAGCAAAATCTAATTCCCATTTCAATTTTTTAATCGAACCAGATTGTCTTAAAATAACATTAACTATCTCAGCCTCTCCATTGGGATTTGCTGAAAAATAAAGTGTTTTAGAATTTTCTGTTCCTCTTGTTAAGTTATATTCTTTATCTTTAGTAACACCTGTAACACTAAATCTTTTTATATAAGACGTGCCTTTTTTTCCATCCCTATAAATCATATTATAAACTGTTCTATTATCTTTTTTCTTGAAAACAGCCACATGAATAATATTTTTTCCGATAAATTTTTTAGAACCTACTTTAGTAACCATCATATTACCTTCTTCAGTAAAAACAATAATGTCATCAATATCTGAACACTCTTCTACAAATTCATCTTTTCTTATGGAAGTACCAATAAATCCTTCTTCCCTGTTAACATAGAGTTTAGAATTTTTAACTACAACTTTTTTAGCATCAACATCATCAAATATTCTAATTTCTGTCTTTCTTTGTTTTTCTTTACCGTAAACAGCTTTTAAATTTTTAAAATAACTTATGGCAAAATTTGTAAGATTATTTAAATGAAAATTTATATTCTCAAGTTCAGCTTCAATAGATTCAATTTTCAATTGGGCTTTGTCGATATCAAATTTTGAAATTCTTTTAATTTTTATATCAGTTAATCTTATTACATCATCCTCTATAATTTTTCTTTTAAGATTTTTTGTGTGAGGCTCTAGCCCTTTAAATATAGCTTCAATTATACCTTTCCAAGTTTCAACATTTTCAATATCTCGATAAACTCTATTTTCAATAAAAATTCTTTCTAATGAAGCGTAGTGCCACTGGTTTTCGAAATCACTTCTTTTATATTCTAATTCTAACTTCAATAATTCCTTGGTACGTTCAGTAGATATTTTTAATATTTCTGAAACACCAATAAATAAAGGTTTGTTATTTTCTATCACACATCCAAGGGGAGATATTGATGTTTCACATGATGTAAATGCAAATAAACCATCTATAGTTTTGTCTGGTGAAACACCAGTTGGTAAATGCACTAACACTTCAACGTCATTTGCTGTGTTATCCTCAATTTTCTTAATTTTGATTTTTCCACTATCATTTGCTTTGACTATTGAATCTATCAATGAAGAGGTTGTAGTAGTATATGGTATCTGACTAATAACCAAAGTATTTTTATTTAATTGGTTTATTTTGGCTCTAACTTTTACTCTACCTCCCCTTAAGCCATCATTATAATTACTAATATCCATAATTCCAGATGTCGGGAAATCAGGGTAAATAATAAATTTCTGACCTTTTAAGCATTTAATAGACGAGTCTATTAATTCGATAAAATTATGAGGAAGGATTTTTGTTGATAATCCTACTGCAATACCTTCTCCTCCTTGAGCAAGTAGCAACGGGAACTTTACTGGAAGATTTATAGGTTCTTTTCTTCTACCGTCATAAGAAGACTGCCATTTAGTTATTTTAGGGCTAAAAACAACCTCTAAAGCAAATTTAGAGAGTCTAGCTTCGATATATCTTGAGGCTGCAGAACGATCTCCAGTTAATATATTCCCCCAATTACCCTGAGTTTCAATTAAAAGTTCTTTTTGACCAATTTGAACCATAGCATCCGCTATACTAGCATCTCCGTGTGGATGGTACTGCATAGTATGACCCACAACATTTGCTACTTTATTAAATCTGCCATCATCTAGATCTTTCATTGAGTGAAGAATCCTTCTTTGGACAGGCTTAAAACCATCTTCTAGAGAAGGCACAGCACGTTCTAAAATAACATATGATGCATAATCTAAAAACCAATCCTTATACATTCCAGAAACTCTGGTAAAAGAATCTTTTAGATCTTCGTTGTGTATTTCTTCTTGACCTAATAGTTCTTCCTCCATTTATGAATCAATTCTATCTAATTCCACCTTAAGATTTTCTATTATAAATTTTTGTCTGTCAGGCGTATTTTTACCCATATAAAAAGACAATAAGTCCTCAATACTAAAATTTTCATCCAGCATTACGGGATCCAATCTTATATTTTCACCGATAAAATGTTTAAATTCATTAGGTGAGATTTCACCCAATCCTTTAAACCTTGTAATTTCTGGTTTATTACCCAATTTGGTAAACGCATCTAATCTTTCGTTTTCTGAATAACAATAAATAGTCTCTTTTTTATTTCTAACTCTAAACAATGGGGTCTGTAGTATGTACAAATGACCTTCTTTAATTAGTTCGGGGAAGAATTGTAAAAAAAATGTAATCAACAGTAATCTAATATGCATACCATCCACATCCGCATCAGTAGCAATTACAATATTATTGTATCTCAAATACTCTATACTCTCTTCAATGTTAAGAGCAGCTTGAAGTAAATTAAATTCTTCATTTTCATAAACAATTTTTTTTGTCATTGAATAACAATTAAGAGGTTTTCCTCTTAAACTAAAAACCGCCTGAGTATTAACATTTCTTGATTTGGTAATAGATCCACTTGCAGAATCACCCTCGGTTATAAATAATGTAGAATCCAATCTATTTTCTTTGTTCATGTCATTTAAATGAACTCTGCAATCTCTCAATTTTTTATTATGCAAGCTAGATTTTTTAGCTCTTTCTCTAGCTAGTTTTCTAATACCAGAAAGCTCTTTTCTCTCCTTTTCAGCTTGAACAATTTTCTTTTGTATTTTATCTGCAGAATCTGGATTTTTGTGTAAGAAGTTATCCAAATATTTACCTACAAATTCATTGATATATGATCTAACAGTAGGTAATTTTCCTCCCATATCTGTTGAACCTAGTTTTGTTTTTGTCTGTGACTCAAATACAGGTTCCATTACTTTAATACTAATTGCAGCAATAATAGATTTTCTAATATCAGATGCATCGTATTGTTTTCCATAAAAATCTCTAATTGTCTTTACTAAAGTTTCTCTAAAAGCAGATTGATGTGTTCCTCCTTGAGTTGTATGCTGACCATTAACAAAAGAATAATACTCTTCACTGTATTGTATTCTACTATGAGTTAAAGCAACTTCAATGTCATTTCCTTTTAGATGTATAATTGGATATAATAGCTTTTCAATATCATTATTATCCTCTAATAGATCTTTCAAGCCATTATCAGAAAAATATTTATCACCATTAAAAACTATAGTTAATCCTGGATTTAAATAAACATAGTATTTGAGCATCTTAGAGACATATTCTGCTCTGTATTTATAATGTTTAAAAATAGTATTGTCAGGCCTAAAAACAACCTTAGTTCCTTTTCGTTTTGAGCTATCTTCAACTGGATGATCTTCGATGAGATTTCCCATCTCAAAAACAACAGATTTTAGTTTACCATCTCTTGAAGACTCTACTTTAAAAAATGAAGACAATGCATTAACTGCTTTTGTGCCGACTCCATTTAAACCAACAGATTTTTTAAATGCTCTAGTATCGTACTTTCCTCCTGTATTCATTTTAGAAACTACATCAACCACCTTTCCAAGTGGAATTCCACGACCATAATCTCTAACAGCAACTCCAGAATCTGAAATAGAAATTTCAATAGTTTTTCCAGCTCCCATAACAAATTCATCAATGGAATTGTCTAGGACTTCTTTTAATAATATGTATATACCATCATCTGGTGTGGAACCATCTCCTAATTTACCTATATACATCCCTGGACGCATTCTAATATGCTCCTTCCAGTCTAAGGATCTAATATTTTCTTCTGTATAAGTTGATGAAACAGGCATAAATCAGTAAAGCACTAATATACTCCATCAAGAAAAAATATAAAATGGTATACAGATAAATTAATTAACAATAAAGAAGAGGTGTTGTTGAAATCTTTTTTTATACATTAAATCTAAAATGCAAAATGTCTCCGTCAGTCAAAATATAATCTTTTCCTTCAATATTTAACTTACCTGCATCTCTTGCCTTAGACTCACTACCATATTTGACAAAATCATCATATGAAATGACTTCAGCTCTGATAAAACCTTTTTCAAAATCAGAGTGAATTACACCAGCAGCTTTTGGAGCGCTCATACCCTTAATTATTGTCCATGCTCTAACTTCTTTCACACCAGCTGTGAAATAAGTTTGAAGGTCTAATAAATCATATGCTTTTTTAATCAACTTAACAGACCCTGGCTCTGATAATCCTATATCCATTAAAAAAGCTTGTCTATCTTCAAAATTATCCAATTCATTAATATCAGCTTCTGTCCCGATTGCTAAAATCATAATTTCTGCATTTTCTTCATTTAATGAGGATTTGAAATCTTCAACATGATTATTCCCAATAACCGCTGAAGGTTCGTCTACATTACAAACATATAATACGGGCTTATTTGTAATTAATTGAATAGAATCGACGTACAATTTATCTTCTTCAGAAAAATCTAAACTTCTTACAGGGTTAAAAGAATGTAAGTGTTTTACTATTTTATTTAAAATATTAAATTCTTTTAAAGCTTCTTTATTACCAGTTTTAACTAATCTATTTATTTTTTCTACTCTTTTTTCTACAGTCTCTAAATCCTTAAGTTGAAGTTCAATATCAATTATTTCTTTATCTCGAACCGGATTTACTGACGATTCTACATGAACTATATTATCATCATCAAAACATCTTAAAACATGAATAATTGCATCCGTTTCTCTAATATTAGCTAAAAATTGATTACCTAAACCTTCTCCTTTACTTGCACCTTTAACCAAACCGGCTATATCAACAATTTCAACATTAGCAGGAATAACTTTTTCTGGATTTACTAATTCTTCTAGTTTTTCCAGTCTATTATCAGGGACACTAATTATACCAATATTTGGTTCAATTGTACAAAAAGGAAAATTTGCACTTTGAGCTTTAGCATTTGACAAACAATTAAAAAGGGTAGATTTTCCTACATTTGGTAGGCCAACAATTCCTGCTTTCATATATTAATTTTCAGGGTGCATAAATTTTTGTTTTCCACTAAGAACATCGTGACTCTCAACGTTGTCTTCATCAGAAACACAACAATCTACAGGACAAACAGCGGCACATTGGGGTTCCTCGTGAAATCCGACACATTCTGTACACTTGTCTGAAGCAATAAAATAATATTCATCAGAAACTGGTTCTTGTTCAACATCAGCATTAGAAATAGAACCACTTGGTAAAACTATATCTCCAGACAAACTAGTTCCATCGGAATATTTCCATTCATATGCGGCTTCATAAATAGCCGTATTAGGACATTCCGGCTCACAAGCTCCACAATTTATACATTCATCAGTTATTTTTATTGCCATGGTAGTTACATTATCTTTATATAGATTTGCAGACAAAAGTAATTTAATTATAATTCCAAACAAATTTAGTGGATACAATAGACAATAGAATAAATGCTTTTCATAATCTTGGAAAACTTTTTAAAGATATTTCCATTCAAAGTAATAACTCTACTCAACAATTGTGGGTTGATAGATTTAATCAAGAAATTGAAACTGCTAACCAGTACAACAAATGGTTCACAAGGGAATATATTTTACTGTCTTTTCAAAATTGGAGCAAAGAATTAAATAAAAAAAATCTTTCTTTATGGATTAATAATTATCCACTAAAGGATTGTTCTAAAAAAACAGTAGCCATAATTATGGCAGGAAATTTACCTATGGTTGGTTTTCATGATTTCATATGCTCAACTATATTAAATTATAACTGTTTAATTAAAATGTCATCGGATGATAAAATTATTTTACCAGTGATAATAGAGTTTTTAGATTATTTAAATCCTGGTTTTAATAGTAAAATTGAGTTCACCGAAAAACCCATAAAAGATTTTGACGGAGTGATTGCTACTGGAAGTAACAGTTCCTTCAAATATTTTGAATATTATTTTAAAAAATATCCTAAAATTTTAAGAAAAAATAGACATTCAATTGCAATTTTAGATGGAAATGAAAGCAAACAAGATTTAATTAATTTAGGTAAAGATGTATTTTATTATTTTGGAATGGGATGTAGAAGCGTTTCAAAATTATTAGTTCCAAATGATTACGATTTTGATTTATTATTTAATGCTTTTTATGAACACAAAGAAATAATAAATCACAATAGATATGCAAACAATTACGATTATAATAAAGCAATTTATCTAATGAGTGAACAAAAATTTATTGAAAATGGATTTATCATGTTAAAGGAAGATCAAAAACTTGGATCTCCAATTTCGTGTCTATTTTATGAAAAATACAATTCAAATAATGATATTAATGAATACATTAATAACAACAAAGATATTATACAATGCGTCGTTAGTAACTTTTTAACAAAAAACAGCATACCCTTTGGTTCAAGTCAAAGCCCGAAAATTGAAAATTTTGCTGACAATATAGACACTTTAAATTTTTTGTTAAAAATCTGATGATATCTTATTCAAAACTTGTTTAAAATTATCTATGATTTGATTAATTTGCAACTTTTTAAAATTAAATATGATTAAACACAATTTTAGTGCAGGTCCAAGCATTCTTCCTAAAGAAGTTATGAAAACTGCATCCGATGCAATCTTAGAGATTAACAACTCAGGACTGTCCTTAATAGAAATTTCACATAGAAGCAAAGATTTTGTTGATATAATGGATAATGCTACATCAACTGCTCTGGAACTTTTAGATTTACAAAACAAAGGATATAAAGCACTTTTTTTACAAGGCGGAGCAAGTTTACAATTTTTAATGACTGCATATAATTTACTAGAATCAAAATCTGGATATTTAGATACTGGATCTTGGTCAACAAAAGCCATTAAAGAAGCAAAATTATTTGGAGATGTGATTGAAGTTGCATCATCTAAAGAAAAAAACTTTAATTACGTTCCTAAGAATTTTAATATTGATCCTGATTTAGATTATTTACATATCACCACAAACAATACTATTTTTGGCACTCAAGTAAAAAATATTCCTGAAACCAAAGTTCCTTTAGTTGCAGACATGAGTTCAGACATTTTTTCAAAAAATATAGATTTTTCAAAATTTAGTTTGATTTACGCTGGTGCTCAAAAAAACATGGGCCCTGCAGGAACAACTTTAGTAATAATCAAAGAAGATGTTTTAGGTAAAGTAACTAGAAAAATACCTTCCATGTTAAATTATCAAATTCATATTGATAAAAAAAGTATGTTCAACACACCTCCAGTATTTGCAGTTTATACATCCATGCTGACTCTTGAATGGTTGAAAAAAAATGGCGGAATTAGTGCTATTGAAAAGAAAAATTCTTTAAAAGCAAATTTAATATACAATGAAATTGATTCTAATGAGCTATTTGAGGGATTTGCTGAAATTGAAGACAGAAGTTATATGAATGCAACTTTCAACCTTAAAAACCAGGAACATAAAGATATTTTTAACCAAATGTGTTTGGAAGCAAATATTAGTGGTGTAAATGGTCATCGTTCTGTTGGAGGGTATAGAGCTTCTATTTATAATGCAATGGAAATTTCATCGGTTAATATTTTAGTAGAAGTTATGAAAGAATTAAAAAACAAAGTTTAAAAAATTTATAAATGATAAATATATTAGCTAATGATGGCATTTCAAAAAGCGGAGAAAATGCTTTAAAAAATGCTGGATTCAACATATCTACAATTACTGTTGCACAAGAGCAACTTATAAAGCATATTCAAAAAGAAAATATTGAAGTTGTTCTTGTTAGAAGTGCTACAACCATTAGAAAAGATTTAATAGATCAATGTCCTAATCTTAAAATAATTGGAAGAGGTGGAGTCGGAATGGACAACATAGATGTAGAATATGCTCGAAATAAAGGAATTAATGTTATTAATACACCTGCTGCTTCATCCGCTTCAGTCGCTGAGCTTGTTTTTGCTCATTTATATAGCTGTGTTCGATTTTTACATGAATCTAACAGAAGCATGCCCCTTGAGGGAGATACTAATTTTAAAAAGCTTAAAAAAGCTTATGCAAATGGCATCGAATTAAGAGGCAAAACTATAGGGATCATAGGTTTTGGAAGGATAGGAAAGGAAACTGCAAAAATTGCCTTAGGAATCGGCATGAAAGTAATTGCTTTTGATAAATTTTTAAAAGACGCTACACTATCTTTAGATTTCAGCAATGGTAAATCTGTAGATTTTGATATAAAAATATCTGTAATGAAAGATTTATTAAAAAACTCTGATTTCATTAGTCTTCACGTTCCAGCTCAGAAAAATTTTGTAATTGATAAAAAAGAATTTGATTTAATGAAAAATGGGGTTGGAATTATAAATGCTGCTCGCGGAGGAGTTATTAATGAATTGGAATTATTAGAAGCTCTTGATTCAAAAAAAGTTTCTTTCGCAGGATTGGATACTTTTGAAAACGAACCCAAGCCAGCTGTCAAACTATTAATGCATCCTAACATTTCTTTAACGCCTCATATTGGAGCTGCAACAAATGAAGCTCAAGACAGGATTGGATTAGAACTAGCTGATCAAATATCGAGTATTTTAAAATAAAGATGTTAAAAAAATTAAAAGACAAATGGGGTATTTCAACGCCATTTCAGATGATAATAGTCTTCATAGTTTTTGGAGTAACAGGAAGTGTTGCCGCTAAAATATCTGGACCTATCGTATCTCTTTTACCAATTGATAACCTTCCAGGGATAATTTATTGGCCATTAAGACTTTTAATTATATTTCCTGTATACCAAGTTTTGTTGGTGTGGTTTGGATTTATTTTTGGTGCTTTAATTAGCATTTTAACATTTAAAAAAGATAAGTTTATTTTTAATTTCTTTTTCAATCTTTCTTTAAAAATGTCAAAAAAAATGATGAATTGGCTGTCTTTTGGAATATTATTTAAAAACTGATTTAATTCAAAAATTTGCTATTGTTTTTTTTAAACTTTTCTATTTTGGGTGATATTACAATAGAACAATAAGGAACATTTTTATTATTTTCAAAATAGTCATGATGATAATTTTCCGCTACATAAAAAGTAGATTTTTCTTCAATACTAGTTACTATTCTATTTTTATATCCATTAGAACTGTCTAAAGTTTTAATAAAATTGGAAATCATTTCTATTTCGTTTTTATCATTTGTAAATATTGAAGATCTATATTGAGTTCCCAAATCGTTACCTTGTCTGTTTAGGGTTGTTGGATCGTGAGTTGAAAAAAAAATTTCTAGAATATTTTCTAAATTGATAACTTCAGTATTGTAATCTATGCTAATGGCCTCGGCGTGTCCAGTTAAACCAGTGCAAATATCCCTGTATGTCGGGTTTAAAGTTTTTCCACCTATATAACCTGGTATTACATTTTCAACTCCCTTAGTTTTATTAAAAATTGCTTCAGTACACCAAAAACAACCACCACCCAATATTATATTTTTTATCATCTAAATATTAAAATAAACCATTAGCATATTATATTGTCAAATTTAATTAATTTCACTCAGTATTTTAAATAACATTTTTATTTAATGAATTATTTATTAAGTATTTTTTTTACTCTTTGTATATGTGTAAGTTTTTCACAAGAAAGAAAAACTATTGATCTTAAGAGATTTGATTCACCTCCCAAAATTGATGGTATTATTAATGATAAACAATGGGAAACAGTTAACTGCTGCCTCAAAATTCGAAAGATGGATGCCTAACAATGGATCTAGTGAAAAGAAGGGTTATGAAAATTTTGTTTACATGGGTTATGACGATGATGCTATATACATAGCAGGAAAATTTAATAACCCCAACCCTATTCCTGTTGAATTTAGTCAAAGAGATAATATATGGGAAGTTAATGCTGAAACATTTTTTGTTTCTATCAACACCTACGATGATAACATTAATTATCAAGGATTTCAAGTCACAAGTGCTGGAACCTTAGGAGATACTTACACATCTAATGAAATGTCTGAAGAGGATTGGGATTTCGATACTGTTTTTGAATCTAAAGTCAATATTATCGATGAAGGTTGGACTATGGAAATGAAGATACCCTACAGCGCACTTCGATTTCCCTCAATAAAAGTTCAAAAATGGGGAATAAATTTTGGTAGAAAAATTGCTGAATCTGGAGAAGTTTATACTTGGAATTTTGTAGATCAAAAAAATGCTAAATATCCTGAATCTATGGGTATTTCTAAAGGAATACAAAACATTTCTCCCCCACTAAGGTTATTTTTTTATCCATATGCTCAGTCCTCGGTTGATTTTAAAAATGGAAATAATCCCTTAGCTGCATATTCTGCTGGAATGGATGTTAAATATGGAATAAACAATAGTTTCACTTTAGACGCCACCTTAATCCCTGACTTCGGACAAGTTACTTTTGATGATAAGGAATTAAATTTGAGTCCATTTGAACAGGAGTTTGATGAGAACAGAGCTTTTTTTACAGAAGGAGCTTCGTTATTTAAAAAAGCTGATGGTTTAGGTTTTAGAGGCGGAAGTTTTTTTTATAGTAGAAGAATTGGAGATGAAATCAAATTTAATGAAAATGATATATTAAAAGAAAATGAAGAAATATTAAATTATGATGTAAAACCTGAACTTTTAAACTCTATAAAAATAACTGGCACAACTAATTCAGGGTTAAGTGTTGGGTTTATAAATTCAATTACTAATAATGCATATGCTCGAATAATAAACAAATCTACAAGTGAAAAAAGAAAAGAAAAAATAGCTTCAATAACCAATTACAATGTATTTTCATTAAGTAAACAAATTATTAATGATTATTCTACACTTTCATTTTCAAACACCAATGTAAATAGAGCTGGTAAATTTAAAAACTCTAACAATAGTGCTATTGTATTAGATTTATTTGATAATAAAAGAAAATATAATATTAAGGGACTTGTTTACAAAGTAATTCACCCAAATTCTCATTAATCAAAGGATTTAGAGGTGGAGTTAATTTTAGTGAATTGACAGGAAATTTCAGATTTAGTTTAGGCTGGAATGGAGTAGATGCCAATTATTACCAAAACGACCTTGGATACTATAATAATAGAAATGATCAGAGATTGTCTTTTAGAAGCAGATATATGACTTTTAATTCAACTAAAAATTACGAAAAAATTGATGCTTATTTATCTATAAGTGAGAGAAGTAGATTTTTTCCAAAAATATTAAAGTCTAGAGGTGGAAGAGCAGGTGTTAATATTACCACTTTAAATTTAAATAAAATTGAATTTGATATTGACTATACGTCTGAATACAAAAACTATGATGAACCAAGGTCAACAGATATTTTTATATTAGATCCAGCTGAACTTGAGTTAAATTTTGAGTACTCGTCTGACATTAGAAAAAAGATACAATATGGTTTTGGATTATCTCATTCTTTTGGTTTAAATGAAGATTTTAATGAAGATAAAAAAGATTTTGATGTAAAAACTAGCTTAGGAATTAGAGCTAGTAATAAATTAAATTTTAACTATGACTTGAAGATTTTCGTTAAGTTATGATAATGTTGGTTATATTTTTAAAGAAAACCTAGAAGTATATTTTGGAAATAGAGATATAAAATCAACTGAAAACAACATGTCTTTGAATTATAATTTTGATTCCTATAAATCAATAAATATAAAACTAAGGCAGTTTTGGAGTACTGCTAAATATATAGATTCTTTTTATCTTTTAAAATCAAACGGTGAAAGAGAAAAGTCCTCAAAAAACAACACTGATTTCAATCCCAATACTAATTTTAATTTATGGAATTTTGATTTAGGTTTTAATTGGGAGTTTGCTCCAGGAAGTAAGGCTACTTACTTTATAGAAATAACATATTTAATGAAGATAACATGTCTGGAATCTCTTACTATACAAGTTCAAAAAATTTATTTGAACTACCTATAAATCATCAAATTTCGTTAAGAATAAATTATTTCATAGATTTCAATCAAGTTAAAAAGAGAAAAAGTTAATTTATATATGATTTCAGCTCAAAATATTTCAAAAACATATGATAATAAAAAAGTATTAAACAATGTCAGTATTGAAATAGAAAGGGGGGAAATTGTATCAATAGTTGGTCCATCTGGAGCAGGAAAAACAACTTTATTACATATTCTAAGTACATTGAGATAACTTTGATGAATCTAAAGCTTCAAGATTATCCCTAAATAATATAGGGATTAATGATTTAAATGAAAAGGAGATTTCAAAATTTAGAAATACCCAAATAGGTTTTATTTTTCAATTCCATGAGCTTCTTCCTGAATTTACTGCTTTAGAAAATGTATGTATTCCTGGCATGATAAAAGGATTAGAAATCAATGAACTTAAATCTAAAGCTACAGATCTCTTGAACTCTCTTGATTTAATTCATGTAAAAGATCAAAACCCGTCTGAACTTTCTGGTGGAGAACAACAAAGAGTTGCAGTTGCAAGAGCATTAATAAATAATCCTAGTATGTTATTTGCTGATGAACCTAGTGGAAATCTTGATTCAAAAACAGCAGATAATTTACACCAATTATTTTTTGATTTAAGAGATCAATTAAACCTAACTATAGTTATAGTTACTCACAATAAGAAATTAGCAGATATGGCTGATAGAAAACTTAGTTTAGTCGATGGAAAGTGGGTTAACTAATTCTGAATTAAAAGATTTTTTAGATGAAAAATCTTTTCAATACAATCAAAAAAAATTTATAAACTCTGATCCAATTCAAATTCCTCATCAATACACCAAAAAAGAAGACATTGAAATTTCTGCATTCTTAACATCCATTATTGCATGGGGACAAAGAAAAACTATAATTAAAAACGGATATAAAATGATGGAGGTATTTGAGAACGCTCCACATGATTTTATACTAAATGCTAAAGATAAGGATATTGAAAAAGCATATGTGGTTCATAGAACTTTTAATCCTATTGATTTTAGATATTTTATAAGAACATTACAAAGAATTTATATTAATAACAAAGATTTAGAAAGTGTGTTTTATGATAAAAAAACCCACTTAAATATGCATTCTAATATTCATAAATTTAAAAATATTTTTTTTGAGGGTGAATTTCCATCAAGAACCACAAAACACATAAGTGATCCTTTTAAAGGATCTGCATGTAAAAGAATTAACATGTTTCTCAGATGGATGGTAAGAAAAGATAATAATGGAGTTGATTTTGGAATTTGGAAGAAAATTTCACCATCGATTCTTTCTTGTCCCCTTGATATTCATAGTGGAAATGTAGCTAGGAAACTTGGTATATTAAATAGAAAACAAAATGACCACAAAGCAGTTTTAGAACTAGATAAAAAATTAAGAGTTTTAGACTCTGAAGATCCTGTTAAATATGATTTTGCTTTATTTGGATTAGGTGTTTTTGAAGGTTTTTAATAATCTTTTTTCAAGATATTCAAATCAATTCTTATATTTGTTCAGCATTATTTCATTATGCTTTAAGATAACTTGATTGCATGTCTATTATTCTTAAATCTGCAAAAGTTATAAATACCGAGAGTAAATACCACGGTACCAAGCAAGATATTTTAATTTCTAAGGGTAAAATTTTAAAAATTGCTAAATCAATTAACTCTGATGGTTCTAAAGAAATTAATATTGAAGGAATGCATGTCTCAATGGGTTGGTTTGACAGTAGTGTTTCATTTGGTGAACCTGGATATGAAGAAAGAGAAACTATTATTAACGGAGGAAATGTTGCTGCTAAAAGTGGATTTACAGATATTGTTTTAAATTCCAACACCAACCCTGTAATTGATTCTCAAGCACATATATCATTTATAAAATCTAAATCAAAAGATATTATTACTAAGATTCATCCGCTTGGCGCATTTTCAGTATCTAGTAAATCTAAAGATTTAGCTGAACTAAATGATATGCAACAAAATGGTGCAGTTGGATTTTATGACTATAAAAAACCTATTGAAAACCCTAATTTACTCAAAACAGCGCTACTCTACTCCCAGACTTTTGATTCGCTAATAATGTCATTCGCTCAAGATAATTCTATTTCAAATAACGGCATAATTAACGAAGGTCTTGTAAGTGTTTCTTACGGAATTAAAGGAATACCTGTTTTATCTGAGGAAATTCAAATAAATAGAGATATAAAAATTTTAGAATATTCTGGTGGAAGATTACACATACCTACAATTTCATGTAAATCCTCAGTTGACGCTATTAGAGAAGCTAAAAACAAAGGTTTAGACATTTCGTGTAGTGTAGCAATTCACAATTTGACTTACAATGAAGAAAAACTAAAAGATTTTGACACTAGATATAAGGTGTCACCACCCCTTAGAACTGAACTTGACAGAAAAGCACTTGTTAAAGCAGTCGAGGATGGAACAATTGACATGGTAACTAGCGACCACATGCCAATAGATGTTGACAACAAGAAGATGGACATCGATAATGCAGAATATGGAACAATAGGTTTAGAATCTTTTTTTGGAGCTCTTCTAAATTTGTTTGATTTAAATAAGACAATAAAAATCTTAACATCTGGTAGGTCTAGATTTAAAATAAATGATTGTAAAATGGAGGAAGGGTCTAATGCAAATATGACACTTTTCACAATTGGAAATGAGTATACTTTTTTAAAATCAAACATAATGTCGAAATCAAAAAATAGTGCTTTTTTAGGAACTAAAATGCATGGAAAACCTTTAGGTATTGTAGTAAATGAAAAACTCCTTATAAATGATTGATTTACCTTTTTTTCATTTAATAAAAAAATCAAACCCTGTTAAAGAATCTTCCCCACTTATTTTAATGGTTCATGGTTATGGAAGTAATGAAGAAGATTTATTCTCTTTTTCAAGGGCACTTCCTGAAAAATTTACTGTGATTTCAATAAGAGGACCCATAACTATTCAAAGTATGAGCTATGCCTGGTATAATATTTCTATTGATTATTTAGGTAATAAAACATACGACAATAAAAAAGCCATTGAATCAAGAGATATGATTGTTAATTGTATTGATAAGTGTAATGAAGTTTACAATACAGATAAAAACAATGTTACCTTGTTAGGATTTAGTCAAGGTTCAATCCTCATTAATGCAGTAGCATTAACATACCCTGAAAAAGTAAAAAATATAATTTCTTTGAGTGGTGGCATTGATCCAAATATAATAAAACCATCAAAATTAGATTTAAAAAATTTATCTTTTTATATATCGCATGGAACTGAAGATGATATTCTTCCGTTTAATCAGGCTAAAGATTCACTTAAATTTTTAAGTGAAAATAATATTGATTTTGATTTTGAAAGTTTTCCTATTGGTCACGGAGTTTCACCTGAAAACTTTAAGTCTATGTTAAATTGGCTAAATAAAAAAATACTATAATTCAATTTCAAGTCCGTCGAAAGCCAAAAAAACGTCTTCTGGTAAGTTATTTTGCACCTCTTCATGAAATCCTAACATATGACTTATATGTGTTAAATATGTTTTTTTGGGTTTAATTAATCTTATAAGCTTAAGAGCTTCTTCTAAATTTAAATGTGAATAATGCGGTTCTATTTTAATACAGTTTAAAACCAATACTTTTAAATTGTCTAGTTTATTGATTTCAACATCTTCAATTGTTTTCATATCAGTTAGGTAGGCAAAATCATTAAACCTATATCCATAAACCTGTAATTTAGCATGTAAATAACTTATTGGAGTAATAATTAAATTAGAAATTTTAAAGTTTTTGTTTTCTGTGATTTCAATAGGTTTTAATTTTGGAGCTCCTGCGTATTTTTTTTCTTTATTAAAAATATATTCAAACCTATTAAATAAATTATCTATAACTCTTTTATGGCCATATATAGGTATTTCGCCTTGTTTAAAACAAAAAGCCCTTAAATCATCTATACCTGAGGTGTGATCTGAATGTTCATGAGTATAAAGTACACCATCAATTCTATTACATTTTGATCTTAACATCTGTTGTCTAAAATCTGGACCTGTATCAATAATATATGAATAATTATCCCATTGAATTAAGACTGAAGATCTTAACCTTTTGTCTTTCTCATTTGAACTTTGACAAACAGGATGATCACTTCCAATAAGAGGAATGCCCGTTGATGTACCAGTTCCTAAAAAAGTTACTTTCAATGATTTTATTTTATTATAAATATATCATTTACTTGATAAAATTCTTATAACTTAGCTATATAATATATATACAAATGTCAATTTCCCTAAAAGGAGATCAACCATTCGAAAATATTCCTTCAATTAAAGCCAAAGCTTTAAGGATAAATCTTAATGAACATATTTACGGAACCTTTGCCGAAATTGGTGCTGGACAAGAAGTAGCTAGACATTTTTTTAGATCTGGAGGTGCTTCTGGTACTATTGCCAAAACAATGAGTGCTTACGATAAAGCATTCAGTGATGCTATATACGGTCAAGAAACTAATAGTGGATATGTATCTGAGTCAAGACTTAAAAAAATGCTTGATCATGAGGTTAATCTTTTGGAAACTCGAATGGACAGAAAAGAACATCCTAACAAAATGTTTTTTACTTATGCAAATACTGTAGCAACAATTGATTTTGCTAAAAAATACAAGGGTCACGGATGGATGGGTATTAAATTTCAGACAAATCCTAAAGAAGCTTTTAGTGAAATTCATATTCACGTTAGGTTTCATTTATTTGAAGCTAAAGCTCAGCAAGAGGCGCTTGGATTAATGGGTTTAAATTTAATCTATGGTGCATATTATAAAAACGATGAACCAAAAAAATTGCTAAGGTATTTATACGATCATATTGATTCAGAATCTATTGAAATAGATACTATAAATTTTTCCGGACCATTGTTTAAGAAAGTAGATAATAGACTAATGAGCTTGGAACTAGTTAAAAACAACATGACAAAGGCAGTAATGTTTGGTCCTGATGGAAATAACATATTACCTGCTAAAGTTTTTTGGAAAAAGAACATATTGGCCATTAGAGGAAGTTTTAGACCTGTTACTCTTGTAAATGAAGACATGTTTATAAAATCAACAGATATTATTTCCAAAGAAAAAGGATTTAAAGAGGACAAACAAATCACTTTATTTGAAATCACTTTATCTAATTTAAAATCTTCAAATGGAGATGTCAATGAAACAGACTTTATGGACAGAGCTAAGTTACTATGTGCATTAGGTCATACGGTTATGATTACAAATTTTAAAGAATATTACAAGTTAGCAGAATATTTTTCAAATTACACTAATAAGAAAGTAGTATTAACTATGGGGGTTAATAATTTAATTGAAATTTTTGATGATAAATATTATGATGAGTTAAGAGGAGGAATTTTGGAGGCTTTTGGAAAATTATTTGTTAAGAACCTTAGAGTATTTCTATATCCAATGAAAGACCCTAAAGATGGATCTATAATAAATAGTAACAATATTCATGTTGCTAATAAAATGAAAAATCTTTATAAATATTTTAAATACAATAATCGATTACTAGACATAATTGATTATGACGAAGCTCTTCTAAGTATATTTTCAATTAAAGTATTAGAAAAAATAAAAGCAGGTGAAAATGGTTGGGAAGAAATGTTACCGAAGGAAGTTACAAATCAAATAAAATCCAAAAAACTATTTGGTTATAAATAAAATTATTTTTCTAAGATCTGATTAGTATGATCTTTTGTTTTTACTTTTTCTATAACTCTAGTAATTTCTAAATCTTCATTTATAATAAAAGTAGTTCTCAAAATACCTTCATATTCTTTGCCTTGAAATTTTTTTGATCCCCAAACACCAAAACCATTAATTATTTTTTTATCAACATCTGATAATAAAGGATAAGGGAATCCTCCAAATTTTGAAGAAAAAGATGATTGAGATTTTATTTTATCTGCACTAATACCAATTATAGAAAATCCTATTTTTGTTAATTTAGAGAAATTTTCAGAAAGATTACAAGCCTGAGCAGTACAACCTGGTGTATTAGCTCTTGGGTAGAAAAAAATAATTGTTTTTTTACCAATTAAATCATTATTAGTAACTAAATTTTCTTTGTCATCATAACATGAAAATTCTGGGATTTTATCACCTACTTTTAATAAACTCATTTAAAATAATTTTGTAGTAAATTTATAAAAATTATTATGAATAAAGTAGAAAGAATAGACTATATAATTGAGACTTTAGAAGTTTTATTTCCGGAAGTACCTATTCCATTAGACCATAAAGATTCTTATACGCTTTTAATTGCTGTTTTGCTTTCTGCCCAAAGTACAGACGTAGGTGTTAATAAAATCACTCCAATTCTTTTTTCAAAAGCAGATAATCCAAATGATATGATTAAGCTCTCCGTTGAAGAAATTAGAAATATAATAAGACCAGTTGGACTCTCTCCAATGAAGTCAAAAGGAATTCATGGGTTATCTAAAATAATAATTGAAAAACATAACGGAAAAGTTCCTGATAATTTCGAAGATTTAGAAGCATTACCTGCTGTAGGTCATAAAACAGCAAGTGTAGTAATGGCTCAGGCTTTTGGAGTACCTACATTTCCAGTAGATACTCACATACATAGGCTAATGTATAGATGGGGAATGTCCAGTGGAAAAAATGTCAAGATTACAGAAAAAGATGCTAAAAGAATTTTTCCAGAGAAATTATGGAATAAACTTCATCTACAAATAATATGGTACGGAAGAAAATTCTCACCTGCAAGAGGATGGAATATTAATACAGATATAATTACTCAGAAAATTGGAAGAAAATCTTTTCTTAAAAAGAACACTATTTAAAATCACACCATTTGCATTAGTTCTGATTTTAAAGATGAACTGTTCATTGACTTTCTTAAGTTGTTCAAGGAGTATCTAACTCTACCTAAAGCTGTATTAATAGAAATGTTGTTAATTTCGGCTATTTCCTTAAAGCTTAGATTTTGATAGAATCTTAATTTTACTATTTCTCTCTGTGAATATGGTAATGTATCTATCATAGATGATAAAGTTTTTGATAAAGTTTTATCAGAAATTATTCTTTCATCACAAGATTCTGTTTCGGACTTAATATTTGAAAAAGTATAATATAAATCCTTTTCATATGTCAATTTAGAACGTTTTAATGATCTAAAATGGTCCATTACTAAATTGTGAGAAATTCTTAATACCCAAGGAAGGAATTTACCCTGTTCATCATAAGATCCTTTTTTGATAATTTTAAATACTTTGATAAATGTGTCTTGTAAAATATCATTTGAAATATCTGCATCCTTAACTTTTGAATTTATATAATTAAAAATCCTTTTTTTGTGCCTTAAAAAAAGAGTCTGAAAAGATAAATTACTACCATGTTTATATCTGTTAAGAAGAACAGAGTCGTTAATAAAATTAGCCATACCTAAGTTTTAAATTAAATTTGAATTCTATTTATTTCAATATAAAAAAGTAGGTTTCGGGTATAGGCTTTTATTTAATATTATAATCAAATTTAGTAAAATCATTTTAAATATAAAATTGTTTAACATTTAGTAGTAAAAAAAATCATTTAAAACTTATATTTATAGATTGATTTTTACACGACTTGGAAAACATTAAATTAGACTCAAAATTTATAAAAATTAGAGGTGCTAATATGCACAATCTAAAAAATATTGATTTAGATATCCCTAAAAACAAATTAATTGTATTAACTGGACTTTCTGGATCCGGAAAATCTAGTCTAGCATTTGATACTTTATATGCTGAAGGACAGAGAAGATATATAGAAAGTCTTTCTTCTTACGCGCGTCAATTTTTAGGAAAATTAAATAAACCAAAAGTTGATAAAATTATTGGCATATCTCCAGCAATTGCTATTGAACAAAAGGTAAATAATTCAAATCCAAGATCAACTGTTGGTACTAGTTCAGAAGTATATGATTACTTAAAACTTTTATACGGAAGAATTGGAAGAACTTATTCACCTGTTTCAAATAAAGAAGTTAAAAAAGACAACATAGACTCTGTTATTAAAAAAATACAAACATTTAAACAAGGAGATAAGTTTTTGGTATTATCCTTAAAAGAGAATAATGGTAATGAAAACGACAAAGAATTGCTTGAAATGTTTCTAAAACAAGGTTTTGCTAGAATTCAGATTAATGGTGAGATTAAAAGAATTGAAGATGTTAAAAAAATTAGTGTTAAAAAGTTCAATTTAGTAATAGATAGATCAATATATAAAGAAGACAAAGATTATTTAAATAGAATCTCAGATTCAATTGAGTTAGCTTTTTATGAGGGAAAAGGCGAATTATGTATTGAAAATATTAATACAAATAATAAATACTATTTCAATAACAAATATGAAAGAGATGGGATTAAGTTCATAGAACCATCCGAGTATTTGTTTAGCTTCAATAATCCCGTTGGAGC
This sequence comes from Cryomorphaceae bacterium BACL29 MAG-121220-bin8, assembly GCA_905181705.1. Lineage (GTDB taxonomy): Bacteria > Bacteroidota > Bacteroidia > Flavobacteriales > Flavobacteriaceae > MAG-121220-bin8. The sequence goes on along the minus strand of CAJIYP010000002.1, from coordinate 101,214 downwards.
ATGTTCAAGCTGTGGAGGGTATGGTGATTTGATTGGTATTGATCCTGAACTTGTAATTCCCAATACTGGGTTATCTATATATGAAAATGCCATAGCTCCATGGAGAGGTGAAAAACTAAAAAAATACAAGAATGATTTTATTAAAAACTCTGCTAAGTTTAAATTTCCTATTCACAAGCCATATTTTAAATTAGAAAAGGAGCAAAAACAAATACTATGGGAAGGGAATTCCTACTTTAAGGGAATTAATTATTTTTTTAATAAGCTTGAGTCTAAAAGTTATAAGATTCAAAATAGAGTTATGTTATCCAGATATAGGGGAAAAACAAAATGTAATGTTTGCAACGGAAATCGATTAAAGGAAGAAGCTTCTTTTGTTAAAATAAATAATAAATCAATAACTGATTTAGTTGAAATGCCAATAGATCTATTATTAAATTTCATGAAAGAATTGAAACTTAATAAATATGAAAATAAACTAGCAGAAAGAATTACAAAAGAAATTAAAAATAGATTGAGTTTTATATGTAATGTAGGACTTGGATACTTAACAATTAACAGGAAATCTAGCACTTTATCAGGTGGTGAATCACAAAGAATAAACTTAGCTAATTCTTTAGGTAGTTCATTAGTTAGTTCTTTATATGTGTTAGATGAGCCTAGTATTGGACTTCACCCCAAAGACACTGAAAAACTAATCAATATATTAATTGATTTAAAAAAAATTGGTAATACTGTTCTTGTGGTTGAACACGATGAGGATATTATGAAAGCTGCCGATCAAATAATAGACATAGGCCCACAAGCTGGTTCAAATGGAGGTGAAGTTGTAGCACAAGGAACAATAAAAGAAATATTAAAATCTAATAGTCTCACGTCTAAATACTTAAATAACATAGAATCTATAAAAGTTCCTAATAAAAGAAGATATTCTTCTGGTAAAGTAATATTAAAAGGTGCAAGAGAAAATAATCTTAAAAATATTAATGTTGTATTTCCATTAAATAACTTAACTGCTGTAACAGGTGTTTCTGGAAGTGGAAAAACCACATTAGTTAAAAAAATATTATATCCAGCATTACTAAAAGAAAAAGGAATTTTTAAAGAAAAACCTGGTCAATTTGATGAAATAAGTGGAGATATCGATAAAATTGAAGAAATAGAATATGTAGATCAAAACCCAATAGGATTATCTTCAAGATCAAATCCAGTTACTTATTTAAAAGTCTATGATGATATTAGAAATCTTTTTGCCAGCCAGAGTCTCTCTAAAGCAAATCAATACAAAGCCAAACACTTCTCCTTTAATGTTGATGGAGGTAGATGTACTAATTGTAAAGGGGAAGGTACAGTGAAAATCGAAATGCAATTTATGGCAGATGTTAACTTAATATGCGAAAACTGTAAAGGCAAGAGATTTAAAGAAGAAGTTTTAAGAGTAAAGTTTAAAGATAAAAATATTGATGACATTCTTAAAATGACCGTTGATCAAAGTATTGATTTTTTTAAAGAACAAAATGAAAACAGAATAGTTAAAAAACTACAACCGCTTAAAGATGTTGGAATGGGTTATGTTCAACTAGGTCAGTCCTCCTCTACTCTTTCTGGAGGAGAAGCTCAAAGAATTAAATTAGCTACATTTTTACTAAAAGGTTCTAATAGAAAAAAAACACTATTTATTTTTGATGAACCTACCACAGGTTTACATTTTCATGATATTAAAAAACTTTTAAAATCATTTAATTCATTAATAGAAAATGGACACTCTCTAATTGTTGTAGAACATAACATAGATTTAATTAAAAGTTCAGACTATATAATCGATTTAGGATTAGACGGGGGATACAATGGAGGGCAAGTTATATTTCAAGGAACTCCAGAAAACTTAGTTAAGGAAAACAAATCTAGATTATCTGATTTTTTAAAAGAAAAATTAACTATTTGATTATTGAATCAATTGTTTTATTAATTATATCTGAAAGTTTTAAAAAATAAACTAATGAGATATACAACATCGAAACAATTATACTTTTAGCTATTATATTAAAAAAGGGAGAAAAGTTTAAATCAATTAAGTTAAGTCCAAAATAAATTGAAAAAATTAATGTAATAATTTTAATTGTATTAAAATTATAGGGATGTATTTTAAGTTTATAATTTATGTATAAAACTTTTAATATTGTAAATAAAAACAAAACAAGTAAAGTTGAAATAGCAGCTCCATTTATCCCATATATATCAATTAAATAATCATTTAAAAAATATACAGAAATAGCCATAGATATTGAAAAGGGTAAGGTTATTTTATAAAAACTAGAGGTTGCTAAAATAGCTGGACCACAACCAAAACTCATTTGAATTAACTTTGCGAAGGAAATAATCAAAACTACCCATATAGCATCAGAATAAAATTGGTTATTCATTAACTCGTAAAAAGAATTAATGTTAAGATTAATTAAAAGAAAGAAAAAACCACAAATTATTAAAAGATTTGATGAGCTCTTTTGATACAAATCATTTAAATTAGAAACTTCATTATTATTAATCGCCTTAGCAACCATCGGATTTAATATTTGAAACATAGCTCTTCCTGGGATTTCAACAACTGTAGCTATAAAAACCGCAACTGCATAGTATGCGGTTTGAGAAATAGCCTCCTTTTGTGGAATCATATATTTATCAATATCAATCAAAAGACTCGCAGCAGAACCTGCTAATAATATATATATTGAATAAGAGATTATCTCTTTGAAATTTTCAGGAAGAGATAATGAAAATTTTGGTTTGTATACAGAAAGTGAATACATAACCATAATCAATAATCTTAAGTAATACAAGCCAGTTAACCACCAAACGAAATCTTCTTTTTGAATTAATCCAAATGAAACCAATATAAGAAGAGTTAAAACAGAAACTCTAGGATAAATTTCTTTAAGAGCATTACCAAAAACAGATTTCAATTGTACTCTTGACCAAGCATAAAAAACTTCAAAATATGAGGTTGCAAAAGCAACCAAGAATATTACCCAAACATAAGATTCAATTATCGGATTTTTCATTGATAAAAAAGTTCCTAAAGAATCATGTAATTGAACAACCAAATATGTGACTGGAAGTATAACAATTAAAGGAATAAATATGATACTAGAAAGAAAATCATCTTTTGATCTAGTATCATTAAAAGAGCTATAAAACTTAATTATTGTATGTTGAGCTCCCAATGACATTAATGGCTGTAATAAGTTAGATGTGGCCAGTAAAAAAACTACCAAACCATAATATTCATCCTTTAAGAACTCAGGATAAAAATAAAGAGTATTTATAGCGCCAATAAATAAAGCCAAAGAAATTGTAATTATATTTTTAGATGTTTGCTTAATTACTATTCCCATTAATCAATAGTTTTTTTTAAAATATCATCAAGGCTCAATGATAATTTATTATAAGTATAATTACTTAATCCCAAAGTACTAAAATTATCATTTCCTGTCTTGTAGTTGGAATAAAGTTCTAAAATATGATTTTTTAAATCAAGTTTATTTAAATATGTAAACACTCTTCCTGTTTTTGTTTGATTTATAATATTGTGAACATCACTGTTTAAATTAGAAAACGCTAATATGGGACGCTTTACTGAAAAATAATAGTATAATTTTCCAGGAATAATGTTATTGACTGAATCTATATTAACACTACTTAAAAGAAGGACACTTGCCTTACAAACTTCTTTATCTAAGTGTTCTTTTTCTAAATATTTTTCAAACTTAACATTTGATTTCATCAATTTTATATTAATATCTTCCATTATATCTTCATCAAAATCTCCAATAAGTCTAACAGATAAATCTTTAAAAAACGATTCATTTTCAAGGCAAATTTCTCTCAAAACCTCCCATAAATTTTGTGGGTTTTGAACCGATTTCATAATACCAGTGTACATTATCAAAAACTTTTTAGATTTTCTACCCTTAATAAAGGAATTAAATCCATTATAAATAGTTTTAGAATTGGAATTAATTAAAGAATATTTTTTTGTCAAACTGGGAGATGTGGTTATAATTGTATCTGCAGATTTTAAACATTTATTTTCATAAATTTTATGTTTCTTTTTTTGAAATGACAACAATGGTAGGAGTTTAAATTGAAAAAATTCTGACCATGGATCTCTAAAATCGGCTATCCACTTAATACCTGTGTTTTTTTTAACTTTTAAACCAATTAAATGTGTACTAAAAGGAGGTGCTGTAGTTATTAAACAATCTATGTTATTTTTATTTATATAGTTGGTTGCTTTATTTGCAACTTTCTTTATCCAAAACATTCTTGAATCAGGAAAAAAAATATTAGCTCGAACCCATATCATTAGTCTGTTAGCAATACCTAAAGGCTTAGTATTATTAGCTTTTTTAATGTTTAGAAAATTATTCGGTTCTAGTATTGGTATTTTTAAAACTTTTATTGACTTATCTACCTGATTGCATAATTTATTATCAATTATTAAATAGTTAGGGTTTTTTGCAGTAAAAACTGTTACATCCCAACCTCTTTTGATTAATGCATTAGAAAAATTAAGCCAACGATGAACTCCAGATCCCCCAGAGGGTGGCCAATAATATGAAATAATAAGAATTTTATTTTTTTTCATAGTAGTTAACTAAATCTTTCGATATAATATCGTTATTAAGATGATTATTAATAGAATTAATACAGTTATCACTAAATTGTAAAACCAAATTACTATCATTAAAAAGCTTTAGAATCTTATTTTTAAAATCTGATACATTTTCTGATTCAAATAACAAACCTACTTTATAAGTGTCCAGAAGGAGTACTTGAGCCTTTACATCGCTACATAAAATTGGACAACCCAAAGACATGTATTGAAATATTTTATTTGCATAAGTTGTATCGTGATGAATATTTTTATGCAAAGGGGAAACACCTAATTTAGCAGCTTTAATATATGATGGAAATAAATCTTCAGATTTCCATCCTTCAAAATCTACATATTTCGAGATTTTATAATTCTCTACTATTCTTTTAAGTTCATTATCATAAGAACTACAACCTACTATTACAAACTTAAAATTTGGAATGGACTTAATTAGTTCTGGAATAGAATTTAAAACAGTTTTTAAACCTCTTCTTTTTGAAGTATTACCTAAATATAATAAAACAAACGAATCACTATATCTTTTAATGATTGCATTATCTAATTTGTAATCAATGTAAAAACTCTTTGAAACGGTATTTGAGAAGACAACAATTTTTTCTTTATTTAACTTTACTCTTTGGATTAGTTCATTTTTAGCAAGCTCTGTAACTACTACTATATTTTCAGATTCATTACAATATTTTTCTTCTGCCATTTTCCATCTTTTAGGAGATATAAATAATCTTCCTAAAAAACTATCTACATGTTTGTAGAACTTCATGATTTCAGGTCTATTCTCGTGTAAATCTAAAGTTACATTAAGATTGAATGACTTATTAGCAAGAAAAACTGAACTTGCAATTTGAATATCGTGAATATGTAAAACTTCAATATCATTATCATTTATAAAATTTTTTATTTTTTTTGACATAATCCATTTATAAAAGGGAAATGTGTATGCTAAAGCGGATAACTTATAAGCTAACCAAGAACAATAAATTCTAACAATATTGATGCCACTAATAACTTCTTTTTTTTTAAATTTTTTTTTATAAGAAAGACAAAACAAAAATATCTCATTTCCAGAGCTAATCAATGCTTTAGCTTCATTCGTTACCCTTGGATCTGTTGGATAGGGTGCGTCAAGAATCATTCCAATTTTCATTGCTAATATCCTTAAAGGTTTAGTACTCCTCTATAATAATTTGTATATTTTTCTTTATTTGGCCATTTTCCTGCCTTATCTCTTTCTGCATAAACCGCATAATATCTGTTAGTAAAATTTCTTAAAAAAGGTCTCAATCCTAACTTAAAAGAGGGGTTTTTCCAAAACTCCTTTTTAATTATTTTCCAACCTGCTTTTTCTAATAACATATCAAACTGCCATGGTTCAAACTCATGATAATGTCGATCAAACGGATCTGTTTTACTCTTATATGCCTTTGCAAACCATAAATTTACAGGAACAGTTAAAAAAATTCTATTGACAGGAAGATTCTTGAGTAAAGGATAAGGTGAAACTAAGTGTTCTAGTATTTCAAAACCAGTAACCATATCAACCCCTTTTGGTAAACTTATATTTGGATTTTCATCTAAATCTTCTCCACTAGTATTAAAGACTTTATAGTCGTTTTCTCTCATTATTTCAGAAAATGGGTTTGTTACACCTAAATCAAAAACAGTTGAGGGTGGTGGACATACACTTTTGAGCATTTTTAAAGTGTTTTTATATCTTCTTTTAGGAAAAACTTTATACATAAAACTTCTCTTTAATAAATTTAACTAGAACAAGAATAAGAATTAAATACGCAAATACAGAAATGAATGAACCTCTTTTAACAATCGTTGGATTAAACTCAAATCTAATATCATGTATTCCCTTTGGAATTTCCATCCCTCTTAATAGATAGTTTACTTTATAGTGATTTACCGCTACATCATCAATATATGCTTGCCAACCTTTATAATAAAATGCCTCTGAAAAAACAGCAAATTGATTGGAACTAACATTTGATTTATAAACTAATTTATTTGCATTTCTAGACTCTAAGGAAATCGTATTTAAACTATCTAGTTTATAAGATTTTTGTTTCAAATATTTATTTTGCGAAATTGAATTCGTCCTTAAATCTAATTTATTAAGAGATAATAATTCCTGTTCAGAATTTTCTGCATGAGCAATATTTTTTACAAACCAAGCATTTCCAAAATTATCAGGGTTTCTAGTTACTCCAATGGAATTTTCTGGATCATCCTTAATTATATATTTAACATTTAACATGTTTAATACATTAAAATTATCATTAACAATATAAAAATCATAAAGATCTTGTATCCTTTTAGGCTTTGCTGCATGGTAACCAGCTATTGATTTATGAAAAAATGATGTTCTAGCATTAGAAAAACCTCTTTGTGGTTCAAAAACTCTAAAATCTGTTTTATCTTGTAATATTGCTTTATCTGCATTAGTAATTTTAAAAGGGATTTGTAGATTAGATTTTTTTACAAATTGATCCGCATTTACATACTGCTTATTAATGCTCCATAAATCAAAAAGAACAAGCATAATGACCCCATAGATGGCAATATTTTTATTTAAAATATTTTTTAAATATGAAATAAGAATTCCAAACAAAAGGACAAGGATTATTAAAGATCTTAATGAATCTGCTTTCATTAGAGATTTTCTATCCTCTATTAGTAAATTTAAAATATCTGGATACTGCGAAAATATTTCAAAATTAGATCTGAAATCAAATAAATCACTTCCAAACAAGTAAATAAATAATGTTAAAATGAAGCAAATAGAAACTACTAAATACAAAGTTTTCAATTTTATTTTTTCCTCTACTTTATTTGAAAAAAACTTATGAATAGCAAAAACTGCCACTAATGGAATACAAAATTCTAATATAATTTGAATAGAAGAAACTGCTCTAAATTTATCGTAAAATGGGAAATAGTCAATCATTAAATTTGTTAAAAGCTCGAAATTCTTTCCCCAGGATAATAAAACAGATAATATAATTGAGGGCAAAAGCCATCTCATATTAATACTCTTAACTAAAAAAAGACCTAGAAAAAAAATAAATAAAATCGAAGCTCCTATATATGCTGGAGCAGCTACAATTGGTTGGTCTCCCCAATAGAGTCTCGAATATTGATAAACCTGTTGAGCTTGGCTGGGGTCTAGAGTTTTAATAAAATCCATGAGTTTTGAATCCTCACTGATTCTATCAGAACTAGCACCGCCCATAAATTTTGGAATGAAAAGATTTAAAGTTTCAAGAATACCATAACTATACTCTGTTATGTAATCTTTAGAAAGTCCAGAAAGAGATGCTTTTTTTGAACCATCAGGATTGATTGTTATTTCACTTTTGCTTCTAGTACTGAATTCAGAGTATTCTTTGGTGGATAAAAGTCCTGGGGCATTCATCATTAACGCCATAGCAGAGCTTAGAGTGAATACAGAAAAACAATATATAAAAGCCTTAAAGTCATTTTTTTTAATGAAATCTATTAAAAAGACTAAAAACATAATCATGATTACAAAAAGTGTGTAATAAGTCATCTGATAATGATTAGAATGAATTTGGAGCCCTAATGCAACTGATGTTATTAAAAAACCTTTCAAAAAATCTTTCTTAAAAATCATTAAAACACCCATAATAACCAATGGTAAGTATCCAATTGCAAGAGCCTTAGTATTATGTCCAACCCCTAATATTATTATCAAATAAGTAGAGAACCCAAAAGCAATAGAACCGAATAATGCATAGCGATAATTAATCTTTAAAGAAATAATTAACAAGTAAAAAGATAACATGTATAAAAATAAATAGTCAGATGGTCTTGGAAGAAATCTAATAGAATGATCTATCACTCTTAAAACATCGTTTGGATAAATAGCACTAACCTGAAAAGATGGCATTCCTAAAAAAGCATTATCTAACCAATAAGGTTCTTCATTAAATTTTTCACGATGCTCTACTATTTGTTTTGACATTCCCACAAACTGAGAAATATCAGATTGTTCTATTCCCTTATTTTGTAAAACTGGATAAAAATACGCAAGAGATAAAAGTGCTAAAACAAAAATGCAAATTATATGTGGAATGCTATTTTTTAAAAAATTATTCATATTAATCAATTTCCTCAAAATCTACGTACTCACCTACTTTATCATTAGGCTTAGGCTTAGATTTTGTTTTTTCTGATTTATTATCAAAATTAGTATTACCCATATTTTCAAACTTTTTCTTCATTTTTTTCTGAAATCTTTTTATAAAAAAAGCTAAAATTAAGGGTGTTAAAAGTCTAACTGCATAAAAGAATAAAATAAAAAAAAGAATAATTTTAAAAAAAGTAATCATTTCTAATTGTTTAGATAGGTAAAAATACAATTAATGATGTTAAAATTTTGTTCAACAAACACTAATTAAGTAATATTAAATTTTATATCTTTTCAAAATATGAAATATACACTAACTTTTATTTTATTTATATTAATGTCAACTCCTCTTTTATCACAATATACAGAAGTAATAAATTCAAATAGACCTGGGTCATCACAGGGTGCGTTTGCAGTTGGAAAAAATGTTCTTCAATTTGAATTAGGAGCAAATTTTTCTGATCTAAGTCACAAAAATTTAAACTTTTCATACATTGAGGAACAACGATTAAACTATACTATTAGATATGGGCTAGCTATGGAAAAGTTAGAATTAATTTTAAGTGGCTCCTATAATCAAAATAAAAGTGTTAATAATATCACAGTTTCAAAAGGAAGTGAAATCAAAACTAATTTTTTAAACAGCCAGAGTATTGGAGTCAAATACCTTGTTTTTGATCCATATAAAAATGAGAAATGGCACAGAACAAGCCTAACTAGTTGGAAAGCAAACAATTCTATAAGATGGATTGATTTAATCCCAGCAGTTTCGGTCTATGTTGGCGGAAATTACATTCCACAAGATGGATATTTTTATAATGATCCATTCACTCAAATGAAAAAAAATACAAACTATCAAACTAGTGAAGAAGAAATAAATTTGAAAGGAAGTATCATTACTCAACATCATTTTTTAAATAAATGGGTTTTGGTTAATAACTTTATATATGATAGAATTGGAAGTGAAAATATTTTAATAAATAATATAACAACCTTAACCCACAACTTTACTAATCCTATATGGTCTTCAATAATCGAATATGAATTATTCAAAAACGATGTATATGCTGATAATTTAATAAAGGTTGGACTTGCTTATTTAGCAAGTAAAAACTATCAGTTTGATTTTAGTGTAGGTTCAAATTTTAAAGATTCTCCAAACAATCTTTTTTTAAAAGTAGGATTTTCAACAAGATTAGACTGGCACAGGGACATACCGCTAGTTGATCCAGAAGAGAAAAAAAAGAGAAAAGACGATAAAAAGCTTTCAAAAAACAATAAAAAATCTGAGAAAAAATCTCAAAAACAATCAAGAAAAAATCAAAAAAAATCAGATAAAGCAGAAAGGAAATCCATAAAAAAAAACAATAGAAGAAATAAATGATAACTATTAAAAAAGCTGTTTCTAAAGAAGATTACAAAGATTTTGTAATGTTTCCTTCAAAGCTTTATAAGAATTCCAAATACTGGGTCTCCCCTATCATCAATGAAGAATTAGAGATGATGGATAAAGAAAAAAATCCTGTTTTTAAAAATGCAGAGGCAGAATATTATTTAGCCATTAAAAACAATATGATTGTTGGTAGAATAGCTGCAATTGTTAATTGGGTTGAGGTAAAAGAGCAAGGGAAAAACAAAGTTCGTTTTGGCTGGTATGATGTGATTGACGATTTAGAAGTTTCAAAAAAATTACTAGAATCTGTTATTGAATTTGGTAACAAAAGAGATTTATCTTTTATTGAGGGACCTGTTGGTTTTTCTAATATGGATAAAGCTGGTTTATTAACTCATGGTTTTGATGAACTAAATACGATGATAACCTGGTATCACAATTCCTATCAAAAGGATCATCTTGAGAAACTAAAAATGAAAAAACTTGCAGAATGGGTTGAATATAGAATTCAAATTTATTCAGAAGAAGATGCTCCTAAAAAAGTTAAAAAATTCTCAGATTTAATTATGAGAAGATATAAGTTAAAAGCACTAAATTTTAAAAGGACTAACGACATCGTTCCTTATATAGATGAAATGTTTGATTTATTAAACAAAACTTATAATTCCCTTCAAACTTTTGTTCCAATACAACAATATCAAGTTGACCATTATAAGAACAGATACCTAAGATATATTCACCCTGAATTTATTAAAAGTGTGGCTGATGAAAACGGAAAGTTAATAGCTTTTGCAATAACAATGCCCTCCTTCTCAAGAGCTTTAAAAGAAATGAACGGAAAACTATTCCCTTTTGGGTTTTTAAGGATATTGAAAGCACAAAGATTTAATGATAAAGCTTCATTATATCTCATTGGAGTACATCCGGACTATCAAAATAAAGGAGTTACTGCTATTTTATTTAATGACCTTCAAAGCATGTTTAATAAAAGAGGAATTAAAGAAGTAGAAACAAATCCAGAGCTTGTTGAAAATAAGTCAATTCAAGCATTTTGGAAAAACTATGAGAGTGTGCTGCACAAGAAAAGGTGTACTTTCACTAAAACGATTTAATGATCAACCAAGAAACGATAATAGCATTGGCAACCCCCAATGGGCTTGGAGCCATTTCAGTGATTAGAGTTTCTGGGAAAGATGCAATTTTAATTACCGATAAGTTATTTAGAAGTAAAAAAAATAAAGTTTTGTCAGATCAAAAATCCCATACAGTTCATCTAGGACATTTATTAAAAAATAATCGTGAAATTGATGAGGTTCTAATCACACTATTTAAGGGTCCTCACTCCTACACTGGTGAAGATACAATTGAAATATCATGTCACGGGTCAACTTATATTCAAAAAGAAATAATCAATCTGTATTTAGATAATGGTATTCGTTCAGCAAATCCAGGAGAATTTACCTTAAGAGCATTTATAAACGGAAAAATGGATTTAAATCAAGCTGAAGCTGTTGCTGATTTAATTGCTTCTGAAAATGAAGGTTCACATAAGTTAGCTATGCAACAAATGAAAAGTGGATTTAGTAATGATTTAAAAAAATTAAGAGCTGAATTATTGCATTTTTCATCAATGATAGAATTAGAGTTGGATTTTTCTCAGGAGGATGTAGAGTTTGCTGAAAGAGAAGAATTCAAAAAACTTACTAAAAAAATTCAATCAGAATTAAAAATTCTTATTGATTCCTTTCAATCTGGAAATGTTTTAAAAAATGGTATTTCCGTAGCAATTGCAGGGAAACCTAATGCTGGTAAATCATCTCTTTTAAATACACTCTTAAATGAAGATAAAGCTATAGTTTCTGATATTCCCGGAACAACAAGGGATAGTATTGAAGATTCATTAGTGATTGAAGGAATCAATTTTAGATTTACTGACACTGCTGGATTGAGAGAAACAGTTGATGTAATTGAATCTAAGGGAATTGAAAAAACTAAAGAAAAAATCAAGAAAGCTAAAATATTACTTTATCTATTTGATTGCAACGATACTAATTTTAGAGAAATAGAATCTAGTATAAATAGTTTTAAAAGAAATGACTTGTCAATAATATTAGTCAGAAATAAAATTGATTTAAAAAATCAAAATCAAACTTTGTTAGATGACTTAAATGATTTTGAATTATTAGAAATTTCTGCTACTGATTCAGATTCTGTTTCAAAACTTAAAAAAAGACTTGTAAATGAAGTTGATATTCTAAACCCATACAACGATATAATAATAAGTAATTCAAGACACTACGAGGCTTTAATTAAAGCTTTAAAAGCTATCGAAGAAGTTAATATTGGTTTAAAAGAAAATATTTCAGGTGACCTTCTTTCTGTTGACATTAGAAGATCAATTGAATATCTAGCTGAAATCACAGGTGAAATAACTAATGATGATGTGTTAGGAAATATATTTGCTAATTTCTGTATTGGGAAGTAGACAGTAATAGTTTAATTAATTTTTTCATTTTGATTTTTGCCAAGAAAGTAACCAATTTATATTGTCAGGATTTTTATAAATCTTATTCCATCCTGAATGACCAAATTCACCAACATCAAAAATAATGTTAGCATTTAACTTTTTAAGTTCTTCTGACATTTTTTCTGCAATAGAAAATTTAGATGTTTTGTCGTTTGTACTATGATGTAGAAATATTGGTAAATCCGAAACCTTACTAGCTAATTTAACATATGAATAAGGCGTGTGATGAGGACTTAATGGCATGATAGCAGCAAATAAATCAGGTAATTCAGCCGCAACTATAAAAGTTCCTCTTCCACCCATGCTAAGTCCTGTGAGGTAAATCCTCTTTTTATCAATTTTCAATTGAGACTCTATATCTGCAATTACATCTTGTATTTTTTTTGGACTCCAATCAATTCCTAGTTTGATTGGAGAGGCAATTATATATTGATCATTTTCAGGGATAAAAAAACTATTTACAGTTCGAACCCTTCCATTTAATCCGCCTTGATTTGCAGTTACTCCTCCGTGTAAAAAAACAACCAGAGGGTATTTTTTATTTTTTTTAAAATTTTCAGGAAACCTCAACACATAAGAATAACCACACTTCCATCTTAAATTATCGTTTACACAAGAATTAAAATTTAAATTAGGCTCAATATAGCCATCTCCCCATATTGCATCTTCAGTCCAGGGATCTCGACCTTCTTTCATCCACCATGAAGATCTTTTCGATTGTTCCCAATAATCGTCTTGATTTTCATAAAGGATATTTGTAAGACTATTTATCTTAACAATACTTTTATTTTTAATCTTTGGCCAACTTGATTTAATCGATGTAATTTCCATATCAGCATTAGCGATAACTTCACAGGGAGGACAATCTTGCCCAAAAGAAACTAAAGGAACAAACAGTAATAGTAGAAGTAGTTTTTTCATAATCTTAAATTTAACTTAATTCTTAGTGCAATCTAAATAGTGAATAAATTTAGTAAACTTTAACTTTATAAAAGCTAGAAATTACTGCCAAGGAATATTTCCCGAAATCTGTATATGTTTTGTAAGCTCTTTTTGAAGCTTATTTCTAATCTTCTTGTTATTGATAGGATTTTTTTCCAACGGATCATTATTCAAATCATATAAAACATATGGTTCAAAGGGGGAATTTTGTAATAATTTATAACGACCATCAGAAATAGCGTAAAAAGCTCTTCCTCCGAAAACATGACCTTCTCTTCGAACCCAGACCATAAACCTATCATTATATGACAGCATATTATTTTTTAATAAAGGAAGAATATTTTTTGACGGTAGTTCTAAATTTTCAAATTTTCTTGTGATATTTACTAGTGTTGGATAAAAATCCATCAACATGATAGGCTCATTAACAATACCTGGTTTTACAACACTTTGCCACTTTACTATACACGGAACCCTTATCCCTCCTTCCATCATGTTACCTTTTCCTCCGTTTAGAGGTTTGTTGGAAGCTGAATGATGCAACGCACCTCCATTGTCAGAAGTGAAAACAATAATAGTGTTTTCAATAAGATGATTTTTTTCAAGAGAAATTAAAACCTTTTCAATTGAATTATCCAAATGTTCTATAAAAGCAATTAATTTCTGACGACTTAAATCAGCTTTGTTTTCTCTTTTTTTAACCAAATTCAACCATTTTTTGGGAGGTTGAATGGGTGAATGAGGGGCATTATAATTTAAAAATAAAAAGAATGGATTTTTAGAATCTTTATTTTGATTAATGTAATCAACTGACCATTGAGTAAATAAATCAGTTGCATGTCCCTTTGGATTAATTTCAACATCATTCTCTCTCATCCAATTAACACCATCTCTTAAATGATGATTATAATCATCCATCATGTCACCTAAAAAACCTTTAAAAAAATCAAATCCTTTCTTATTTGGTATATCTGGAGATTCTAAACCTAAATGCCATTTTCCAATAAGAGCAGTTTTATATCCTGACTTTTTTAGCTCATCAGGTAAAGAAACAAAATCATCACTTAAATTTCCCCAATCATTATCTTCAAATTGTCTTATCACACCTGGCACTCCTACTCTATCAGGATAATTTCCTGATAAAATTGCAGCTCTGCTTGGTGAACAAACATTACTGTTTGCATATGCTCTAGTAAAAAGTTTACCTTCACTTGCTAGTTTATCAATAACTGGAGTTTTAACATCTATTGCACCATAAGAACTCAAATCGCCATATCCTAAATCATCTACTAAAATGTATACTATATTTGGACTTTGGGCAACAGAAACAAGTGGAATAAACAGTAATAGTAGAATTAGTTTTTTCATAATTAATATTTAATTTAACTCAATTCTTAGTGTAATCAAAATAGTTAACAGTAGTTACAATTTTTAACTCTGTTAAAACCGCGAAAAATCTCAACAGTTATTTTTAATCAAAACGGTTTAACTTCGCAAATAATGCATCCATTAAATCCATATTATAATCGCTACGATTTTAAAAGGTTAATCAAATTCCACCCCTTATTACAAAAACATATCATTTTAAATCCCTCTAATGAAGAAACAATCGATTTCAGTTCTTCAATTGCAGTCTATGCATTGAACAAGGCTATACTACTTGCCGATTTCAAACTTGAAAATTATGATTTACCTATTGGTTATCTAATTCCGCCTATTCCCGGAAGGTTAGATTACCTACTGCATATACGTGATTTTCTTTCTGAAAAATTCAATACATCTCAAAACGAGCAACTAAGGGGGTTAGACATAGGTACTGGAGCTAATGGAATCTACTGTATTTTGGGTGCTCAATATTTTAACTGGAAAATGATTGGAATTGATAGTGATGAAAAAGCAATAGAAATAGCAAATAATAATATCCAACATAGCGATGAATTAAAAAATAAGGTTAAGTTGTATCATCAAGAAAATAAGAGTTTTTTATTTAAGAATATTATTAAATCCTGTGATCTATTTGATTTTATAGTTTGTAATCCACCTTTTCATATTTCTAAAGAAGAGGCTATAAAAGGGTCACTTAGAAAACTTAACAATTTAGGTAGCAAAAGTATTAATACAGAATTCAAACTTAATTTTGAGGGACAAGCAAATGAACTTTGGTGTAACGGAGGGGAAGTACTGTTTATTAAAAGATTAATAAAAGAGAGTCTGATGTTTAAACAACAAGTGAAAGTGTTTTCTACTCTTGTAGCTAAAGCAAATAGCTTAATTATAATAGAAAAACAACTAAATAAAGTAAAAGCAAATTTTTATATAATTCCAGCGAACTTAGGTAATAAAAAAGGACGTTATGTGATGTGGTGGTTTGAGATCAATAAATCTTAATCAACAGTTAGCGTTCCCTTTCTCTCTGCTTAGTAAAAACCTGACTGCTTTATAAAAAAGTGATTAGGGTTTTTGTTTTAAAACTTGTACGATTATTGTACAATCAGTATTACTAAAATCCCAAAAAAATATCAATAGTAATTTTTAATTGGTGCTACCCTACTTTAATAAGATCGGTTTTCTTTTAAAGAAGTGTTTGTATAACTATGTATAATACAAAGATTATGATTACAGTAAAAACAAAAAAGGTAAAGTGATTTTACTTATTTGATAAATTAATTTTTACGTTTTTTATAAGTTTGCCAGGATTTCATATTATCTTTTCCAACTACACCCTTAAGATTATGCCACAATTTACCTTGCATTTTTTTTAATTCTACATTCATTTGTTCTTTATTTTCTTTATGAATTTTTCGAATTTTTTGAGCATCGGTAAATCTTTTTAGCTGAATATAATATATCTTTTCAGAAGTTTCTTCATCAAGAGATAAAACCGTGGTCATTTCAACAGAAATTTTCTTTGCTTTTTCCTGTAATTTATCTTGTGAAAAAACAGAAAGTGAAAACGTTAAAGAAAAAAATAATATTAAGAGTTTGTTCATAATAAATTGGTTTAATTTTTAATATAGTGAATTATATATACTTAAGTAAAACATAATAATTTTTATTTATTGTAATTAATAATATATCTAATCATAAATAATTATAAAATATGTGAGCTGCTTATAGTTATGTATAATAATAAATCTATTCTGTTTTAAATGAATAAACAATGGAGTAACTACTGTTTGTTCCATCCGATGTTTTCACTCTCCAGTAATACGTAGTAGCAGCGTCTAATGCTACAGCTAATGTTTTTACTGTTAAATCTGTCTGCGCTGTGGGTGGTGTTTGTTTCCCGTCTGTTGCATCTACATACAGTGTGTAGTTAAGTGAGTCTCCATCGGGATCAGAGCCGTCCCATGTAAAGGTCACCTTGCCATCCCCATCTCTTGTAACTGTGGATCCCGATGCAGGAGTTTTTAAATCTGCAGGGAAAGGAGCATAGTTAACAATTCCTGGTCCAAGTAAATAAAACTTCCATGTATCGCTAGCAGTAGTTGTCGTGCTAGCTGTACTTTTTGAAGTAATGTTCCATGAATAAGGAACTCCTTTGTCTAAAGTTACTTTTGTGCTAGTACTTGTAAGAGCTGTTCTGTTAATAACAACACTAGTATTTAAATTTGTAATCTTTAGGTCATAAGTATTGGTGTCTGAAGAAGCAGTCCAAGTAAAAGTAACTTCACTTTGAGTAGCCGATACGCTAGTTCCAGTCTCACAAGTTTCGCTGTTAGCAGGTGCTGTTAAAGTAGATTTTCCTGGGGGGTTAACTACAGGGCCACCACCTCCACCACCATGAAGCCGCCTCCATCATCTCCTCCGCCACCACCGCAGCTAATAAGAGTTAATGTAAAAAGAAAACTAAAGTATTTTAATAGGTTGTTTTTCATCTTTTTACAATTTTAAAGGTTTTTCTAACGGTTGTTCCTTCCAAGGTTACTAAGTAAGTTCCTGCTGGAACACCAGTTAAATCTAATTCTGTTTTTCTACTATCTAATATCTCTTGATCTCTAGTAAACACCAGATCTCCTTTGGTGGTAAATACACTCATCTTCACTCCCCTATCCTCACCATTTACAAAGACATCCACTTCTCCTTTAGTTGGATTAGGATAATAGAAAATATCCTCTGAAATAAAGATCTCTCTTTCTATTATTCCTTGACAATCTAAATCCGTGCTTATCTTGATAATACTAAGACCGGTTGGAAGAGTGGTATTGAACTTATCTCCACTTACCTTAAATCTTTCTCCATTCACATCCACGTTATAGCTCTTAGAGCCTCCTAATTGAATGTTAGTAGTTCTTTTGTCGTTGTCTACATCAATAAACGCACTAAGTGCTTTGGGTTCGCCTATTACCACTTCAAAGCATTGTTCATACTCTGCTTGTCCAGTAACTTTAAAGCAAACACTGTAAGTTCCCTTAGCTAATCCTGTAACAGAAGATGTCTTGTTCTCCCCAGAAATTACTATTGGATCGTCTTTGCCTGTAACAGTAATACTATAATCATACGCGTTGTCCTCCACACTAAGTCCTATCGACCCATCACTAGTACCAATGCAACTAGCACTAGTTACTGAGACTTTATTGTTGTTAACAGGTAGATTAAAAACAGTGTTAGATGTGGAAATTTGACCTAAAGCATTAATAAATGGTGTAGATCCATTAAGCGATATAAGTGCTAGCTGAGCGTTAGTTAAACCATTAGCATCTGTCCCAAAAGAAACTTCATTGTCTGCAGCACCAGTAATAACAAGTGATCCAGTTCCCCAATCCGCTGAGGAGTTATCTGCAAAAGCAGCTGATGTTACATCTTCAGCTAATACTAGATTTAAAGTTCCAACGTTGCCCATTGTAATTATACCAATAGCGGATTGATTTTTATTTATAGTTAATGTTGTAGTTAACGAATCTGCTGTTTTAATATTTCCTTTTAATGTATTTGCTCCGTTAACGTTAATTTTCGCGCCAGCTCCCTGAACATCAATTTGATTTCCAGAAGCTAGTAAAGTACCATCATCTGAAACATTTGAAGTAATCAAGATTATCATTATTTGTTCCTGTTCCAGCAACAATAATATCACCAGTATGTAAAGATCCGTCGTAGCTAGCTCCAAAATTAACTTGAGCTTTATTTGCAAACTTTAAATTACCTGCACCTAATAAAGATCCATTTAAATTTAAATCATGAAGTTTATTTTTTCCCTGAACGGTTAGTTCATCATTTAAAGTCAGAGAACTTGAAAATGTGATACTTTGGTCTCCTCCACTATTAAGTTGAAAAATTTCAGTCTCACCAGCAGAATCAAAAACAACTGGAAGATTAAAAACAAAACTAGAAGAAGCTTTATTGTTTTGAATAGGTTGGGCTACACCAGCACCTGTAACAGTAAGTACTGAACTGTTAGTTGCTGTAATAGTTACTGAAGCATCCGAAGTGGCATTAGACATTTTAATTTGTCCAACCGTTACACTACTATCAATAATAAGATCCGAATCGACAGTCACTTTAGCAGTGTCAACATTGGGTATTCCTGCTGACCAATTGGCAGCATTTGACCATAGATTATCTTCACCTGCATTGTTAAAAGTAGATACTGAAATAAAAGAAGTAGAAATTTGACCTGAAGCATTAATAACTGGTGTAGATCCATTAAGCGATATAAGTGCTAACTGAGCTTCAGTTAAACCATTTGCGTCTGTCCCAAAAGAAACCTCATTATTTCCAGCACCTGTGATAACAAGTGATCCAGTTCCCCAATCCGCTGAGGAGTTATCTGCAAAAGCAGCTGATGTTACATCTCCAGCTAATACTAGATTTAAAGTTCCAGCGTTTCCCATTGTAATTGTACCAATAGCGGATTGATTTTTATTTATAGTTAATGTTGTAGTTAACGAATCTGCTGTTTTAATATTTCCTTTTAATGTATTTGCTCCGTTAACGTTAATTTTCGCGCCAGCTCCCTGAACATCAATTTGATTTCCAGAAGCTAGTAAAGCACCATCATCTGAAACATTTGAAGTAATCAAATTATCATTATTTGTTCCTGTTCCAGCAACAATAATATCACCAGTATGTGAGGATCCGTCGTAGCTAGCTCCAAAATTAACTTGAGCTTTATTTGCAAACTTTAAATTACCTGCACCTAATAAAGATCCATTTAAATTTAAATCATGGTTTTTATTTGATCCTGAAACGGCTAGTTCATCATTTAAAGTCAGAGTACTTGAAAATGTGATGTTAGCAAAACCCGAACTTTCGTCTCCACCTGCATTTATTTTCATAGTTTCAGTTTCACCTTCAGAATCAAAAACAACTGGAAGATTAAAAACAAAACTAGAAGAAGCTTTATTGTTTTGAATAGGTTGGGTTACACCAGCACCTGTAACAGTAAGTTTTGAGCTGTTTATAGAAGTAATGGTTAATGAATCAGCCGAAGTTTTTCCATTGTTTTTAATTTGGGCAACCGTTTTGTTACTATCAACAATTAGGTCTGCGTCAATGGTAATCTTAGCAGTATCTCCAGTTGGAATTCCTACAGACCAATTAGCAGCATTAGACCATAGATTATCTTTCCCAGCATTGGTAAAAGTTGAAATTAAAACAGAGGAAGAATAAATTTGACCTGAAGCATTAATCATAGCGTTAGCTCCGTTAAGAGATATTTGTGACAACTGATCTGCTGTCAAACCATTAGCGTCAGATCCAAAAGAAACCTCCTTATTATTAGCACCAGTAATAACAAGTTTTCCAGTACCCCAATCCGCTGAGGAGTTATTTGCAAAAGCTATTTTAGTTAAGGCTGTTGGTGCTTTTAAAGTTAAAATACCGCTCCCCATTGTAATGGTACCTACATCATCTTGATTCTTATTGATATTTAAAGCGAGACCAAATTGCCCTGTAAGAACTATATTACCTTTTAAAGTATTTTCTCCATTTACATTAACCGTACCACCGTTTTTAATAACACTAATTGAAGCACCAGATTTAACAAAGGTTCCATTGTCAGCGACATTTGAAGTTAGGGTAACGTTTTTACCACTATTTGCACTATCACCAGCAACAATCAAGGTTCCTGTATATTCAGAACCATCATAGGCTGTTCCAAATTTAGCATTAGATTTTGCTCCAAATTTTAGATTACCCGCTCCTAAAGTTTTTCCATTAAAAAGAATTTCCGAAGTTATTTGAGTTGAAGTAAAAAAAATTTCGTCATTTATTGTTAAACTATGATCTTCACCAAATGTAATTTTTTGATTTCCACTATTAAATATCCAAGTTTCCTGAGCATCTTCCGATGAATCGAAAATAACTGGAAGATTAAATATAACAGACTGAGGATTTTTATTTAACTGCAATACCTGTGAAACTCCATTTCCTGTGATTGTTAGGGTGCCATTATTTAAATTAGTAAAAGTTGTGACATCTACACCTCCAGCATCTTTACTAGGAAATTTTATTTGAGCAACTGTATAATCTCCATCAACAATTACAGAATCAGCCTTTATTACAACTTTCGCATCTGCTGCATTAGGGAAGCTGCTCTCAGACCAATTTGCTGCATTCGACCAAAGATTATTTCCTCCAGCATTGGTGAACTCATTTTGGCTATATACAACTGATGAAATAAATAAAAAAGTTAGAACAAAATATAATTTTTTCATAGTTACGTTATTAGATTTTTTTAATTATTAAAATTAATTTTATTTAAAATATTTAATTCAACACTCTTTAGATCTTTGTAATTAGAAGATGAACCTGTCATAATGTTAAAAGCACCAGGTTCTACAACGTAATTCATATCAATATCATAAAAAGCTAAGGATTCCGGAATAATTTCAAAAGTTACTTTTTTTGTTTCTCCGACTTTCAAATGAACTCTTTTATAACCCTTTAATTCTTTTACTGGTCTTGTAGCAGAACTGACTTTATCCCTAATATATAGCTGAACAACTTCATCTCCATCCATATCTCCAATATTTGTAACTTCTAATTGAACTTTAATAATTGCATTTTTATCAAATTTTGAATTCAGGAGTTTAGGTTTTGTATAGTTAAATTTTGTGAAGCTTAATCCATATCCAAACGGGTATAGTGGTTTATTCTTTTCGAATGCATATTTATGAAAATACTGAGATGGTTTGTGATTATAAATCATCTGTAATTGTCCAACACTTCTAGGGACGGTTAAAGGTAGTTTTCCACTTGGATTAATATCTCCAAAGATTATTTCTGCAACCGCTTGACCTCCTAAGTTTCCAGGCTCCCATGCCTCAATTACAGATGGGATGTTATCCTGTATCCACGGTTCACTTATTGGTTTTCCATTTACATATACAACAATAATATTTTTGTTTATTTTTTTTAATGACTTTACTAGTTGTAGTTGTTTACCAGCTAAATTTAGCTCTGCTCTATCCATATTCTCACCAGCAGTTTTATCTTTCCACTTGTATCTCATAGAATTATCACCAACAACAACAACTACGTAGTCTGCATCTTTAGAAGCTTCTAAAGTATTCTTAATATTTACGTCAGATATTTTTCTAATGTTTTCTCCTGAATTATGCAATGATACGTTGTATCCTTTTGATTCTCCTAATTTCTTTATTCCCTCAAAAATAGTAGTTACATTTTCTTCAGGTTGAGCAGCATGCCAATCTCCTAATATAGATTGGTTATTTGCATTTGGACCTGTAACTAAAATCTTTTTAGGGGTTTTTACTTTATTTAAGGGAAGTAAATTTGAGTTTTTTAACAATATAATTCCCTTTCTAGCAGTTTCTAAAGCAGTAAATTTATGGGAAGGAGTGAAAATTCTTTGAGAAATCATTTCAATATCAACTAATCTATTTTCAAATAACCCCAATTTAAATTTAGCCATTAAAATTTTTGAACATGCTTCATTAATTCTAGAAATTGGAAGTTTTCCTTCTTGAACTAGTTCAATAACAGCTTCTGGAAAGTCTACTCCATGCATGTGCATATCCATTCCAGCATTTACAGCTAAAAAAGAAGCTTCTTTTAAATTTTTAGCCACACGATGCAAGGTTTCAATTCTTTCAATATCCATCCAGTCACTTACATAAAAACCTTCAAAACCCCAATCATTACGAAATAAATCTGTCATTAGCCAACTACTCATGTGGCAAGGAATTCCATTTAATTCGTTATGGGCAGCCATTATAGAATAAACACCTGCATCAATTGCTTTTTTGTATGGAGGTAAGTAGACTTCTTTTAAAGTTCTTAAAGAAATATCCATCGGCGCAGCATTCAAACCATTAATTGGTTCACTACCTGCTATCATATGTTTTGCACATGCAATAACCTTATTTGTTCCAGTAAAATCATTTAATTGAAACCCATTGATCATAGATGCTCCAAGGTTACCAACCATAAATGGATCTTCGCCAAAAGTTTCACCAACTCTACCCCACCTAGGATCTCTTAAAACATCAATATTTGGAGTAAATGCCCAATGTGATCCAGTTGCTCTCATTTCTAATGCAGTTTGTCTTCCTACATCAAATAAAAACTTATCGCTCCATGTGGAAGCTAGTGTTATTGGAGAGGGATATACAGTAGCTCCACTAAACAATGCATTTCCATGAATAGCATCAATTCCTATTAATATTGGTATTTTTAATCTAGATTTATTAGCAAGTTCTTGTAATAAATTACCTTCTTCAGCAGTTAAAACGTGTAAAAAAGAACCTATTTTTCCTTCTTCTGTCATTTTCATAACATCTTTACTGAACACTCCTTTATAAAAACCTTGCGCATCATTGTTTAATAAATCTTCAGGAGACAATTTTTTTTCTGCTTTTCGCATATGATCTAGTCCAACAAATTGGTTCATTTGATAAACTTTATCTTCTAAAGTCATTCTAGACATTAAATCGGTTAATCGATCTTCATGTGATTTTGAACTATCTAAATACAATTTATAAGAAGAATTTTCTTGCGAAAAAACTGTAAAACCAGTCAAAAATGTTAATAGAAATAATAGTTTTAATCTCATCATAATTATTTTAAAATATTTTTAATAACTCTAATTATCAATTAATTCATTTGTATTAATTTCAGAAAGAGGTATTGGCAATTGCATAACCTGTGTTTGATCTGTGCTCAATAACAAATCTACTTTTGGAGAAAAAATTGGATTATTATTGTGTTTATTAATAGTATGTATTAAAAAATAATCAAATCCTCTTCTTCTATTGTTATTTGAATCTTCTCCTTCTCCAAGAAGTTCATACCTATATTCCCTCATTATAGCATCTCTAAAGGAACTTTGATCTTCTTGATATGCTGCATTTGACATCCCTACTCTGTCTAAAACTTCAGTAACATATCCTAATTGTTTTCCATTTTGTAATTCATTAGAAATTTCAGCTAACATAATTAGAAGATCCGCATATCTATATATAATTAAGTTTTGACTTCCGTATTGATTGCTATGTTGAGTGTCTTTTTCAACAAACTTAAATAAGTAAGGATTTGCTTTTCCAAACTGATTTCTGTTTGATAAAGCTGGGTAAATCTTAACAAGGTTTCCGTTATCAGCTCTATTGTATTGATATAGGTAAGTTCCTTCTATTCTCGGATCATTTGGATATGCTGCCATGTGATCTAGTAAAACATCTGCACTTACACAAAGCCAACCAAAATGCTGACCTAATTTATACTTATAGGGAGTGTAATTTCTTCCCATTTGAGAGTTTGCTGCATCTTGACTCATTTGCAACTCAAAAATTGATTCAGTAGAATTCTCAAACTTATCGGTAAATAAAGAACTATAATCAGAAACTAAACTATACTGACCATAGACCATAATAGCTTGGTCATAAGCTAATTGCCAATATTGAGATTCAGAAATACCATCTGTCTGTAAATCTGGAGAAGTCGCTAATGTCATGTATACCTTAGCTAACAACATGTTAGCTGCATACTGTTTAGGGTAACCAGGTCCAGTAGCCCCATTTATAAGAATAGCTGCAGTTTGTGCATCATCTATAATTTGTGCATACACATCCTTTGCTAATGACTTTGGTTTACTCAAATTTTTATTATCGGGAAGCTCTAGCCTAAGAGGAATATCACCCCACAAACGTACCAATGATAAATATAACCAAGCTCTTACAAGGTAAGCTTGACCTTTAATATCATTAAAACCTAAATCTGATGCCGTGGTTGGTGATTCTGTAGTGTTAATGTTAGCAATAGCTCCATTAGCTCTTCCAATGGCAACATAAAGAGTACGCCACATGGCATCTGAATCTCTGTCATAAGTAGGCTTTAAAGAGAAAAGATTAATATTGTTTACGTTATTGGAACTATTTCCATTTTTCCTAGTTACAAAGAGTCCTGAAAAACCATTTACTGCGAAAATACGTTGTTCTTGAGCTCCGTAAACGGACATAGATTGGTAGATCCCATCTAACGCTCCTTTAGCTATCTCAAGATTTGAGTACGTAGCTTTTGCGTCAAGAAATATTGGATTTTCATCTAAATCACAATTAAAAAATGTCAATCCAATAAACGTTAGTAATATTATTTTATAATTTTTCATAATTTTTGAACTAAATATTCTTTTCAATTTTTTTCAGTTTATTTTAACTTTTTAGTTTAGAATTTAATATTAAGTCCCAATAAAATATTTCTAGCATTAACTCCCCCATTCCAATCGACTCCGTTAATTAACCCAGTGTATAAAAAGGTAGAAACTTCAGGATCATATCCACTGTAATTAGTCCATGTAAATAAATTTTGACCAGCTATGTAAACGTTTAAATTATCAATAAAGTTTTTTTCACTTACAGGAATATCATAACCAATAGTCAGGTTATTTAACCTTAAATAGCTTCCGTCTTCAATTATTCGGTCAGTAATTGCGATCTGTCCTTTAGTTGTGTATCCGATTCTTGGATGAGTGTTAGATGGATTATCTGGTCTCCATGCATTATAATAGGCCGCAGGAGAAATATTAGCATTTGGTCTTCCCTCTGCATTATCTAATTGTAATGACATTCCATTAGCGATGTCATTTCCATATACACCATTAAATAAAGCACTTAGATTCCAGTGTTTATATTTTAAATTAAAATTAAATCCATATACAAAATCAGGATTTGGATTTCCTAAAAAAGTTCTATCCTTTTCATCGATCACTCCATCGCCAGAGTCTAATGTACCATCTCCATTTGAATCTTCAGTTAATTGATCAACTATTCTTACATCTCCAGGAACAGCTCCGTTTGTAAAATCAGTATCATTTGTTTGATAAATACCATTCGTTTTAAAACCATAAAAAAGACTTGACTCTTCACCTTCAATAAAAACATTTGCTGGATATCTAAATATAGCTCCTCTACTAATTGTATTACCGTAATAAAATCTTCGATCTGTCATAACACCATTTTCATAAAAACCTTGTAGAGGTTGTGAATCCAGATTTGCAATTTCTGTCTTATTAAATGAAATATTACCTCCAAAACTAAGTTCTATATCATCAGTTGAAATTGGATTAAAATTTAAAGCAAGTTCAATACCATTGTTGGTAATTGATCCTTTATTTACTAAAATTCGGGTAAAGCCAGATGATGGTGGAATATCAGAATTTTGTAATAAATCCTTTGTGGTTTTATTGTACACATCTATGTTTCCTGAAACAATATCATCTAATATTGCGAAGTCCAAACCAAAATTAACTTGTTCTGTTGTTTCCCATGTTAGATCAGGATTTGCTAGGTTTCGTAATGCAATTGGGACGTTAGTGCCTCCAGTGGAATTTCCATATAAATTATTCAAAACGCCATAATTAGACAAGGTGCCATAAGGACCTATTCCGTGGTTTCCAATCTGACCCCATCCCAATCTAAGTTTTAAACTTTCAAAAACATCTAAATTTTTAATAAAATCCTCACTTCCTGCACTCCAAGCTAAAGCTACAGATGGAAACATTCCATATCTATTGTTCTTAGAAAACTTGGATACTCCATCACGCCTAACAGTTACTGTTAAAATATACTTGTTCTTAAATGTATAATTAACACGTCCTAAAATGGAGAATATTTGTTGATCTGCTCTTACAAATGTTAATGGCCTAGTTATTACATTACCAAAAGCTGGTTGATTTGTTGTTAATTGCATGGTAAGAAAATCCTCAACAGCATATATACTATTCTCTACACTTCTCACATCGTAGGTAACTCCTAGCATTGCGTTAACCCTATGTTTTCTATTAAACCTTCTGTTGAATCTAATTATATTATTAAACTGATGAGTTTTAGCATTTTTAGTCATTATTTGTAATGCCCCATTAGCATTTAAACCTTGATAAGTAGAAACCCCGTAAAAACGTCTTCTATCTTTTGTTCTAATATTACCACCATATTTAATTTGGTAAGTCAAGCCTCTAAGAGGAAGTTTATATGTTAGACCTATAGAACCTATAAAACGTATTTCTTTTGAAACATCAGAAAAGTCTTTCTTCCATGAAAAGGGGTTTGTTGTGTAGTCATCTTCAGAATTAATATCTTCTAAATCATGAGATATAACTGGTCTATATGCAATAACATTTCTTACAAAACTTCTATTAGCACCTCCATCTAAATCTCCACCTTCAGCAAAGTTTGAGTTATTAATAAAACCACTTATTCTAGCACTTAATTTGAGATTTTCGTTAAGATCTTGGTTTAAATTAATTCGAATGTCACTGCTTTTAAATGTAGAATTTGTAACTACACCATTCTGATTATCAAATCCTGCAGATATATAATAATTTCCGTTATCTCCCCCACCTGAAGCTGACAAACCAAATTTTTGACTAAAACCATCTACATATATTTCATCTTGCCAGTTGTATTGTTGAGTAAGAACCGGAATTCCTTCACCTCCAACAAAAATACCTTCTTCGGTGAAAGAATATCTTGGATTTAAACCTGTTAACTGATCAATTTCATTAACATAATTTGCATAACCTAATGCATCTAAAACATTAATTTTTCTATATACTGACCTAACTGAATTAGTAAGAAAAGTAGTTATTTTAGGTTTACCGCTAGTACCTTTTTTAGTAGTAATTAAAACAACTCCGTTAGCTCCTCTTGATCCATAAATTGCAGTTGCTGAAGCATCTTTCAATACTTGAATACTTTCTATATCCCTTGGATTTATACCATTTAAACCATTTTGAGTTTCTTGTCCAGTATTTCCTACACCTGTAGGCAGTACGTCTTCACCAGCAGAAGATATAATAATTCCATCAATAACATAGAGAGGTTCATTATTTCCTCTTAAACTGTTAGTTCCTCTTATTTTAACACTAATTCCAGATCCAGGTGTAGAACTATTTTGTATAACCTGTACTCCCGAAGCACGACCTTGAAGAAGCTGGTCTACAGAATTTGATTGAGTAGCAACTTTATCATTAACAAGAACAGATGAAATAGAACCTGAAATATCTTTCTTTAAAACTGTACCATAACCAATTACAACTACTTCTTCTAGCTGCTGATTGTCCAGCTGTAAATTAATTGAAAATATTGATTTCTCAGAGACATCTACTTCTTCAGTAACATAACCTATGTAGGATAATACAAGAGTTTGTTTTGCATCGGAAGGAACCTCTAAAGTAAAAAGGCCATCGAAATTAGTGATAGCTCCAAGATTGTTTGAACCTTTAACCTGAATAGTAGCTCCCGGTAGAGGTAATCCTAATTCATCATTAATAGTTCCTGTAATTAACTTGGATTGAGAAAAAGCGATAAGTGGAGTTAAAATCAATAAAATAATTATACTGTAAATTATCTTCATAATATGTAATATTTACCTAAATAAAAAAGCTGTCAATATTGTAATTATAAAGACGGATTTAAACATACAATATTTTTAGCAATATTAATCAAATTAAAAAAAAGATAAATTATTGATTACTATTATATTATGAAAAATGTGTGGGTACACTTTTTTGTTATAACAACATAATGGATTAATTTTAAATTATTTTCATAATTTAAAGTTTTTTGTTATTTGAAAATCTAATTAAAGATCTTTATTTCTATATCATCTTTATATTTAGAATTAGCTCCATTATTTGTAAAACCATGCTAATTTAAATCTTCCGTGGTTTATTTAGCTATTTCAGAAAAATAGAATTTAATTTTAAAAACTATTAAAAGTATATTTTTTTTAGAGCTTAACAATTGTAATATCCTCATTATCACCATAATTTGTTCCATTGAAGCTAACAGAACTTCCGTTTATTTGGGTTATTGTAAAAGTTGAGACTGAACCATCATTATTTGACAACGTTAGAGTGGATTTATTAGCCCCACTTGTAGCAAGAGTTCCTTTTGAAGAAAGGAATTCACCAGTAGATATAAGTTCTCCCCATAAATCATAAGTATTACTAGATGTTACGTCAAGCCAAACATCACCATCTTTAAATAATACTAATGCATTTTGAGAATTAACAACATATTTACTAAAATACCAATTACCAACTAAACTATATTGGCAACTGCCATCACTTTCCTCTGCAGCTGAATTATAATTGGCAGCTAAAGGATCCATACAACCTTTTATTGGTCCATCATCTTTTGAACAAGATATAGTCACCGATATTATTGATAGCAGTAAAAATAATTTTTTTATATTTTTCATAATTTAAAGTTTTTTGTTATTTATTTGAAAATTAAAATTTAGTAAATGATTGGTACATGTTTACACTAAGAATCATAATTTTATTTGGACTTCTTTATCTTTCATAAAATTTGGAGACCTAAATCCAGAGGGAATTGTAGCTAACGCTAATACGTGAGCATATTTAGCAATATCAACATACTGAGTTGCAGCTGTATTTACCGCAGTTGACAAAATATTGACTAACAAAGATGCATTTTGGTTTGATGAAGATGTATCAACTTTAACATTCTTTCTTACCTCCCATAAAGTTTTTCCCGTTTTTGTACTAATCAATTCATACATTAAATCAACTCGAACGTGTCCCCCTACAACATAAAATTTCTTATCCCAACCGTTTATAGTTAACATCAAAACTGCATCTGCAGCAAAAAACTCAGAAAATTTTTCAAGCGGAAGTTGATCTGATGTCTCTGCAATACTGTAAGCTCCATTTAACTTGAAAAAATCAAATATTGGTTCAATAGGTAAAACGTAATAACCTTTTTCCGAAAGAACAGGTGCTATTGTTGTTCTTAATAAATCTTTAGCATTAGCTGCAGTTGTATTATTAATTGGGGGTATAAACAATATTGTCTCAGGTCTTTCTTTGTAAATTTCAGGAAATTCTGAAAATTTAGTAATTTTTGCTGCACTAGAACATGAAGTTAAATTTACAATAATAATAAAGCATAAAAGTTTTAATATATTTTTCATATTATTTTGAGATAAACTTAATTGTTGTTTTTGATTCTGGAAATAATGATAATTCTTTTGCGAAATAATTGTCTGCCTCTTCCCTGTTACCTTTAGCTAACATGTAATAACCTAATTCTGCGTAAACACCAGGACCAACTTTATATTTTACATTATTTTTATTAGCTTTTTCTATGATACTTTTAATCTCTTCAATATGCTTCTCTGAAGTTTCATCTCCTGGTTTATTAACTTTTTGATAAAAAGTATTTTCATAATTTCCCCAATAGTATAAGTTTTTACTAGTAGAACATGAAACAAATATGTTTATAGCTATAAAAAATAAAATATATCTCATAATTTGATTGTTTTAGTTTCTCTACTTCCAATAAAAACTTTTCTTGAGGCATAAAACTTTTGGTTTTTAAAAATATTGATTGTGTGCGTCCCATTCGAAATTTCATATGTTGTATCATTTGAAAAACGAGTATTATTTTTATCTACTTTAATAATTGTTGGAACTTCGCTGTCATCAATAGTTATAGCCCAATTAGATTCTAAAAAGACTGGATTATCAGTAACAAAATGAAGTAATGAATTACTACTAAGCTGAGAGATAGTAGCTCTTTTTCCTACACTACATGAAATTAGTAGAGTTGTAATTGTAAATAAGAATAATATTTTAAAACTATTTTTCATTTTCTTTAATTATTAAATTTGAATACTCCGTTTCATCAATTGAACCCTCACTAACAACACATATAGAAAGCTCATTATTAGGAACTGGAGAATCCAATAATTGTATTACACTAATTTTTGCAATTTTTGTTCCTGGTAAAGAAATCATTCCTCCAGTTTGAGGATTTTTAATTTGTCTTCCCTTTTTTTCCACATCAAACACATCACCTATCTTAATTCCCTGAGATTTACCACCAGCAATAAAGTATGTATTTCCGTCTTTATCAAGAATGAACGATTTCCAAGGTGAATCAGTAAGTTTATTTATAATGTTATCAATAAGTTTAGAAATTGCTGCAGAAATAGCCTGGTCATTAATTGAGGTATCGTAACTAGCAGTAGATCCAACCCCAAAAGATGTCTTGTTTTGTGTCGAAGACTGGCCACTACCCTCTTCTCCATATACAATTTGACCTGACTTAACATCAATTAATCTAATATTTACAGTGGCGATTGCAACTTGTTCTCTAGATCTTGACATAATTTCTTGAGCAATTTGTGATCCAGATGAACCAGATCCAACAATTATATAATCTACACCTAATAAATCTTCTTTTTTAAAACCATAACTATTATCAGCATTAAAATCATCTGATCTTTCTAGAAGAATAAACTTTCCCGATTGAGCAAGCTTAGAACTAAGAATATCCGTTGACATTTTCTCCAAAGGGTCATTTTCTTTTGAATAAAACACACCTTTTCCATACAAAGTTTCATTAGAAAATCTAGCAATAGCTACTTTTCTTTTCAAACCAACAGGAACATCAGGTTTTAAAGGGACTAATAATAACAGGAGTTGGATTATTTGCTAATTGTTCAGCTTTTAATTTTTCAGCTTTTTTCTGTTTTCTTAACTCTCTTTTAGATTGTGCATTTAAAGATCCTGAAATCAAAAAGAAGAATAGTAAAAAAATTGATATAATCTTATTCATATAATTGATTTGTTATTTGTGTAAAAAAACTCACTTTCATAAAAAGAAAGTGAGTTTATATCCATATCAGTACTTGTATCCGAATTTATTGGCTTAATTACATTCTTGGTTGTTCTGCAAGAATATATTGAGAAAATGAATAAAAAAATTATCAAGTATTTAAAATAATTCATATGGGCTTTTTATTAATTAATAAATAGTTTTATCGCAATTATAATCTATTATATTTTTTAAAAAAAGTATTGAAGACCAACTCCAAATCCACTTCCCTTTATTTTTACATCATCATTCCAATAACTACCAGCGCTATTACTAATTTGAGAAGAATAAGTTGCTGTAAGTGCAAAATTTTCAGAAATATCATAACCTAAACCGAATCCAGCAGAAAAAGCACCTTTTTTTATAATATCAGTATCAACGTCCGCCATTGTGGCTGAGTAGCCAACACCTCCTCTAATATGAAAACCATCAGAACCATTTGTGTAAAATTTTGCTGTTAATGGTATTCCCCAAGAATTTGAAGATTCACCATCAGCTTTTGCAAATCCAAAAGATAATCCGGTTTCAAGTTTAATTGCATCTGAAATAGGAATTCCATATATTAAACCAAGACTCAACCCAGAAACTGCATCACCAGAAATACTAGCGCTACCCTCAGAAATTTTTGCTTTGGAACTACCATAACCTAAGCTAATTCCAAGTTGAGAATAAGAATTAAATGTAAAAAGAAATAAAGTGAATAATAGAAATAATTTTTTCATAATAATAAAAAGTTAATTGTTTAGGTTTAAAATTCAATCTTAATATTATTTTATTTGGTACTTGTTTAGTACATATGTTTTATTTTTTCAACAGAAAACAGTAAAATATTAGTACATATTTAGTACACATATTGTATTAACGAAATCAATTCATAAATTAGATCATTGTAAATCAGTAATTTATATGTGAATGTTTATGAATAAGTTATTTAATATTGCGGAAACAAAGTTCGGCGAAAAAATAATTGACTTAGGTAGCTCCAAAAGATTTTCTTTAGAAATATATTACAAAACAAACAAAGTTATAAGCTACAATACGATTAGACGTATATATGGTGTTGTTTCAAAACATAGTTTAAAAAATAGAAAATCAACTTTAGATATATTTTCAGAATATTGTGGTTATAAAAATTATTATGATTTTAAAAATTCTAATCAAAAATTTAATGATTGGAACTTTGGAAACAGAATAATTAATTTATTAAACAAAAAGGATTATCGTAATATAATAAATGATTTAAAAAACTATTCAGGATACGATAAATATGATTTAATTGCAAATGCATTTAACAAATTTGTAGTTAATAATGAATATGATTTATTATTAAAATTATTTGAGTCTAATACTTATGACGAAGATTGTTGTAGCATTGTAAATAATGAGGATATACTTTTAAAAACTAAGTTTTGTAATCAAATTAGTTTCGGATTTAATTCTATAAAAAATAAAAGTGTCTTGATAAATTTGGGGAAATCTAAGTCCTTTATACAGACATTTATACATTACCACATTGACTACTCTAATTCTAAAAATTTTAATATTGTTTTATCGAACATAAATGAAAATGAATTTAACTACACAGATGTTTCTTTTAAAAAACTATATCTAAACAACTATCATTTATTCTCACTTAAAAATTTAGACAACATCAATATAAGTTCATTAAACATAAATTATAAATTACTTGAAAACGAATATGTAAAGGCGAGATATTTTACTTACAAGTTATTTTTAGAAGAGTTTAATTTTTTAGACTATTTTAAAATTAAAAACAAAAATTCCATTAAATTAATATCTGGATTATTACCAATATGTTTGATTAAAAAAAACTATGATTTACTTAAAAAAATAATAGAATATTATGATGAAAAAGAAAGGATTAATAATAGTTGGGAAAACATAAATGAATGGTTAGGATTTGATATTTTCAAAAGTATTCACTTATTGATTAATGGTCAAAATGAAGAATCTATTGATTCATTAAATGAAATAGAAGTCTTAAAACGGTCTAACATACAATGTTTAGATTTAAATTGGACATATTATTATTTTGCAAAGATTATTATTAAGGGTCCAAACGATAAAAATATAAAAAGTTTCAAAAAAAGTAATTCCAAAATATATATTAATTTATTAAATGAAAAATTAGCAATTGACATTAGGAATTATGCATTTTCTAAATTAAAAACCAAAAAATCTCAATTGTAATTTTAATTGGTACTACCCTACTCAAATAAGATCGATTTTCTTTTAATGGAAGTTGTTTATATAATGATGTATAACCTCTAAACTCCGTGTCTATTAATTATATTTTTTGTGCAATCCATTAGTTTGCTTTATGATTTTGCCTTACTGTACTAGTATCTTAACCGCAGTTGTCCATTTCGAACCCTTTGAGGATGGTTCCCGACTGGAACTTCGGCAACTACTTTTGCTGTAGCATAATCAACCACTGAAACTTTGTCAAGCCCACTTATAGATACATAAGCCTTTGTGCCATCTTTGCTTGAAGTTGACCAGTATGGCTTTGCTTCTTTTGGATCATCAGAAAGTTTAATGATGCTATATTTAAAGGTTTCCCTATCCACTATGGCGATATAGCCGTCCATAGTACCCGCTACACATATAGTTTTATCATCTCCGCTGAGAGAAATACCATGATGTCCTGAGGCTAAAAGGTGGTCTCCAGGGGATAAACTTTTATTTGTTTTCGGAATAGGTAAATCTAATTTTCGGGTTATTTTATCATTCTCTATATCGTATTCAAAAAAACCATGGAACAATGAAATTTGCAAATAAGCAAATTTCTCATCTTTGGTAATGGCCATTGGACGAATTGCTCGGTCAATCCAATCAAAACCGGCTTCTTCCAATTTTTGCTTCATATCAACACGGCGTATTACTTCATAGGTGTTAGCGTCAACAATCTGAAACCAACGGTCCCCTTTCAAGAAGTCGAGATTTGGCGACGAGAAAAAGACTTTGCCGATACTAGCATGGTATATTTTTTTACCATCTTCGGAGTATGTATTTTCATGGGGTTGGTCTCCAGATTCAAAACTGCCAATGATTTCACCCGTTGAAACATCAATGGCATGTACCTTTCGTGCGGTTGAGGCAGAAACTAAAAAGATTTTACCATCTGGAGATATAGCCGAATGATCAGATCTAATACCTTCTACAGGTGTTCGCCAAACAATTTGCCCTGAATTGACATCAATAGCAACAACGTCTGCGAAACTTGGTCTTGACGCATAAATATACCTACCATCATTTGACGTAAACATGTCGTCAACCAATTGATCATTGCCTTCACCAATATATTCCCTGATAAAACCTGAAGCAAGACTTCTTAGGCCTGAATAGATTTCTTCAAATCTTTCCTCTCGTCGGGCATGGCACTTACTTTTTTTATGATTTTAAAAGTATTTGGGTCAAAAATGGTAATGACCCCGTCCCAATTATTACCTGCTAGCACAACATCCTGTAAAGGGATACTGTCATGAACTGTTGCGGCTTTTTTTTCAGGATGAAGTGTAAACGACGGATATTCTCTATCTGGTCTCTGCCCTAAATTATAAAAATAGATTCCCAAAAGAATTAACCCTGTAAGAAGTGTGCCTAAAATTATTTTTTTTCTCATGTGTAAATTTATTAATGAATTAAGGTTCTGTTTATATGGAGTCTAAGGCATAGACTTACTCAAAACGGTAAATATTAATTTTTTAATTAACTATCACTAAGTTATAACAAAAACCAAAAAATCTCAATAGTAATTTTTAATTGACTCTACCCTTCTCAAGTAATATCTGTTTTTATAGTATGGAAGCTATTTGTTTAAAGTTATAAAGTATTAAATCTTATTCTTTTTTAACGATAATAAAAATCATCTGTAAAGACATTTATTAAAAAGTTTTTTTTAATTAAAAACTCACATTATGAAAAAATAATTTTTAATTCAATTAATTAATAAAAATTTAAAATTTTATTCAATAAGTTATTAATATTATAAAAAATTGCTTTTTTTTTTAATTAAAACATTCATTTAAGTATTTTTTATTAATTTAAAATAAAAATAAATAAATTATGAAAAAAATACTATTAATTCTTGTTTTGATTATTCCATTTTTAAATAATAAAGCACAAGAACAAGACCCCTATTTAATTAGAATGCATGTTATTGAAATTGAGGGAAATACCAACGCTTTTATTCAAGCTAATAAAGACTATTATAAACCACTAGCTGTACAGGCCGTTAAAGACGGTAAGTGGGCTGGCTGGGCAATGTTTAGATCGTTTTCTAAATCAAATGTTTTTGTATTTTTTCACCACTACAGTAGTCCAGAACAATATGCAAAAGGTGGAAGCATATGGGGCTCTGATATTGCAAAAAAACTAGGCCTTGAAGCTCCTGATACTAGTAAATGGACTTGGAAATCATCAAGTGACAATGAACTTTGGCAGGTAAATGGAAGTATTCTCGATTCAGAACCATCCAATTATATGGTTTTTAACAAGTTTAAATTTTCCTATCCTGACAAACAAAAATTTATTGAAAACAACAGAGCTTGGGGAGAGCTAGTTGTAAAACCTCAACTTGAAGATGTAAAAGGTTCCAACTGGGCTGTTGCAACCCTTATCACATCAGCTTCATACATCGATCAAGAATCAACTAAATTTAACGGCATATCCTTTGATGGATTCGATTCTATAGAACAAATATTACACCAAAGGTCTTACAAAGAAAACGGAGGAATGGCTGTAAATCCTAATTTTCAAAATTTTCAAAAATATGTTGCTGAAAATGAATTAAGTGGGTTTAATACTGCAGTGTCAAGTTCAATTTATGAAGCCATAGATTCCTCATGGGATTAACTAATTATAAACAAAAAATTATGAAAAATATATTTACATTATTATTAATACTCTCAGTTTCTTTTTCTTACTCGCAGTTAGATGAAGGTCAAAAAATCCATTTTGATTTTATTAAAGTAGAAAAAGAAAACATAGAAGAATATGAAGCTTTTATGACTGATTATGTAGGGAAAGTTGCTGAAACTGCAGTTAAAAATGGAAAATTAGAAAATTGGATATTTAGAAGAGTTAATCAAAACTCAAGATACAATGCTGGTTTTACTCACATGGTTTTATGGATCAACATCGATCAGTCTATATCATGGTCCGATATCTGGACTGAAACTTATCCAAATTTAAGTAAAGAAAGTCGTAGCTGGATTTCGTCAAAAGGAAATATTTTATTTGACAAATTATATACCGCGTACACAACATATGTGACTGGATTTAGTCATGCAGAAGAAGGAGTGGTTAACTATATAGCTACTTACAATTTAATAAAAGCAGAAGATGGAAAACTAAATGATTATATAGAGTTTGAAAAAAACATGAAGGGTACTTTAGAAAAACACGCTCCGAAACTAAAAGGTTGGCATGCTCTAACCAGAAATGGTTCTGTATCCAGGGCCCAAGGTGCTTGGGATTTTATGACTATTGATAATTTTGCAAGTATTCAAGATGCAAATGAATTATGGTGGACTGATATTCCAGAAAAAATAAGACAAAATAATTCTAAAAAATACGGAAGTGCCTCTGATTTGAGAACTGTCAGACATAGAGTTATAACTAGATTGATTTATGATGCTAAAAACGGAAAATTTGAAAACTAAATATTATGAAAAAAATACTATTACTTATTTTAATTACAGCTTTCATTGGCTGTGAGACATCACCTAAACCATCTTACGGTGGTCTTTTTAATGGAGGTGATAACAATTATAAACTTCAGCAAGGTTCAAATGAATACGCATCAATGATTAAAGATGTTATTTTGGGTTATGCTGAAGGCAATTTTGATGAAATTATTAAAAACTTCTCCGATTCTGTTACAAGAAGAGAACCTGGAAACGTATTTAAGGTAGCTCCAACTATTGAGAGATGGGAGGGCTTTAAAGAAAATTATGATTCAATTAATAGAAATTTAACATCAATTATGGCCGTAAAAGTTAATGAAAATACTTCTTATGTTGATGCACTTTTCTCTCAAGAAGTTTACAATGGTTCTGAAGTTACTTTGTCTAGAAATTTTGAAAGATACTGGATAAATCATAAATCTAATAAAATAACAAATATTGCATTTGTTAGTGAGGAATATGAAAACGAAAAACTATAAAATATTAAATCTAATTAAAACAACTTAAATTAAAATATAATTTGAAATCTTATTATTAAATGATTGGTAGTGATTATTAATTTTTAATAGTAGTATTGTTTTTCATTCCGTAAAATGCAATAAAAACAAAACATATAAGTGGCAGAATAAATGAAAAATTCATCTCAGACATTCCCAATATACTAACATCATCTACATTGTATCCACCAATATCTATTATCATTCCTTGAAGCTTTGGCATCAATGCGCCTCCAACAATTGCCATAACTAAACCAGCAGAACCAATTTTACTTTCTTCTTCACTTAAATTACCAAGCGCTATTCCATAAATGGTAGGAAACATTAGTGACATAAATAAAGATACAGCAACCAAACAATACAGACCTAAATAGTTGTTAATTAGCATAACTCCTAAAGATGAAACTATCGCAAATAAAGCGAAAATCATTAGAAGTTTTCCTGGATTAAAAAAACGAAATAAAAAAGTTGCAATGGCTCTTCCAATTACAAACAAAACAAAAGCTGCCATTTGATAATACCCAGCTGAAACATTATCAATACCAATTCCCTCAGCATATTGATAAATATAGGTCCAACACATTATTTGAGCACCTACATAAAAAATTTGTGCTATTACTCCTTGACTGTATCTACTATTCTTAGCTAGTTTCTTAAAAATTATACCAGTATTTATATTTGAGGATTTATCTTTAGAATCTGGCATTTTACTGAACACAAATAATATAAAAACACCAATAATAACTAATCCTAAAATCACATAAGGATCGCGAATCACCATCAAGTCTGCTGTTTTAATAAGTGTTTTAGAAACCTCATCTAAGGCACTAAAATCAGAAATATCATCTGATTGAAGTTTTTTCATTACGTACTGCTGAGCAACAAAAAGACCTAAAATTAGTCCTAAGGGGTTAAATGCTTGGGCTAAATTAAGTCTTTGGGTGGCAGTTTCTTTTGCACCCATAGCTAGTGCATAAGGATTAGCGGCAGTTTCTAAAAAAGCCAATCCAAAGGTTAAAACATATAAAGCAATACAAAAAAACCAAAACTCTTGTGAAATAGCAGCAGGATAAAACAATAATGCACCCGTTGCATATAATCCTAAACCAATTAAAATACCAACTTTATAAGAATATTTTCGCATGAATAATGCCGCTGGAAGTGCCATACAAAAATAACCTCCATAAAAAGCCATTTGTACCCAAGCTGCCTGAGAATTAGATAACTCTAATACTTTTTTAAATGCTTGAACCATAGGATCCGTAACTGCATTTGCAAATCCCCAAAGAGCAAAAAGTGAAGTAAGTAATATAAAAGGAATAATTAATTTTTTTGGAACAACGGGAATGGTATTTGGTGTATTCATTTTAACAATATCAAATTTTATTATTTAACAACTAATTTTTTGGTTAAGTCGTTAATTTTTGCACAGCTTAATTGCTCCATAACCTGAGTCAATTGTTTTTTCAACATGGCTATAGTGTGATCCCCTCCTTTATTTCCTAGTGCAGAAACTCCATACATAAAAGTACGTCCCATAAAACTAAAATCAGCTCCACTTGCCATGACACGTGCTACATCCGCACCTCCTCTAATTCCACTATCCATCATAACAGTAATCTTATCTTTGTAAAGTGGTTGGATAGTTTTTAATGAATCAATAGTAGCTTGACCAACATCAACTTGTCTTCCTCCATGATTAGAAATAATAACACCATCTACTCCTAA
The DNA here is from genome assembly GCA_905181705.1 of Cryomorphaceae bacterium BACL29 MAG-121220-bin8. GTDB lineage: Bacteria > Bacteroidota > Bacteroidia > Flavobacteriales > Flavobacteriaceae > MAG-121220-bin8. The sequence continues at coordinate 61,505 of CAJIYP010000002.1, read as the reverse complement.
TTTACAAGCCATTTCAACATCATGAACTGATTCTGCTCCTTTTATTACGAGCTTACCTTTCCATAAATCTCTTATTCGCTTTATTTTCTCTTCATTCAAACGACCAGAGAAAGTAGCATCCATAAATTTTGCTAATTGACTTAAATTTAAATTTTTTGGCATATATGGTTTTAATATCTCGAAACCAGGTTGTCCATTTATTAACGTTTGTAATGACCAGTGAGGTCTTTTCATTGCATTTATAATATTGGTAAGAGTCATTTTTGGAGGCATAGATAATCCATTACGTATATCCCTAGGTCGATAACCAAATGATGGTACATCAGCCAAAATAATTAATACGGGGCAACCTGCTGTATCAGCACGTTTTAAAATATCTTTAGTAACACTATCTTCTGCTGGATGATACAGCTGGAACCATGCATTACCTTCAGTAATTTCAGAAATTTTTTCAATACTAGCAGTTGTTACTGTACTTAAAACAAATGGAATATTATGTTCAAAAGCTGCTTTAGCTAGTATTTCAGGAGATTTAGGCCACATTAAACCTTGCAGACCAACAGGTGAAATGCCAAAAGGAGCATCATATACATGTCCAAAAAGTTCAGTTTTTAAGCTTGGAGGTTTATAATCAACTAAATATTTAGGTTTTAATTCGATATCTCTAATTCGTTGTGTATTCTTTTTTAAATTAACATCATCATTACATCCTCCATCCAAATATTCAAAAGCAAATTTTGGAATCTTACTTTTTGCTCGTTCTCTTAAATCAGGAACTGAGGGATATTTATAATTTATTTCTGAGTTCATTGCTATTATTTATTTAGATTATATATTCTATCCATTAATACCCATTTTGTACCTTTTTTGGTATTAGGCAATCCTTTTTGAAACGTCCACATCAATTTCTCCCACTGTTGAACTTTACTATTTTCAGCATCCATTATTGCTTTTTTATCAAAAGAAAATGAATCATCAGCTTCAATAATCATAAAAAGTCTGTTTCCAGTTAAGTATATTTCTACTTCTTTAATTCCAGAATCCTTAATACTTTTATTTATTTCAGGCCAAACATTTTGGTGATAGCTTTTATAGCTTTCAATTATTTTTGGATCATCTTTAAGATCTAAAGCCAAGCAATATTTTTTAAGCTTAATTCCAGACATTTTATTACAATTCTTTATTTATTGCTCTGTCGAGGTGAGTATATCCACCATCGACATAAATTAATTGACCTGTTGTGTGACTCGATCGTTTTGAAAGTAAAAAAACAACTGTATTGGCAATTTCATCAGTGGTTGTCATGCGGTTTTCTAAAGGAATTTTTTCTGTGATTGATGACAGTTTTTCATTCGGATTTTCAAAGTTCTGTATCCATTTATTGTAAAGTGGTGTAAAACACTCCGCTACAATAACACAGTTTACTCGAATACCGTAAGGTAATAATTCTACAGCCCATTCTCTTGTAAGAGCGTTGCGACCCCCATTAGCTGCTGCATACCCAGAGGTTCCACCCTGTCCAGTAACCGAAGTTTTTGATCCAATATTTACTATCGAACCTTTATTTTTCTTTAATTCTGGAAGAACCAATTGTGCCATGGCATAATAGTGAGCTAGATTACGTTTTATAGATTCCATAAAATCTTCGTAGTTTCCATGCTCTAATCCTACCCCATCATTAACACCTGCGTTATTTACAAGTCCATCTATACGTCCAAATTGGTCTAACACATGACTAACCGCTTTTTTGCATTCTTCTGGTTTGGTTAGTTCAGCAAATGCATAGCCAGCTTTATATCCGTTTTCTTGCAATTTTTTAAAAGCACTTAAGATATCCTTTTTGTTTCTTCCAATAATAATAGGAACTGCACCTTCTTTAGCTAATAAAGAGACAATACCTCCCCCTATTCCCTTTGATCCGCCGGTCACTATAATTATTTTATCTTTTATATCTAAATTCATATTACAGATTATAAATTTTTATGGCATTTTGACCAAAAACTTTAGCTTTTGTTTCAATTGAATGATTATCAAGATAATCAAAAATTAAATCAAATACTTTTTTATAGTTTGCCGCAAGTAAACAGACTGGCCAGTCCGAACCAAATAGAATTCTATTAGGACCAAAAGATTTAAAAATTACATCTATGTAAGGTTTAAAATCATTATCACTGAAAATGTAGTTTTTAGTTTCTGTAACTAAACCTGAAAGTTTACAACATACGTTTTGATTTTTAGCCAGTTCAACAATATTTGATTTCCATAACTCATCCATTGAATCCGAGATATTAGGCTTAGAAATATGATCTAAAATAAATTGTTGGTTTGGAAATTTTTTAACAAGTGTGATGGCTGCTGTGAGTTGACTTGGAAAAACAAGAATATCATACGTAAGGTTATGCTTAGCAAGTTTACTTATTCCATTTTGAACGTCACTGCGAAGTAAATAGTCATCTTTTTCTGCTTGAACAATATGTCTTAACCCTTTAAAAAAAGGATTTTTAACATAATGATTCAGTCGACTCTCTAAATTTTTTGAAGTCAAATCAAGCCATCCAACAACTCCCTTAATAAATTTATTTTTTTGGGCACAACTTAATAAAAAATCTGTTTCATTTTCAGATTGATCTGCTTGAACGGAAATGCAACCATCTATTCCATTTTCGTCTAATAAGGGTTTTAAATTTTTGGGGAGAAAATCTCTTTTAATTACTTCCATAGAGGAATCTATCCAAGCATCTTTAATTGGATCATAATTCCAAAAATGTTGATGACTATCTATAATCATTTATAAGCCTTACATGTTTGTTTTGAAATCCCTAAACCATCAATTCCTAGCTCTATTACATCACCATCTTTCAAATAGCGAGGAGGATTTAATCCTAAACCTACTCCAAAAGGAGTTCCAGTGGAGATAACATCTCCAGGGAGTAAAGTCATAAATTGACTTATGTAACTAACAACCTGTTGAATGTTAAATATAAAATCCGAGGTATTACTGTTTTGCATTTCTTCTCCATTTAATTTTAACCAAAGATTTAAATTGTTTGGATCTCCGATTTCGTCGGGAGTTGCAATAAAAGGTCCGATTGGTGCGAAAGTATCACAACTTTTTCCTTTTACCCATTGTCCCGAACGTTCCAATTGATAAGAGCGTTCGCTTACATCATTATGTAAAACATAACCTGCTATGTGACTTAAAGCGTCTTTTTCACTCACATAAGATGCTTTATTTCCAATAACTACAGCTAACTCAACTTCCCAGTCTGATTTCTCGCTTCCCTTGGGGATAGTAATTGAATCATAGGGTCCAATGATAGCAGAACTAGCTTTAAAAAAAAGAACTGGTTCCTCAGGAACATCCATCCCACTTTCCTGTGCATGCTTGGCATAATTTAAACCAACACAAACAATTTTTGAGGGACGAAATAAAGGAGAACCTAAACGAATATCATTGTCCAATACTGGGCATGAGTCCTGATTTTTTTCTAACCAATTATTTAATTTTTCTATTCCTTGATTACCAAAAAAATGTTCATCATAATCATTTACAAATCTAGACACGTCTATTTTTGTACCGTCAGGCAACAATACGCCGGGTTTTTCTTTGTTGATTTCTCCAAATCTAATAAGCTTCATAATTTATTATTTTGAGTTAAGTGTTACATAGCCTCCATCAATTCCATAATTTGACCCTGTGATAAAACTTGCTTCATCAGCACATAAAAACAAGGCCAAATCAGCTATTTCTTGAGGATTACCCATACGACCAATAGGCTGTGATTTGGAAAGCTTTTCAAACATTTCTTTTTCTTTTCCAGGATAATTTTTTTTAATAAAATTATCTACAAAGGGTGTGTGTACACGTGCGGGAGAAATACAATTACAACGTATGTTATCATTAATATAGTCTTTAGCAATTGAGTATGTCATTGTCAACACTGCTCCTTTGCTCATTGAGTAAGCAAATCGATCGGAAATACCTACAGTTGAAGCAATTGAAGCAATATTTAAAATCACTCCTCCCCCCTTATTTTTCATCAATGGAATACATGCCTTTGAACAATTAAAAACACCTTTTATGTTGATGTTATATAATCTATCTAAATCATTTTCATCACAGTTTTCAATATTTCCAACATGTGCCACGCCAGCATTATTCACTAAAACATCAATGGATGAATTAGTGTTAATTTGACTTATTAGTTCAGTAACTTTTTGACTGTTAGAAACATCACAGTGATGAGCAAAAATTTTAAAACCTTCATTGGAGCAATCCTCAGTGAGTCCGTTCAAATCATTTAAATTAAAATCTAGTACATGAACCTCAGCACCCTGTTTTGCAAATGTGGTAACTATTGACTTACCTATTCCACTTGCTCCCCCAGTTATAATTACCCCTTTATTTTTTAACGAAAATTTAGTTTCCATTTTTTTATTTTTATAATGACAATCCTCTTTTCCATGGGATAAAATCGTCCTGTCCCAATCTTCGGGAATTTACCTGATTGTCTCCACTGGCTACACTTATTATGTAAGATAAAAGTTTTTCTCCACAACTATCAATTGTTTGATCTCCATCAATAATTTCACCTGTGTTAAAATCAATGATATCACCCATTTTATTATATAAAAAAGTATTGGAAGATACTTTTATGACTGGGACAGCTGGATTTCCAGTTGGAGTACCAAGTCCCGTTGTAAATAAAATAATATTAGCACCTGATCCAGCTAAACCAGTTGTTGACTCAACATCATTTCCTGGCGTGCATAACAAGTTTAAACCTGGCAAAACTACCTGTTCCGTATAATCCAATACATCAACAATAGGTGATGTTCCTCCTTTTTTTGCTGCTCCTGCTGATTTAATAGCATCCGTAATAAGTCCGTCTTTAATATTCCCAGGGGAAGGATTCGCATAAAAACCCGCACCTAATGCTGTTGCTTTTTTATTGTAGGTCTTCATAATTTGAGCAAACTTATTTGCCTTTTTCACATCCACACATCGATTTATAAGTTCTTGTTCAACGCCATTTAGCTCTGGAAACTCAGAAAGAATAGCAGAACCTCCAAGACCTACTACTAAATCAGAAACATAACCTAAGGTTGGGTTTGCTGAAATTCCTGAAAAACCATCTGATCCACCACACTCTAAACCAATTGTTAGCTTACTTAAAGGAGCAGGTGTTCTTGAAATTTTATTAGCCTCAATAAGACCAATAAATGTTTCTTTAATTGCTTGGGCGATATATTGATTTTCAGAGCTACTTTGTTGTTGTTCCAAAAAGAACACTGGTTTATTTGATTTAGGAGCAATTCGTTTTAAGGACCTTTGTAGTAAACTAATTTGAGCATGTTGACAACCTAAACTAAGTATTGTTGCTCCAGCAACATTAGGATTATTAATATAACCAGCTAGTAAATTACATAGAGTTTTAGAATCGTCTGTCGACCCTCCACATCCTCCCTCATGAGTTAAAAAATAAATTCCGTCTACATTAGGAAAAAGGGGGTTCTTTTTATTTTTATTATTGGCAATTACTTCAACGTTCATTAATTCATCATGTGAAGCACCAGATTTGAATTTATCAACAAGCTCTTTTAAGTTAAATATTTGTTTACTTTCATTCTGATAACCTAACTCCTCAAGCATAGTATTCTTAAGTACCTCAATATTTCTATTTTGACAGAAAACTAGCGGAATTACAAGCCAATTATTTTCGGTTCCCACAACTCCGTTGTGTCTTTTATATCCCAAAAAAGTCTTGTTTGAAAATGCATCCAAATTTGGGGGCTTCCATTTGGACTGATTTGATGATTTAGGAACAAAATATTCTTCAGTTTCATGAATAATATTTTGCGTTGTAATAGGCTCACCTTCTAAAATTTGTTTTTTAGCAATACCTACAACTACACCATACATATAAATTTTATCTCGTGTATTTAAATCACTTACACTAAACTTATGTTTAGCTTTAATGTTATAACTTAATTTTATGGGCTTATTATCAATGAGTATTTTTTCACCTTTTTTTAAATCAACCAAAGCAACTATGATATTATCATTTGTATGTATTTTTAAAGTCTTAGGTCTTGATTTCATTTAAGTTATAACAGTAATTAATTTTTTATTAAATTGTATTGATGCTAAAAGTATAATATAATTATGAATTTTAATACATCAATAATACTAGGATTTATATATTTACTAAAATCTTACGAAATTGTTTTAATAGAATGAGTTTAAAATCAAAAATCAGAAGTGTAGTTGAAGATAATTCTACAAAAAAGGGTAAAATATTTGATTATACAATTCAACTATTAATTTTACTGTCTTTAGTCGCTTTTTCAATAGAAACACTTCCAAATAATTCCGACGAACTAATTGAGTTTTTATATGTTTTTGAGATTTTCTGTATAACGGTTTTTTCAATTGAATATTTCTTAAGAATATTAATTTCTAATAAACCTTTTAATTATATTTTTAGTTTTTATGGAATAATTGATTTTTTAGCAATTATCCCATATTACCTATCCTCTATTGATTTAAGGTTCCTAAGAGCCTTCAGAGTTTTTAGAGTTTTTAGAGCATTTAAATTAATTAAATACAATAAAGCTTTAAATAGATTTCAAATTGCTTATCGAATAGTTAAGGAGGAGCTAACCCTTTTTTTGGTAGTTATACTAATTCTCCTTTTTATTGTTTCTGCTGGAATTTATTTTTTTGAAAATCAAGCACAACCAGAAGTTTTTAAATCTATATTTCATAGTTCTTGGTGGTCAATAGTTACATTAACCACCGTTGGATACGGAGATGTTTATCCAATAACCCTTGGGGGGAAAATATTTACTTTTTTTGTTTTAATCATAGGAGTAGGTGTAGTTACAGTTCCAGCAGGTTTGGTAGCAACATCCCTTTCTAAAGCAAGAGAGATTCAGGATGAAGAAGAAAAAATGAAGAACAAAAACTAAATCTAAAGAATATCTTTTTCTTTAATGTTCCAAAATGCAATTGTATAGGCAGTAAAAAAAATAATTAATATAAATTTAGAGTTGACTAATCTAAGATTTACAATATGAATACACTTGAAGAAAAGTTCAAGGCTATAGAAGCGAATAATGCTCCAGGGCAGGAAATAAGACAACAAATTGGAAATCTTAATGATATTATGCAAGGTGAGAAACTTCAAGGAGTTTCTGTAGATTTCTCTCATGGAGATGTGGATGCTTTTCCTCCAACTCCTAATTCTGACTTGACTTGGAATGAAGGTTTTAATAATGGAGCTTCTCAAGCATATACTGAGTATCGAGGTTCAGCGGATATAAGAAATAAATTAGCTATTCACCTTGGGAATTTCACCGACTGTCCAATAGATTCAAACAGCGAATTAATTATCACCCCTGGAACTCAAGGTGCTTTATTTTTAGCACTCGGGGCTACAGTAGCTAGTGGAACAAAAGTTGGAGTTGTTGAACCAGATTATTTTGCCAATCGAAAACTTGTTAAATTTTTTGGAGGTGAAGTTGTTCCAATTTCTTTAAATTATAAGAATCCTGAATTGAAAAATAGCCCAGATATTAATCAAATTGAAAAGGCCTTTCAGACCGGAACCAAAGTTTTAGTTTTTTCCACACCAAACAACCCAACAGGTCTTGTATATTCAAGAGCTACAATAAATAAAATTGGTGTTTTAGCACAAGCTTATGATGTTACTGTAATTGTAGATCAACTATATTCTAGAATGTTGTACGGCGAAGAGCAGTACACTCATCTTCGAGCATGTGAGGTTAAACCTAAAAATTTAATTACTATAATGGGGCCATCAAAAACTGAGTCCCTAAGTGGTTTTAGATTGGGAGTTGCCTTTGGAACATCGACTTTAATTGAAAGGATGGAGAGCCTCCAAGCAATTGTCTCTTTACGTGCTTCAGGATATAACCAAGCCGCTCTTAACACTTGGTTTGAAGAACCTTCACAATGGCTGGAAAAACGTATTAAAGAGCATGAAATTATAAGAGATGAATTAATCCAGGTTTTCAAATCTGCTAATCTTCTTACAGTAACTCCTCAAGCAGGTAGTTATCTTTTTCCTCAATTGCCTGAACTTACTGTAAGCCTACATGATTTTGTGCGTTTGTTACGAATTCAAGCTAATGTTATCGTTACTCCAGGTTCTGAATTTGATCCTAAGTGCCAGGATAGTATTAGACTAAATTTTTCACAAGATTATTCAAACGCAGTTTTAGCAGCAAAACGAATTGTAAAAATGGTAGAAATTTATAGTAAATAAGGTCTTAGGTTTATTTGCTAAAACCAGTTTCTTGTACTTCATTTAATTATTTCACATACTTGTCAAAGTATATATAAAGATTTTAAGATAATTATTATATTAGAGATAATGAAATCATTTACTATAGTTGACTACGCTGCTTTTGGCTTTTGGATTTTAATAAGCATTGCTTTATCCTATTTAGTTGTAAGAAAGTTTGGTTTTTTTGGAGGAAGTCGAGAAAATCAAAAAACACTAGCAATTGGTCTTATTTTAGGACATTTATTATACCTAGTTTGGAAAACGCTTTGGCTTTTAATTGTTAACTAAATATTTCTTATAATTATATAAATTAGTATTAATGAAAAGAAAAGAAAAAATGATAAGATATTGGATAGATTGGATAATTAGAATTATTCTATTTGCAGCAGCTGTAACGGCAATGAAATTAATTTTTTTTAAATAGCTAATGAAAAAAATAATCTTAATATTCTTTGTTTTATCTACCATTTCTTGCTCCACTATCAAGGTGGGTGATTTCAATAATTCGAATCAAGAAGTTAATGTTGGTTACGGAACTCAACAAAAAAAGAATACAACCAATGCTATTGGAACTGTTTCAGGAGAAAAATTAACTAAAAACCCTAAACATAACACTTCAGAAACTCTCAGTGGTCAAATTCCTGGTCTTAAAGTGTTTGCGAACAAAAAACTTGGAGATTATTCATCAATATTTATTAGAAACTTTGGGTCTCCCCCATTAATTATTGTTGATGGAATTGAAACTACAATGGATGAAATAGATCCAAATGATATCCAATCTGTATCAGTACTCAAAGATGCTTCAGCCTCAATATATGGATCAAGAGCTGGAAACGGAGTAGTAATTATTAAAACAAAGCGAGGAAAGAACTAAAAATAGACTTTAAAAATAAAAAAGACCCTACTACTCTACTTTTATTTCAAAGTGACATTAACTATATTTAAAAAATGAAAAAAATAATTTTAATATTCTTTGTTTTATCTACCATTTCTTGCTCCATTATCAAGGTGGGTGATTTCAATAATTCGAATCAAGAAGTTAATGTTGGTTACGGAACTCAACAAAAAAAGAATACAACCAATGCTATTGGAACTGTTTCAGGAGAAAAATTAACTAAAAACCCTAAACATAACACTTCAGAAACTCTCAGTGGTCAAATTCCTGGTCTTAAAGTGTTTGCGAACAAAAAACTTGGAGATTATTCATCAATATTTATTAGAAACTTTGGGTCTCCCCCATTAATTATTGTTGATGGAATTGAAACTACAATGGATGAAATAGATCCAAATGATATCCAATCTGTATCAGTACTCAAAGATGCTTCAGCCTCAATATATGGATCAAGAGCTGGAAACGGAGTAGTAATTATTAAAACAAAGCGAGGAAAGAACTAAAAATAGTCTTTAAAAAATAAAAAAGACCCTACTACTCTACTTTTATTTCAAAGTGACATTAACTATATTTAAAAAATGAAAAAAATAATTTTATCCTCACTATTTCTAGTTCTATTTAATTTTATAATTGCTCAAGATATTGATAAAAGATGTAAGGAAGAGTCGACTATTGGAAATGTAAAACTTGTAGGTTGTATAGATGTTGAAGGTAAACTTCATGGATATGGAACTTATGCTCTTACAGACGGAAGTCTTATAATTAAAGGCATGTGGAGAAGAGGTAAATTGAATGGAGAAGGAGTTAAAACCATTTTAGCCGATAGTCAAACACAAAATTATAAAGGAATTTTCAAAAATGATATATTATTTGATGGTGAAATTGAAATAGTTTTTAAAAGAGGAGATTTGAGGTTACAAAAATTTGTTGATGGAAAAATAAATTCTACTAAATATACTTGGAGTGATGGGTCAATAAAAGAAACATCAGGAACTCATTATAAAAGTGGGGATTTAAAAAATGGTATTGAGAAAACAATTAATATAGATAATTCAATAATGTCATCTTTTTATGAAAATGGAGAAATAATTGATCAAAGAAAGAATACTAGTAATTATTATAATAATGAAGAAATTTTAGGAGATTCTGAATCAATTAGTATCCCACTAGAAATTGAAGAGGGTGACAACACAATGTATGTCAGCTTAAATATTCCAACAAAAAAAGACTCTAATTATTCTGCGAGATTCATATACGATACCGGAGCAGAAGTTTTTTCTCTTGGTTATAGACTCTTTAATGATTTAAAAGAAAACGGGTTAGATTACGTTGATTTAAATGTAAGTATTACTACAATTGGCGTAAGTGGAGTTCCCTCGCAAAACAATGCTATTATAATTAAAGAACTAAAAATAGGAAGTTATACTGTTAAAAATGTTGTGGCTCTTGTAGAGACTCTTGAAACTGCAAACTCTTCTTTATTAGGTATGGGATTTTTAAATAAATTTAAAGAAGTAAAATGGTCCTTAATTGCTAAAGAGTTAGTGTTTTACAAATAATTATGAAAAAATTTCTTATTAACTATCTTGATATAATAGGTTTTATTTTGCTTGTGATAGGGTCTGTTCTATATATTGGCTTTGATAATTCTGAAGCAGAGTTTTTAGTATGGATGGGACTAGCGACTAATGGCATAGGAATTTTAATAAAACCCAAGCCATAAATCTTCTTCTTTTTTAATTTAAATTAAGTATTTATATAATCGTTACATTTATAGAAATCATTATAATTTAAATTGAAAGATCCTAAACTTAAAAAGGGTTCTTTTTTAAGTATTCTTCTTTTAATACTTTCTGGAGAATTAATTTTTTTACTTCCCTATGTTTTAGCTAGAGTATTTAGACCAACATTTTTGGAAGTCTTCAATTTAAACAACCTTGAGCTAGGAAGTTTATTTTCAGTGTACGGAACTGTAGCTTTATTGTCTTATGTATATGGAGGAGTGATTTCAGACAGATTTCAACCTAAAAAACTAATTGCATACTCACTTTTTTTTACAGCTTTAGGTGGAATAGTTTTGTCTACTTATCCATCGTATTTCATTTTAAAAATTTTATATGGTTATTGGGGTTTTACTACTGTATTTTTATTTTGGGGAGCCATGATTAAAGCTACTAGAGTTTGGGGAGGGTCTGATAATCAAGGGCAAGCTTTTGCATTTCTTGACGGAGGAAGAGGTTTAGTTGCTGCATCTATGGGAAGTTTGGGTGTTTTAATTTTTTCATTTTTTTTAACAAATGATATAGACTCTAGTAATTTAAGTGAACGTAAAGAAGCTTTTAGGTATGTAATTCTTTTTTCGTCAATGATGGTGTTTTTAACTGGTTTTTTAGTTCTTATTTATATGGAAAAAAATCAGGATATTAATGAAGAGGGTTCAGAATCTCTAAATTCATTTTCAAATATTAAAAAAGTATTAAAAATTCAGTCTGTATGGCTTATAATGATTATAATAATTTCAGCTTACATAGGATATAAAGTAACTGATATTTATTCCCTATACGCTTCCGAAGTTATGCAGTTCAATCAAATAGAAGCTGCTAATGTTGGTTCACTACAATTATACCTTAGGCCACTCGTATGTGTGCTAATTGCCTTGACAGCATCTAAAACTAGTCATATTCGTTTCATTGTTGTCGGTTTTATTACCATGTTAATTGGATCAACAATCTTCGCTTTTGGGGTTGTACAATTAAATATGAACTTTGTTTTTTACTTTTCACTAGTTATCGTTGCAACTGGAACCTATGCCATTCGAGCTTTGTATTTTTCTATTATGCAGGAAGGTAGAATTCCTCTAGCGTTAACAGGAACTGCTGTAGGCTTAATTTCTGTTGTTGGATACACACCGGATATATTTGCCACCCCTGTTATTGGTTATTTTTTAGATCAATACCCTGGAATAACTGGACACCAATATGTTTTTACAATTTTAGTTGTATTTTCAATTTTAGGTCTTATAGCTTCAATAAAGTTTAATAGTTTAAAAAAGCACATTATTAAACATTAAAGTTTAAAGTACTGAACTACATTATTTAAAATATCAGCTGTATATAAGTTTCCAACTTGATCAATTTCAATATCATGATATCTAGAAATTAGACCTTCATAGTTGCCACTTCTGCCAAACTTATTTATTAGATTTAGATCTTTATCTAATATAAAAATATTAGATCCCATTATTTTAGACTCACCCTTAATGTAATAATCAATAGCATAAACAAGATTATTTTTATTATCAAATTTAACCGAATACAACTGTTGGGACACGTTATTCTGCCATATTTTCAATAGATTACCATTATTATCAAACTTTTTAATTCTATTATTTTCTCTGTCAGCAACAAAAATATTATTTAGGTTGTCATTGTCTATACCATGTGGAATATTAAATTCATTTTTTCCGTTTCCAAAACCTTCAATTTGAAAAAGATATTTTCCTTTTTTTGAAAATTTAATTATTCTGCTGTTTCCATATCCATCACTTACATAAAACGAACCATCATTTAAAACAGTAACATCAGTTGGCATATTAAAGTGATTCGAATCATTTCCAGGTTCATAAGGTTTACCCAAGGTTAACAACAATTCTCCTTTCAAATTAAATTTAAACACCTGATGTAAAGCAACATCTGTGACCCAAATGTTATCGTTTTTATCAATTTCTAACCCATGAGGCATAACAAACATATTACTGCCCCAGGAGTTGATTACTTGCTCTGATTTAATGTTTAAATGAGAGATAACGTTCGCTTTTATTTTATCTATGGGCAAAGGATTTGTCCATTCTCTTCCAGATCGATGAAATATAACTAAATTATTTTTTGAGTCAATTCCTAACCCAGTTGGGGAACCAATAGAAATAGAAGATTTAGAGTTAGGCCATGATTTAATTAGTAATGGATTAAAATTATTTTGAGATATTAAAAAAAAAGGAGCTAATAGGTAAACTATAAACAAAAATTTTTCTTTCATGACTTATTTAATTTTAATAAAAATGTGGTGATAAAATTATTCTTGTTTTTTTATTTCCTCAATTGATAGAGAATTTGCAGATTCGTATGATTTTTGAATGTCCTTAAGGAGCCTCATATACATGTTGGCATAGTTTTGAGCTAAAGACATTTCTCCATAAAAATCATTTGACAGATAAAACTGCTTATTGAAAACGAAATTATTTAATGAACGTGAACCATAAAATTCTCCATCATATGAATTGTAATTGAATCTCACTCTAAAATTTTTGAGAAATTTTAATCTAAACTCTTTGTTAAAGGAATCAATTTCGTTTGACGTAGCATAGTTTCTTTCCTTTTGATGATTAAACATTTCAAGCAAAACTCTTTTTAACTCATTATTATTAATTAATTCAAATGTTCCTGTTGAAATAAGCTGCTCAAAAATTCCATCTTTTGGAAAAAAGGAGAAACCAACTTCAATTTGAAGTAAAGTTTTAATTGCTTCTATATCTGATAAATTATTATGATTTGAATCTATATCGTTTAAGATCTCCATAATATTTTTTTCAGAATCTTGAAGAATATTAATTAGATTCTCTATCTGACTTAAATCATCCTCTAAACTTGTTATAAGGTCTTCAACCAATTCGTTTTTAGTATTAAAATCTTCCTTGTCTTTCCTGACATCTTCAAAATAAAAAGACAGAAAAATACTAAAAATGATTACCAGTCCCTCAATAATATATCTTAAATTATTCTTCATTGATATGAATTAACTCGTATGTGAATTACTAATATAGAGAAAAACAAAATTAATTATTAAATACTAATATGGATGTTTACTTATATTTGTTAAAACTTTAAAATTTTTATTAAAATGAAAAAATTAATTTTAATCTTATTTACATCTGTCTTATTGGTATCGTGTAATACAGAAAGTAAAGAAAAAACAAGTACTAACGACGATCCTATGTCTGGCTTTATGGTTGGTAACGATTCTAAATCAGATGCTATGTTACAATTCACCAAAGCATATGAAGACAATAACATTGCAACTGTTAAATCCATATTTACAGAAGATGCTGTTTTTAATGTAAATGACACAAAATTGACTTTCGAAGAAGTTAATGCTGGCTTTTCTGCTGGACATGACTTTTTTGATAACATCAAGCATTCAGATTTTGATGTATCAACAATGTATTATAATGATGGCAATGTATTTACTAATTATTGGTACACATGGACTGCTACGTCTAAAAAGACTGGCAATGAATTAACTCTTAAAGGGTACTGTTGGTTCAAGTGGGAAAATGATAAAGTTGTGGAAGTTTACAACGCTTTTGATCCTACAGCTTACAACGCTGAAATGTCTAATTAAAAGAACCTCATTTGATTGAAAAAAGCTCACCTTCCTTCAAAAACTTGCCCAGTTTGTTTAAGACCCTTTAATTGGAGAAAAAAATGGGAAAGAGATTGGGAAAATGTGATTTATTGTAGCAACAAATGTAAATTAAATAAAAATTAGACTTTTCAATTAAACTTTAAAAACTCCTAATTTTGTTAGGAGTTTTTTTTATAATTAAAAAACATGAACACAGATTTTAATAAATTTATTGATTTTCATAAAACTAATGGAGGAACTGGAAAAATATTTAATTTTCAGTTTATCGAATATAAAAAAGGTTATTTAAAATTAAAGGGTTTGTTTTCCAAAGAAACATTAAACCCTAATCAAAGTGTTCAAGGAGGAATGATGACATCGATGTTAGATGATATTACAAGCTTACTCCTTATTTATGAATCTGGTGGAACTATGTACCCAAGCTCAACTAATCTACATAGTATACATCACAGACCTCTATTTTTGGGTGAAGTAATTGCTACAGCAGAAATTATAAAAAAAGGTAAAAATATAGCAACAATTAAGGGTGAACTTTATAATCCAGAAGGAAAACTTGCGACAACTTTAATGCATACTGTTGTCTTAATTAAATCAGATTTTAAATTAGATTAGAAAGAACGAAGTTATCTGAAATAACTTTTTTTGCATTTTTTCCAGTAACTAAAAAAAGAATTTAAATTAGTCTTGTGACTAAACATCCAGTCTCTTTCATCCATAGCCCCTTTGTAATGTATGTTTAAAGGGTGTTCTTTAAAAACCATAGAAGATAGATTGTTTTGGTTCACTAAATCATCAAAAGATCCTACATAAACTTGAATTCCTTTAATATTTTTTGAAAGCCCCAACATAAAGTCCATAGATTTTTTTGAAATTGGATAAGAATTAAAAATTTCTGGTTCTAATAACAATACCCTATTTACATTTTCATTTTTTCTCCACTGAGGATCTAAATTGTAAAAATTATATATAAGTGTAGGAAGTTCATTTTTCAGATTTAAAGAACCATTCTCAGGTAGAATAGTTTTCAATTTTAGGTCTACAGTTTTTAATAATTCATTTGGAGTGTCTAGAGAATTAAAGTTTGAATAATCTGTATCTAAGAATGTATTTTTTTGATTTGTATAACAATATTTATTAATATTTTCTTGATTGGCAAAATACTTCTTATTGCTGTTAGAACCACAAACCCATTGCCAACTTAATGCGTTACTTCCCCAATCAGCATCTAGCAAATAGTAATACATCCACTTGGCTGGCATATTCCAATGACTTTTTGCAATATTACATGCTAAAGATGCGACATACATTCTAAGATGATTATGCATGTAACCGTTTTCATAAAGGTCTTTAATGCTTTTGTCAATTGCATCAATTCCAGTTTTAGCATCATTAATTGACATTGACAATTCAGTATTAACAACTCCCTCTTGAGCCCTTTTTAAGTCCTTATTAATTAATTTATTTTTTTCAATCCAAATCAATTGCCAATAATCTCTCCAACATAGTTCTTGGATGAATTTCTCAATTTCCATAAAATCAAAACCTTTATTAATTAAAGTTTTAAAAACTATTTTAGTAGAAATTACTCCTCTTGAAATATATGGAGACAGCATACTTACCGAACCGTCAATAAAATTTCTATTTCTTGAATATTTTACCGGATCAACTAAGTTTATTTTATTTAAAATTTCATTGTAGTCAAATGTCATGTGGTATTTTATAAAAAATTAATTATTGAAGGAATAAATAGTTATTGTAAAAATAAACAATATCTTAAAATTTGGTACATCTAATTATTATAAATAATATCAGTAAAAAATGATTTTTTTTTAATCAACATCATCTTTCATACCTTTACATGATATCAATTTATTATGAAAAAAAAATTTCTTCTATTTATTTCTATAATTTTAATCATTGTTTCTTGTGAAAAAGAAACTGTAAAATACTTATTAACTACTTCATCTGAACCAGCTGAATTTGGAACGGTGTTGCCATCAACAAGAGAATATAACGCAGGAGATACTGCAAACTTAATTGCTAATCCAGCTGATGGTTATGTTTTTGATAGTTGGACGGGTGCTACTGGAGATTCTGTTACAACCCTTGTTATGGATTCAGATAAAACAGTTGTTGGTAAATTTAAAAAGAAACAATTTGGATTAACAGTAAATATCGTTGGACAAGGAACTGTTGGTCAAAAAGTAATTAAAGCGGGAGGAGTAACTAATTATACTAGTGGAACAGTTGTTGAACTTACTGCAACACCAAAATCTGGATGGGTATTCAAAGAATGGACAGGGTCTTTAAAAGGAACTACTAACCCTCAACAAGTAACTATAGATAAAGCCAAAACTGTAACTGCAACTTTTACAGAAATACCAAAGTATGATTTAACTGTAAATATTGTTGGTCAGGGAGATGTTGCTCAAAAAGTAATTAAAGCTGGTGGGGTTACTAGTTACACTAGTGGAACAATTGTTGAACTTACTGCAACTCCAAAATCTGGATGGATATTTAAAGAGTGGTCAGGTTCTTTAACTGGAACAACTAACCCACAGGAAATTACTTTAGATAAATCTAAGAGTGTTACCGCAACCTTTACACAAGAAAAAAAGTTTGAATTTACTATCATAAATGATGGATTAGGAGCTGTTTCTAAAAAAGTGATAAAAGTAGGTTCTGCAGAATATACTGAGGGATCTATTTTAGAACTTACTGCAAGCGCAAATTCTGGTTGGGAATTTGTAAAATGGGCAGGAGCATTAAGTGGAACAGACAATCCAAAACAAATAACATTAAAATCAAAAACAGCGGTAATTGCAGTCTATAGAAATCTAGCCCCTATAGTATTAGATAACGATGGAATTACTTTAAAGGCTAAGGCGGGAACAAGCGCTGGAACTAGTTATGAAATTAATGGAATTACCTACACAGTTGTAGACAATACAATGCTTAAAAGCTGGATTAGCGCTGAGAAAGATCTTACTAAAGCTGTTACTACTCTAGTTACTGATATGAAAGGGTTATTTAAAGGTAAAACTACTTTTAATACTAATATATCTTCATGGGATGTAAGTAGTGTGACCACTATGGAGGAAATGTTTGAAGGTGCTACTATATTTAATAAAGATATTTCAAAATGGGATACTAATAAAGTAACCAACATGGATAAAATGTTTAAATCTGCAACAAATTTCAATCAGGACCTGTCCAAGTGGTGCGTAACTAATTTGACAACTGAGCCTACAGATTTTGTTAGTGGAACATCCTGTGGTTCAGAAAATAAACCAAAGTGGGGAACTTGGCCTGATTGTCCGTTAATTGGAAAATGGTATTTAGATAGTTGGACTAGTGAAAATGGAATTACAAGATGGAATGATGGCGAAAAAGAATGTGAAAATTACCCAGATGAACTAGAAATTAAAGGTGATGACAATACATATGGAACATATACTTACAGAGGATATATATGCTTTACCAACGGAGATCAAATGCAAACCGACGAGGATTCTGGATATTGGCAGTATACTGGTGACGATAATAAAGTTAGAGTGGCAGACAAACAAGCTGAATTAAATAATGCCCCACCTTGGAAACTTGAATATACTGGTGACTACACTTATTTCACAATAGTTCATACAGAGTATAATGATGATCAATCAGAAAGCTGGGAGGTAACAGAAGTTTGGAAAAGAAAAAACTAATTTCTTTACAAAATCTAAAATTTAAGATGTCTTACCGTGTCCTCGTTATTAATTATTTGTTTTAAAGATTCAATACCTATTAATAAATGCTTTTTATCAAATAAATTAGAATTCACATCATCTTTCACATGCGTTTTTACCCCATCTGGAATCATTGGTTGATCTGTAACTAACAATAAAGCTCCTATAGGTATTCTATTGTGAAAACCAACAGTAAACAAAGTAGCTGTTTCCATATCAATAGAATAAGCTCTCACTTTTTTTAAATAATTTTTAAATTTATTATCAAATTCCCATACTCTTCTGTTTGTTGTAAAAACCGTTCCTGTCCAATAATCAATTTTTTGATATTTTAAAGCAGACGAAATAGCTCTTTGAAGTGAAAAGGAAGGCATTGCTGGAACTTCAATTGGAAAGTAATCATTAGATGTACCCTCACCTCTTATAGCTCCAATTGGAAGGACAAAATCTCCAATATTAATTCTTTTTTTTAAACCTCCACATTTACCTAAAAACAGAACTGCTTTAGGTTTTATAGAAAATAATAAATCCATTACTGTAGCGGCATTTGGACTACCCATTCCAAAATTAATTATAGTGATGTTTTCAAAAGTAGCAGAAGGCATATTTTTTTCTTTTCCAGAAACCTCTACCCCATTATGATTCGCAAATTCTTCTACATATTTTTGAAAATTTGTTAAAAGGATAAACTCACCAAAAGATTCAATCTCTACTCCTGTATATCTTGTTATCCAATCTTTAACAATTTCTTTTTTTGTTTTCATTGGTGTAAAACTACTAAAAACAGAATAGACTATGTTTTTATTCATTAATTTTAAATAAATTATAATTACCATGAAAAAAATTCTATTCTTTTTGTTAGTTTCAATTCTTTCATTTGGACAAGAAAAAGATTTAACACTTTCATCCGATTTACCTTTACTCAAGGTTGAAGCCTCTTGTGGAATATGCATGTTTGATATGGAAGGTAAAGAATGTGAATTAGCTGTTAAAACAAACGGTAAAAAATATTACGTGATTGGTACGGGAATTGATGATCATGGAGATGCACATTCCAAAACTGGTTTTTGCAATGCAATTTTAAATGCTAAAGTTCAAGGAGAGATAATTAATAATAAATTTAATATTAGTTATTTTAAGTTAACTGATATTGAAAAAAATGAATAACTAATTACAAGCAGTTTTGTATTTATCCCAGTTTTTATTTGTTGAGGAATTTGGAAAATAATAACAGATCTGATCTCCGTTTGAAAATGTTAAGTTTTTCCAAAATCCAGTCGGAATATGTACACCAGTAGTTCTGATTTCGTGATTCGCAGCAAATACGAGTTCAATTTTAACTTTTATATTTCCACTTACTGACCAGTCTCTAACTTGTTGTTCTAATTGTGCCCACTCTCCTCTGTTTAAATTATCAATTTGCATAGCACAATTAATAAAAGAAAATGTCTTGTTTAAATTCTCTTCAGAATCACTAAAAGTAGCGGCTGGAGCAAGATGACCTTTGTCCCATTCATTTTTATAATAATCAGCATCGTTAGAAGTTGTTACACCAGGTTCCAGATAAAAATCTTTGCTTCCTCTATCTACATTTTTAGGTCTATTAGAAACCGTATACTCTACCCAATTTGGCTGTTCATAAGATTCATTATAAGAAACCTTATAAATACCTTTATCAATTAACACATCATATTTATCCCCAGAAAAAGGCCCCTCATTTTCGTCCTCACAACTAAGCAGAAATAAAAAGGAAAATAAAAATATATATTTTTTCATTTATTGTAAAAAAGGAATACTTTATTAAAGTTATTAAATTGCATTTAAAAATTAATGAAACCATTAAAAATGAAATAAAGCCAACAATCACCAACTTAGTTATACAAGGAACTATACAGTTAACTTCCTCCAAAAATAATAATTTTAATTAGATTTAATCAAACTTGTGGTGGGTTTCCTAGAATACTACAATTAACTAAAAATGCAATTAATAAACTCTCCCAAAAACACATGAACAATAAAATAAAATTTACTTTGTAATTAATTAATCATCCGAATTAAGACTTTTTTTATTACTTAATTCATTACATTGTAAATTAAAATATTTTAAAAAATTATTATGAAAAAATTTATATTATTATTTAGTTTGATTGGGCTTCTAGTTTCATGTGAAAACACTGAACCTTGTGACGTACCTACAAATGGATTCATCGACGGAACTAATCAAACCGTCATGTTGGGAAGCGAAGCTACTATAGATGTATTTAAAAAATTCGATGCCGCTTGGTTAGCGAGAGATTATGAAACAATGACAGCGCATATTTCTGAAAACGGAATATTCAGACATGCGGATGGAACCGTAACAAATAATGCAGAAGAATTTGTAGCTTATATTGAAAATGAATACCAGGAGTCTTTAGTTAATGAAGAAGATTGGGGATGGACTACTAATTTTGCATTTGCTGCTAAACCTAGTGCGTCTGAAGATCCTGAAGTAACCAATACTCAAGGCGAGTGGGTTTGCGCCAGATTTACTGGATCAACTGCTGTATATGATGAATGGTATCAATTTATTGATGGTAAATTAGTAGACTGGACCTCTTCAAAAAGAGAATTAACTAAATAAATAAAAACTAATGAAAAAAATAATACTATTACTATTAACAATAACTTTAACTGGGTGTGCTAACAACGCTGATGCTGTCATTGTCACTTTTGACGATGATAAATCAAATGCTATTAGAGCTCATTACCAGAACTATTTAAACAACAATACAGACGGTTTAAAAGAACTTTGGTCAACAGACTTACAAATTTACATGAACGAAACCGAGGCTAAAGGAGTGGATGATATTGTTGCTGTAATAAAAGCGCAACACACTGCTTTTGATAATATATCTATGAGCTTTGGTGATAAGGAACTTGAAATGGACAATTGGGTTCAAACTATAGATTTCCCTGCAATTGGAGAAAATAATCCAGCAACGACCATTACTCAAACCTGGTTTACTTGGTCGGGTACAGGAAAAGCAAGTGGATTAACGGTAGAAGTTCCTGCTCACATTTCTTTTGCTTGGGGGGAAGACGGTAAAATTATTCAAGAATGGCATAATTTTGATCCTTTAAAAATGCAAACTGAAATAGCATTAATTCCTGCACAAGTAAAAATGATGCAAATAGATTAATGATTAAAGTTTTATAACTTTAACATATACTTATTTAATAAAACCCCTTTTAGCAGGGGTTTTGTTATATGGTTAAATAGAGAAATGATTTTTCAACTAATCTTTAAGAGATAAATTCAAAAAGTTATCATGAAAATCTACTAATAGTTCAGAAGATTTTCCTTTTTCTAATTCACAATAAATAGATGAATAAAAAAATATTTAATTATAAATATTCTTTAGATAATCTTATTTAAAATGGAGTTTTGATATTTTTCCATTTCCAGCTGCATAAGCGCTACAATCATCTAAAAACCTTAAAGTATAGTATCCCTGGTCACTTATATGACTCCAAGAATGCCCTCCATCATTTGAAATATCAATACCATTAAAACCAACTGCAACTAAGGATTTACCATTACTATTAGGGAAATACTGCACACAACTTCTATAACCTGGATCTTGTTTTTCAGCAATAGTTTTCCACGTTTTTCCGCCATTACTAGTACTAATCTTATTTGATATATTTTCTAAAGGTTTAGTATAGTCCCCTCCTATTGCAAAACCATTATTTTTATCATAAAAATCAATACTAAAAATTCCCTTGGTTGCCTCTCCTTGAATTATGGGTGTATTTATTATTTCCCAATTTTTCCCTTTATCATCTGAGTAATATATTCTACTATTTATTCCTCCACTAGCAACCCATACCCTATTATCAACAATAGATATATTTGTGTCACTAGCAGCAAAAAAACCTTCCTCTGGTAATGGATTATCGAAATTACTACAATCTAACTTTTTCCAAGTATCTCCTCCGTCCCTAGTTATTAAAACACTAATACATCCATTAACAAAATCACCAACAACTAAGCCTTCATTTTCGTTCCAAAAATCCATAGAATCATAAAAAACGTTTTTGTTGACTTCTCTGTATACTACTTTTCCATTTTTAAAAAGCAAAGCGGGGTTTCCAATGGTAATGGTGAAAATATTTCTGTTAACAATAGACATAGATCTAAAGTTTGGATATAAAACAGAATCCAGTTCAGAATTATACTGTTCCACATTAATTAAATCGGGTTTAGTAATATCAAAAGAATATATTTCCCCTTTAGAAGTAGCATTATAAACCTTATTACCATTAATTTCGAGTGCCCTAATATTTAAAGTAGAATCCAATAAAACGTGGTTAATATCAACCTTTGAAAATGAAAAAGGAATCTTTTGGCAACTTGAAAAAAAAGTAATTATAATAAAAGATAAAAATAAATTTTGAAAAACAACTGATTTTAAATTCATGGTGACTAGTTTTTAATTAAATTTAATGTTATTAATCTAATTATTATAGAATGAAAACAATATTAAAAATGTTATTGATATTCAGTTTAATTATCACAATTGGATGTAATGAGAATAATAAAAAACCAAGAATTGCTATAGCCGGATTAGCAATAGAATCTAGTACTTTTTCTCCTGCAAAAACCAACGAAGAAGATTTCAAAGCAAGAGTTGGAGAGGATGTATTCACTTTTTATCCATTTTTAAGTAAGGATTCCATTAATAGAAATAGAGCTAATTGGGTTCCTACATTAAGAGGACATGCCCTTCCTGGTGGAATTGTGACAAAAGAAGCTTACGAGTCTCTAGTAAGTAAAACCTTGGTAATGCTTAAAAATAAATTACCATTAGACGGATTGTTTTTTGATATACATGGGGCAATGAGTGTAGAGGGTATTGATGATCCAGAGGGTGATTTTATTAAAAGGATACGAAAAGTTATTGGATATAAAACTCTGATTTCTACCTCCATGGATCTCCATGGAAATGTTTCTTTAGAACTAGCAAAGCAAACAGATCTAATAACTTGTTACAGAATGGCTCCTCACGAAGATGCAATAGAATCTAAAAAAAGAGCTGTAGAAAATTTATTAGAAAGATTAGAAAACGGTAAAGGAAAACCATTATATAAAGCTAGAATTGAAGTTCCTATTTTACTTCCTGGTGAAAAAACTAGTACAAGAATTGAACCTGGAAAAAGTTTGTATGCAAAAGTAAATCCAATTACCAAAAGTCCAGGAATTATCGATGCTGGCATTTGGTTAGGATATCCATGGGCTGATGAACCACGTAATCACGGAGTTGTATTGGTAACGGGAGACAATAAAAAATCAGTTAGCTTGGCAGCTGAATATATTGCTGAAAGTTTTTGGTCTGTTAAAGATAGTTTTGAATTTGTAGCCCCTGTTGCAACATTAGAAGAAAGTTTAGATTTAGCCATCAAGAGTAAGACCAGTCCCTATATAATTAGCGACATGGGAGATAATCCAACAGCGGGAGGAGCGGGCGATGTTACTTGGACATTAAATGAACTTTTAAAAAGAAAGGAATTTAAAAAATCTAATGGACCCAGTGTCATATACGCTTCAATTCCAGGGCCAAAACTCGTAGAAGAAGCCATCAAACTTGGAATAGGTGAAAAAGTAGAGGAATTTGTTGGTGCACAAATAGACAATAGGTATTCTCCCCCAATTAAAATAAAAGGAGAGATCAAGTCTATTAAATATGGAGATAAATATGCTCAAGTTGAAGTAGTTGTAAAAGTTGGAAGTATTAATATTATTGTAACAAAAAAAAGAAAACCTTATCACCACGAATCAGATTTTACAGAGTTAGGTTTAAATCCTAGAAATTCTAATATCCTGATTGTGAAAATTGGATATTTAGTTCCTGAACTTTATGAAATCAATAAGGGTTGGACAATGGCTTTAACTCCTGGTGGTGTAGATCAAGATTTAGAAAGGTTGGATTATAAAAGAATTAAAAGACCAATGTTTCCCTTGGATGAATTTGAAACAAAGCCAGATTTAAGGGTCAAGTTTGTAAACGTCTCGGGAGAAAAGTAATTTAAAAAATTATTTTACTTTTTTACAAAAGATGCAAAAATAAATTCTTGATTTGTATTAAATGGGGTTGTATGGTTGGATATTTGATGATTTATTAATTTAAAATGCTCCTCGAACTCATTTTTTATAGAATCCTTACTATACCTAACTACCTCCAATCCACTACATTTTTGGGGTCCGTCTGATGAAAATGTTGCTAGAATCATGTTTCCATTTTCAGAAATTGAATGGGAGGTTAAAGAAATATAATTATTTATTTGATCTAATTGTTTTAAAAAATGAAATGCAGCTCTATCGTGCCACAAATCATATTTTTTGGTCGGAACAAAGTGATTTACATCACATACAATCCAATTTACTCGAGAAGATTTATGGCCTAATCTTTTTTTTGCTTTATCAATTGCACTTTTTGAAATATCTAAAACATCGATATTTTTAAAACCCATATTTAAAAGATTGTCAACCAATCTACTTTCTCCTGCTCCAATATCTATTATATTTGAATCTAAATTTAGATTTAAAGATTTTATGATTTCAATAGATTTATGGGGAAGAATTTGATACCAACTTACTTCATTTTCCTTTTTTTTTGAATGAACATTTTCCCAATGTTCCTCTAATTTATCAAAATCCATTTTTAAAAATAGAAATAAAAATTGTTTATATAAGTATATAATAATTTAATTTACACTACATTCGCCAGAAATTTAATAAATATAATATTATGAAAAATGGAATTGTAAAATTCTTTAACGGATCCAAAGGTTATGGTTTTATCAAAGAAGACGGTATTGAAAAAGACCACTTTGTACACGTGTCAGGACTAATTGACAGAATTGATGAAAACGATAAAGTTGAATTCGAACTTGAAGAAGGTCCTAAGGGAATGAGTGCAATTAACGTTAAAAAAATAGATTAACTCTATTTTAACGGCACACTATCGTTCTTAATCTAAAAGTTTAGATTAAGAACAAAAAATTTTTTCGGCTATTCCGATTAAATGGAGATAATTAATAAGAGCAGTATGTTTCTTATTACTCGCTCTTATTTATTTGAAGTAGCCGTTTAATTTTTATACCAACTCGAACACCACCCCACTTACTACAACAAAAAAATCAATATATTATTTGTCGAGAGTTAATAGATTTTAATTTAACTTAAAAATTAAATTTTTTGTTCTATTTTTTTTGTAACCAAATAAACACCTACAAAAATCAAAACCATTCCAATGACGTTAACTAGAGTTAATGAATCGTTTTTAGTTGTTAGTGCATAGATAATTCCAACGATAGGTTGAAGGTAAATGAATGAGCTAACAGTTGAGGCTTTTAATTGAGTTAAAGCATATGCATTAAATAGGTAAGTAAAAAAAGTAGTTCCCACCACTACATACAGCATCGGAAGAATGGCATCATAAAAAGGAAGATTTAACCAATCAACACTTGAGAACTCGGAAACAGTTAAAGGAAAATTCATTAAAAACCCAAATAAAAACAACCACCTAAATAAGGTGATTATATTGTATTTTTCTACAAGGGGTTTAACAAAAATCAAATAAAGGCCATAGGTAGATGAATTTAAAACGAATAACAAATTACCAGTTGGAATATCGGGAGCATTGTAACCAGTTGAGGGACTTTTTAAAATCAAAATCAATGCACCAAAAAAACCTGCAGAAATTCCAACAACCTTTAAAAGGCTTACCCTCTCTTTTATAATAATTGCAGAAAAAACAAAAACAAAAATAGGAACAACAGTAATAAGCACAGAACTATTAATAGGCGTGGAGAGTTCTAAGCCTTTAAAAAAGGCTAACATATTTATAACCATTCCAAGAAAAGAACATAAAATTATTCTTGGCCAATCTTTTTTGTCGATTTTCTCATTTTTAAAAAAAATACTTAATATCCAAAATAAAATAGCAGCTCCTAAAACTCTAAGAAGAATAAAAGCAAAAGGACCAATATAGGTTGGCATCAGGTTTTTAGCAATTGTATGGTTAAAACCATAAATTAAAGTTGCTCCAAAAGCAGCTAATAAACCTAAATTTCTATTGTTCATTAAAAAAAATAATTGCCTAAATTTAGAAAATCAAATCTAAGTTTATTAATTATATATTTAAGAAATGAAAAAATTATTTTTAAATTATTTTCCTTTCATTATTTTTTTTGTTTCCTGTCAGTTCAACAATTATGAAACTGTTGATAAAAACATCCGTTTCCGGGAAAAAATTCAAACAGGAAATTTTATTAAACTTTCAAAGGGACATACTTATTATGAGATTGATAACCAAAAATCTTTAAAGACATTGGTTTTTATTCATGGATTTTCTGTTCCCTCCTATATTTGGGACGACACCTACTACTCCGCATCGGAAAAAGGATACAAAGTCCTTAGATTAGATTTATACGGAAGAGGATATTCTTCCAATTTAGATATTGATTACACAGATAATCTTTTAGCTGGTCAAGTGATAGAGCTTTTGGAAGAATTAAATATAAAAAAAGCAACATTACTTGGACTCTCTAACGGAGGAAGAGTAATCTCTAAAATTGCATATTTAAAACCAGAGCTTGTAGAAAAATTGATTTATGTTTCTGCATCAAGTTTTCAGGATCACAACCCTACTGAAAATAAATCAGTTAGCGGAAAAGAGATAAATAATTTTATTAAAAACAATTACCCTACTATTTCAAAAGGACAATTACTAGATTTTAAATATCCTGAAAATTTTAAAGGATGGGATAATAAATATGAAAATCTATTACAATATGAAGGGTTTGCAAGAGCATTAATCTCTACAAGAAAAAATCATGTAAATTTAGATACAGAAAATAGTTTTATTAACGGTTCGGAAATACCTTTTTATACAATTTGGGGGGACAGCGATTCTGCTGTTGTTTACAATGAATTCAAAGACAAATTAAATAAATTAATGCCCAGAAGAAAAGAATATTTTGTCTCTGAATCTGGTCACCTTCCAAACATGGAAAATAAAGAGGAATTTGAAAATTTACTTTTTAATCAAATTTTAAAAGAAAATTAATTTATATATTAAACTTTTTAATTTAACACTATTCATAAATCAAATGAAAAATATACTTTTTACAATTTTATTCTCTTCGATTAGTTCCATGATATTTTCTCAAGAATTTCAATCTGGAACCGGTTTATCTACTCAATTTCAAAGAGTATTAAATGATGTAGCTTCCGGAAAAGAGGGGGTTGATGTTGAAATTGACGGGAGTAAGTATTTCTATAAAAAATCCCAGGATGCTGTTATAAATTTATTGGACGGTTACAAACCCATCAGGATAAAGTCAAACTACAATATTATCAAAGAAACAATTGAAATTGAATCCGACGAGAAAATTCTAAATCTAAAACCAAATAAGGTGGTCTCTGTAGCATTTAAGGATGCTAATTTCATTGTTTACCAAGGAAATTTTTATAAGCAGATTACTAAAAACAATAATTTTTCTGTAATAAAAGCTGTTCGTTTAAATGCTATTGAACCGGAGTACAAAGTAGGAATTGTAGACAAACCTAATTTGAGATATAGAAGAGCAGATGAAACCTATATCCAATCAGGTGATAAAAAGAGAATGATAAGAATTAGTAAAAAATCTATAATTGAATTGTTTAATAGCTCGAAGAGTGGGGAAATAAAGAAATTCATGAAGTCCAATAAAATTTCTGTTAGAGACGACTCTGATTTAAAGCTTTTATTTGATGCTTTTCAGCAAGATATAAAAACATTAAGGTGATTCAATGGCATAAAAAATATGTAGAAAAATTTTTAAAACTTTGGGGTATCTCTAACTATCAAGCTATGTGGATTTCTTTTATTAAAGGATTATTATTAGGTGGATTAATCACTTATTACTTTTTCTAATCTTCTTCGTTAAACAAGGAGGGAACTGATTTCTTTTTTAAATACCCTTGTTTTCTTTCAAAATCAATAACATTAAATTCCATAATATTAATTCCTAACTCATTTTCTAACCATTGAGCTACTAAATGACGGTGGCAAAATTTTGTTTTAGCACAATGACACATCAAAACGGGTTCAAAATCACCTGTAATAAAATTCAAGTGTTCAACAACATTTTTTGGATTCAATTCACTTAGTTGTTCTTGATACAAAAAAATAAACTTATCTTCTGAGATTAACTTTTTTTTAAGGCTATTTATTAGTTTATAATTAGGAGCTAAGGCTTTGTATTCAAATTTTACATCTACGAAATTTGAGGGGTATAAAGCAATAGATATCGCTCCAGGAACCTCGTTTTTCTTAAGAATATTAAAATTTGCTGTTTTGATAACTTGAAGTTAGTAAGAAATTATTTAAATAAAAATACGCTGATAATAAAATAATATTTTTTTTAGTTGATTGTAAGTAAGTTGTGAGGTTTATATTTTTAAATAATTTATTTAAAAAAAGCATTGAATTTGAAAGGAATTGTAATGTAATTCATAGAATTATTTAAAAAAAAAAATTCTATTCGGTATTTTTATTTAATTAATAATTATAGAGATGAGTTATTGACAATTTGATCATTTTTACATGAAAAAGCTTTTATATTTAACTAAATTTTAACATATTTGTTATATAATCAAAAATAGACTTATGAAAAAATTCAAATTATTTATTACATTATCTCTGTTGATAGTGTCTTATCTAGGGTTTGCTCAAAATGTTGTTACCGGGAATGTTTCCGATGATAACAGTTTAGCACTTCCTGGAGCGACTGTAGTTGTAGAGGGCACCAGCAATGGTGTTACTACTGATTTTGATGGAAATTATTCAATCTCTGCTAACAAAGGCGATGTTTTAGTCTTTAGTTTTGTAGGTTTTGATAACAAATCTGTTGCAGTTGGAAATTCAAACAAAATTAATGTTCAACTTAATTCAAGTAACGAACTTGATGAAGTAGTTGTTACTGGTATTACTACTAGAGATCGAAAAAGATTGACAAGTAGTGCTGTAGTAATCGACTCTGAGTTAATTGAAGGTGTTGCCCTTAGTTCTCCAGATCAGGCTCTTCAAGGTCGTGTTGCTGGTCTTAGAGTTACAACACAATCAGGTACGCCTGGTGCTCCGCAAGATATTAGAATTAGAGGAGAAGGATCTATTTCAGGTTCTAACGCTCCTTTATTTGTAATTGATGGAGTTCCTGTTAATAATGGATCTATTAGTCCACTTTTAACTGATATGGGTATTCTTTCAATGGTAAACGCTTCAGACATAGAGAGTATTACAGTACTTAAAGATGCTTCTGCTACTGCTCCTTATGGTGCAAGAGGTTCTAACGGTGTAATTGTAATTACTACTAAAACTGGATCAGCTGGAGAAGTAAAGTATAACTTAACCTCACAATATGGTTTTCAAAACTACGCTAGAGATGAAAGACCAATGTTGACTGGTGAGCAAAGACTTGAACTTGGAGCTGAAACTTTAATCAACGATTATGGTTGGACTAAAGAAAGAGCTACTGGTTATGCTCTTGCTAATTTCGCTGGAGCTGCTGCATGGGATGCTGGTGGAAGAGTAGATGGTAACTGGGAAGATTTAATTAAAGTTAAAGACGCTCCTTACCAATCTTATGATTTATCTGCTTCTGGTGGTTCTGCTCAAGAAAACTTCAGAATGTCTCTTGGATACAAGAATACGGTAGGAACATCTGTTGCTACTGACTACGAACAAGTTAGTGGTTCTTTTACATACAGAAGAAAATCTGGAAGAGTAGATATTAGCACTTCTAATAGAGTGTCTAATTCAATTCAAAATGGTATTCACGAGGGTGGTTCTTATTTTGGATCTCCTCAAGCTAACAGGATATTTATGAGTCCTTGGCAACAACCAAAGAATGCTGATGGATCTTATAATATTAATTTATCTACTAGTGTATTCAACACGCTTTATTTAGCTGAAAAAAATGTCCAGCAAAATGACGGTACTAGAGCTATTTCTAATACAAGTGTTACTTACAGAATTACTGATAATCTAAAATTTAGAACTCGTTATGCAATTGATTTCTTATTAGGAGTATCTCACGAATTTAGAAATCCAGATCATGGTGATGGTGCTTCCAGAGGTGGTTATTCTTACCAAAATACATCTAGGAACTTTACTTGGTTTAACACAAATAGTTTAGATTACGTTAAAACTTTTGGAAATGACCACAACATAGCTGCAACTCTACAAACTTCATTTGGAAGAAGTAAAAACACAAATAATGCCTCAAGTGGATATGGTGTTGCTGCGGAAGGTTTATACTACGTAAGTAGTTTTGGTACTGACCAGGCTGCTAGTGGTGGTTTTTCTGATTGGAAAGAACTTTCTTTCTTAGGACTTTTAAACTATAGTTATAAAGACAAGTACATTGCTGATTTTTCTTTTAAAAGAGATGGATCTTCAAGATTTGCTAGTGGTAACAGATTTGGTAATTTCTGGTCTGTTGGTGTAGCTTGGAACTTGACTCAAGAAAGCTGGTTAGAAAATAACGACATAGTTAACAATTTAAAACTTAGAGCGTCTGTTGGAGAAACCGGTAACAATGGAGTTGGATTAAACCAATACCAATCCTTATTTGGATACAGTGCAAGTTATAATGACTCTGGTGCTGTCTATCCTTCAACATTTGGAAACTTATTGTTCTCATGGGAAAAACAAACATTATTTGATGTTGGTGTTGACTTCTCAATCTTAGGTAACAGAGTATCTGGATCTATTGGATACTATAATAAGAACACTAATGATTTACTTCAAAGTGTTCCGTTATCAACAACTACTGGACACAGCTCACAAACTCAAAACGTTGGTGAAGTTGAAAACAAGGGAGTTGAAATAGAACTTTCAGCTGATGTCTTAAAATTAGGAGACTTTACTTGGAATGTATATTCTAACTATGCTACCAACGATAATGAAGTATTAACGTTGGCAAAAAGAGCTGATGGAACAGATATTAACCTTGACGGATCTTACAACAGAACTAGAGTTGGAGAGCCAATGGGTGTTTGGTACATTAGAGGTTGGGCTGGAGTAGATTCTGCTACTGGAGATCCAAGATACTACAAAGGTGGTGCCACTGACCCAAGTATGGAAATTGTTAATTCTTATAACGAAGCTTCTCAAATGGTACAGGGAGATAGAATCCCTACTTATTCTGGTGGTTTAGGTACAAGATTGAGCTACAAGAATTTCTATGTAGACGGTAACTTGTATTTTGCTGGTGGACATAAAGTATTTGAAAGATGGAATTGGTATTCAGAGAATACTGGATTACTTTCTACTAGATACTACCAAGGTTCTCAAAAACTTATGGAAAGATGGCAAAATCCTGGTGACATAACTGATGTTCCAAGAATGAGATGGAGTACGAGTACTTCTGCTACAGGATCTGGAACAACAACAAGATTCTTACATGACGGAGATTTTGTAAGATTAAGAGATGTTGTAGTTGGTTATAGCTTACCAAAAGATATTGCAAATAGACTTGGATTCGACAATGTTGGGTTCAGCGCAAGAGGTTTAAACCTGTTTACTTGGACAAAAGATCCAAATTTAACAGTAGACCCTGAAATAAGAAACAGTGGATCGTGGGAAATTTACACTCCACCATTAAAGTCAGTTTCTTTCGGTGTAAACTTAAAATTTTAATAATATGAAAAATATAAAAAAATACTTACTATTATTCTTCGCTGCAACGATTATTGTTTCGTGTGGAGACGCAGACCTAGAACCGGTACTATCTCTTGATAAAGATTTAGCGTCTGGAATACAATCTGAGGCCGATTTAGCAGCTGTAATGAACAGTGCATACGATAGAATGTCATCTTCTGGCTACTATGGAAGAAATCAAATTATTGATGGAGATGTTAGAACAGACAATATGTACTCTAACATGAACTCTGGTAGATTTGCTAATTCATCAATGGATTACAGCTCTACAGGAGCAGGTTCATGGGTAAATTACTACTCAGTAATTGCAATTTGTAACATTGTTATAGCTGCAGATGCTGCTTCCCTTAATGGGAGATCAGAATGGAATATCCTACATACAGGGTCAAGCGTATGCAGTAAGAGCGTTAGTACACTTCGATGCATTGAAAGCTTATGGTCAACATTTTATTACTGGTCAAGGTGGCGCGTCGTCTTTAGGAGTTCCTTATGTTAAGACATACAAGGTTTCTGAAAACCTTACACCTGCAAGAGGAACTGTTGCGTCAAATGTAGCTGATATTACCGCTGATCTTACTACTGCAATTGCTATGATGTCTGGATGGACTCAACCAGTTTCATCTAGTTACATGACTCTCGCTGGTGCTTACGCTGTAGGAGCACGAGCTTTATTATATGCTGCTTCAGTAACTGGAGATTACTCTGGTGCTGCTTCAATGTCTAAATGGGTAATAGATAACTCTGGAAAATCTCCTGTGACTGCTTCAGGTTTTGCTTCCTCTTATACAACTGATAATGCTAGTAACTCTATATTTGAGATAGCTATGTCTGGTTCAGATAACCCTGGAATTAATGGAGTTGCTTACATTTTAAGAGGAACATCTTATGGAGACGTAAGAATTCTTACTGGTGATGGAGCAAACCCTGACCTTTTGGATCTTGCACTTGAAAGACCTGGTGATGTAAGATTTGCTGCAAATATGGTGGGTACCGCTCAAGGTTACCCAACAGTATTAGGTAAATTTCCAACTATGACAGGATCTGATAACGTTACAATAATAAGAGTTGAAGAAATGCATTTAATATATGCTGAAGCAATGCTTTGGCAAGGAGATGCAGCAACTGCATTAACTTATCTAAATAATATTCCTGCTATTAGAGGTTTAGGAGCTGACTACTACAAAGAAGCTACTTTAGCAAATATTCTTAAAGAAAGAAGAGTAGAATTTTACTGTGAAGGTTTACGTTATGATGACCTTTTAAGAACTGGTCAAGGTATGCCACTTATAGATAGTACTAAGCAACTTAATGATGATAGAACTGGAACAACACCATCTTATGGGGATTACAATACAGCAATGCCTATTTATCAATCTGAGTTGAATGCTAACTCTAATATGGTTCAAAACTACGGATATTAATATCTTAAACTAACCTAGATATTTACTAAAAACCCGCTTTAATCAGCGGGTTTTTTAATTAATATGAGTCCCATTACACTAACTATTTTTTGGATATTAATTGGAATAATACTCTTCCCTGTAATACTTAAAAACAAAGCTCCCTATGGAAGGCATAGTTCCAAAAAATGGGGGAAAACTATAAAAAATAAAACAGGATGGATTTTAATGGAGCTTCCTGCACTTTTAGTATGCCCAATATTTTATTTTTTAAATACTTCGAATTTATATAGCTTAAATACATTTTTTATATTCCTTTGGGTTCTACACTACACCAACAGAACAATTATATATCCACTAAGAATTAAAACAAAAGGAAAAAAAATGCCGTTTTTAATTGCTATTTCTGCTATTATCTTTAATGTTGTTAATGGATTTATCAATGGATATTTTTTGTCCATTACAAGCTATCAAAACCATCATTATTTGTTGTTAATCTTAGGATTAGTACTTTTTATGACTGGATTTATAATAAATATCAAATCGGATAATAAATTAATCGGGTTGAGGTCAAAGAGTGAGGAAAACAAATATGTCCTTCCAAAAGGCGGTCTGTTTCGTTATATATCTTGTCCAAATTTTTTTGGTGAACTTGTAGAGTGGTTTGGATTTGCGCTAATGACTTTTAATATTGGTAGCTTGTCCTTTTTTATGTGGACTTTTATTAACTTAGTTCCAAGAGCATTGTCACATCATAAATGGTACAATGAAAATTTTAATGATTACCCAAAAAATAGAAAAGCAATTATTCCCAAATTAATTTAAAAATAGACATGGATAACAGTATTAAAGAAATTGATAAAAAATGGCTTCTTAATAACAGTAAGCTCACTAGAAAGTTTGAATTTAAAAATTTTGTTTTGACTTTTGATTTCATGACAGAAATAGCAAAAATTGCAGAAGAGATAAAGCACCACCCTAGTTGGACAAACACCTACAACAAACTCGAGATAACCCTTTGGACACACGACCAAGGAGGATTAACTGAACTAGATTTTAAATTAGCTAAAAGAATTGATTCATTGTACAGTGAATTCAGTAAATCTTAGGAGAGTATATTACAATAGCTGATACAAGGGCAAATACAAAAGAAAAGAAAACTGCACCTGCTGCAACATCTTTAATTATCCCTATTTTCTCATTGTAATCAGGATGGATGAAATCTGCCACTTTTTCAATAGCAGTGTTTAAAGATTCTGAGCAAAGTACCAAGCATATTGCCAGTACCTGAAATAACCATTCTGTTTTTGAAATATCAAAATAAAATCCAGCTATTATAAAAAAAATAGATATGAATAATTGAGCTTGTATTGAATTCTCTGTTCTAATTAAATAGAGAGCTCCTTTCAAAGAGAAATATATTGATTTTGTTCTTCCTTTAATAAATTTTATCATAAAAAAATAATAATACTAATATATGACTATTTTCATATTAAGAATTAATTATCAGAATACTCTATATTGGTACGATTATTGAAATAACAATTATAATGAAAGTTCATTACCTATATATCATAATTTTTGTATTAAGCTTCTCCCCTATTTCATCACAAATTAATCCTAAAAATATTGAAATAGTAAGAGACCAATATGGTGTTCCCCACATTTATGGAAAAACTGATGCTGAAGTTGCATATGGACTGGCTTGGGCTCATTCTGAAGATGATTTTAAGACCATTCAACAGGGTTACCTGGCTGGAAATGGGCTGCTAAGTAAACACATCGGAATAAATGGTGCAGGAGCAGATTTAATTACTCAGGTGATAGAATCTAAAGAGACAGTAAATAAATTATTCCATACACTGAGTCCTGAATTTGTTAAAGTTTTAGAGGGTTACTCTGCTGGGATGAATAAATATGCGGAAACATACCCAGAAAAAGTCTTGGTAAAAAAACTTTTTCCAATTACTCCAAGAAAAATGGCCAGGTATTCATTTTTACAATTATTTATAGCAAACGGAGCAGATAGACTTGTTAGAAACGTCTTTGAAAATAACGTTAATTCCGATTTTATTTATCAAAATGAAATGAACGGTTCAAATGCCATTGCATTAAATTCTAATAAAACAGGTAAAAAAGAAACTTTCCTCGCAATTAATCCCCACCAGCCCTTTGATGGACCTACCTCATGGTATGAGGCTCACTTAATTAGTGAGGAAGGAACAAATATAATTGGTGCAACTTTTGCCGGTGCCCCTTGTATTTTAATCGGGGTAAATAAACATTTAGCATGGACACACACCGTAAATTATCCAGACAAAGCAGACATCTTCAAATTACAAATGCATCCAAAAAAAAAGGGAGTCTATTTAGTTGATAAAAAAGAATTTAAGTTAGAAACCAAAAAAGCTAAGGCATACATCAAAATTCTTGGGATTCCCATAAAGGTTAGTCGTAAATTTTACAAGAGTATTTACGGACCAACATTAAAAAATAAAAGCGGATATTATTCTATAAGAACCCCCTCTTTGTACAATATAAAATCCCTTGAACAGTGGTGGAAAATGAATAAAGCAAAATCATTTTCAGAGTTTTATGAAATTATTAAAACTAGAAATTTACCAGGTTATAATATTGGATATGCAGATAAAAATGATACCATTTTTTACATTTCTAATGGGATTATACCAAAAAGAGACGAGAGATATAATTGGAGAGGAGTTGTACCTGGAAATACAAAAAAAACTCTATGGAATGAATATTACAATATTGAAGATCTTCCTCAAGTAATAAATCCTAAATCTGGATTTATCTACAATGCAAATCATTCTCCCTTTAAATCCACTAGTGAAAATGAAAATCCAAAAGCTGAAAACTTCTCAAAGACAATGGGCTATGAACTTTACGACAACAACAGAAGTACAAGACTTTTACAATTAATTGAATCACATGATAAAATAGATTTCGAAACATTTAGGAAAATTAAAAATGACAGGACTTTTCCTACTCCAATGAATTATAATTTTGTTGATATTAATAATATATTTGAAATGGTTCCTGAAAATTATCCAGAATTTGCAGAATTACTCGAGTCCATTCAATCTTGGGACAGAACTGCTGATGCAGATTCCTATGGTGCAGGAACTTATGCAATGTTTTATTATCAAGCAAACAAATACTATAAATCCTACATAAATAAAAAATATTCAAAAGAACTTATTGCTGATATTTTATTGGAAGTAAAATCTAAAATGCTCAATGATTTTAAGACAACAAAAGTAAAATTAGGAGACTTTCAAAAATTAGTTAGAGGAGACAAAGAAATTCCAATATTTGGTCTTCCAGATGTTATTACCGCCATGAGAGGGGTCACACATGAGAATGGAATGATAAAAATTAGCCACGGCGAATCATATGTTGGGCTGGTTAGATTTACAGAAAATGGTCCGGAATACGAATCTGTTTCACCCTACGGAACTAGTGATGATCCTAATTCTCCACATTATGGAGATCAAATGGAAATGCTTTCAGAGTTCAAAACAAAGAAAATGACTTTTGATAGGGACCTAATTATTTCTAATTCTAAAAGAATTTACAATCCCAAGTAGGTTATTTTAACTTTTCTATAAAAAAATCAACTATTCCTATATTTTTTGAATCTGTTATACCAATTTTTGGAGCGTAGACAACAGACTCAAGCCCTTCTTTATCTGCCTTCTCTTTTAATGCTTTTGCGTGAAGGGGGTGGTGATTTCTTTGGTTATTATTCTTAGGAATTCCTCCCTTTTGATTATTGAAAACAAACATGGGTGGATCATTCTTATCAATTTTATCTAGAAAATCTAATTCTTTAATGGTTTTATCATAGCTTTTCAAGTCTATTCCTTCTTCATACTTTACCCCAAAAGCTTTTGCGATTCTTTTTTCAGAATTTACATCTAACATTAACTCCTCAGAGAGATTTAATATTTCTGGCCATTTAAAAAAATCGTAAGTAGCTTGAGTTGCTATGGCACCAACACAAGAAACTCTAGTAGATTCTCTTAAAATTAAATCCGAACCTGAAGGATCTGACATGTCATCAGAAAATCCAATCCAAAGTGAAGTTCCTGCGCCAGCTGAAGCTCCATAAACACCAACTTTATTTTTATCAATATTGTATTTTTCTGCGTAATACCTTATAAACTGAAGGCATCTTTTTGAATCATTTAAACTGGCTAATATTCCAAAAGGTTTGTGATGTTGAAATCTATAATTAATTGTAGCTACAGAAATCCCCTTTTCTAGAAATCTTACTAATTGTTTTGAATTATAATAATTTGATTTATCTCCATTACTAAAACCCCCTCCGTGTATGTAAATTACTAGTGGAGTTGGTTTTTCAGATTCCGCAAGCCATATATCAAATTTATTTCTCTTATGATCTCCATAACTTTCATTGACAAAATCAGCTTTAATTCCATTTAAATTCAGGGGAATATTATTTGATTTTTCTTGAGATTGAATAAAAAAGAAACCTAAAATAAAAATAGAGTAGACAGCTAAATTAATTTTTTTTAATTTCATACTTGAAAAATACTATTTTAGTATTGTTTTTTAAAATTATTTACATGAAAATACGATCCTTACTATTGTTCACCTTTTTTTTATTGGCTACTAGTTGTAATAAATTAGTAGAGCAAACCCAGTATATTGAAGGGGAACTAGTTCACTCTGTTTACTTTTGGTTAAATAATCCTGATGATGAAAAGGAAAGAGCTGAATTTGAAAAAGCTTTAAAAAAATTGATTAAAACAAATAAAATTGCAGTAAAAAAACATTTAGGAAAACCTGGAAGCACTGAAAAAAGAGACGTGGTTGATAATTCCTATGATTATTGCATGATACTAACATTTGCTAATCTGAAAGCTCAAAGATTATATCAAGATGCCCCTACTCATTTAATTTTTATTGATGAAGCTAAACATCTCTGGAAAAAAGTTCAAGTATATGATTCTATGAAAGAGTCTATTTAAGAGTCTTTAAAGCCTTTTTGTAGATTTCTTCATACAATGGAACGACTTTGTTTATATCAAATGCCTCGGCCTTTTTAAAAGCCTTTAGTTTAAATTCTTCAAGTGCTTGTGGGCTTTTTAAAATAGAAATTGCATAATTAGACATGGATTCAATGTCATTTGAATCTGTTAAATACCCTGTTTCTCCGTGAATATTAATTTCTGGTAGTCCACCAGCATTTGAGGAAATAATAGCTACTTTACTAGCCATTGCTTCAAGAGCTGCTAACCCAAAGCTCTCTGTATTGGAAGGGAGCAAGAATAAATCAGAATGACATAGATTTTTTTCTACTTGATTGGTATTGCCTAAAAACTCTACTTTATCCTGAATTGATAAATCTTTACATAATTGTTCCGCCATTTGTTTATCAGGCCCCTCTCCTATCATCAAAAGTTTAGAATTAACTTTCTTTTGAATATTATTAAACACTAGGATTACATTTTTAATATTTTTCACAGGTCTAAAATTACTTACGTGAGTAATTATAAGTTCCTTACTAGGCATTGGGTTCTCTTCAATACATTTCTCTTGTTGAATCTTATATTTAGAAATATTAATAAAATTAGGGACTACTTCAATATCCTTTTTAATATCAAACTGGTCTAGTGTATCCTCTTTTAAACTTTGGGAAACACAAGTAACTATGTCCGACTTATTAATACTGAAATTCACAGCAGTTTTATAAAACGGATGGTTACCTACTAATGTTATATCTGTTCCATGTAAAGTGGTAACAATTGGAACGGTTAGACCTTGATCCTTTAGCATTTTTTTTGCCATATAAGCAGCATATGCATGTGGAATAGCATAATGAACATGCATTAAGTCAATGGAATAAGATTTAATTACTTCCACCAATTTAGTTGATAATGCCAATTCATATGGTTGAAAATTAAAAAGAGGATAATCAGGAACATTTACTTTATGGAAAAATAAATTTTCGTTTAAGTTCTTTAATCTAACAGGTTTTTTATAAGCTATAAAATGAACTTCATGTCCGTGTTCGTATAAAGACATTCCCAGCTCTGTGGCAAGCACTCCACTTCCTCCAAATGTTGGGTAACAAACAATTGCAATTTTCATTTTTTAATTAATTAAATGATTCATAAATAACACGCTGAATTTCCGTTCTAATATTATTAGTGGACAACAGTTTATTGTCCATAGTTGGAAAAGTTCTATTGGATAAGAATACATACACAATATTATTTTCTGGATCTGCCCAAGCATAAGTTCCGGTAAAACCTGAATGTCCAAAACTAGACATTGGAACACATCCACATGTAGGTTTACTGTCATCAAGCTGGGGTTTATCAAAACCAATCCCCCTTCTATTATTATTATCACAAAAATAGCAAGTATTAAAATATTCTATAGTAGAATTCTCAAAAAATCTTGCGCCGCCATAATATCCACCCTGAATATACATTTGCATTATTTTGGCCACATCGTTTGAATTGGAAAACAATCCAGCATGTCCTCCTATTCCACCTTGCATAGCTGCACCCATATCATGAACATCTCCATGGAGTTGAGAGTTTCTAAAGTAGGTGTCGTTTTCAGAGGGAACTATTTTATTAATTTTATGAAATTTGTTAGGATTATAGGTGGTATTATTGGCCCCTAGTTCAACAAGGATTTTTTTTTTAATTGAAAATCTAAATCACTCTTGTTTTTATTTTCTAAAAATGATTTCATAAAGTAATATGGTAAATCACTGTAAACGTAGGACTTCTTGGTCAAAAGTTTACTGTTAATTATTTGATTACTAATTGAATCTAAAAAAGCCTCTTTTAAATACAGGTTTTCTGTAACCTTTATACTGAAATCATCACTTCTAGATGAGCTATACCAATTGGGCATAGGCATATTAGTAATACTATCAATGGTCATTTTATAAAAAGGAATCCATGGGTGTAATCCTGATTGATGCGAAAACATCTCTTTAATAGTTAACTCTGATTTATCTTTTAAATTTTTATTTGGAAACATTTCAGATAAAGTAGTTTCTAAAGTAATGTTTTTATTTTCATACTCCTTCATCATTAAAGGAACAGTGGATAAAATCTTAGTCAAAGATGCCAAATCATACATGTCGTCCCATTGAACTTTATGTTTAGAATCATAGGTTTTATTTCCAAAAGATTTATTGTAAACAACCTCTCCATTTCTTGCAACTAAAATTTGAGCACCTGGTGTCATTTTTTTATTAATAGCAAAATGTACAATTGAATCAATTTTATTTAGTTTTTTTATATCAAAACCTTGATTAAGAGGGTGTCCATAACTTAATCTTTTTAAAATTTTAGTTTTTAATGAAGTGTGAACAGGGTATTGGTTGTTTATGCTAACAGGCAATATTCCTTGTGAAGCAATTGCACCAAAAATTACTTGTGCTGACTTTTGCTGCGAAACAACATTATTTTGATATGAAACCAAAATAGAATGAATATCATTCAAATCAATATCCATTAAAGCGTAAGGTTTTACAAAAACATTTAAAATAACTTTCGAAGAAGCTGAAACAGACTCTAATATTTCTTTTTCTGATGATGAAAATTTATAAGAATCAAACGGGCTTTTATCAGATTTATGGAGACCAATAATTACGTAGTCATAAGGTTTTAGAAGTCTTGAAAGATCGCTATTGTTAGTTTCAATTAAATCAACTTTAGCATAATGATTAAGCATTTTTAAAAACTCATCAGAATCAGAGTCACCCATTTTTAAATAGGCTATTTTTTTTGACAGGTCTTTTATAGGTAAAATTTGATTATTGTTTTTAATAAGAGTAATAGATTGTTCTGTTAATTTTTCAAACAGAACTTGATCTTCCTCAGTGTTCATGTCTTCATACAAATTATCAATTTTAATATCTTTTAAATTGTTTAAACCTGCCTTGTATTTTGCCATTAAAATTTTCTTGACGGAATAAGCTAGTCTTTTTTCAGAAATTTTACCACTGTCAATTGCGCTTTTAATACTTATGGTGCTCTGATCCAAGTCGTCTGGCATTAACAATACGTCGTTTCCTGCCAAAAGAGCATTAACGTCTGCAGATTCATTTTTATTAAAATCTACCACACCCTTCATGTCCATGGCATCGGTTATTACTAATCCTTTAAATTTTAATTTGTTTTTTAAAATTTTGGTAATGATATTTTTAGAAAGTGTAGAAGGTAATTTTGGTGTTTTTTCTAATGAAGGAACTTCCATGTGAGCTACCATAACTCCAGACAAGTTATTGTCTATCAGTTCTTTATAAGGATAAAGTTCAATATCATTTATTCTTTTGGAAGAAAAATTAATTACAGGTAGTGTTTTATGGGAATCCGTTGAAGTATCACCGTGCCCTGGGAAATGTTTTGCTGAACCCATGATCCCTTGAGATTGCATCCCTTTTAGATAAGCCAAAGATTTACTTGTCACATTCATTTTATCTTCACCAAAAGATCTACTACCAATTATGGGGTTGTTTGGATTGGTATTAATATCTGTCACCGGAGCAAAATTTATATGAACTCCTAATCTCTTTGCATGCAAGCCAATTCTTTTTCCAACTTCATAAATAAGAGAATCATTTTTTATAGAGCCTAAAGTCATATTAAAGGGAAATGAGAAAGCATCGTCCAATCTCATTCCTATTCCATATTCAGCGTCCATACCAATCAACAAAGGAACTTTAGAAATAGATTGAAAATTATTTGTAGTAATTGCTTGGTCTTTAATATTTCCTAAAGAAAAAATAAGACCTCCAAGATGATTTTTTTTAATTATTTCGGAGACTTCCTTCATTTTTTCTGGGCCTTGTTTAGTCGCTACCCAAATAGTAAAAAGCTGACCAATCTTTTGATCAATTGTCAGGCTTCCGTAAACACTATCGACCCATTTCTTTTGATTTTCATAATCAGAGGTGATTAAAGGGTTTTGAGAGGATAGAGAGAAAGTGAAAAAAAATAGAAATAAAGTAAAAAAAAACTGTCTCATTAACTAAATATATTTAATAAATCAAATTTAGATATTAATAAAACGCAAATACCAAATTTTAGATTAAATTACTAAAATCATCTATTAAAAAAAACGAGAATGCCAACTTCTTTCTGCTGGTATTTCCCAATTATCATTGTAATCAGAAATATCAACAACCAGATTATTAAACACAATTGTTTTTTTAGATACCGATTTGTTCTTTACAAGTTTTTTGAAATCATTAATAGATTTATAAGAAATATATTCTCCCTGTTTAAAAGAAATATTCATTTTATCTAAAAGAGTGATTTCATATTTTTTTTCTAATTCTTGAACAAAATGAACACAAGAATCTATGGAGCAGCCTGTAGCAGAAGCATTTAATTCATCTAAAGCAATTATTATAAATCTGTTGTATTTTATTTCAAAAGCAGTTTGAAGTTTGGCTCCATGTGCTGTCCAATTACTTAAAAAAACAGAAAGTAAATTTTCTATTTCTTTTAATTCCGAATCAATTAGCTTTCTACTTGATTGATAAATCCAAACTCTAGAATTCTTATTCATTTTAGTAAATGAAGTAATCATAAATCTGAAGCTTGATTAATTAGTTCTGCAATATCTAAAACCTCCACTTGATCTTCTTTCTTTTTATTTTTTATTCCGTCACTCAACATTGTATTACAAAAAGGACATCCAGCAGCAATAATATCAGGTTTAGTCTCCAAAGCTTGTTCAGTTCTTTTGATATTCACTTCTTGTTTTCCAGGCTCCGATTCTTTAAACATTTGTGCTCCTCCAGCTCCACAACATAAGCCTTTTTGTTTACAACTTTTCATTTCAAAAAGTTGAGCATCTAATTTTTCCAAAACTTCTCTAGGAGCTTCATAAACATTGTTTGCTCTGCCTAAATAACAAGGATCATGAAAAGTAATTCTTTTTCCTTTAAAAACTCCTCCGCTCACAGTTAGTCTACCTTCTGACAACAAGGATCTAATGAACTGAGTGTGGTGTAATACATCGTAATTTCCACCAAGCTCAGGATACTCATTTTTAAGAGTATTAAAACAATGAGGACATGTAGTAACTATCTTTTTAATATTATATCCATTTAACACTTCTATATTTGTTAAAGCTTGCATTTGAAATAAAAATTCATTTCCTGCTCTTTTTGCTGGGTCACCTGTACAACCTTCCTCAGAACCCAAAACAGCAAAAGATACATTGGCTTGATTAAGAATTTTAGCAAATGCTTTAGTAATCTTTTTAGCTCTTTCATCAAAGCTTCCAGCACAACCTACCCAAAAAAGAATTTCTGGGGTTTTTCCTTGTGCTAATAAATCTGCAAAAGTGTGAATTTCTATATTATTCATAATTAATCATGTTGGCCATCATCAAACACCTGAATAGTTACTTCTTTATCAATCAAGTCTGTAAACTTACCATTATACCTTGTGGCTTTAACTAAATGATTATCTACCCAGTGATAATTACCTCCTCTTGGTTTACCCATAACCATGCTATGAAACTTAAATCCATGTTTATTTAACCAGTCTTCAGTTACTTTTCTGTGTTCTTCAGTTCTAGAGGTAAAAAAACAAATCACGTGTCCCTCTTCAAACCATTTGTTGAGTGTTTTTAATGCATCAGGATATACATTTGCTGTAGCCATTCTATGGGGTTCTTCATTTGGAATATCATCACAAATTGTTCCATCGATA
This sequence comes from Cryomorphaceae bacterium BACL29 MAG-121220-bin8, assembly GCA_905181705.1. GTDB lineage: Bacteria > Bacteroidota > Bacteroidia > Flavobacteriales > Flavobacteriaceae > MAG-121220-bin8. The sequence goes on along the minus strand of CAJIYP010000002.1, from coordinate 17,259 downwards.
TCGATTAAATAATTCTTAACACCCTCGGGTAATACTGGACTAATAAGTTCTCCGTCTTCTATTTTTTCACTTAAAATCTTATTTACTTGTTCTTTATTCATTATTCAAAATTTAATTTATAATTCGTTTTTCCAATTTAATTTATCCATTTGATTAAATGGCCATGGAGCACCATTATTTTCAATATTTGTCATCATGTTATTTAAATCAGAAGGAGCAGCAGACTTTTCCATTACTAGGTACCTTCTCATGTCCATAATAATTGAAAGTGGATCAATCCCTATAGGACAAGCCTCTACACATGCATTGCAGGAAGTACAGGCCCATAATTCTTCCGTTGAAATATGATTTTCTAATAGTTGTTTCCCATCAGGTTTAAACTCCCCTTTGTTTTTATCCAAATTTCTACCCACATCTTCAAGTCTGTCTCTAGTATCCATCATTATTTTTCTTGGTGACAATTTTTTTCCTGTTTGATTAGCAGGACATTCGCTAGTACATCTTCCGCATTCAGTACAGGTGTATGCATTTAATAATTGTACCCAGGAAAGGTCAAAAACATCAGAGGCACCAAATTTTGATATTTCTTGATCTGATGTTGGTGCAGCAAATGGATCAGCATTGGGATCCAACATCATTTTTACTTCATTAGTCACAGACTGTAAGTTTGAAAACTTTCCTTTCGATTCTAAATTAGCGAAATAAGTATTCGGAAAAGCGAGTAAGATGTGTAAGTGTTTTGAGTAGTATAAATAATTTAAAAAAAGGAAAATTCCCATTATGTGTAACCACCATGCTGTTCTTTCAATAATTATAACACTACTAATTGAAAAATTATCAAAAAGAGGTAACATATACTGACTGATTGGAAATGCACCAGCAGAAATGTAATGAGGATCATTCGAATTAATTTGTAACCATAAATCAGAACCGTTCATAGTTAAAAATAAAGTCATTAAAATAACCTCTATGTATAGAATAAGATTGGCATCACTCTTTGGCCATCCTTTCATCTCATCACTCAAAAAACGTTTAATTTTAAGAATATTTCTTCTAGTCCAAAAAAGTACAACTGAGACAACAACTAAAAAAGCAAAAATTTCAAAAAAACCAATAAGAAAATTATAAAAAGAACCTAAGAAGGGAGCAAAAACTCTATGTGTTCCAAGGAAACCATCTAACAAAATTTCTAAAAGTTCAATATTAATAACTAGAAAACCTACATAAACAACAATATGTAAAATACCTACCACAGGTTTATCTATCATTTTAGATTGACCAAAGGCAATTTTCAACATTTGAATCCATCTTTTTTTCTTGTTATCTGATCTATCAACAGAAATACCCAAGTTTATATTTCTGTACATTTTCCTGACATTATTTGAGAAAAAATAAATAGCAATAACAAAAAAAACAGTAAATATTATATTAGGAATGTAATCTGACAATTAATTTAAATTATTAGTTAATAATCAAAAATATTAAAAAATTTATTATGCGTGCATAATAAATTAAGAATTATTTTAATTTATAATCTTTAAAAACTACTTTGACTTGTAGGGTTTATTCTTTTTTCCAAAAACAGAAAAATGAATATATCTTTTAGGATTTAACCTAATATCCTCAAGTAAAAGATCAATTGATTTTGAAGCATCATTTAAATTATTAAATAAAGAATCGTTTGAAATCAATTTTGATATAGTTCCCTGACCTTTATTAATATCTTTTAAGATAAGTGAAAGGTCGTCAGATGATTTTTTGAAATTAGCAAATGTTAAATCTAAATCCCCATTATTTAGGGTGGAAGAAATACTAGATAAATCATTTGAAATTTTAGAGACATTACTAATCGTTAGATTAACGTCAGATTTATTGGTTTGAACAATAGATTTTATTATCGAGGAGGTTTCTTTTAAGTCACTAATAGTTAAGTTAAAATCAGAAACACTTTTTCGAAGATTTGATCGAGTTGAATCATCAAAAACTCTATTAATTTTGTAAAGAACCGAGTCAGCACTCATGACCATAGATTCTATCTTGACTTGTAGATTAGTGATTTTTTTATTTACTAAATCTGTTAAACCAGGTGCAATAGAAGATTTTAAGGTGTCATTTGAAACAGCTTCAGGCCCCTTATCGTTGGAGGGAATAATAGCAAGGGCCTTTCCTCCAATAAGTCCAGTCTCATAAATTTGGGCAACACTATTGACAGAGAATTTAATATCATTTTCAACTCTAAACTTGACTATAAGTTGATTTCCATCATGAAATGAAATGTTTTGAATATTACCTACAGGCAAACCATTAACGGTAACTGGAGTTCCATTTACAACCCCCTCAACGTCTGAATATATTGCGTAGAAAGTTCTATCACTTACAAAAATATCATTGGATTTTAAATAACTAAATCCAAACACAAACAGGCCTATTCCAAAAACTACTAGAATACCTGTTTTAAGTTCATTGTTTAATTTCAAAACTCTTTGTTTATTATTGCCTTAAAGTTATGAATAATTTAATCATATAGCTCAATCAGGATTTAACTTAAAAAATTCATCCAATGAAATTTTTTTTCCATTATTAAAAGCAACTATAACTGCATCGTTAAAACCAGATTTTTTTGCTTTTATTAAATGTTTTTTAGCTGTATTATAGTTGTCTGTATTTTCAAAAAAATATTTATAATTGTTCCCTGATTTAACAAAAGTTAGTTGAGACAAACCCTTAAAATTATAAGATTTTAATGGAAGAAATTTAGATCCAGAAGCTATTTGAATTTTTAAACTTAAATTATTAAAATTAGTATTATCAACAACTATATCATTTGACAAAACTGTCGAACCTTTTAAGATTCTATTTTTATACTTAATTATAGCATCTGCAATAGTATTGGACATTTCTATTTGTCCTTTTTTGGAATTTAAATAAGCTCCTTCTTTTTTATTCGTTAAAAAACCTAATTCAACCAATACACTAGGCATGTAGGTATTTCTTAAAACTAAAAACCCTGCCTGTTTAACAGTTCTGTTTTTTCGATTTAATTTTTGAACAAAATTATTTTGAATCATGCTAGCTATCAAAATACTTTGGTCTAAGTATTCCTCCTGCATTAACACCAAACTAATGACAGATTCAGGATTATCAGGATCAAATCCCTCGTATTTTTGATTATAATCGTCCTCTAAATAAATCACTGAGTTTTCCTTTTGTGCTATTCTAAAGTTTCTTTCATTTGCATGAAGACCTAACACAAATGTTCCCGCTCCAAAAGCGTTTGAAGTATGAGAATCACAGTGAATTGATACAAATAAATCTGCTTGGTATTTGTTGGCAATATCTGCTCGTTTATTTAAGGTAATAAACTTATCTGTTTTTCTTGTATATACAATTTTTAAGTTGGACTTCTTGAGAATATCTCCTACTAGAAGAGCTACTTTTAGAGAGATATCTTTTTCATAATAACCATTCCCTCTATTTCCTGGATCTTTTCCACCATGACCAGCATCAATAACAACGGTAAATTGGTCCGTGTTAGATTGAGAAAAAAGAACATTAAATGATATTATTATTAATAAAGTAGAAAAAAATTTTAGAAGAAGATTAAGGTTATTATTCATAAAAAATTATCTTTCAAAATTATATGTAATTTTACCTTTAAATAATATTGTTCTTGCAAGCAAAAAACATATATAAATCACAGATCATTAAATTAATTTTTATTTTTCTATTATTTTGTGGAATAAAAATAAATTATTCACAAGATATTAAGGAAAATGATTCTATTGTTACTAATGATACATTAGTAAAAAAACCTCTTCTTCTTGGGAAAATAACTAGAAATGCAAAAGGGTACATTAAAATTGATAAAGAAAAAGGTAAATTATACTTGTATGATAAAGCTGAACTATATTACATGGATACAGAACTAAAAGCGGGAATTATAATATTAGATTACAATAAAAATGAAGTAGCTGCTGGAAGAATTAGAGATACAAGTGGACAACTAACTCAGCCTCCATTTTTTAAACAAGCTGGAAACGAAGTAAATCCTGATTCAATTAGATTCAATTTTGATACAAAAAAAGCTATTATATGGAATTCTAAGAGTGAGCAAGATGGGATGAATGTTTCAGCTCTAACAACTAAAAAGGAAAATGATTCCGTTTATTTCATTAAAGATGCCAAAGTAACTACTTCTAAAAATGTTGAGAATCCAGAGTATTACATTAAAATTAGAAAAGGAAAGTTTATTCCCAAAAATAAAATAATAGCAGGTTTAAGTAATCTTTATATTGCTGATGTACCTACACCAGTTTTTTTGCCATTTGCATATTTTCCTTTGACTCAAAACAGAAAAACAGGTTTTATTTTTCCAAGCATAGGGCAAAACAATGAAAGAGGATATTTTTTTCAAAATGGTGGATATTATTTTGCATTCAGTGATTATTTTGACATCACACTTCTTGGAGATTATTATACTAATGGTAGTTATGGATTTAGAAATGAATCCAACTACAGAAAAAGATATAGATATAGCGGTTCTTTAAGTGCAAGGTTTGAAAACTTAATAAATGGGGAAAGAGGTCTTCCAGGATATTCAAAGGGTAATATATATAATTTCAGGTGGTCTCATAGCCAAGATTCTAAATCTAATCCCAACAGCAGGTTTTCTGCATCTGTTAATCTGGGAAGTAGCAATTACTTTAGAGAATCTGTAAACCAACTTAATACTCCTAATTTTTTAAATAACACAATGAATTCTTCCGTGTCTTATTCAAAAACATTTAGTGGATATCCCTCTGTAAATATGTCTTTAACGGCGTCTCATTCTCAAAATACTAGAACAAAAAAAGTTAATTTAAGCCTTCCTACTTTAAATGCTAGTATGGAAAGGATATATCCTTTTGTAAAAAGAAATGGACAGAAAAAAGGTTTTATTAAAAATATAAACTTTCAATATTCACTAAGAGGAGAAAACAGAATAGAAACAAGTGATTCATTATTTTTAAAAAAAGAAATGTTTGACGATGCTATTTATGGAATGAAGCACTCTATTCCAATAAGTACAAATTTTAAAGTTTTAAAGCATCTGAGTATTAGTGTTGGAGGAAGTTTTGAAGAAGTTTGGACCGGACAAACAATAAAGAAAAATGATTTTGATATAATCAATCAAACAGTGGGAAAAAAAGATACTATTAAAGGGTTTGATAGATTTAATAAATATAATTTTAACGCAAGTGTTGGTACAACTATCTATGGGATTTTTAATTTCAAAGAAGGTAAAAAATTTGAATCCATACGACATGTAATTAGGCCCTCTGTTAGTTATGGTATTAATCCAAGTTTTGAAAAATATTACGACCAATATATTATTGATGCCGATGGAAACACAAGAGATTATTCTAGATTCGAAGGAGGATTTTTTGGCGTTCCTGGAAATAATTTTTCAAGTAGCATTGGCTTGAGCGTCAGTAATGTATTAGAAGCTAAAATAAGAGACAACGACAGTTTAGTGCTGGAACCAAAAAAAATTAAATTATTCAATAATTTAAATTTCAATACTAGTTATAATATTGCTGCTGATTCATTAAAATGGAGTCCAGTTAGAATGACAACTGGAACCACTTTATTTGAAGATAAGTTAAATATTAATGTTGGAGCTACTTTTGATCCATATGCTTTAAGCGAGGAAGGTATTAGAATAAATAAATTTCATGGGGGTGGTTTTAGAATGACTAGTGCGAATATAAACATGGGTTTTTCGTTAAAAAGCAAAAATTCTAAAGGTAAAAAATCAAAAGAAAGTGATAATTCAAGAAGTGGAGGAAGAGACGACGATTTATTTGGAAGAGCAGATGATTTTGCAGATAGCACTTTTGACAATGAAGAAGAGGATGAAGAGGACAAGGAAGATTTAAGTGAATCCAAATTTTATAACAATAAAATGCCTTGGGACGTTAGATTTGCACATTCTCTTACTTACAATAATAATAAAGGGCAAAAAGAAATTTCAAATAATTCCCTTATGTTTTCCGGAAATATATCCCTATCAAAAAAATGGAGAATAGGAGGATCTTCTGGATATGATTTTAAAAACACTGGATTTACTTATACTCAGTTAAGGTTTGAAAGAGATTTAGACAGCTGGAAAATGAATTTTAATTGGGTACCGTTCAGTACAAGGGCTTCATGGTACTTTTTTATAGGCATAAAATCTGATTTGTTAAGTGATTTAAAATATGACAAAAGAAGATTACCAGATAAAAGATTATAACATGAAAATTTATATTTATATATTATTAGTATTATTTTGCATTAACACATATTCTCAGAATCAAATGAAAAAAATTATAAATACCTCAAATGCTCCTGCTCCAGTTGGACCTTACAATCAAGCTATATTAATTGATGGCACATTATACATGTCAGGACAAGTAGCTTTAGATGTTGAAAGCAAATTAATGGTAAGAGGGACAATTGAAGAAGAAACTGAAAAAGTAATGCAAAATATTATGGCAATACTGGAAGAAGTGAACTTTACCTTTGAAAATGTAATTAAGACAACAATATTTATTACCGACATGGGAAACTTTAGTAAAATAAATAAATCTTATGCTAAATTTTTTAATGAAGCAACTGCTCCCGCTAGAGAGACTGTAGAAGTCTCAGCTCTTCCATTAGGGGCTAGAATAGAAATTTCAGTAATAGCAAAGTATTTAGACTAAATAATAGATTGATGGTAAGCTACTAAACCTTCAATTGGTTTTTTAAGAATTTTACCACAAATCAAATCCTTATCTTCAAGTGATTTCTTTAAGTCTTCTTGTAAATAGAATCCTATTGAACCTACAAAATGTAATGGAATTTCCTTGCAATTATCAAACTGATGTATTTGATTTTTAATAAATAGATTGAAACCTTTTTTTATAAGTTTTTTTGAATATTTAAGATCTTTATTTTGAACCAAAAATTTTGCAAATTTTGCTAGATATGTATTGGGATTAGGTTTTTTATATAAGTGATCTTTTATTAACTCCGCCTCCAACTCAAATTCAGTTTTAAACTTATTTTGTAGATCTTCCGGCATCTTATTAAAATAACAATCTCTCAAAAGCTGTCTTCCAAAATAATTTCCACTAGCATCATCCATTAAAATATAGCCAAGTGAAGTGATTTTTTGATGGACTTTTACACCATCATAATAACTACAGTTGGAACCAGTGCCTAATATTGAAACAATCGCCTTTTCACCTGGATTACAACAAGAATATATAGCAGCATATGTATCTTCTTTAATATTAATTTTGGCATTTGCAAATATGGGTTTTAAAACTTTTTTAATTAAATCTTCAGGAGGTTTAGTTCCGCATCCAGCTCCATAAAAATAAAGTTCCGAAACTTTTTTTCTAGATTGATAAATTTCATAATTATTAATTACCCTTTCTTCCAATATATACTCGGAAAGAACTTGAGGGTTTAATCCCAATGTCTGTGTCTCGAAAAGCTTTTGACCATCGTTATCAATCGCTATCCAATCTGTTTTTGTAGATCCGCTATCAACTATAAGCTTCATTAGAATAAATTAAATTTTACAATGAATTAACATGACATGCTAAATCTATAAGCTTGTTAGAATAACCAGCTTCGTTATCATACCATGATATTATTTTAAAAAAAGTATCATTTAATTGAATTCCAGCATTAGCATCTACAATTGATGTTCTAGGGTCTCCAATAAAATCTTGAGAAACTACTAAATCTTCCGTATATCCTAGTATTCCATCTAATTCGTTTTCTGAAGCATTTTTAAGTGCCTTCATGACATCTTTATATGATGAATTAGACTCTAGTTTAACAGTCAAATCAACAACAGAAACATTAGCTGTTGGAACCCTAAAAGCCATTCCAGTAATTTTTCCTTCTAAACTTGGAATTACCTTTGTAACTGCTTTTGCAGCTCCAGTAGAGGCTGGCATAATATTTAGAAGAGAACTTCTTCCTCCTCTGAAATCTTTTTTAGAAGGCCCATCTACCGTGAACTGTGTAGCGGTTGTAGCATGAACAGTTGTCATTAAAGCTTCAGCAATACCAAATTCATCATTAAGTACTTTTACCAGTGGAGCAAGACAATTTGTTGTACAGGATGCATTAGAAACGATATTTTGATCTTTAGTTGCATCGTTATGATTTACACCCATAACAAACATTGGTGCATCAGGTGAAGGTGCAGAAATTACTACTTTTTTAGCACCACCATCAATGTGAGATTGAGCTTTTTCTAAAGAAGTAAATATACCCGTGCACTCTAATGCAACATCCGCCTCAATAGCATCCCAACTAATTTGCTTTGGGTCTCTTTCAGCAGTAATTCTTATAACATTTCCATCAACCACTAAATTTCCGTCATTAATTTCAATGTTTGCATCACATGTTCCATGAACAGAATCATATTTAAGTAAGTAAGCTAAATGTTCAACTTCAAGAAGATCATTAATACCAACTACTTGAACATCTTTTCTATTTAAAGATGCTCGAAAAACCATTCTACCAATTCTTCCAAATCCATTTATTCCAATTTTCATACTATTTTATATTTAATTAAAGTTTTCAAACTTAAAAAAATTTCTTCATTAAGAATGTTTTATGTGAGTTTTTTAATTATTAATAAGAATTTAATAAAATACCCTTCTATAAATTTAGATTTTAATAATATCTAAGTATTCATTATTTCTGAAACTCTCAATAGTTCAGAGTTGATTTTAGATTTTCCTTTAATAGCTAAATCTAAAGGGGTTAAAGTAATTTCACCATGTTGAACTCCAACCATTTTTGAATACTCCCCTGCGAGCAATGACTCAACTGCTTTAACTCCCATTCTTGTAGCCAAAACACGATCAAAACATGTGGGAGAACCTCCCCTTTGCATGTGACCTAGAACAGAAACTTTAATTTCATAATCCGGAAATTTATCTTCTACTCTTTTAGCAAGCTCAAAAACATTTTTACCAGTTTTGTCTCCTTCAGCTACAACAACAATACTAGAAGTTTTGCCTGCTTCCTTACTCTTTTTTAAAGAAATTATAAGTTCCTCCATACCAATGTTTTCTTCAGGAATTAAGATTTCTTGTGCACCAATAGCTATTCCAGAATTTAATGCTATGTGGCCAGCATCCCTACCCATTACCTCAACAAAAAAAAGTCGATCGTGAGAAATTGCAGTATCTCTAATTTTGTCAATAGCTTCCATTACTGTATTTAATGCTGTATCGTAACCTAAAGTATGACTTGTTCCAAATAAATCATTATCGATTGTTCCTGGAATTCCAATTACCGGAAAGTTGAATTCATTTTGAAAAATCATTCCACCAGTAAAAGACCCATCACCACCAATAATAATTAATGCATCTATGTTATGTTTTTTGATATTTTCATAAGCCTTAATTCTTCCTTCTTTTGTTAAAAATTCTTTTGATCTTGCTGAATATAACATGGTTCCTCCTCTGTTAATGATTCCTCTAACACTCCTGGTATTTAGAACCTTTATTTCATTATTAATTAAGCCTTGAAAACCTCTAGAAATCCCCATGCATTCAATCTTGTTATATGCACAAGTTCTTACTACGGCTCTTAAGGCAGTATTCATTCCAGGAGAATCTCCACCCGAAGTCAACACTGCTATTTTTTTAATATTCATATCATTAATTGATTTACAAAATTACAAACTTAATTTTAAAGACAATATATTTAGTTTGTTTGAGTGAAAAACAAAAACATCAATAATTGCTTTATTTCTTGCTGGAATGATGAATTTTTTTCATTTAAAGCATATAAAAAAAGTAATGGTTATTTAATGTTATTTGAGGTATCCTTATTCTTTTTTTTTTTAAATAATTCTTTAAATGAATCAAATTCTAATTCATAAGAGATTCCCATACCTTGTGTATATCCAATATCATTAGCAAAATATTGATATTCATTTTCTTTATTAAAGAATCGAGCTTTAAAATTACCTTCTTCGTTAAGAAGAAATTCAATTTGAACATCTCCAATGATAACATTCTCTTCAACTCCACCAACAGGAACTCCAATTTTACCATTAATTAAAATCTTATCGCTAATCTCTGTTTTTAATGTTAAACCTAATCGATCTCGGTTCAGTAAGGAAGAGGCTGCATTTTTATCACCTTTTAAATAATTAATACCAACATTCATTTTGTCATCTGAGTTGGTGAAAATATCATCAATTATTCCTGATGCTTTTTGAAATAAATTATTAGTAATTGCTTGAGACGAAACAGAGGATAAAGAAATCTCATCAATAAATGTGCTTTGGTACAATAAAGAAATTGCTTGTTTCTGTTTTTTTTCTTCATCAACTAAATAATATTCAATTTCAGATTTAATTGGCCCACTTGTATTTGGAAAATTAATATTAAAATTTGGAGTGTTCATTTCGATTAAATTTCCAGTTAAGTTCACGTCAATATTAGTAGGGATTTTTCTATTAAAACTAGTATTTTGAATCAGAATTGCTGGATTAGCTCCACCTGGAATTTCGTAATTAGCATTAATGTTTAGATCAGCTGTGTATGGATTTCCACTCCAAACTATTGAAGAACCTTTTTTAAGAATAAACTCTCTGTCAACTATTCCCAAAGCTTTATAAAAATATGATCCTGAATCAACAGTATAGTCTCCAAAAATATTGAAGTTTCCAACGGTATTGATTTTAAAATTTAAATTACCGTTTCCATTACTAACTAGCTTGGAACCTGATTCAGGATCTAAAATCACTTCAATTTTAGCTTCTGGATTAAAAACCAAATCCAAATTAACTTTAAGACCATTTCTTTTATAATCTAATACGCTATTATCATCTTTATCTGTTATGAAATTTAGATAAGATAAATCTCCAGTATTTTTAGATTTTTTTATAGGAATCGTTAATACGGTACCAATATTAGTTGAACCTTTTACATCAATAAACAGATCTTTACCAGGACCAATTATATTGGCTTGACCATTTAGGAAACCTAGTCCATAATAAACACCACCACTATTAGAATCTGTATTTAATATTAATAAATTATTAGTTTCAATATCTAAATCTAAATACCAATCTTTAAATATTTTATGATCAATTTTTCCATTTAAAGAACCAATGGATTTAGTTTTAGAATCATATAAACTAAAGTCATTTAATTCAAAGGTTTGATTTATTAAATTAAAACTAGGATTGTTAACTAAGGCATAGTTAACGTTTAAGTAAGGAATTAAAAACTCAACATCCTTGGTTTCAATTTTTCCGTTAAAGTTTGGTGATTTTGAATTTCCAGAAATTAAAATTTCTGAATTAAAAAATCCCTTGAAATTAGTTATGACATTGTCTCCTAATTTAGAAAATGGCTTTATAGCAAAGTCTTTCATTTTCAATTTCATTTCAAGGGGATAATAATCTTGTTCAATTGAAAATTTACCATTTAAATCCAAAATCTTTTGGGAATTATCAACAATATCAAAAGACATCATAAAACTTTTTAAATCATTGCTTGCATTTATATTCAAATTACCAGAACCTATTAAATTATTATTTGCTCTAATATTTTCTATTTTTAATGAAGAGGTTCCTTTATATTCATCATTGTTTTTGATCAACTCTACCCTACCGTTTACCAAAGCCTGAAAGAAAATTTTATCTTTTTTAGATGTAAAGTTTTCTAAACTAACATTATTAAAGCCCAATGAATAAATTGAATTCATTGAATCTTCAGAAATATTTAAATCTAAATATTGATTACCACTACTTAAATTTGCATTTATTAAACTGTAATCTTTTTTATTTCTAGAAAAAACAAAAAGCGGAAGTTCTTTGTTCTCATTTTTATCAATAAACCATTTTTGATTGTTGATAATTAATTCCATATCATAAAAAGAAACTACAGAATTATTTTTTTTATCAATTGTATGCGAGAAACTAATCTTGTTTAATTCATCTTTAGAAGATTTATAGCTAGAATTTACTTTTAATGAATCATTTTTAAATTCGGTTAATAATTTAAAGTCTTTTCCACTGACTAGTTTGGATTTAATTTCATCAAAGTGAATAAAACCAGATTCATTATTTATATCTAAATTTAAATTTGTTGCATAAATATCTTTATAACTTACAAATGATGATTCCAATTTAATCTCGTAATTACCATTTGACTCAAATTTTCCTTTTAAAAAAGTGTTTTCATCTATTGAAAGTTTATTATTTATGAGTTTTAAAAATTTAGGCTTAAAGTTTAGATTAAAACTAATATTTTGTGATTCAATTGGTTTTAATAAGCGGTAATTAGAGTAATGAGAACCGAAATTATTTAAAATTGATGATTTAAGATTTATAAAATCATATTCACCAATTAAAATTCCACTGACTATATCATCAGAACTAATGTTAAAAATCCTATTACCTTCATTGTTTCTTAACTGAGCAAATAAATCTTGAAACTCAACAGTTTGATTATTTTTTTTATACTTTATTTTTTTTAAAGATAAATCTCCAATCAAATCTTCCATGTTATTTCCTCTGAGCTTAACAATGATATCTCCATTTAATTCACTGCGATCATTAAAGCCTAAATTAAAAAGGTTGGCGTATTTAACTTTAGAATCAAAATCAAAATCAATTAAATCATTACTAAAATCTATAAGACCATTAAACTCTAAATTTAAATTTGGATCATTTAATTTTAATTTTCCATCAAAAACTTGGTTCTTTACTATTCCGAAAATATCCAATTCATTGAGAATTTGATTATTTAAAGAAATTTTATCTATTTTTCCTGTTACTGTTGAATTAAGATATTCAGAGGTGAAACCTCTTCCTTTTATGTCAAATTTAAAGTTAGATTTTCCTATAGATTTAAAATTTATGAATCTTGAAACATCAATATCATTTCCATTAATAAATCCGTTATACTTAGCATTATCTATATTAGATAAATCAGAAATATTTAAATAAGCATTTATTAATCCATCTTGAACTCTAAGGTTAAATTTTGACTTTACTTCGTTTGGATTAGCAAGTACATACCCATCAAATTTAAATTTTCCTAAGGTTTTTATGGAGGAAGGTATGATTGTTCCAAAAATTTCAGGAAAAATAGAATTTAAAGTTCCAGAGGATATATTAATAGTTTCAAAATTAAGGTCTACGGAATAATCTCGCTCTTTATCGAACACATTTGTAAGATTGGATTCGAATTTTATTAAATTTTCTTGGTTTGAAAAAATAGAATTTTCAATTATTAATTCATTTACAAATCCTTTAATGTCAGATTTAAATTTCCAAATTTCTGAATAGCTTTTGTTGATTTTGTTATAAAAATTACTAAAATCTGATGGGAATATATTTGAATTACGAATTTTAAAATCCAAAAAAACCGAATCTATAACATTAGTGTTTAATGAACTAAAGTTTCTAATTCTTGAAAAGTCTAATAAAAAATCTCCTTCTAAATTTGAATTTCCATAACTTAAATTTAAATTTTTTAAAGAAAGATTACTATCGATATAATTAAGTTTTGAGGTGAATTGATTTACATTTAATCCTAAACTATTTTTAAATTCAAAATTATTTATTTCAAACTCAATATTGCTTTTGTTGAAATTAATTTTAGTTAACTCTAAGTTTAAATTATAAAAAGAGAAATTATTATCTTCAGTGTTATAGTCCTTAATTTCAACAGAAGAGTCTAATCCTTTTATTTCATTTATTTTAAAAATAATATCAGATTCAATATCAATGTTTTTTTTGTCAAGTTTTAATTTATCAACAAATATTTCCAGATTATTTTTTTCTTCTGATAAATATTTAAAGATATTTAGTTTTAGACCGTCAAATGCAATTGATTTAAAATTAAAGTCGTTTGACATCATTTTTTTCAAACTACTTGGGCTTAAATAAAGACTATTAAAATAAATCAGGGTATCATTTTTATGGTCTTTGATTAAAAAATTATTAAGGTCTATATTTCCCGAATAATTTAGTTCAGCAAATTCTATTTGTAATTCAGTTCCATATTGTTCATTAAACTGATTTGCTATCTTTTGTGCAAAATAAGTTTGAACACTAGGGATAGTAGTAGAAAAGAATAAAATTAGAATTAAAGCAAAAAAAGCTATAATAATAAAACGATATTTTTTAATAAATTTTTTGATATTTATATATATTATCTTTGTTATTAAACAAATATTGTGCCTACATATATTTTAGGAATCGAATCTTCTTGTGATGACACTTCAGCATCAGTTTTATGTGATGGAAAAGTACTATCAAACCTTGTAGCTAATCAAGAGATTCACAAATCCTATGGAGGAGTGGTTCCAGAGTTAGCATCAAGAGCTCACCAACAAAATATAATCCCTGTCGTAAACCAGGCAATTTTAAAAGCAAATATCGACAAAAAACAATTAAATGCTATTGCTTATACAAGGGGCCCTGGATTATTAGGTTCTCTTTTGGTTGGGTCTTCATTTTCAAAATCTTTATCAATGGGACTAGAAGTTCCTATTATAGAAGTAAATCACATGCAGGCTCATCTTTTAGCACATTTCATTGAAGATTGTAATACAGAAAAGCCTGAATTCCCATTCATTGGTGTAACTATTTCTGGAGGTCACACTCAAATTGTTCTTGTTAAAGATTATTTTGACATGAAAGTTATTGGAGAAACTCTGGACGATGCAATTGGAGAAACTTTTGATAAATGTGGAAAAATGATGGGTCTTTCCTACCCTGCTGGTCCATTAGTTGATAAAAATTCTAAATTGGGGGATGCTGAAAAATTCAAATTCACAAAACCTAAAGTAGCGGGACTTAATTTTAGCTTTAGCGGATTAAAAACAGGTTTCCATCGTTTTATAGAAAATAAAATCAGAGAAGAAGAAAACTTTTTATCAATAGAGACTAATAACCTTTGTGCATCTCTTCAAAAAACTATTGTAGATATATTATATGAAAAAATAAATTCTGCTGTGCAAGAAACTGGAATAAAAAATATAGTATTTGGTGGAGGTGTTTCTTGTAATACTGGAATAATAGAAAGATTTAAAAATGACAACAATAATTTCAAAGCTTTTTTTCCAAAATTTGAATATACAACAGATAATGCGGCAATGATTGCTATGGTGGGTTATTTAAAATATTTGAATAGCGATTTTTCTAATTTAAAAGAAGGTGCAAAAGCAAGATATAAAATTTAATATGCAACTATTTTATCTACCAGACTTATCAAAGGAAAACAAAACCGCTAACTTTAGTAAAGAAGAGAGCAAGCACATCTTTAAAGTTTTAAGAAAAAATATTGGAGATAATATAAATATCACCAACGGAAAAAATATTTTATTTCAAGGCTCTATTTCTTCAATTTCAAAAAACAATTGTGAAGTAATTATTGATCAAGTGGTAGATCAAACTCCTTTACCCTACTCTCTTCATTTAGGTATTTCGTTATTAAAATCTAACGATAGATTTGAATGGTTTTTAGAGAAAGCCAATGAAATTGGAATAACAGAAATTACACCCTTAATATGCGATAGAACTGAAAAGAAATATTTAAATGAAAATCGTCTAAATAAAATACTAATTTCTTCAATGAAACAATCTTTGAAGACATATTTACCTAAACTAAATCCAGTTTCAACTCTTAAAAATTTTATTGAAAATAAAAACAATAGTGATTTGTTTATCGCTCATTGCAATGATTCAGAAAAAAAAGCTTTGATAAAATCAATAAAACCCAAATCCTCTTCTTTAATATTAATTGGTCCTGAAGGAGATTTTACAGAGAAAGAAGTGGAAGCTTGTAATCTTAAAAACTATATAAATGTTAGCCTAGGTAATACCCGATTAAGGGCAGAAACTGCAGGAATAGTAGCATGTCATACTTTTTCTATTGCTAATATGTAATATATTTGCTTATGTCTAAAAATGAAATTTCAAAAGGAATACTCCGTTCAGTATTAATTATTACTGGAACTTTATTAGGGATATTCCTTCTTTATGAAGTAAAAGTTTTGGTAGGATATGTACTGATTGCCGGAATAATTTCTTTAATTGGAAGACCAATAGTTGTTTTTTTAAATAATAGATTAAAATTAAAAAACACTACTGCCTCTATTTTTACAATTTTCTTTTTCCTAACTATTATAGTTGGAATAATTTCTCTTTTTATTCCTCTTGTAATTGAACAAGGTAAAAATTTATCTCTGTTAGATGTAGATTCTTTTCAAGAAAATATAAAGCTTTTATATGCTGAAATGTCTAATTATTTAATCCGATTTAACGTAGACTTAAATAACACTATTTTCAATTTAGACTGGCTAAGTAATATGGATTTTGGTTTTGTTCCTGAAATTCTAAATTCACTTGGAAAAACACTTGGAAATCTAACAATAGGGATTCTTTCTATTATGTTTATTTCATTTTTTTTACTGAAAGATTCTATGCTTTTAGAAAAAAGTATGTTTGTTTTAATACCAAAAAAATCTACTAAAAAGTTCAGTAAATCATACGATACAATAAAAGTACTTTTATCAAGATATTTTGCTGGCTTAATTTTACAAATTTTTATTCTATTTGTAATTTATACTGTAATTCTATTAATTATTGGAACCCCAAATGCATTTGTAATAGCATTTTTATGCTCTCTGCTTAATTTGATTCCTTTTGTTGGCCCTTTTGTTGCAGGAATTTTAATGATTCTTTTAACGATGTCTAGTCATATCGGAGCTGATTTTAGTGATGTAATACTTCCAAAAGCAATCTATGTGTCCATTGGTTTTGTCTTTGGTCAACTAATTGATAACTTTTTTAGTCAACCATTTATTTTCTCAAACAGTGTTAAATCACATCCATTAGAAATATTTTTAGTAATTATCATTGGGGGATTATTATTTGGTCCTCTTGGAATGATTGCAGCGATTCCTACTTACACTGCCATTAAGGTTATTGGTAAAGAATTCTTTTCAGATAATAGAATAGTAAAAGAATTAACTAAGAATTTATAATTTTCATTTTAAATCTTGTTGAATTGAGTTGGAAAACTTAAATTTGCTCGCTCATTTAATTTAAATGAATATTGGAGAGGTGCCAGAGTGGTAATGGAGCAGTTTGCTAAACTGTCGACGGGTAACTGTCGCCAGGGTTCGAGTCCCTGTCTCTCCGCTTAGTAAAACCCTAACTACTTTATAAACAAGTGATTAGGGTTTTTC
>CAJIYP010000001.1:497500-619334 GCA_905181705.1 Cryomorphaceae bacterium BACL29 MAG-121220-bin8 | reverse complement strand
TTTTGAAGGGTAGTATTTGTATAATGATGTGTAATAGTAAGGTTCTGAGTGTCTGAATTAAAAGAAGAAGATATGCCTAATCTGGACAAGTTCCCCAAATAGGTTTGTTGGCTTCAGCTAAAGCTGACTCATTGCTAAAAAGAGAAGGTTCGAGAGTAATATTAGTAACACACCATTTAGTTAAATCTTGGTTAAATACAATAGCTATTCTAAACATATGGCTCATAGTAGTCACCTTACTCACATCCCAACTCCCAATATCTTGATTAAAAGCATTAGTGTCATAAAACATTCCTGTCATATTAGTCACCTTACTCACATCCCAACTCCCAATATCTTGATTAAAAGCATTAGTGTCACTAAACATTCCAGTCATATTAGTCACCTTACTCACATCCCAACTCCCAATATCTTGATTAAAAGCATTAGTGTCATAAAACATTCCAGTCATATTAGTCACATTACTTGTATTCCAACTCCCAATATCTTGATTAAAAGCATTAGTGTCATAAAACATTCCAGACATATTAGTAACCTTACTTGTATCCCAACTATCTATATCTTGATTGAATGAAGAAGCTTTCTTAAACATCTCTTTCATATCAGTCACATTACTCGTATTCCAAGAAGAGATATTTTGATTAAAAGCAGAAGCACCAGCAAACATATAAGACATACTAGTCACATTACTCACATTCCAGGAAGATATATCTTGATTAAAAGCAGTAAAGAAAGCAAACATTCCAGACATATTAGTTACTGCAGTGGTATTCCAAGAGGAGATATCTTGATTAAAGGCGGTAGCACGATTAAACATACTAGACATATTAGTCACATTACTTACATCCCAGGAACTAATATTCTGATTGAATGAATATGTGCCACTAAACATTACAGACATATTAATAACCTTACTTGTATCCCAATTGTTGAGGGGTTGATTGAATGCATCTATTTTATCTTTGTTGACACCATAAGTTCTATTTTTAGAAAACATAGATTGCATATTAGTCACATTACTCACATTCCAACTCCCAATATCTTGATTAAAAACGTAAGTACCTTGAAACATTCCAGACATATTAGTAACCTTACTTGGATCCCAACTACCAATGTCTTGGTTGAATGCTGCTGCACTTAAAAACATATTTGACATGTCTGTCACCTTACTAACATCCCAACTCCCAATATCTTGATTAAAAGCATTAGTGTCACTAAACATAGATTGCATATTAGTCACATTACTCACATCCCAACTCCCAATATCTTGATTAAAAACGTAAGTACCTTGAAACATTCCAGACATATTAGTAACCTTACTTGTATCCCAACTATCTATATCTTGATTGAATGAATAAGATTTATTAAACATATCTTGCATATCAGTCACATTACTCGTATTCCAACTGCCAATATCCTGGTTGAAATTAGAACCTCCGCTAAAAACCCCACCTCCACTAAACATTCCACCCATATTAGATACCATACTCACATCCCAACTACCAATATCTTGATTAAAAACGTAAGCACCTTGAAACATTCCAGACATATTAGTAACCTTACTTGGATCCCAACTACCAATGTCTTGGTTGAATGCTGCTGCACTTAAAAACATATTTGACATGTCTGTCACCTTACTAACATCCCATTTACTTATATCTTTATTGAAAGTAATTTGTATGTAATCATCGATCCCTTTAGTACCAAACATATGAGACATATTGGTTACATTACTTATATCCCAAGAAGAAATGTCAGGATTAAATTCCACATATAAAGGTCGAAAAGGCAGAGAAGTAGCTGGAGCATTTATAAACAAATCCGACATATCTGTTATTAATGTAGTAACCACTTTACTAACATCTTCTTCTTTAGTAAACATTAATTTTAATTTGTCAATATCTACAGCAGTATAAGTAACTCCACCTAATTCTCCCGTAGTTCCTGCTGTAACCCAATCCCTTGCTTTAATAGTAACTCCATTTTCATCTAAATAAAAAGGAAATTGTTTCTCAAATATTGCTGTTACTGTTTTGGGTTTATCAATAGTAATTTCTTTTGGATTATCTGTGCCTGTTAAATCTCCTGTCCATTCTTTAAATTTCCATTCTACTGAACAATTAGCAGTAAGTTCAACTACAGTTCCACTATTGTAATCTGTAGCAGCACCTGCCTTTATTATCTTTTCAGTGACTGTTCCTTCGCCTTCAATAGTGATGGTCAAAGCATACTTCTTTTTAACAAACACTGCTGTTACAGTTTTAGCTTTGTCTATAGTAACTTCTTCAGGATTGGAAGTGCTTAATAAATCTCCTTTCCATTGTACAAACACCCATTCTGCAGATGGTGTTGCAGTTAGTTCAACTACAGTTCCACTATTGTAATCTGTGGCAGCACCTGCCTTTATTATCTTTTCCGTGACAGTTCCTTCGCCTTCAACCGCTGTGGTTAAAGCATATTTCTTTTTAATAAAATTAGCCACTACTGTTTTATCAGAACTCATAACAATAGTCGTTTCAGAACCTCCTTCAGCACCTGTCCATTTATCAAAAACATATTCTGCAGCTGGAGTAGCAATTAGAGTAGCAGTATCACCCTCATTATATTGTCTTGTAGAAGGTATAACCACGCCTGTATCAACTGGACTAACTGATGTAGTTAGCATATATAAAATAGGTTCTGGAGAACAAGACACAACAAACAAAACGGATAATAAAAGAATGAGTTTTTTCATATTTTAAAGATAATAATTATATAAACCTTATTAACCTACTTAAGAGGATTACAAGTTGCTGAATTAAAAGAAGAAGATATGCCTATGGTTTAATTTTGAATTGTTATTGTTCCAACCATTTCTGCGTGTGGTCCACATTGGTAATAATAAGTTCCAGCAGCTGTTGGTGTCCATACTACTGAACCACTTGTTGTACCATTATTAGTAACACCACTAATTTGATTTCCTGTTCCTGTTCCTGCTACAGTTTTTAAATAAAAAGGATGTCCAGCAGCATTTACAGAAAAAGTAACTTCATCTCCAACCTTAAAGGTTAAACTAGGGTCATTTCCAGACACATCTCCATTTCTATCTTTGCCTGACAAAGTGTAGTTAGTGTTACTACTTGCGGTAACAGCAATTGTATAAGAATTACCTGGACAAGTTCCCCAAATAGGTTTGTTGGCTTCTGTTAGAGCACCTTCAATCCCAGCCCACTTATTAAATTCTTGAGGTTCTGAAGAAATATTAGAAACACACCATTTAGTTAAATCTTGATTAAAATTCATTTTTAAATCAGTAACATTAAAATTTTTTGGGCTAAACATACCATCCATATTATTAACGCTACTTGTATCCCAACTACCAATGTCTTTGTTGAATGCTGCTGCGCTACTAAACATATTACTCATATCAGTCACGTTACTAACATCCCAACTTCCAATATCTTGATTAAATGAAATAATCCCATAAAACATACTACCCATATCAGTCACACTACTCACTTTCCAATTTGATATATCATCAGATAAAATAAATCTTGGATATAAATTAGGATTAGCGAAGAACAATGGATTACCAAACATATTACTCATATCAGTCACGTTGCTAACATCCCAACTTCCAATTCCTATTTCTCCATTGTTTGAAGTTTTCCAAAACATTCCTGACATATTAGTAACCTTACTAACATCCCAGTTTTCAAACTCATCTGTAGCTATAACTGCTTCTGCAAACATAAATGACATATTTGTGACATTACCCACATCCCAACTTCCAATATTATGGTCATTGTTATTCGTTTTTACAAACATTTGAGACATATCTGTTACCTTACTTACATCCCAGTTACTTATATCTTGAGCAAAAGAGCATCCAAAAAACATCCCTGACATTCCTGTTACTTTACTCACATCCCATTTGCTAATGTCTTGATTAAATAGCCCGTAAACATAATTGTCAAAATCATCTAGAAGATCTGCATCTGCCTCTCCATTTTTTCTTTTAAACATTCTACTCATATCGGTCACGTTGCTAACATCCCAACTTGAAATGTCTGGATTCATTTTATTAAAATGCGCATAAAAAATTTCTTCTGAATTAGATGTTGGAGCATTTCCAAATAGATCTGACATATCGGTTATTAATGTTGTAACAACTTTGCTTAATCTTTCTTCAGCTGCTTTAAATGCAGGTTCGTATTCACTCCAATTACTTGGACCGAAATTAAATATTGTCCTTAAAGTATCTATATCTACAGCTTCATAAATTATTCCATTAAGTTCCCCTTTTGTTCCAGCCGACACCCAATCATAAGCTTTTATAGTCACCCCATTCTCGTCTAAATAAAATGGTGGTAGAGTTTCAAAAACCGCAGTTACTGTTTTAGGTTTATCAATAGTAATTTCCTTTGGGTTTTCAGTTCCTGTTAAATCTCCTTTCCATTGCTTAAATCCCCATCCTTCTTTAGGTTTAGCAGTAAGTTCGACTACTGTTCCACTATTGTAATCCGTAGCAGCACCTGCCTTTATTATCTTTTCCGTGACAGTTCCTTCGCCTTCAACAGCTGTGGTTAAAGCATATTTCTTTTTAACAAAGTTTGCAACCACTGTTTTATCAGAATTCATTACAACAGTTGTTTCTGAACCGCCCATAGCTCCTGTCCAGTTTTTGAATTCATATTCTGCAGCTGCAGTAGCAGTTAAGTTGGCCGTGTCTCCTTCATTATACTGCCTTGTGTCTGGTGAGACTGTTCCGGCTTCCACAGGATTAGAAGAGGTGGTTAAGGTAAATTTTATTGTTTCCTTGGTACAAGAAAATAAAAATAATACCGATAATAGAAGGATGAATTTTTTCATAATCACAAAACTAGAAAATAAAATTTTAATAGTAACGTGTCTTAAAATGTTTTATAATTATTGTTTAGTTTATAAAACTACTATTCATTTACCTCGCATTTACATGCGTTCTTAATAATCGTTTCTTTTCTTCTTGAACGGCAGGATGCTTTTTATGTCCCCATATTTTATCTCTGGCAGCTCTAGAACTTTCTTGTAAGTCCACAATTGGAAGTGGATAAGCCTCTCCTATCAAAACGCCACAAAAGGTCTGTTCCATGCTTGTCATGGTCCAAGGTTGATGAATATATGCCACTGGTACTTTTGCTAATTCCGGAATCCATTTTTTTATAAATAACCCTTCAGGATCATGCTCTTGAGAGTTTTTGACAGGATTGTACAAACGAACTGTATTTATTCCTGTAGTGCCTGCCTGCATTTGAAACTGAGGATAGTGTATGCCAGGTTCGTAATCTAAAAACTGACGTGCAAGATGGTAGGTACCCTCACGCCAATCTTGGTCTAAATTGAGTGTTAAAAAAGACACAACCATAGCGCGCATTCTAAAATTAATCCAACCTGTAGATTCAACAGCTCGCATGCAAGCATCTATCAAAGGATAGCCTGTATTACCTGTTTTCCATGCTTTTATAAATGCCTCATTTTTTTCATGTGGCAAAATCTCATAACCACTATTAATACACTCTGTTTCATAGCGACACTCCATTTCAAATTTTTGAATAAAATGACAATGCCAATGTAGTCGGGTAAGCATGGCTGAGAAGGCTTTGTTGTTTCTTGTCCCGTTGGAATGGGTTCCAATAAACTGAAAAGCTTGTTTAATACTCATATTACCCCATGCCAAATAAGGGGATAAGCGGCTACAAGACTTTCTACTTTCCATAGGTTTGGATATATGTCTCTGGTAGTTAAACCCTCGCTGGTTAGTGAAAGACTTTAAGTACCTCCAGGCATTTTTTTCTCCTGGTGGTTGGTAGTGATTTGGGTATTCTTTTAATTGAGATTCTAATATTGAAGGTATTTGAAAGGTGTGTTCTAAGCGCGTTTCTTTGGAGATTGTATATTTGTTTTGAATAACTGGTGTATGCATTTTAAGATGCCATTTTTTATTCCAATCTTCCCTATTCTTAATGCCTCTTAAAATACCATCTCGTTGTGATTCTTCCCAGTTAATTTGATTGGACTTACAAAACTGTTTTATTTTTTTATCGCGTTCCCAAGAGCCTTGTAATCCGCTTTCTTGGTAACTAAAAATAGAAATGATATCAAAGTCCTTAATTAAATAATTAAACACCTCAATAGCCTCTCCATAAAACAACTCAACTCGTCTATTAAAATCACTTAAAACTTTATCTAAATTACCTATTGAATGGTACACAAACTGCAAATGTCTTTGACTGGTATCTGGATACTCAATTCTAGAAGGTTCAAAGAGATAGATAATAAGATAAGGTATCCCGGCACACTCAGCCTTTAATAAAGGTGCATGATCTTGAGAACGAAGGTCTCGTTTTAACCAAACAATATTTACAGCTTTTGAATTCAATACGTAAGTTGCTTTTTACATTTTAAAATTACAATTTTTCAATCAATGATAAACAACAATTTTAATGGTAACAAAATATTTACTAGAAATAATCTACTTAAATATTGATAACTAGATACACATGTCATGGTTAGGGTTTTATAAAAGCTGGAAAAACCTCAACAGCAATTTATTTTTAGCTCTGTACTACTCAAATGACATCAGTTTTCTTATGATGGCAGGTGTTTGTGTATGTATATGTATCTATAATACTAAGGTTCTGGGTATCTTAAAAAAGATGTAGTTATGGTTTAGTTAGAAAATAAACAAGAATAATATAAAGAACTCTAACTGATTGTTAAGCAGTAATAATTTTACTCATTTAACTATTAAGTCTAATTTCTTTTAGCTTTATAAAACCTAAAGTATCCAATATTTTAATAATCAAAAATGTAATATCAATTTCATGCCACTTTACTCCAAAATTAGCATTACTTGCATGCTTGTGATGATTATTGTGATATCCTTCACCCATCATTAAAAAATCAAAAGGAAATAGGTTTTTACTTGTGTTTTTCATTTTATAGTTTTCATAGCCATAAACATGGCCAAACCAGTTGATAATCGCACCATGGATTGGAGCCATTAAAAAAGTTACAGGAAACAATAACCATTGCCACCAAGATGTTACAAAAACTGAAAAGTATAATAAGTAAGATAAAATCCAAAATATACGAGAAAAATTAGAACTTGCAAATTGGTCAAAACTTTTCCACTGAGGAACATTTTTGATAAAACGCTGATCAACATCAATACGTTGTTCATTAATGTCGTGATAAATTGTTTTGGTTTTCCACATCATTGCAAATAAACTAGCGTCGTACGATGGAGAATGAGGATCTTTTTCGGTATCTGTGAAAGCATGATGCATACGGTGCATAATTCCATAACCATAAGCGCTTAAATAGCTAGGACCTTGAAAAACCCAAGTCAAAACAAATGTTATTCGCTCCATGGTTTTAGACATTGTAAAAACTTGATGAGCTGAATAGCGATGTAGAAAGAAAGATTGAAAGAATAAACCTCCGTACCAAAGAACTAAAATAAAAATAACAATTTCCATAATTTTTATTTAAATATAGTTTCATAAACCAAGACAGGCAATGAACTTAGATCAATAAATTTTATGTACCAAACGTTTTCTTATTCTACTTAAAGCTTGTGCAGTCACACCAATATAAGAGCTTATATATTTTAAAGGAACAGATTTTAATAACTCTGGTCTTTCTTTAAATAATTTTAAGTAACGTTGTTCTGCGTTAAGGTTTAATAAATTTTGTTCTCGTTTAGATTTAATTAAAAAAAGATCTTCTGCTGTTAATCTTCCAATAAAATTTCCTATTTGAGTTGATTTATAAACTGATTGTAAGTCTTTATAAGAAATACTTAACAAAGCGGTCTCTGTTAGTGCTTGTAATTGATAATTTGAAGGTGATTGTGTTAAAAAAGAATCATAAGCACTAACAAACTGATTTTTAAAACTAAATCCAAAAGTTATTTCTTTTTCTGGATTATCGCTAGGAATAAATAAGCGAACAATACCAGATTCTATAAATGATATATGGTTTTCAATTTGATTCACTTTTATAAAAACTGATTTCTTTGTAATTATTCTTCGATGAAGTTTTGAAATAAAAAAATTCCAATCTGAACTAGATATAGAAGCAATTTTATCTAAATATAATTTTATTTGATGCATTTTTTTTAAAAGTGATGATTAATTTCAATAATTACATTTACAATATAATTAAAAAAACAAAACCCTTCTTCTCCAAAAAATCTCTTGTAAGTAATTGATTTACAACAGTTTTTAATTTTGATTGCCTGAATCGTTGCCTTTGCTGCTTTTAACTACTACTAAGTTATAACAAAAAGTCAAAAAAACTTAATAGTAATTTTTAAAAGGATCTACTTAAATATTGAAAACTAGATACACATTTATAAGTACTTTAAAACATAGTGTTAGAGACCCGAAGGCTTCAAACATTAAAATAATTATTTTAATTTAAACTTCTTTTTTTTATGAAAACCATGCAGTGCTGCCAAGGAAGGTTTTCTATATTTCTTTTAAGTTTAAAACCAGCGGCTTCCATTTCTTTAACAGCTTGTTTTTCAGTCATTTTATGTATTTTTTTGATAGGAACATTTGAATCTTCAGCTCTATATTCTATTAAGAATAACTCTCCATTGGGTTTCAATGCATTTTTCATTGAAGCAATCATTTCCACTGGAAAATTAAACTCATGATAAACGTCAACCATTAAAATTTTATCAACTGAGTTTTTAGGTAAATAAATACTTTTTTCACTTCCAAGAATTGTTTCAACATTTCTGATTTTATTAAACTCTTTTGTCTTTTCAATTGTCATTAACATTTCTCTTTGAATATCTACGGCATATACTAAACCTTTTTTAGCTAACGGAGCTATTCTAAATACATGATAGCCAGAACCGGCTCCAATATCTGCAATAATATCATTTGATTTAATTCTCATATTTTGAATCAAATTTGATACGTTTTCTTCTTTTTCTCGTTCGGACCTTTCTAACCAATTAATTCCTTGAAAACCCATTACATAGGCAATTTCTCTTCCCATATACCACTTTCCAATTCCGTTATTATCTCCTGTTTTAAAGGTGTAATTTTTATCTATATTGAGATTTTGCCCTATACATACATTAGATAGAAGTAAAGCAGTAAATAAGAATAAAAGAAAAGAGAT
This sequence comes from Cryomorphaceae bacterium BACL29 MAG-121220-bin8, assembly GCA_905181705.1. Taxonomy (GTDB): domain Bacteria; phylum Bacteroidota; class Bacteroidia; order Flavobacteriales; family Flavobacteriaceae; genus MAG-121220-bin8. Next base: position 610,175 of record CAJIYP010000001.1, on the reverse strand, counting down.
TTTTTTCATAGATTTAAATTTAACTTAATCGTTATTGAAATCAAAATAGACAAACTATTGGTTGGGCAGGAAATTGTAATGAAGAAAAAAGGGGCTATTTCGATAATGAAAAAATTGTAAACAAATTTACTTTCCTATTAAAATAATATTTTCTTGCCTTCCATTTACATATCTAAATCCGTTTTCTTCAAATAACCCAGCCTCTTCTAGCATTATCCTAACATCTTTATTCCAATCTTCAATGTAGGTCAGATTGTTTAGTTCTATTGCGTAAACTGTGTCATAATTCATAGGAACGTCTCCGGTAAAAGGAACTTCTTCCTGAGAGTCCCACATTCCTAAGGTAGTTCCTGCTGAATGTCCAAAAGTTCCAAGAGGGTGAGTATATATTTGAGGATTTAAACCTTCTTTTATTGCCAGATTAAGAGAAGTTTTTAAAATTTCATTTCCAGTTTTATATAATTCGAATTGATTTGTAAAAATATCTTGAACTCTATTTGCTTCTTTTAATGCATTTGACAAAAAATCAGGCGCTTTTTCTTCTCCAGTTTTTAAAACATAAGCAATTTGTTGACAATCTGTATTTAGTGTTAAGTAAGTAATTCCAAAATCACAATGCACAAGATCTCCTGGCTGAATAATATCATATTTAGATTTCCCGTCAAAAGCATAAAGATCGCTTTTCTTGTTTCTTTGAACATCTATTGTTGGATGAAACCAAGTTTTAAGATTTAAATCTAAAACTTTCTCTCTCATCCACCAGACAACATCATCAGTTGTAGTTTTTCCAGGTATGATTACATTAGTTGAAAAGGCTTCTTTGATTATATTATGAGTAATTTTCACAAGTTGGGAGTAAATATTTTTTTCTATTTCTGTTCTAGTTTCAATCCATCTTATTCCTAATTTTTCTGCTGAAACAACTTTATTTTTAATATTTACTGGTGCATTATTATAAAACAAATCAAAATCAGTCTTAGATATACCGTCGACAAGGGCAAAGTTTTCAGAGAAATTTAATCCAATTTTATTGGGACGCTTTTTGGAAATATAATTATATAATGCCTCAAACTGATTCGGGGTTTTTTCTTTATTCCATATTGAAGGAATGTTTTCTCCAAAATTATATCTAGATATTGCTGCACTTTCCACTTTGTTTGTTTTGTAATCGTAATTGAATACTAATATTGTTCTTCTTCTTGCGTTTAACCAAGTGGGTGGTAATAGTGTTTTTATTATAGGATCTTCATTATATTCTCTAGTTATAATCACCCACATATCGATTCCAGTTTCATTCATGAGATTTGGAAGTAAATTTTCTATTCTATCTTTTTGAATTTCTTTTATAGTAGAGGCTCTATTTTTTAAATCTAAAATGTTTTGAGAAAATGTAAATTGAAAAAAAAGTATGGAGAATAGTATGTTTTTTATCATACTTAAATTTAAGAAAAATTAATTTTAATAATAACTAAAACACAAAATCGAGAATAATCATAAGATTTTTAAAATAATAACACTAACATTCTATTTGTAAAAAAGTTAGAATGTAAAATATTATTAATATTTCACATTCTAGTTTGATAGGTATACAATTCGTAATATCTTCCCTTTAAAGAGATTAATTCTTCGTGTTTTCCACGCTCCACAATATCACCATTTTCAATTACTAGAATTTGATCCGCTTTTTGAATTGTGCTAAGTCGGTGAGCAATTACAAAAGTAGTTCTATCCTTCATCAATAAATTAAGACTTTTTTGAATAAATGCCTCACTTTGTGTATCTAGATTCGATGTAGCCTCATCTAAAACAACAATTTTAGGATTAGCTAATAGTGCTCTAGCTATAGATATTCTTTGTCTTTGTCCTCCAGATAATTTAACTCCACGTTCACCGATAAGAGTATCTATACCATCTTCAAAACGGTCAGTGAATTCATTGACATAGGCTCCATGAATAGCTTGTTGAAGTTCCTTTTCACTAGCGCTAGGACGTGGAAAAAGAATATTTTCTCTAATCGTTCCTTCATACAGGAAATCATCTTGAAGCACAACACCTAATTGATTTCTATAAGTTCGAAGATCTACCTTAGACAAATCTACTCCATCAATTAAGACCTGACCTGATTTTGGATTTAAAAATGCGGTAGCCAGTCCTGCAATAGTTGATTTCCCAGATCCTGAAGATCCTACCAATGCGATTACACTTCCTTTGGGTGCTTCAAATGAAATATTATGTAACACTGTTGTTTTATCATCATAAGCAAAGGAAATATTTTTAAAAGAAATATTTCCCTCAATTTTTCTAAGAACTATCTTGCGAACCTGAAGATCATTTTCCTCTGTTAAGTTCATCAATTCTTGAGTACGATCTAAACCAGCAAAAGCTTCGGTGAGTTGACTCCCAATATTACTCATTTGAACTATGGGTGCAATCATAAAACCTAAAAAAAGTGTAAATGAAACAAACTCTCCATAGGTCATACTGTTATTCATAATAAAATACCCTCCCATTCCCATAATACCAGCAGAAGCTAATCCAAGTAAAAAAGTAGATGAGCTGGTCATGAATGCTGTGGCAGTTAAACTTTTTTTTACATTTTGAAATAATTCATCTACCCCACTTTGAAAAACTTTAAGCTCTTGTGCTTCTGCGTTAAAACCTTTTATTACACGAATTCCATTTAAAGTTTCAGTTAAACGACCAGTAACCTCTGCATTAATCTTTCCTCTAATTCTAAAAATAGGACGTATATAACCAAAAGCTTTCAAAGCAATTAATGCGAAAATTGAAACTGGCACAAGAACAAACAAAGTCATTTGTGCATTTATATTAATTAATATAAATAATGAAACAAGTGCACTAATACATCCTCCAATTAATTGAACCAAACCAGTGCCAACTAAATTTCGAACACCTTCGACATCTGTCATTACTCTAGATACTAAAGCACCTGATTTATTATTATCAAAAAAACTTATAGGAAGAGTAAGTAATTTTTTTTGAACTTTTGCACGTAAAACAGAAATTAGGTGTTGTGCCTCTACACTTAAAATACGCGTTAAGGAAAATGAACTAATTGACTGAAACAATAAGGCTGAACAAACAATTATTAATAGCAGAAAAAGAGAATCAGTATCTTTTGATGGAATTACTTCATCGATAAGAGTTTTACTAGCATAGGGTAATATTAACCCTGAAATACTTCTAAAAATTATTAAAACTAATCCAAAAGAAACTACTTTTCTTCTCGGCCAAATAAATTCTTTAAAAGCCCAATTGAAGGAAACCTTTTTTTTACTCATAATTTAATTTATTGAATAAAATTAAATTAAAATTTTCGACTTATAACCTATTGTTTTAATACATTTTAATTAAATATAACTCGACTATGTTGGTGTGTTTACCTAATATTATTCACTCTAATTTAAATATTCTATCACCAGTATTAATAAAAGAGAAAAAATGAAAGAACAAGAATTAGTCATGGAAGTTTGTAAAAAAAAAACCCTCTTAAAAAGAGGGTTTAATTACAATATCAAATATTAATTTATTCAGGCATAACAACAGTATTTATTACATGAATAACACCGTTATTACCCATCACATCAGTTGCAATAATTTCACTGTAATTTTCGTTTGAGTCTTTCAACCAAATTTTTCCGTCTTTTTGCATAACAGAAATAACCTGACCATTTAAAGCTGTTAATTCTACCGAACCATTACCCTTTTCAAGAGCAGCTACAACATCAGAAGCTGTTAGTTTTCCAGAGACAACATGGTAAGTTAAAATGTTAGCTAATGCTTTTTGATTTTTTTCTTCTAATAAAGAATTTAATGTAGTAGCATCAATTTTAGCGAAAGCATCATTTGTTGGAGCAAAAACAGTAAAAGGACCATCGCCTTGTAAAGCACCAACTAAGTCAGCGGCTTTTAAAGCAGTAACTAGAGTTGAAAAGTCTTTGTTACCAGCAGCAACATCCACTATAGTTCCTTGAGCAGCTATATCCTTTGTGAATACTACAGACAAAATGATTGTACAAATAAGAGTAAATTTTTTCATAATAATAATTTTTTTTGTGAATATAGAGTAAACACTTAACAATAATTGGATGAATTAAACCTAATTAAACACTATAATTTTATAATATCATCTATAGTTATTAGTTATGTCCATTAAGTTTATAAATAAGTAAAAATTATTACTAATAACAAAAAGCATTTAATGTTTGGTTTTAAATTGCTAGATAAATTTTTAATTAATAATTTTATTACTTAATATTAATTTTTATGGATCAAAATATCAGCTTTTTATTTTTTTTTATTTTTTTATTTTTTTCATGTAACAATGAATCTAGTATTAAAGAAAACAATAATACTTCTAACAATTCGTCTACAGTAGAAATTTACTTACTTAATTCCTTAAATGACTCTAGAGGTTATTGTTTAGATATTCTTGGATATAAAGATGATGCAAATGTGAGCAAAGGACTTCAAACTCATTCTTGCTATTCATACCAAGGTCAAATTTCTATTGATCAAGGTTTTGATCTGTCAAGAATATCACAAAAAGAATTTTATATTCCTCATTTTAAAGTTTGTATGGAAGCTCAAAAAATCCAAGAATCCTCTAAGATTGACTTAAAAGAATGTGACAAAAACCAAAACCAAAAGTTTATTTTACAAACAAATGGGCAAATAACTCCAGAAAGCAATCTAAAATTATGTTTAACAGCATCTACAAATTTTAAAGAGGGAGGTGGAGGAAATCCTGTTCATTTAATAAGAGATTTAAGTTTAGAAACATGTGATGAAAATCTGTCATCATATCAAAAATGGGGGACAAGAAAAAGCAATTAAAGTCAACATTGTATTTGCTTTATTCTTTAACAGCAACAGCATTATCCATTACATAAACTCCACTACTTACATCCTCTCTGTTTAATCTAAGAATTCCTGTAACAGTAACAAGTTCATCCATTAAAAAATCATCATAACCCGGTTTTAACCTCAACTCTATGGCTGATTCAGGACCTCCATAACCACAAAAAAAACAATCAGCATAAGGATTTTGAGATAGTACAAAGACACCCTCATCCGGGGAAAGAGTAAGCATGTAACCAGTGATTTTTACTTCTTGGTTGTCCAGAGCTTCAACTCCATCACCAAAGTATGGAATTTGAATATAACCATAAACATCTTCTCTAGTCTCTAACTTATAAAAGACATCCCTTAATTGCAACCAGTTTATTTCATACTGAGAAAACATACTGTTTGAAATAAAAAAAAATATTAAATAAATAAATTTATTCATCTGCTAATATTTTTGAAATATTCATATTATAAACTTGTAAAGCTGGAATTGTTGAAGATATAAAACCAATTAAAACTGACAATCCTAAAAGCCAATATTCTTCACTTAAAATTCTAAAGGAATTAATGCTATAATTTAAACTTTCTTCCATTAATGAAGATACAAACATTACTCCAAATCTACTAAATAACATACCTAATATAAATCCTGAAATTGTTAGCATTAAGGATTCAAAAATTATCATTGTTGACAATTGAAACCTCGAAGCTCCTAATGTTCTAATTAGTGCCATTTCATATTTTCTCTCGCTCATTGAATTAAATAAGTTTATAAACAAACTAAATCCAGAAACTATAATTATTATATATGCTAAATAGCTTAAAGTTTCAATCCCAAATCCAAAAAGTTTAAATAATCTTGATATTTCATAAGAAGGAACTGCTGCCTGTAGATTTGTATTTTCATTAATTTGTCTTGGAAACTGAATAATATTCATAGGGCTTTTGAATTTTATTAGCATTGCTGTAATTTCTTTATCATTATGAAGGTGATCATCTCCTTCCTGATGATCATGATTATCATGAATACTCCAAACACTTTGTGGAGATGTAATAATTAGTTGATCCATTACAGAATTTGATGGCTTCAATATACCTACAACCTTAAAAGATTTATCATCATGAGATTCTCCAGTTTCTCTTAGACCGTGTGAGCTAACTAACTCATCTCCTATATTAATTTTTAATTTTTTATGCACTTTAGAACCAACTAAAACTTCATATGAATTTTTCCATTCTTTTCCTTCTTTAATTACACCCTTATATAAATCAATAAACTTTTTTTCAGCACCAACAATTCTAAATCCCTTATAATTATCACCGTAAAGAAGCTTAATACTAGATCCTACCATTCTATTTTCACTAATTTTTTCAGCTTCATCAAGAGAAATATTTCCAGTAGGAGAATCTACATGGTATACAGATGAGAGGATTAATTGGAGAGGGCTTCCTTTAGCCCCAACAACCATGTCAATACCCTTTAAATTATTATCCATTTGATTCTTTATCAATGAATTTAACTGTAGTAAAAGTGATATTATTCCAATACCAAGAACTAACAAGGCTAAACTAATAGCAGAACTCAAAGGTTTATTTAAAATATTTTTTATACTTAATTTAAATATATTCACAGTTCAATGGATTTTTCAAAATGTTTTTTTAATCTACTATCATGAGTTATAACTATCAATTGTGCTTCAAATTCTAAAGCTTGTTTTTTTAGAAGTTTAATAACATTGGCACAATTGTTATCGTCTAAACTAGAAGTAGGCTCATCCGCCAAAATTAATTTTGGAGAATTTACAATTGCCATAGCTATAGAGACTCTTTGTTTCTCTCCCTGACTTAACTGGTTTGTTTTTTTATTTAATTTATCAAAAATGTTCAAGTTTTTTAGAATGGTTTCTATTCTATTATTGTCTTTTTTGTTCGCTATATACTGGGCAAGCTGTAAGTTTTCTTTTACAGTAAGAGAATTAACAAAATGAGGTCTTTGAAACACGATTCCAATATTATTTTTTCTAAACTCATCTAATTGATAAGAGGATAACTTGCTAAGTTCTTTTCCAAACAACTCTATAGACCCTGAATTTAAATTAAGAAGACCTGCAAGAAGATGTAATAAAGTGGTTTTTCCAATTCCCGAACTACCAACAATCAATAAGTTTTCATTGCTTTTTAAATCGATATCACAAAACTTAAAAAACACTTGATTATCGTAACTAAATTGAACGTCTTTTGTTTTAATCATTTACTAAAAATATTAATTAAAAATACTTTTTATATTTAATAAATTAAATATAATATATATATATATTAGATACGAGATTACTTTTCCTTTTTTGTTAATTAACTTACTAATTAAACATTTTAGATTTAAAACACAGAGCGTGATTAATTAATTTAACCAATTAAATTGATTTTCTATTGATATAATAGTATCATATAAAAATGTGTAATATTAAGTTCCTTAATTTAAATTTCACAAATTATATTCCTTCAAACCTTTATTAAAGCTCTCTGGATTTTCAGCTAAATGGTATCTAGGATCGTCAACAGCTTCAAGTATAACATCTTTAAATAAAATACTAGATTTATAGAGCATCACTTTACAATCTTTACTAAGATGTTTTAATAATATAGTTTTCTTTTCAATCTTGTACTTATTTACTAAATTGTATATGGCCTCTATTGCGGAATGATCACATATTCTAGATTCAATAAAATCAATTTCAATAGTACTAGGATCATTTTTGACATCAAATTTATTGTTAAATTCAATAATACTTCCAAAGAACAAAGGACCCCATATTTCATAAACTTTAGTTCCATCTTTTTTTATTCTTTTTCTTGCTCTAATTCGTTTAGCGTTTTCCCATGAAAAAACTAATGCACTTACTATAACACCAGCAATAACAGCAATTGCCAAATCAAAAACAACAGTAAGAACGGAAACTAAAATCAACACAAAAACGTCAGAAAAGGGAATCTTATTCATTATCCTAAAACTAGACCAAGCAAAAGTACCAAAAACTACCATAAACATAACTCCAACTAAAGATGATATTGGTACTTGTTCTATCAAAGCAGAACCAAAAAGAATGAATATTAATAGAGATAAAGATGCTACTATTCCAGAAAGTCTTCCTCTGCCCCCCCCTTTAATATTTATTATTGATTGTCCAATCATTGCACATCCCCCCATACCTCCAAAGAATCCAGTTACTACATTAGCAGCTCCTTGGGCAACACATTCTTTATTAGAATTCCCTCTTGTATCTGTTAACTCATCAATTAAATTAAGAGTCATTAAAGACTCAATAAGTCCTATTGCAGCTAAAATTAGAGCATAGGGACCTATAAAAATAAGTGTGTTAAGGTTAAATGGAATTTTATTAAATATCGCTAATTGAAATGTAGGAAGTCCACCTTTTATACCTTCTCCTCCCCCGTCTTTAATAAAACTCCCAACAGTTGGAACTTCAAAGTCTCCGATAAAAACAATCATAGAAATCACTAAAATTGCTACTAGAGCTTCAGGTATTTTTTTTGTTATCAGAGGTAAAACAAACATGATCAACATGGTTAAAACAATTAAACTAACCATTGACCACAATGCAGTTCCGTGCATCCATACAACTTGACCTTCATGAACAGTTTTAAACATTCCCAATTGAGAAATAAAAATGACAATAGCAAGACCATTAACAAATCCCATCATAACTGGATGTGGAATCAATCTTACAAACTTGCCTAACTTAAGTAATCCTGCAATAATTTGTAAAACTCCCATTAAAACAACTGTAACAAAAAGATAGTACAGCCCTAAATTCTCATCTGAGGAACCTAAATCATTACCCTTTGCAACTAAACTCACCATAACAACAGCTAAAGCTCCTGTTGCTCCACTAATCATTCCGGGACGACCTCCAAAAACTGAAGTAATCAAACCTACAATAAAAGCAGCATAGAGTCCAACTAAAGGATCAACACCAGCCACAAAAGCAAAAGCAACGGCTTCTGGAACTAGAGCTAAAGAAACAGTGAACCCACTTAAAATATCATTTAAGACATTGGTCTTACGTTTCCTTACAAATTCAAACATGTTTATTTTTAAAAAAATGAATTTGCAAATCTAATTTAAACCATTAGACTACGATTAAAAAAATGACTTTATTATTAATAAATAATAATTAAAAAAAAATTTAATCTCCTGTTTATAATAGATAGTTTATTTGGATATCAATAAAAAGAATTAAATTCTTTTAAGGATTTTTTAAAAGGGCGCCAGTTTATACCCTTTTTCCATTTAGGTGCTTTTACATCTTTCAAATATTTCTCTAATAAAAAATCAAGCTCTTTCGTTTTATTAGGATATTGATTTGAAATATCATTTTTTTCATTTATGTCATCATCTAAATTGAATAATAATAATTTATTAGAATTAGAAAACTTGATAAGCTTTAAATTTTCCATAATAATTGCTGAGTGAGGATTGAAACTTCCTCTTCTAAAAGGAAGGTGAAAAATAAAAAAATCATTATTTCTAATCACTTTTGAATCTACATCTTTTAATAAATTATTTTTAAAACTTCCACCATCCATTTTTTCTGTAAGCTGTATTTTATTAGAGACTAAATCTTGAATAGTAGGTAAAATATCTACTCCAGAAATTGGTATGTCAGAACTGCTTCCTGGTTTAATATTAGGTCCAGAAATAATAAAGGGAACCCTAATTCCTCCCTCATACAGAGTTCCTTTTCCATGTCTTAACGGGAAATTATAACCCTTGTTTTTTTTGTTTCTTTTTTTACTTCCCAATATCTGTTCTACCGAACCATTATCAGACATATATATTATATATGTATTGTCTTCAATTCCAAGTTCTTTTACTTTTTCTAAAATTTTTCCAACGCTTAAATCAAGATCTTCTGTCATTGCTGCAATGGATGGATTTTCATGATATTTTCCTTTTTTTTTATCATTGTATTTATCAAATATTTCTTTTCTAGAAACAAGATCTGAGTGAACAGCATAATGTGAAACTTGTAGATAAAATGGATTATTCTTTTTTACTTGGTTCTCCATAAAGGATATGGACCTTTTTGTTATTCCAAAAATCTGTTTAGGATCTTGGTCATACTGAGGAAGCCAATCTGTTTGCACAGTTCCATTTGGGTTTAACCTATATTCTATATTTCCATCTTTATTTCCCGTCATACCATCGCTGTGATCGTAACCATAATTTTGAGGTTCTGAATACATTCCAAATTTCCCAAAATGTCCAGCTACATAATTGCTGTCTATACTTTTTAAAGCTCTAGGTATTGTTGTCATACCTAGGTGGTCAATGTGATCCACATTCATTGCAACTCTAATATGCTTAAGTCTTGCAGGGGTTTGTCCAAATTGAATTGCATAGCGTGTGGGAGAACAGGTAGGTGCGGGTGAATATGCACGAGAAAAAACCATCCCTGATTTTGCTAAATTTTTAATATTTGGAGTTTCGTAATAATCACTTTTCGAATAACCTTGACTTGGAATCATTTCAGTAGATGTTCCATTCCAACCCTGGTCATCACTAAGTATTAAAATGAAATTTGGACTTTGTGAAGAATTATTATTACAAGAAAACAAAATAGAACAAAAAAAAGTAAAAATAAAAATCCTTGACATAGTTAAAATATTAAAATGATAATACATAAATATACTAATGTTAAACAATTACAATAACTACAAATAGCTTTATTGAAGGGGCATATGAATTAAAAGTAGTTTGAATGAAATATTAATCTTTAATCCATCAGATTAATTATTCCTGTATTTAAAATTGTGTTTTATTTCCATTTAAAGTAGCTCTAAAGAATTGTTTATCTCTAATTATTAAAATCTCTCCGTATTTACCATTTTTAATACTGGAATCTACTCCAAAAATTTTATTGTTGTATAACTGAACAATATGATCTTGTGAACAATGACCGACTACTATATGTTGAGAATTAACAAGCCTTAATATTTTTGAAACATCGGAATCTGTTAAATCATCTCCATATTTTTGAAAGTAATCGCGATACCAAATCAAACTTTTATCACCATAATATAAATTATAAATATCATCATTAATAATTTCATTTTTTGGGAGGTCAATATACTTTCTCATTTTATTATTTAACCTTTTAAAATTAGAACCGTTATTAGAAATAAATTCTTCTGATACACCTCCGTGAGTAAATACGTTGGAATTAATTTTAATAATTGTTGATTTTGAACGCAACCATCTTCCAATAATTGTTTTCTTACTATATAGCTCGTCATAATCTAATTTCAATAATTTTGAAGTTAATTTATATTTATCACTTATATATCTCAAATCTTTTTGAAGAACCATATATTCGTGATTTCCTAAAAGAAAATGTACGTGACCGCCACTGTTTTTTGCTTGAATTTCAAGATTATAAATAAGCCAAAGCACTTCATTAACTTTATCTCCTCTGTCGAAAACATCTCCCGCAATAACCAAATGACCCTCACCAAAAATCCAATTTAAATTCTTGTCTATGATTTCATTGTTTATTAATAACTCAATAACTAAATCATATTGTCCGTGAATATCACTTAGAGCAGCAATAGTATTTATTTTTTTAAAAGTAGATTTTTCTGGGTAGTATATTGTATCATATGTGTTTTTACCTAAAACTTTTGATGAGATTTCACCATTAATAATTCTTTTTTCAATTAGATTATTTTTTTCAACAAAAACATAGGGTCCGTCAGATAGATTAGAGAAATCTGAATTTTGATTTTTGATGCTGTTGTTTTGCTTGTCCTCTTGAGAGATGGAAAAAATGGGGATAAACACTAAGAATAATAAAAAATTTTTCATTAACTCTATTAATTACTTGAACGTTTTAGATAAGTAAAATGTGCCTTTTGATTTCCTTTAGACAATATTGATTTTATAAAAGCAATTCTTTTTATATCCCCTTTAAGTTCTAATAATAGACCTTTTATTATTGGATTTAATTTTTTTTCATCCATTAAATATTTTATTCTTTCTATAAAATGGAGTTGTAATCTTTGTTGATATAAATCAGGTTTAATGTGCTTTTTGACTAATACTAAAAATAAATTATCAAATAACATTTCTATTTTTAAAGCATCTCCATTTAATGACTCCTGAGCCGATAACATTCTATTTAGCTTTTCTACACTTAAAAATCTATTGAGGGCATTTATTTGTAACTCTTGAATTGTATTTAAAATACCCTCTCCTTTAATTTGAGAAACTAATTCTTTATTAATTAACCAATTTTGAGTTGTCCAAAGATTTTTTTCTAAAAAACTTAAGGCTTCCATTTGTTTAACCTCATCAACATTTAAATATGTAGAGGTTTCTTCTTGATTTGAATTGTGAGGTGTTTTATATATACCACCAATCAAATTATGTACATGATAAATATATCTTCTATAAGTACCTAAAAGTTCGCCATAAATCTCTTCTAAATCATCGTAATTTTCTGTTGGCTCAACTGTCCAATTCCTTAGGTTTTCAGCAACAATTTTTAAATTTCTAATCCCATACATACTAGCCTTAATAGGGTCATCTCCTATATTTTCTGTTTGAGAATTAGGATCATTTCCATTACCACCAAACATATACATTGGATTTAATGATTTAGAATCAACCATTTCTCTTAAAATTTCTTTTTCAGTTTCTGAATTTTCATCAAAATATCTATATCCCCATTCTACTGAATAATCGTCATATGGACCAAGTTGTCTAACAAATCTTATATTTTGATCTCCTGGTTGAGCTACGTAATTATATCTAGCGTAATCCATTATAGTGGTTGCTATTCCAAATTTTTGAGTAAAAGTACCAGATCTTAGAGAATCTACAGGATATGCACTACTTGCTTTCATATTATGAGGCAATCCAATAGCATGACCAATTTCATGAGAAATTACGCGGCGCATCATTTCTCCAATTTCTTTTTCAGGTGTTTTAAGAGATCTAGCTTTTGGATTTGCAGCACCTGTCTCAATCAAATATCTATTTCTGTAGGATCTTAAATGGTTGTGATACCAAATGATATCACTTTCTAATATTTCTCCAGTTCTGGGGTCAGAAACACTAGGACCAACAGCATTTCTAGTTGTAGAAGCTACATATCTAACGGTTGAATACCTAATGTCTTCAGGACTAAAATCTGGATCTTCATCTTTAGATGGTGGATCTTTTGCGATGATGGCATTTTTAAAACCTGCTTTTTCAAAAGCAGTATTCCAATCCTCAATCCCCATTTTAAAATATTTCCTCCATTTTATAGGAGTTCCAGGGTCTAAATAATAAACTATTGGTTTAATTGGTTCTACTAATTCTCCATTAAAGTAAGCTTCTTTATCAGAGGGTTCTAGCCTCCACCTTCTTATAATATTATAATTATCTGATTTTAAAGCCTCAGAACTGTAATTGATTTTTTCTATATTAAACCAACCTACTCTTTCATCTTCATACCTAATTGACATTTGATCTTCAGGAAGAGCAATTATAGAGTGATTTATTTGAAAACTAAATGTCTTTGTTTGATTATTTCTGGGAGCTTTATTAGCAGTAAAAGTAAGAGTATGTAAAATCTCCGTATTTTTAGGAAAACTTCGGGCAGAATCTATAAAACTCCTCTTTTTATCAACCCCAGAAATTTTATAATTATCTTTTTCATAAGATCTTATGATATTAAATCCAGGTGAATCAGCCATATAAAAACTTGAAACATCGATTAGATATTTATTTTCATCGGAGTTTTTTATTTCGAATGCTGCTAAAATAGGTTTGAAATTATTTTCCGAAACACTAATTGAGATTGGATCATTTTTGTCGGCTATATTAGAATAACTTACTTCTTTTAATAAAATTTTATTTCCTTGTTTTACAAATTCCACTACATGCTCAGCTGTTTTTGAACCAGCATTTAAATATCCAGAATAGTTAGCTGGTAATTGAGCAAATCTTGTTACAACTAAAAGATCTTTTTTTAATAAACTATCCTTTATTTCAAAGTATAATTGATTTTTTATATTTTGATAAGTAGTGATTAAACCCTTATCGACTTTCATATCAATGGTTAGGGAATCAATTGTTTTAGAAATTGGAGTTTTTTTATCTTTTTGTCCAAAAGAAATTAGCGGAGCAAGAACTAATAATATGATTAATTTTTTCATTAAATAAATATAATAATTATCTAAAATATATCAATATCAACTCTACATTTTGAACTAAACAGAATTTAAAATTATATCTGCAGCTTTTTCAGCAATCATAAATACAGGAGCATTAGTGTTTCCTGAAACAATTTTTGGCATTATTGACGCATCAACAACACGTAAGTTATCAATACCGTGAACTTTTAAATTAGAATCAACCACTGACATTGGATCTTTTCCCATTTTACAAGTACCCACGGGATGATAAACTGTTTCTAGTGTTTTCTTTATATGTTCAATAAGGAATTTCTCAGAAATTCGATTAAGTGGAATACCATTTGCTTTGAAGTGTTTTTTCATTGCTTTATCTTCCATAATTTTAAAAACTAATTTCCCTCCTTTAACAAGCTGATCTAAATCCTCTTTGTGTTGTAAAAAATTTGGTTGGATTATTGGAGGTGCTTTTGGATCAGCAGAGGAAAGTTTAATGAATCCTCTACTTTTTGGATGTAATAGAGTTGGAAAAATGCTAAAACCATCAGAACGAGGAAATCCATTTAAATCATAAGCATCATAGTCATATTTTTTTCCTAGCCACATTGGTGAAAAATGAAGTTGAAAATTTACCTTATCGCCTTTTAAATTAAGGTCAAAAAATGCCATTCCCTCAAGTGGACTTGTACATAAAACTCCTTTTTTATTTACAAAATAATTCCAAGCAGGCTTGAGTTGTTTAAATACAGGAATATAGTGATTGATTCCCTGTTGAGTATTACTTTGGACACATATGGGGAAAAACAAATGATCCTGAAGATTTTTTCCTACTCCTTTGAGTTCGTGTACACAATCTATACCATGCTTTTTAAGGTCAGAATTATCACCTATCCCGGAAAGCATTAATAATTGAGGTGATTGAAAAGTTCCAGCAGAAAGAATAATTTCTTTTTTAACGTAAACTTCAATAGTATCTTTTCCATTATTATATTGAACTCCCACTGCTTTTTTACCTTCAAACACTACTTTATTGACTTGAGCATTTGTTATGGCGGTCAAATTAGTTCGATTTAAAACAGGTTTTAAAAAAGCAGTTGCCCCACTAGCACGTTTTCCATTAACAATAGTACTTTGTACTAAACTTGCGCCTTCTTGCTTATCTCCGTTATAATCAAGATTTTTGGGAATACCATTTGCTTCACATGCATCAATAAAACCCTCAACAAAAGGAGATTGAAACTTAGTCGGAATAGTAACATCTAACTCTCCAGAGTTTCCGTGATATCCAATATTCATTGTATCAAATTGAGCATGATTTTCTGATCTTTTGAAATAAGGAAGTAATTCTTTATAGCTCCAACCAGGATTACCTAGTTCTGACCAACCGTCGTAATCAGATGGATTTCCACGAACATAAGCCATAGCATTAGTAGAGCTACTCCCTCCCAAAGTTTTTCCTCTTGGTAAATATATTTTTCGATTCAAAACATTTGCTTGTTCTTCGGACCAAAAACCCCAATCCTCTTTACTTTTATGGATTTTTAAGTAAGCACCAGGAACCTTTATATTCATATTATTATCTGGACCTCCTGCCTCTAGTAATAAAACAGAATAGTTTGGATTTTTTGATAAACGGTTTGCTAGTACACAACCTGCAGATCCTGCTCCAATAATAATATAATCATAAGATTTAGTCATTTACTAAATTTAATAAAAATTTTCTTAGAGTTAATCTAGCTTGTTTTTAAATTAACCTAGATTAGATATGGTCTAGACAAAATTGATTTTACCATAAAGCCTAATCATTAAAACAATCTATTAACCTTACATAAAATCACTTGAATTTCTAATGTTTTTATATCTTTAATAATTAATTATAAAAAATTTAAACAATGAATAAATCAATCTTAGTATTATTAATTACTTTTTTCACTTATTCCTGCACTAATTCCACAACATCTGAAATGACTCCCAATCCTATTGGACATGAAATTAATGATGAGGATGGATCAAAAATTTCCCTTTATGGTGGATCTATGTCCACAGTTGAAGTTTGGGAAAATTACATCTCTGCTCATAACGAGGGGAATTTAGAAATAATTCGTGGCATGAATGCAGATGAAAACTTTAAAGCTATAGGTCCAAATGGAGATGTTTTTGATGGAACAGATGCTCATATAGATTTTTTATCAAAATGGTTTGTTGACAATTCTCCTAAATGGGAAACAAATTATTTAATTGCAAATGAATACACAAATAAGGAAGGAAAACTTCAACAATGGGTTACATCAGGTCACGATCTCAAGTTGAATGTAGAAGGAAATGAAGTAAAAGCATTTCAAGTACATGATGCTCTCATAGTAGATGGTAAGGTTCAAATGTTTTATGTTTATGAAAGAGCTGATTCTCCTGCCGCTGAATAAACAAGATCCTTTTTTTAAATATTAAATTAAAACCTTGTAAAATATTTACAAGGTTTTTTTATATATAAAGTTTCTCTTAAAAGAGTTTATACGTTGATTCGAATCCGTATTTTTGTTGCTCTTAATAAGAATAAATTTATATGAATTTACTTTCTGTTGAAGATATTTCAAAATCATATGGTGAAAAAGTAATTTTTAAATCTATTTCATTTGGAATCAATAAAGGACAAAAAATTGCATTAATTGCAAAAAACGGTAGTGGAAAAACCTCTATTTTAAATATAATTGTTGGACAAGATTCTCCTGATAGTGGAAATGTTGTTTTTAGAAAGGAAACTCGAGTAGCATACCTTGCCCAAGATCCGAATTTAGATCCTAAATTAACAGTCGAAGAAAGTATATTAAAAGCTGATAACCCTATTCTTAAAGTAATTGCTCAATATGATAAAGCTTTGGAAAATCCAAACGATCAAGAAGGATATCAAAAGGCTTTCGAAGCAATGGATCAATCCCAAGCTTGGGATTTTGAAACGCAATACAAGAAAATTTTATTCAAGCTTAAACTAGACGACTTAAATGCTAAAGTTGGAAGTTTATCAGGGGGACAAATAAAAAGAATAGCATTGTGCAATGCTTTACTAAAGCAGCCTGAATTATTGATTTTAGACGAGCCTACCAATCATATTGATTTAGAAATGATTGAATGGTTAGAAGACTACTTCTCTAAAGAGAAAATAACATTACTGATGGTTACTCATGATCGTTATTTTTTAGAAAGAGTATGTAATGAAATTATTGAACTAGACGAAGGAAAACTATATACTTACAAGGGGAATTACTCATATTATCTTGAAAAAAGAGAAGATCGTATTTCACAAGAAAATGTGGAGGCTCATAAAACTAAGCTACACTTCAAAAAGGAGTTAGATTGGATGCGAAAACAACCAAAAGCAAGAACTACTAAATCAAAATCTAGAATTGATGATTTCAAAAAAATAAAAGAGAAAGCAAGTCAGAGACGTAATGATCATCAAGTTCAATTGGAAATAAACATGGAACGCTTAGGAAACAAGATGATTGAAATGCATAAAGTTCAAAAATCCTTTGGTGATAAAATTATATTAAATCATTTTAATTATATGTTTCAAAGAAATGAAAGGATTGGAATTATTGGCAAAAATGGTACTGGAAAATCTACCTTCTTGAATCTACTCACATCTAACGATAAACCAGACTCTGGAAAAATTATTTTAGGAGAAACATTAAAATTTGGTTACTATACTCAAAAAGGAATTCCTGTGAAAGAAGGACAAAAAGTTATTGATGTAATTAGAGAATACGGAGATTTCATTCCCTTAAAAAAAGGGCGTAAAATATCTGCACAACAATTACTAGAGCGCTTCTTGTTTGATCGTAAAAAGCAGTACGATTTCGTAAATAAATTAAGTGGTGGAGAGCGCAAGCGCCTATATTTGTGTACTGTCCTAATACAAAACCCAAACTTCTTGATCCTTAGATGAACCAACAAATGACTTAGATATTATTACTCTTAATGTGCTGGAAAGTTTTTTATTAGACTTCCCAGGATGTTTGCTAGTTGTATCTCATGATCGATACTTTATGGATAAGATAGTAGATCATTTATTTGTATTTAAAGGAGAAGGAATTGTTGATAATTTTCCAGGAAATTATTCGGATTATAGGACCTATGAAGATTCTCAAATTCAAGAAAAAAAAGAAACATACAAAGCAGAGGGAAAAACAAAAAAAAATTCGAAAGAGAATACAAAGATTCTCCATAGTTATAAACAACAAAAAGAGTTTAAAAAACTAGAAACAGAAATAAAAAAAATTGAAACTCAAAAAGAAAATATCCAAAATCGTTTTACAAGCGAGAAACTTGGGACAAAAGAAATTGAGCAGTGTTCTATTGAGCTTGGATTATTAGAAAAAAAACTAGAATTAAAAACACTACGTTGGTTTGAGTTGTCAGAAAGCAAAGAATAATCTAGAAAACAGAAATAAACATTAATTATAATTATGGGATTAACAAACAATGATATTTTTAAAAAACTACGCGTTGCTCATAAGTTACGTGATGTAGAAATAGTTGAAATTTGTAAGCTAGTAGATTTTAAGGTTTCCAAGTCCGAACTTGGAGCTTTTTTTAGAAACGAAAATCATGAAAAGTATATGGAATGTGGCGATCAAATGTTACGTAATTTCTTAAACGGATTAATAATACATTTAAGAGGGCCTATCAAAAAAAAATGATATTAATTATATACTTACTAATTACAAGATATTATTTTTTATCCATTGAATATTTTCCTGGACCCAGTAAAAAAATGATTAAAAATCCTATTAAATACAGGAGAGCTAACTCTTTTCTTTGAAAAGCATCTCCATTATGAACAATAAAAGCAGCAACTACCATAGTAGCTATAGGTAATAATGCAAAAATTTTAGTTTTATACCCAACTATAATAAAAATAGGTGCAATAAATTCAGCTAAAACAGCTAAAATTAATGTTGGAAATTCTCCAAGTCCTATTGGGTTTCCGAAAGTAGGACTCTCCGAAAACAATTTAATTAATTTGGGATACCCATGAGTTAACATTGATAAAGAAAAAGCTAGTCTTGAAAATAATAATGCAATATTTGTATTCATGTTTAAAATATTATTTGTGTGTGGTAAATATAGGAATTCTACAAACTCTAGTATATTGCATTAATATATAATTGTTATGAAATTAAACTTATTATCTTGTAATGCCCAGAGACCTGACAGAAGAGCAATCTCAAAGTGTATTTCTGAGCTTGCACTCAACATGAACGAATCGCTATCAAATGAACTTACTTCAATACTTTTAGAAGGAGATGCTGTGGATATTGAAATAGAATCTAAAAACTCTAGTTTTTGTTTAAGAGCATTACGAAAACTGAATATTGACTACGAAATAATAGAATAAATAAAAAAGGGGTTTGTATTATTTTTTAAAAATTATCTTTTTCAAAATCTTTTAAACTCCACACAACTTCAGGATTATCAATAAAGTCCGCATCTATCCCTACTGCTTTAGCATGAATATCCTCATCTGATCCGTTAAACCTAACAATCCAGTAATCTATCTTATTTATTCTTGAAATCCCCTCAATTAATTCAGCATCAATTTTATGTTTCTTTTTTAAATAATAAGCAAAAAAATAGCAGCTTTTCCAGCTCTGATCTTTTTTAGGTTTAAAATCTAAAAGAAAGTTATCTATTAAACTATGTCTATCCATTTTATCTATTTGTAATTACATGCAAAGAAAGTTAAAAAATATAAATAATAATTTTTATTTAATTATAAATTAACATCAAAACTTAGAAAATTATGAATAAAAAAACTGTTTATAAGGAAGTTCTATAAATATTAATTTAGATTGTATTGCAAATCTTGTAATACTGTAATACGAACTTTCTTTTTCTTCAATCTCGAATTGTTTAATTCTTCAGCTAATTGATTTGCAATTTTTTTAGGTACTGCTACAAATGCGCAATCTTGTTTTAACTCAATAGATCCAAGTTGATCTTTATTGATTTTTCCTTGCTTAAAAAAAAGTCCAGCTATATCCCCCTTAGAAATTTTATCTTTTCTGCCTCCAGAGATAAATAAAGTTTCCCAGAATTGAGGCTTTAAGGTGGATTTTTTTAAATTTTTTATAACTTTTGAATTTTTTACATACTCAGGCAAATCTTTATTCTCTGATTTCATAACATAAGCAGTTCCTTTAGAAAGTACTCTACCAACTCTCCCATTTCTGTGAGTAAATTCTTCTAAAGTTCTTGGCAATTCAAAATGTATGATAAATTTTAGTTCTGGAATATCAATTCCTCTTGATGCTAGGTCAGTTGCTACTAAAATTTGATTGGTTCCATTTCTTAATTTAATTAACGATCTTTCTCGATCTTTTTGCTCCATTGCACCAGAAAAACAACTATGGTTTATTTTTTTTTTGTCCAAAAAACGACTTATTAGATCAATACTATCTCTTAAATTACAAAATATTATTCCGTTTTGATTTCCCAAATGTTCTATCAAGTCAACTAGAGTTTGTAGTTTGCTATTTGAAGACAACAGTACTGTTTTAATTACCAATTTAGAAACCGATTTTTCATTTAAATAATTAATGGTTGTAGGGTTGTCTAAGCGTACAAATCCTGGAATATCAGTAGTTTGAGTTGCAGATGTTAAAATGCGTTTATTTATGTAAAGTAGTTCTCCTATTATTTCTTTCATTTCTTGTTCAAAACCAACTTCCAAAGACTTATCAAATTCGTCTAATATTAAGGTTTTAATATTTTTTTTTGAAAAGCGATTATTAGCAAAATGATCCGC
Source organism: Cryomorphaceae bacterium BACL29 MAG-121220-bin8 (assembly GCA_905181705.1). Lineage (GTDB taxonomy): Bacteria > Bacteroidota > Bacteroidia > Flavobacteriales > Flavobacteriaceae > MAG-121220-bin8. The sequence goes on along the minus strand of CAJIYP010000001.1, from coordinate 589,303 downwards.
AATTCTTCCTGGTGTTCCAATTAAAATAGCTGGAACATGTTTAATCTCAATTTTATCTTTAGACATTGGACGTCCACCATATACTGCATTAACTTTAAATCCTGAACCCATAGAACGAACAACCTGTTCGATTTGTATAGCTAATTCTCTGGAAGGAACTAAAATCAAGGCTTGAATTTCATTACAACTTGAATCCAAAGCTTTTATTAAAGGAAGAAGAAATGCCAAAGTTTTTCCAGAACCAGTTGGAGATAAAAGAATGGTATTAGTGGTATTATTAATTACCGAAATTGCTTCCTCTTGCATTGGATTTAACAAGTGAATATTTAATTTCGTTAAAATATCTTGTTGTTGTTTAATCAGATTAGCCATAAAGTATATTTAAGCTTTGAATAATAATTTTTTAAAGTTATAACCATTACTTCACCAATTTGCATTATAATATTTTTATTTTAAAAAAAACAGTAGTTGTTTTATAAATAATTAATTTACAGATAACAATAACTTATAACAGTATTGAATAATGAGATTATTAAATAACATATATTATATTTATTGGCACGTTATTTGTAAATAGTTAAATATAAAATAATTATGAAAAAAATATTATCAATTCTATCAATATTCATTTTAATTTCTTCAACTCAATCTTGTTCTAACAACGATGAAGATTATATAATGGAACCTCAAACTATTTTAAATATAATTGATGAAAGTATGAACTACACTTTCTTAGCTTATTCTTTAAAAGAAACAAACCTTGCAGATGTTTTAGATGGTGCAGATAAATATACACTTATGGCTCCCTCTAACATGGCATTTAGAGAGTTTTTAATGCAAAATGGTTTTAACAGTATTGATGAAGTGCCTAAAAACTTATTAAAACAGATTTTATTAAACCATGTTATGCCAGGAGTATTGGAGTATAGGGATATTGAAACAGGTTATTATAAATCTGCAGCAACTAGTGAAGCCTCGCTAACTCCTCTTTCTATTTACATAAAACAAGTGAACATGAGAGTTACCATTAATGGAGAATCTAGAATTACTCAAGGAAATGTAAGAGCAAATAATGGTATTATTCATGCGGTAAGTAGTGTGATACCCTTACCATCACTGGTAACCTTCGTAACTGCTGACGCTAATCTAAGTAACTTGACTGCTGCTTTGACAAGAAAGGATTTGTCAGTTGATTTTGTTACAACTTTAAGTTCAAAAAATGGTATGTCATCTGCTCCTTTTACAGTTTTTGCCCCTACTGATCAAGCATTTATTGATTTATTAGTAGAACTTGGTGATTCAATCTCTAAGTGATATTGATGAGCCAACTTTAAAAGCTACATTGAATCACCATTTAATTGAAGACACTAATGCTCTTTCTACAGATTTGTCTGATAATTTACAGTTAAATACCTTAGGAGGGCCAATAACAGCAAATATTACTGGAGGGGCTACTATAACAGACGGAAATAACAGAATTAGTAAAATTATAGCTGTTGATATTCAAGCTACAAATGGAGTAATTCATGTAATTGACAAAGTAATATTACCTAATTAAGTTATTTACCCTTTACAACAATTGGTTGTACCCAAGCTTGCATAGTTTCACCAACAATTACAGGGTTAACTATCAATTCGTTCGATCTGATCTTAGCTCTTACAAAAAGATCATTTTTTTGAAAAGTATATTTTGAAAAATTACCCTTAACTCTTTTTAACTCTTCAACTTCATAACTACCCTCTCGATAACCCATGAAAATGGTTTCATATTCAATCCCCTTTTTTGGTACCATTTCAATAAAAAATTCACTTTCAGTATTATATACTTTTTTTAGGAAAATTCCAGAGGAAGAATAAAAATCTCCAGATTCCATAGCCTCAATCAAACTTGATATTTCTATTTTTTCTGAATTAACCATAACCCATCCTCTTCCAGTATTACTATGATTAGAAGATTTTGTATGGTAATTGTGACTATCATCAGTAGCAATACCTAATATTAATGGTTTGTTTTCATTATAATATGAAATGTTAATTAAATCCCACATAGTTTCTAAATCCATGTGCGTATCATCCCCCAAATTGTTTACAGCAGGGTGTCCATTATATAATTCAAAAAACCTTTCTCCATTAAGATTCTTTAAATCTTCTACATTTACCCCGTAACCAAAGTTTGGATGATTAATATGGGCAAACATTGGAATATTAAACTTTTTTCTTTGAGCATGAACTGCATCAAGAGTTTTTTGCATTACCTCCAAGACTGAATTACCTGTAGCAGGCTCAATTTTTTCTTTAATATTGGTGACATTAATATGAACAGGCTGTGAGTATGAGGTTACCTCCTCGGATCTAATAATTAAAAATGAATTAATATCTTCGAGCTTAGATTTATACTCTTCAAAAGTTTTTAACCTTACATAAGTTCCACTTGAGTCTGTTTTAGTTTCAACCCAATCACCAAAACTTTTTTTATATTTTTCTAGAGCATAGTTTTTATTATCATTAATTTTTAATTTATACCAATTCTCTCCTTGAGATATTGTATTGTGATCTGAAAGAGCAATAAACTGATAACCGTTGTCTTTATACCACTTTATAATCATTTCAGGAAAATCATCACCATCACTCCAAAATGAGTGTGTATGTAAATTTCCTTTTTGCCAATTTTGTTTTGGTATTTCTTGATTACAAGAAATAAATAATAATAACAGTATTAGTTTTTTCATATATTAAATATATGATATTAAATAAAACCTCTGTTTAATAGTTATATTTAAAAAGATGAATAAAAAAATTAAAGAATTATTATTTAATCATTGTAAAAATCAAATTGAATCTAGGTTATCTAAATACAACTCCAGAGATAAAGAACTTTACGAATCTTTAAATTCAGAAACTAAAAGTAGTGCTGGAGATAAGCATGAAACAGGAAGAGCAATGATTCAATTAGAAAGAGAAAAAATTGGAAATCAAATTAAAAAAATAGAAAAAGAATATCAATTACTTTCTAAAATAAAAATTAACTTTAAATCAAGTAGTGTTATTTTAGGTTCTGTTGTTGAAACTGAAAAAAATCAATATTTTATAAGCTTTTCCACAAAACCACTAATATTTAAATCAAAAACATATTATTGTATTTCCAGTAAAAGCCCTATTGGATTATTATTATCTAAAAAAAAAAGAGGAGATTCTTTTAACTTTAATCAAAATATAATTGAAATATTAAATGTTTATTAAAAAGTGACTAACTATTAATACCCTAATTTATTTTTCTATTATCAAAGCTAAGTGCCCCAATTTTATTAAACACCCCTTTAATCCATGGACCGTTGTAAATGTCTTTAGTGTTTAAGTATTCCTTGTTAGGTAGCCAAGTAATAGCTGAATACTTTTTATCACTTTTTAAATTAATAATAATTTGATTGTTATTAACCTTTAGTGTATTTACTACTCCGTAAATAGAAGGTTTATTTTTATCTAAACTAAAAAAGAACTGATTCTTCATTAAATACTTCATTTCATTGAGTTGGTAAAACTCTTCCATTACAATTGGTTGATCAAAAGTTAAGGTAATTTCTTTTTTTTCACTGTAATATGCATTCAATAATTGTGGTGGAGTAATAATTGTAGATTTTTTTTCACCAAAGAAATCTCTAGAAACCAGAGGAAAGATTCGTTTGGCAAATTCTTTATATCCTTCAAATGAAAAATGACAACCATCATGACCTACAACACCTGTTGTTGACATTATTTCAACATTATCATGTTTTTTTGATATCTGATTTTGAATATCGCGTAATTCAGACTGAAAATCACCACCACAACCTGGATGTATTTGAAAAAGATATATTTTTTGTAATCCTTTGTAAACACTTAGCCAATCATTATTTAACACTTCAAAATTCTTTATATAGTTAGTGAATTCACCCCTTTTTCTTCCACTAGAAAAAGAAAGACCTAAATAAGTATCTGATTCTCCTTGATGATAAAAAATGGCCTTAACATTATTTTTAAGTTGAGCTTGATTTACCCTGTAAACCAACCTTCCAAAACTTGTTTCTAATGATTTTTTTTCTGAATGCAACATGTTTTCTTCAATAGTAGAGGAGCCACTCCCACCATTAATGATACATACGGGTATTTGATGTTTTTCAATTAATAATTTTGCCAATTCCATTCCCCAAACACCAATCCCAAAAGGATTTTTCACGAACCAACCTCCATCATATCCTGAGTTCCAATTATCTCCCTTACAGTCTTTACAATTTCCTGTTGCTAAACCCCATCTAACCATTTCATCTTCCTCAGTGTAAGTTTCATAACCTGTTTTAACACCAAAACTTCTCGCAAAGGGACTTATATAAGTTGATTTTTTACTGCTTCCATGTGAATTAGATTGACCAGTAATTATGTAAGCATCTCCAGAAACAATATTATCTACTTGAAATAATAATTTTTCTATATTTTTTTTATTGGAATATAGTTTAAAACTGAATTGAAACAGACCGGCTTCAATAGTGATACTGTCATGAAATTTTTTATTTGTAATATTTAAAGATTTTTCTCCATAAAAAATTCCATCCTTAAATGTTTTTACCTTAAACTCATTGTAATTATTTTCAATAATGGTTCCAGAAAAAACGACAGATGATTTATTATTTGAATCTCTTGGAAATAATTGGAAATCCTCAGGAACTTTGTCAAATATGATCTGTTGAGTATATGAATGTAGTCCTAAAAAAAAGGTGAATACAATAATTAAAACTTTATAATTCAATTATAAAGTTTTACAGATTAAATTTAGAAATTAAAGAGAAACTACTATTGTTGTTCTGATCAGTACTCTTTATTCTCCAATAATATGTGTTTCCTGTAGCAAGATCTAACTTAGTTGATGCGGTAGTTAATCCACTTGAAACTGGGGACTGTTTTCCATCTACCTTATCTACATAAAGTGTATAGGTTAATGCGTCAGCTACATCAGGATCCTTACCTGTCCATGTAAAAGTCACATTTCCACCACTAGAAGCAGGAGTTGATAAAACAGCAGCTAAAGGAACATTATTATAAGATGGATTCCCCTGAAGATAAAATTTAGCAGTTCCACTAGAAGCTCCTCTTTTAGAACTAGAATTTATAGATTGTACACTCCAAGCATAGGTTATCCCTCTAAACAATACAATTTTTGTTGAAGTTCCTTTAATAGCAGTTTTAGTCATTGTACTATTAGTAGCTAAATTGGTGTATGTAAGGTTGTAAGTGTCAGTTGCACTTGTAGCTGACCAAGAAAAAGTAACCTCGCTTGTGAAAGCATCTGCAACTGTTCCAATTTCACAACTTTTATTATTTAATGGAGCTGTCAAGGACGGAGAACCAGGTGAACCAACAAGTGTTCCTACAACTGCCCCCTGTACTATATCGTCTTCACAATCACAATCACAACTAACTAGAAAAGCTAATGTGAATAAAAGTAAACTAGTATATTTTAATGTGCTTTTCATATCTGTATTTATTATAATGAGTTTGGTTCAGTTATTGTCGCTTCAAAGCATTGCTCGTAACTAGGGTTGCTATCTACCTTAAAGCATACCGTATATTTACCTGCTCCCAAGCCAGTGACATTTGCTGTCTTATTGGTTCCTTTAATTGTTATAGGATCCGCTACTCCACTTACGGTAATTGTATAATCATAACGAACATCTTCAATAGATAATGCTAGAGAACCATCTTTTTTTCCATTACAAGTACATGTTCCTACTACAATCTTATTGTTATCGTCCTGAAGACTAAAAGAACTCCCAGAAACATTAATTGTTACTGTAGCTAGATTACTTTCACTACCATCATCCTTTATGGAAAATTCAAATAATGCATAAGATTGCGTATTCCCAACTTGCATATCATTCCAAGTAAAGCCTCCTTTGAAACGATTAAATTGAGCATAATCTTCTTGTCCGGCATTATTTGGTTCACCAGAATGCCAATTAGTATATGGACGCTCAGAGGATCCTAATTTAACTCCGTCAACCCAATACCACCCACCAGAAGGCTCAGAATAATCACTAGCATTTCTATCTTGTGAAAGGCCATACCAGAAAGGACCATCCAACCTACCCATAGATTTAAGTGCCTCATAAACAGCTTGGTCCATTGATTTATTAAATGGAACAAACATTTGAGCTCCGTCAAAGGAATCTGTTAAAGTTTTAGCATCAGGCCAATCCATTCTTTTAGGTGAGCTCTCGGTTAAATAATAAGTTTTACCGGCTGGCTTATCAGATGTTATTGGTATTCCGTTTTTAGTAATCAGGGTTAAACCATTTGCAGCAGCAAAAGATGCTATGGACAGGTCTCTAGCAACAAAAGTAAATGAATCTGATCCAGAAAAATTAGTGTTAGGTGTATATTTAAGCTCACTTGCAGAAACAGCAATTGGAAGTTGACCTTGAGTTATAATAGAATTATTATTTTTTAAAGTACCATTTACAGGAAGAGATTTTACAATATACGTAAGAACATCGTTCATCTGACGTCAGTAGCAACTAAGGTTATATCAACTGAGGTATCACTATCAGTGATAACCGTTTGATTTTTAGCAACAGGGGCTGTGTTTTGACTATAAACTATAAAAGTAAAGAAAACAAAAAGTAAAGAATATATTTTTTTCATATTACCAAAGATAGTAATCTAAAATAAATACAATAAATAAACTATTAAAACTTAATAATTATAATTCTATAAATTAAATTTAGAAATTAAAGAGAAACTACTATTGTTGTTCTGATCAGTACTCTTTATTCTCCAATAATATGTGTTTCCTGTAGCAAGATCTAACTTAGTTGATGCGGTAGTTAATCCACTTGAAACTGGGGACTGTTTTCCATCTACCTTATCTACATAAAGTGTATAGGTTAATGCGTCAGCTACATCAGGATCCTTACCTGTCCATGTAAAAGTCACATTTCCACCACTAGAAGCAGGAGTTGATAAAACAGCAGCTAAAGGAACATTATTATAAGATGGATTCCCCTGAAGATAAAATTTAGCAGTTCCACTAGAAGCTCCTCTTTTAGAACTAGAATTTATAGATTGTACACTCCAAGCATAGGTTATCCCTCTAAACAATACAATTTTTGTTGAAGTTCCTTTAATAGCAGTTTTAGTCATTGTACTATTAGTAGCTAAATTGGTGTATGTAAGGTTGTAAGTGTCAGTTGCACTTGTAGCTGACCAAGAAAAAGTAACCTCGCTTGTGAAAGCATCTGCAACTGTTCCAATTTCACAACTTTTATTATTTAATGGAGCTGTCAAGGACGGAGAACCAGGTGAACCAACAAGTGTTCCTACAACTGCCCCCTGTACTATATCGTCTTCACAATCACAATCACAACTAACTAAAAAAGCTAATGTGAATAAAAGTAAACTAGTATATTTTAATGTGCTTTTCATATCTGTATTTATTATAATGAGTTTGGTTCAGTTATTGTCGCTTCAAAGCATTGCTCGTAACTAGGGTTGCTATCTACCTTAAAGCATACCGTATATTTACCTGCTCCCAAGCCAGTGACATTTGCTGTCTTATTGGTTCCTTTAATTGTTATAGGATCCGCTACTCCACTTACGGTAATTGTATAATCATAACGAACATCTTCAATAGATAATGCTAGAGAACCATCTTTTTTTCCATTACAAGTACATGTTCCTACTACAATCTTATTGTTATCGTCCTGAAGACTAAAAGAACTCCCAGAAACATTAATTGTTACTGTAGCTTCGTTACTATCAGCCATTGTATCGTTTGTTTTAAATTTAAAACTATCCGCACCTGTAAAACTTGAATTTGGAACATAGTTGATAACAGGATCCTTTGATATAAAAGTAAAAGGAAGATCGGACGAGGTTAATTCGTTTGTACCTTGTTTTAACTTTCCACCTGTAGGTAGAGAGGTTATAATGTACTTAAAGTTAAGAACATCAAGGATTTCAACATGACCATCATGACCACCAATAGCAACAATTTTTCCGTCTTCAGAAATATCTAAAGACTCTCCAAACAAGGAACCTCCACCTGTAATATCAGCACCAAGTTTATTCCAACTAGTACCATCCCAATCAAATATTCCTGTTTTTTGGCCATATATTGGAATCGCTACTCGTTTTCCATCGTCTGACATTGACAATGATCTCCATGCAGCTCCAGATCCATAAACAATATCTGATCCAGTTTGAACTGCAGTTGAACCGCTAAGGTCATAAACTCTAGCACTACCAGCACCATTTATTCCAACAACTAATTTATTGCCGTCAGATGATAACCTTAAAGTTTCTCCAAAATTATTACTGCCAGTTATAGTTATTGTTTTATTCCACTTACCTCCACTTAAATCATAAATTGCAACTTCATTATTAACTTTAGTTCCAATTGCAAACCTTTTTCCATCCTGCGACAGAGATATCATTCCCGGAGCAACCGAAAAACCAGATTGAATAGTTACAGGACCTCTAGGTGTCATCCATTTGGTACCGTTCCATTTTCTTAAGTAAACTTTACCTAATGCAAAATCCACGGCAGCTAGTGTGTTACCATCTCCTGAAAGGTTAAGACCTCTGGCGGCAGTAAGAGTCATTACAGGAAGATTTTGTCCCCATGTAGTTCCGTCTAATGAATAAGCATATACTTTTTTATTATTTTCGTCATAGCCAGCAATTCTGTTGCCATCATCAGACATAGAAACAAACTCACCAAATTTTCCTCCTGAAGTTCCATCTATTGTTTGACCAAATTGTCCCCACTCAGCACCATCCCATTCAAATGAACGAACATTATTTTGAGTCCAACCTCCAACAACGATTCTTTTTCCATCACTAGATAGTTCAATATATTCACCAAAACCTGACCCAGCAGAATTTTCTAATTTTGAACCTTTAATTGTGTGAACAGTTAATAAAGTAGATAAATCAGCATCAGAACCTGTCAATGTTATATTAATATCAGTGTAATTATCTGTTGTAACTGTTTGATTATCAGCTGCTGGAGCTGTGTTTTGAGCAAATGTCACAAAAGCAGTTAGCAAAAAAAGCAGTGAATATATTTTTTTCATGTTGTTGTTGTAAGAAATTAAGTAAAAGTAAATATAGGAGAATTATTTTTTATTGAAATCAAAAAGATTATTTGAAAACCTCTGTGGGCCCCCTCTTTTAATCTCTTCGTCTGCAACATCCTCAAACTGGTCGAAATTCTTTCTAAAGGCATTTGAAAGTTTAAAAGCCATTTTATAGTAGGCCTTGTCGTCATTCCAGGTTGCTCTGGGACTTAACAATCTTTTTGGAATTCCTGGGCACTCTCTAGGTTGAGCTAACCCAAATACAGAATGTATGTGGTAATCTTTATAGGAATATTCAGGAAGTTCTCCGTTAAGTGCAGCATTGATCATTCTTCTAGTGTATTTTAATTTAATTCTAGAACCCACACCATAGGGTCCTCCAGACCAACCCGTATTCACTAACCAAACATTTACTCCTGCTTCTTTCATTTTTGCACTCAACATCTTTGCATAAACTGTTGGGTGCAGAGGCATAAATGGAGCGCCAAAACATGCTGAAAAAGAAGGGACAGGCTCTATAACACCAGCCTCTGTTCCCGCTACTTTTGCTGTGTATCCAGAAATGAAATGATAGGCTGCTTGACTTGGTAAGAGACGAGAAATCGGAGGCAATACTCCAAAGGCATCTGCAGTTAAAAAAAAAATATTTTTTGGGTTCTTTCCAACAGATGGTTTTTTAATATTTTTGATAAAATTAATGGGATAACTAACCCTTGTGTTTTGGGTAATGGATGTATCTGAATAATCCACCTTAGATTTTTCATTTTTAAAAATAACATTTTCAAGTAATGCTCCTTTTTTAATCGCATTAAAAATATCAGGTTCATTTTCTTCTTTTATATCAATTACTTTAGCATAACAACCGCCTTCAAAATTAAAAATAACATTATCCTTAGACCAACCATGCTCATCGTCTCCAATTAATTTTCTATTGGAATCAGCAGATAGTGTTGTTTTTCCAGTTCCAGATAATCCAAAAAAAATGGCAGTTTCGCCATTCTCACCAACATTAGCAGAACAATGCATTGGTAAAGCCTCTTTTGAGTCAGGTAAAATAAAGTTTAGAACAGAAAAAATACCTTTTTTCACCTCACCAGTATAACCACTTCCTCCAATTAATATTATTTTCTTTTTAAAATTAATAATAGAAAAGTTATGTTTTCTTGTTCCATCTTTTAAAGGTGTAGCCATGAAACTAGGAGCATGAATAACAACCCATTCAGGTTCGAAAGACTCTAAATCAGATTTTTTCGGCCTCAAAAACATATTGATAGAGAAAATGTTTACCCAAGGAAGCTCAGTAATAATTCTAATACTTGTTCTAAATCTAGAATCTGAACAGGCATAAGCATCACGAACAAATAATTCTTTATTTGAAACATGTTTAACTACTTTTTGATATAATTTTTCAAATTTATTTTCATCAAAAGGTATGTTAATATCTCCCCACCAAACTTTATTCTTTGTAATACTATCTTTAACAATAAACCTGTCTTTAGGTGATCTCCCAGTAAATTCTCCTGTATTTACAGCTAATGCTCCAGAATCCGATAGTTTCCCCAATCCCTTTTCAATACATATTTTTTGTAACTCATCACTAGACAATCCATATCTAATTTCAGTTTCTTTAATACCTAGATTACTTAAAAACTGGTTAATTTTAGAATTTATAGACATAAACGTTGTTGAGTTTTATTTTGGAATTTTATTAAGAGTAAGCCCTTGAAATAAAATAGTAAATAATACCACCATATAGGTAAGAAACAATATAAGATTTTTACCTTCTCCAATTTGCTCAGGCAAATTTAATGCTAAAGCAATACTCAATCCTCCTCTTAAACCTCCCCATGTTATGATAAGGGAAGTACTCTTTTCAAATGTTTTATAAATCGATAAAATTCTGATAGGAATAGACACTCCAATTCCTCTTGAAACTACCACTAAAATTATTATTAAAATAGAAATTAATATATATACTGGCTCAAAGTTTTGGAAAATAGGAATAATTTCTAAACCTATTAAAATAAATAAAATAGCATTTAAAGTTTCATCCAATAAATGCCAAAATTTATAAACATACTCACCCATTGCTTTTTGAACTCCATCTTCAATTTTATCGGAATCAATATTTACATTTAAAAACAATCCCATCATTACCACCCCTAAAGGACCAGAAAAATGAAATTTACTAGAAATTATCGAAACCAAAAGAACTAATGAGAGAGTAATTAAAACCTCTAATTCTACAAATTCATTTTCAATATATCTTACAAGTTTTAATCCTAAATATCCCAGAATGCAACCCAATATAACGCCTCCTGCAACTTCCTGAACAAACAACATACTCACTCCCTCGGGTGTTACATTCTCTACACCCATCATTTTTACTTTTAAAAGAGTAAGAAATATCACTACTCCAATACCATCATTAAAAAGAGATTCTCCTGCTATCCTAGTTTCTGTTACTGGAGATAAATTCATCTTTTTTACAATTGACAATACGGCTATGGGGTCGGTGGGAGCTATTAAAGATCCAAACAATAAACAATCAACATAGGTTAAACCTAATTCGTTTAAACCAAAAACAGGTTGCTCTATAAGCCAAAACAATCCTGAACCTACAGCGAAAGTCGAAAATACAACTCCAAAACTTGCTAAAAATAATATGGTTACTTTATCTTTTAAAAGCTCATGAACATTAACTGAAATGGCGCCTGCAAATAATAAAAATGGTAGCATCACATCTAGAAGCAGAACACTAAAATCAAAACTTTTAGTGAGTGTGGTTACTATTTCTAAAAATTCTGGAAAAACTAATCCTATTATTAAAACAATAATTGACAGACAAATAGCTAAAATCATTAAGCCAATAGTCTGAGGGAGTTTAAGTAAACGTAAGTTAATAATAGAAAAAAAAGAAGCTAATAAAAGTAGTATTGTTGTTATTTCTAAAAAATTCATAATATAAATGTATTTGTTTTTATTTATTTAACAATGTTTTTTTATTAATCTCTAATTATTTCAAAATCATGTTTCACAATAGTATCTTTTCTAATTGTAGCACCTACAGAACAATATTTATCAAGTGAAAGAGATATAAAACGTTCCGCTTCTTCGATAGTTAAATCAGATGAATAAATAAAGTATTTAATTTCAATAGATTTAAAATATCTTGGTGGTTTTTCTACTCTATATCCTATTGAAGATGCTTTTAAATCCTTAAAATCTCTTCTTCTTTTTTTTATCATTGACACTATTTCAACAGCCGCACAAGAGGTTAAAGCAGACAAAAGAAGTTCCATTGGAGAAAGGTGTTTTTTTTCATCCTCCTTATACATGTCAACTAAAAGATTATTTCCCGATCGATTCGTTAGAACGAATTTCTCATCATCTACATATGACATTGATACGCTTAAATCCATATTAAGTTTTGTTAAATATAATAATTTGATTCAGTAAATTTTAAAATCAAATAGTAAAATATGTTTGTCTAAAAAAGATTCTTAATTTTATTAACAAAGAATATATAATGTTACTAAAATTTGGAGAAAAATTTACTGATCTTTTCAAAAGAGTCATGCCAGACTCTTTTGTATTTGCTTTAATACTAACTATAATAACAGCTTTTTCTTCTTTGATTTTTGTTGATTCAAGTTTTACAGAAATTTTAGAGTCTTGGTATAAAGGTTTTTGGGGTTTATTAGAATTTGGAATGCAAATAACTCTGATAGTAGTGACTGGATACAGCATTGCTTTAGCATCTTCAACAGAAAAATTATTAAGTAGAGTTTCAAAAATTATTACTAGTCCATTACAAGTATATATAACTGTGATAGTCTTAGGAGTGTTATTGTCAATGATATCATGGGGAATGGTGGTTATTGTTGCCGTATTAGCAAGGGAGTTAGCTCTAAGAGTAAAAGGAATAAATTATCCGTTTTTAATAGCCTGTACATATCTATCTTTTACAAGTTGGGTCACCGGTTTATCTAGTTCTATTCCTTTGCTTATGAACACTAGTAATAACTTTTTAATTAAAGAAGGAATTCTTGAGGATGTTATACCTATCTCTCTGACCTTAGGTTCAGAAATAAACTTTATGATGATTTTTGTTTACACAATCATTGTTCCAATAATTATATATTTTCTTATTCCTAAAAAAAGTGATGGAAAGGAACTTAAGGATCTGATAGTTGAAAATGAATCTAAAAATGAAATTAGTATAATTAAGGAAGTAGAGTTTTTTAGGTCAAAAAAAAACAATCTCTCTGATAAGTTAAACAACAGTAAGGTTCTTCAATTTATTATTTTTGCAATGGGAATATCTTTTTTGTTTTATTATTTTAATATTAATGGTTTTGATCTTAATTTAAACATAATGATTTTCATATTTATTGTGTTTGGTTTAGCTCTTCATCAAACACCAAAAAGATATGCAATCTCTATGAAAAGAGCTAGTAGCAATGTGCATGGAATTATATTTCAGTTCCCTTTTTATGCTGGTATAATGGGAATAATGCTTCACACTGGACTTGGAGAAGCATTTTCAAACTGGATTGCAGCCAATGCTACAATCTCAAACTTTCCATATTTTTCTTATTTGATTGGGGGAATAGTCAATTTCGCCATTCCATCTGGAGGAGGAGAATTTGCGGTAATAGGACCAAGCATAATTGAAGCAGCTAAAGAATTAACCTTTGGTTTACCTTCAGATCAGGTGACAGCATACATAGCAAGAACAGCATTGTCGATGGCATATGGAGAATCACTAACAAATCTTCTGCAACCCTTTTTTCTTTTAATTGTGCTACCAGTAATGGGTTCAGGAACAAGAATTGAAGCTAGAGATGTGATGGGTTATTTAGCAATACCATTTTTAATATTATTTATCATTCAATCTATTTTAATATTATACATGCCTATTTAAAAATAAAAAAATTAGATTCCTTTTTATTTATAAATTTTCTTCATAAAATTAATTCCGGTTATTGCTGTTGCTGTAATCAAACCTGAGAACAAAGCTCCTCCAACCCCAGCACTTACTATATCTTGTCCTGTTAAATACAAATTTTTAATTGGAGTTTTTGGTCTTAAAAATTTCTGACTAAATCTAATAGGTGTATGATCTAATCCATACAATTCCCCTTTATCATAATTAACAAAATTCTTTGTAGTTAATGGACTTGATAATTCATAATGATCTACAGAATCTCGTAAATGAGGAAGTTGTTTAAATAAACATTCCAATAGTCTTTTGGAAATGGAGTCTTTAAAATTATCGTACTCCTCACCCCTCTTTTTCCAGGATGTTCCTTCCCACTTAGCAAAACTTTCGTAAGGAAGTAAAGTAATTACATCTATTGTACTTTTCCCGGGATACCTTGAATTCCAAGATGGATCTTTAGCAGATGGAAAGGAAATATAAACTAAAGGGAATTCAGAATCTTGATCCTCTAAATATTTTGCTACAGAAGTATCGTGATCAATATCATCTGGGTAAATCCACAAGTTATTTTTAGGAAGCTTTAAATCCTCCGTATTACCATTTAATCCAATATATAAACACCCATGAGCTACGGAGGGTTTAACAAATTTTAAATTATTTTTAAATCCATATTTAACACTTAATTCATTATTAATTAATTTATCGAAGGTATTAAATACACCCACTCCACTAATTATTAAATCAGAAAAAAACTTTTTTCCGTCTTCCATCAAAACTCCAGTGGCTTTGTTGTTTTCAATTATAATTTCTTTCACTTCAGCCCTCACTACAATTTTCCCTTTTGATTTCTCGATCACTGGATTAATTGTTTTAACAATTTCTGAAGAACCTCCTACCGGAAAACTCCCTCCTTTAAAGTAATGTTTTACAACTGATGCATGCATAGCAAAACTACTTTGCTTAGGTGGCAATCCATAATCTCCATACTGAGCAGTCAATACTTTAATAAGTTCCTGGTTTTGAGTTAAAGAATTAATAACTTCATAGGTAGTTTTTGAAGAATATTTTAAATATTTTTTTCTAAAAAAATAACCAAACAAGGAACTCACAAAACTTGGCAATGCTTTATCCATGTAAAATTTTTTCATTGACTTGTTACAGTCAAAAACCATTTGAATATATTTTTCAATAGCCTCAGATTCTTTTGGAAAGTAGGAGATTAAGTTATTCTTTAAATTCTCAACTCCTTTTACAAAATCATAGGTCTTATTTCCAATTATTACTTTGTCGTAAATCTCCCCCATATCTTCCCATTTTAGGTTTTCATCAGAAACATAATCGAACATCTTTCTTATTGGACTATTTTGATTTTGAACCTCTCCTATATAGTGAATACCTACATCCCATTCATATCCTTTTCTTTTAAAAACATGAGTAAATCCACCAGCTACATAATGTCTTTCTAGCACTAGTACTTTTTTACCTTCTTTAGAAAGCAATGCAGCAGAGGTCAAACTACCCATTCCAGATCCGATTACAATTGCATCGTATTTATCTTCAAAATCAATTTTTCTTTTGTAGGATTGTATCATAAGTGAATTTATAATTTTCTTTAACGTAATTAATAAAACATACTTATCAGAATGGTAAATTAAAAGCTTATATTTGCTATTCATTATATCTATAAATATATTAAGAAATAAAACACAAATGAATTTAGTAATTGAAAACCTCACAAAAACATATTCTAATAAAGTAAAAGCTTTAGATAACATAAGTTTAGAAATCGGTAATGGTATGTTTGGCTTATTAGGTCCAAACGGTGCTGGAAAATCAACTTTAATGAGAACTATAGCTACTTTACAGTCTCCTGATTCCGGAACTATAAATTTTAATAACATCGATGTTTTGAATGATCAGTTATCACTTAGAAAAGTTTTAGGTTATTTACCTCAGTCATTTGGTGTTTATCCTAAAATGTCAGCTGAAGAATTATTAAATTACTTTGCCCTACTGAAAGGAATCTCTGTGAAAGAAGAAAGAGATAAGCTTGTTAATCAACTTTTAGATATAACAAACCTTCAGGATGTTAAAAAAAAGTATGTTGATGGTTACTCAGGAGGGATGAAACAACGTTTTGGAATTGCTCAATTACTTTTAAACAATCCTAAACTAATAATAGTCGATGAGCCTACGGCAGGACTAGATCCAGCTGAAAGACAAAGGTTTTTAAACGTCTTGAGAGAAGTTGGGACAAACTCCACGGTAATATTTTCAACCCACATTGTGGACGATGTAAAAGAACTATGTAACGACATGGCAATATTAAATGGAGGAAGAATATTAAAACATATTAAACCTTTAGACGCCACTTTAGAAATAAAGAATAAAATATGGACTAAGGTAGTTTCCAGAGAGGAACTTGACCAATCTGAGTTGGAGTTTAATATTTTATCTTCGAATTACAATGTAGACAACACGCTTACAATAAGAGTTTACTCAGAGAAAAAACCCTCAAAAGATTTCAAGAAAGTAGATCCTCAACTGGATGATGTTTATTTTATTGCATTAAAAGAAGATCAACCTAATTCTAACGAATCATAAATTAATCTAATCAATGTTTTTTACAATATTTTTTAATGAAGTGAAGTATTGGTTTGGAAAACCATCTTTTTACATATATACTATAATATTTCTTTTTATAGCACTATTAATGTCTGGGGCGTCAGCAGGACTATTTGATTTCCTAACTGTCACCACTGGTTCTTCAAAAATTGTTAATTCTCCACTTGGCATAACTGGACTTTTTGGAGGCTTATCTGGACTTCTTATTTTTCTTTATCCCTCGATAATTGGTGTTTCTGTTTATAGAGATTATCAGAGTGAGATGCATACTATTTTATACTCCTACCCTTTTACAAAACTACAGTATTTATTAGCTAAGTTTTTTGCTGGAATTTTTGTTGTAAATACCATTGTATTGATAATTGCACTTGGAATAGGAACAGGGTTTATTCTCCCTGGGACCAACCAAGATATTGTAGGAAGCTTTGATCTAAAATCTTATCTAGACATATATTTAATTTACATACTTCCAAACATGCTTTTTATTGGCGCTATAGTATTTGGAATTGTAACCTTTACTAGAAACATTTCTGCAGGATTTATTACGGTTTTGATAATATTAATATTACAGGGATTACTTGTAAGTCTATTTGATGATCCTGAAAAAAGATTTTTTGCTGCTATATTAGATCCATTTGGTGATTCAGCAATTCAATATTACACTCGATACTGGACCGTATCAGAGCAAAACGAATTGCACCTTCCTATCAAGGAAGTTTTAATCTACAATAGATTGTTATGGAGCGGAATTGGACTTTTAATATTTGGAACAATTTATAAGGTGTTTAGTTTTAGTCAAAATGCATTCACTTTTTCTTTTAACAATAAAGAATCCAAAAGAATAACCAAATCAAATTTTGGAGGAATCATTAAAATCAATCTTCCAAAAGTAAGTTTTGATTTTTCATTTACAAACCAACTAAAATCACTTTGGAAACTTTCTACTGTTGATTTTTTGTTTGTTGTAAAAAGTTGGCCATTTATTTGTATTGTAATAGTTGGGCTTCTAATTAATTTAATAGGACTCTCTGAGCTTGGAAATGTTTTTGGAACCTCTACTCTTCCTAGAACTTGGAGAATGCTAGCAGCGGGAAATACTTTTGCATTAGCAATTAACATATGTACATTTTTATATGCAGGACTTTTAATTCATAGATCTAGGATTGCTAATATTAATCAATTAATTGATGTGAGCCCTACACAAAACTGGGTGCTTTTTGGTTCAAAATTTCTTGCAATATTTATGATGCAGTTAGCCCTTTCTTCATTAATTATAATAACTGGGCTAATATTTCAAGCATATAATGGTTTTTATGATTTTGAAATTTCATTGTACCTGTATGAAGTGTTTGCATTAAGTCTTATATACTACGTCATATGGACTTTCCTTACTTTTCTTGTACAAACACTTATCACAAGTCCATATGTAGGTTTGTTTGTTATGATTGTGCTTTTAATTGGTATTCCGCTGATGAGTTTGGCTGGGGTTGAGCAATCCATTTTCAAATACAACCAGGGTCCAGGCTACTCATACTCTGATATGAATGGTTATGGGGAAACAATTAACAGATATTTTATTTATAAAATATATTGGCTTTCACTTGGTCTTGTATTTTGTATACTAACTGCATTGTTTTATGTAAGAGGATTACCTAGTAATTTTAATGAAAAAATAACTATTGCAAAATCAAGGTTTAAGGGAAAATATCCTTTTTTCATTACATTTTTTACTCTAATATTTATTTCAATTGGTGGATACATCTACTATGAAAATAATGTATCAAATAAAAGAACAACACAAAAAGAGAGTGAGATCATTACCGTTGAAGGAGAAAAGAAATACAAAAAATATGAATCTTATGCACAACCTAGAATTGTTTCTGTTAATGTAAATGTAGATATATTCCCATCTTCAAGAGATGTTATCGCATCTGGAGAGTATGTAATGATAAATAAAACAAGTGAAGAAATTGATAGTATTTTTCTAGATCACAACAACTTAATTAGTACATTTAAATTTGATAAAGAAACAGATCTTGTTTCAGAAGATACTATATATAATTTTGATATACATAAATTAAAAACTCCACTCTTTCCAGGTGACAGTCTTAAATTGTTATTTACAGTAAAAAACAAACCAAATACTATTTTAAGAAATAACTCTAGTGTTATTTCTAATGGTACTTTTATAAATAACAGTATTTTTCCATCCCTAGGTTATTCACTAGGAGAATTATCAGATGATAAAACAAGAAAAAAATATGATTTACCACCAAACAAATTAAAATCTCATCCTTCAGATTCTACTGCACTTGGAAATACATATATAGCTAAAGATGCGGATTGGATAGATTTTGAAGCTACCGTCAGTACATCAAAGGACCAAATTGCAATAGCTCCTGGTTACTTGCAAAAAGAATGGATTGAAGGAGATAGAAGATATTTTCACTATAAAATGGATAGTAAAATATTAAATTTTTACGCCTTTAATTCTGCAAAATATGAAGTATTGAAAGACAAATGGAATGATGTAAATTTAGAAATTTATTATCATAAAGGTCATGAGTACAACTTAGACAGAATGATTAAGGGAATGAAAGCTTCATTGGACTACTGTTCCGAAAATTTCAGCCCATACCAACACAAACAATTAAGAATAATAGAATTTCCCAAAACTGCAGGGGGATTTGCTCAATCTTTTCCAAATACTATTCCTTTCTCAGAAAGTATTGGTTTTATTGCTGACGTGGATGACTCTGAGGAAGGTGGCAATGATTATGCCTTTTTTGTATCAGTTCATGAAGTTGCACACCAATGGTGGGCTCATCAGGTTATTGGAGCTGATGTATTAGGAGCTACAGTACTTTCTGAAAGTTTATCAGAATATGTTTCCTTAAAAGTAATTGAAGAAATTAATGGTAAAAGTAAAATGCGAAAATTTCTTAAAAGATCTTTAGACACCTATTTAACTCAAAGAACTTTTGAAAGTAAAAGAGAGAACGCTCTTATGTATAATGATGGACAGGGATATATACATTATCAAAAAGGTTCATTAATTTTTTATGCTTTAAGTGACTATATAGGTGAGAAAAAATTAAATAAAGCCTTAGGTAAATATGTGAATAAAGTAGCGTTTCAGGAACCTCCCTATACCACATCAATAGATCTTGTAAATCATGTTAAGGAAGTTGTTCCGGACTCTCTAAGCTATATAATTAAAGATATGTTTGAAACAATAACGTTATATCAAAATAGAATAGTATCAACAGAGTCTAAAAAATTAGAAAATGGAAAATACCAAGTTGATATTGAATTTAAGGTTAGTAAATACCGAAATGATGAAAAAGGTAAAATTTTCTATGGAAATGAGAAAAGAGATTCCATTTCTTACAAAAATGAAAAAATGAAAAAACCTGATTATTCCGTGTATTTATCTGACTATATTGATGTCGGTATTTTTGGTAAAGACAATGAAGATAAAGAAGTGGAATTATACCTTAAAAAACACAAAATAAACTCAATACACAATAAGATTTCAATAATAACAGACAACGAACCTATTGAGGTTGGAATTGATCCTTACAATAAATTAATTGACACAAATTCTGAAGATAACAGAAAAAAAATTAAAGAAGAAATACTATAAAATGAAAAGAAGACAATTCAATAAACTATTTACTTCTGCATCCTCTGGAGTTATTCTTTCCAGTGCATATTCATGTAACAACCATAAAAAAAAGAACAAATTTGGAATTTCACTTGCACAATGGTCACTGAACAAAATGATTAAAATTGAGAAAACTTTGAATCCCAAAGATTTTGCTTTTCAAGCAAAAGAGTTAGGTTTTGATGCAATTGAATATGTATCTACTCTGTACCGACCAGAACTGGAAAAAATGACTATATCTAAATTAACTAAGGAATTGACTAGTAATTCTGAAGAGTACAACATAAAAAATCTTTTAATTATGGTGGACGATGAGGGTGATTTGTCATCTAGCAATGCTAACCAAATTATTGAATCTGTGGAGAAACACAAGAAATGGGTTGAAATGGCCTATGAATTGGGGTGTCATTCAGTTAGAGTCAATTTGGAGGGTGAAAGTGAATTAGAAAAATGGAAAAAAAATTCTGTTATTGGTCTAACCAAGTTAAGTGAATTTGCTAGTAATTCTAATATTAATATAATTGTTGAAAACCATGGCAGTCACAGCTCTAATGGAAAAGCGTTAGCAGAAGTTATTGAAAATGTGAATTTGGAAAACTGTGGAACTTTACCTGATTTTGGTAATTTTTGTATTAAAAGAAAAAATAATTCTCTTTATGATGGGCCATGTGAGGTTGAATACGATAAATACCAAGGAATGAGAGACCTTATGCCTTATGCAAAAGCTGTGAGCGCAAAATCATATGATTTCAATGACAAGGGTGAAGAAACGACAATCGACTTTAGACAAATGATGAGTATTGTTGAAGAATTTGGATACGAGGGATTCTTAGGAATTGAATATGAAGGAAACAAACTTTCTGAAAAAGAAGGTATAAGATTAACTAAGGAGTTAATTCAAAAATACAACTACTAACTTTTAATATGTTTGTAAAGACTAAAGCAATATAAGCCTATTGCCCCCCACATTACGTATATAAAATGAGAGGAAGGTATCCATACATAGGCTAAAACTAAATTTGAAACTAGTAAAATTCCAAGTACTATTAAAAATCGTTGTCTTACAAAAAATATTTCTAAAAACTTATTGGATGTAAATGATAGTAATAAGAATCCTATTCCTAATACATATAAACCCAAAAATCTATAGATCTGAGTAAGGTAAAGACTCAATGTGGAATTTCCCTCAATTAAAAAAAGGTCAACAAAAGTCATCTGTAATCGCTCCTCGTTAGCAACTTGATCAAGAATCCAAGGTTCAGAACTGATTAACCACCTTATACCTGAAACACAAAGAGCTATACTGATTAATATTAAAGGGTATCTAATGTAATTGATCGATCTATTTGACATGATATTTTGATTTATTTAATTTATATAAGTTATAAAAAATAGATTAAACTTTTATATTTGTAATTAGTCTTATTAGAAACTATACTGTGGTTAAAAAAATACTTGTTTTCTTTTTTTTATTAGTTATTGGATTTAATGGTTTCGCTCAGCTAAGCAAAGTACATTACATCCCACCACTAACTAGTGGCCCATCCAATGCTGACCCATTAGATCAATGGTTTTACATCTCAACACCAATTAACGGAGATGTATCTTTTAAAATCAAACCTGTCGGAGGAACCGCAGATGAAGAAATTTCATACATAGTTAACAATGCTAATCCAAAAAAAATTCAAATAGCAACTGATGGATATTCGCAATTATTCCAAGATCCTGCAACTACTAGTACTGTAACTAACAACAAGGGGTATATTATAGAATCTCAAGATGTAATATATGTATCTATTAGAATGAATGCTGGTGGAAATGCTCAAGCAGGAGCTTTGGTAAGTAAAGGAGAAAATGCGCCGGGAAAAATTTTTAGAATTGGAACCTATGATAATAAAGGAAATCCAGGAAATAATTACATGAATTTCTTTTCTGTAATGGCAACTGAAGATCAAACAACTGTTAATTTATCTAGTAATAATATTGCTGGACTAGTTATTCAAAATTACTCAGGACAGTTTCCTATTGAGAACATTATACTAAATAGAGGAGAAAGTTATACAGTTGCCTTGAAAGTCCCAGATTCTAATGCTAATAGAGATGGTCTGATTGGTGCATTAGTTAGCTCAGACAAGCCCGTGGTAGTGAATTCTGGATCTGCAAATGGAAGTTTTGGTAATGGAGGAGCTAGAGATTATGGAATCGATCAAATAGTTGGTCTTGATAAGGTTGGTAGAGAATATATATTTGTTAAGGGAGAGGGGGATGATTCTTACGAAAATGTTTTAATAGTTGCCCATTATGACAACACTGATATTAAAATCAACGAGGAATCTACAGAAGCCACCATTAATAAAGGAGAATATTTCATTATTGAGGGTGATAAATTTACAGATGGAAACATGTTTGTTTCTTCATCAAAAGATGTTTTTGCATATCAGGGTATTGGAGGTGCGAGTGAAGCTAATCAAGGAATGTTCTTTGTTCCTCCTTTGAGCTGTGAAAGTAGAGGAGATGTTAATAATATTGCATTTATTGATGAAATTGGAGACAATACCCTTACAGGAGGAATAACTATTGTAACCAAGGGAACTGCAACTGTACTAATAAACAATACTGATATTGGTAGTCAGCCTGGTGGAGTAACAGTGAATGGACCTTCAACAGTAACTGGAAAAAATGAGTATGTAACATATAAAGTGACAGGCTTGTCAGAAAATGTAAGTGTAAGCAGTTCTGATGAACTATATGCTGCATATTACAATCAAAATGGAGCAGCAACATCTGGAAGTTTTTATGCCGGGTTCCCTTCCAATCCTAATGTTTCTTTGAACTTAGTCGCTTCTGCTCTTGGTTCGTGTATTTCTTCTGAGGGAGTTTCTAATGTTACCTTTGAGGTTAGTAATTCCGGTAGCTATGACACATTACAATGGATTAAAAAAAATCCTGGAACTGAAACTTATACTGATATTGATGGAGAAACCAATACTACTTATAAACCCACAGAAATAGGAACTTATGCTGTCAAAGGGACAATTACTTGTACTGGGACAATGTATAAATCCAGTGATATACCTATTAGTGTATGCCCAACTGATTATGATGACGATGGAATTGTAGATAATTTAGATTTAGATAACGATAATGATGGAATATTAAATTCTGTTGAGTCATTGGGGAATGGTATATTGAATATTAACGATTTATTAAGTCCAACTTTTTCTCTGAAAAACGGAAAAACTAATACTGTAACATTAAGCGGAGAATTATCTAAAGTAAGTACGTTAGACCCTGTTACCAATACTTTCACAGGAACAGCTACTGGGATTTTTAAATCTGATGTAACAGCAGCAGAATCTGGAACTAATACATATACGATTAGTGCTACTTCACAAGCTTCACAAGGACAAGAAGAACTTCTGTTCTTTCATGCAACAAAAGATCCTAATGTAGTTCATGATAGAATAGACGGTGAAAGTTTTATATGGAGAGTTCTTCCTGAAAATAAAAATATAACTGTATGGGATCCAGACGATAGACTGTTAATAGATACAAATTTTGATGGAGCATATGAAACTG
Organism: Cryomorphaceae bacterium BACL29 MAG-121220-bin8; assembly: GCA_905181705.1. Classification (GTDB taxonomy): domain Bacteria; phylum Bacteroidota; class Bacteroidia; order Flavobacteriales; family Flavobacteriaceae; genus MAG-121220-bin8. Next base: position 565,380 of record CAJIYP010000001.1, on the reverse strand, counting down.
GAGTTACTTCATTTACCAGTTCTGAAATACATTTTAAAACAAATCCTAATCCATCTGGTGAATCCCCTTATGAATTTTTTGCTTCCGATTGCAAGTCTATAACGTTTATACATAGAAATATAAATAAAGATGCTACGTCTTCGTATTCAGGATTTATTGAAACTATTGATTACAGTCTAAATACAGACTCAGATAGTACTTTTCTTTACGATTTTTACGATTTAGATAGCGACAACGATACGTGTAACGATCTCACAGAAGCTGGTTTTGAAAAACTAGACCCTGACGGAGATGGTATTTTAGGTACCGGTCTTCCCACTTTTGATAATAATAAAATTGATGAAAGAGGGAAATACAAAGACCATACCTACCCTGATCCATTAAAAGATAATGCTGAAGAAAAATACTTGTTTCAAAAATCTGGAACAGCTATATCTATAACAAATCAACCATCTACGGCAAATGAGTGTGAAAGTAGTAATGCAAGTTTTGAAGTAACAACAGGGAACCCTAATCCTGCAGAATCTATCGTAACGTATAAATGGCAATTTTACGACGTTGATAATACAATATGGAATGATGTTATAGATGATGCAACTTATTCAGGAGCTACAACAAATAAATTAGAAATTTTATCTATTAATCAAGGGATGAATGGAAATAAATTTAGAGTTAATGTTTCAACTAACGAATTTTTGTGTGGAATCGATTCCAATGAAGCGGTATTAAATGTAATAGCAACTCCATCTAAACCAATTATAGATCCTATTCAAATTTATTGTTTTGATGAATCCAACCAAGCCAAGGTATCAGATTTAACAATTAATGATGCTGATGCCTCTCTGACAATAGGTTGGTATGAAGAAGAAACTGGTGGCGATGCTCTTGACTCATCTACACTTTTGGTTCATGAAAAAAAATATTATGCTCAAGTAACAAATAGCAATGGATGTATAAGTACATCAAGAACAGAAACAAAAGCTTTTATTTCTAACCCTACTTTATCTTCAACAAAACAGGCAGTTTGTCTAAGTGAATCCACAACGATTTCAGTTACAGGAGTTCCACAAACTGCCCAAGACTTTATAAAAGATCATCCCGAATTAGATTTATTTTTAACATATGAGGGTTCTAATTATTTTTTAAAACAAGAAGCGATGGCCTGGGAAGATGCTTATGATTTAATTCAAAGTTATGGATCCGGCGCTTCTATGTATCAAATTAATAAAAAAGAAGAAGAAGACGCAGTTTATGACAAGCTTGCTGAACTAGGTTTTGCAAATGCTGGTTCCTCACCTAATAATCATTTTTGGTTAGGTTTAAAACAATACAATACAGAAGAGTTAAACCCTGACAATAAAACAGATAAAGGCTGGTATTGGTTAGATGGACGTCCTCTTACTGATGAACTTGCTAATTGGTCCTCTAGTGAACCTAACGATTGTTGTATTACAAACAATGTTGAAGATGGCGAAGAAAATTATGGTCAATTTGATTTTGGAGGAGTTGCAAAAAAGTGGAACGACATGACAAACGTTCAAGAAAGCGGAAATTCATGGCCAGTTTTTGAATTTAACGGAACCACGTCTGTTGTTTGGGGAAAATACACCAATGACGATAAAACAGAATTTGAAACTTTTGACGAAACTAGTAGTAGTTTAACAGTTACACCAACAAAAACAACAGTTTACTTTTTGGAAGTAACAATTAATGGTGTATTATGTAGGACAGAATATACAGTAACAGTTAATCCTAACCCAATTTCTAATTCAGTAAATGATTTGATTTTTTGTGATGATAATTCAGATGGAGACGATACAAATGGTTTTATTCAAACGATTAACTTAGAGAGTCTTAATCCATCAATACTAGGTGAAAGTCAATCATTAGATGATTTTACAGTTTCTTATCATTTAACAAAAGAAGATGCTGATGACATAACTAAATCAGGACTGATATCTCCTTATACTAATAGTACAAAAGATGGAGAAAAAATATTTATAAGAGTTTTAAACAATACTACTCAATGTATAAACACAGAAAACTCTTTTGATATTAAAATTAATAATCTCCCAGTAGCAAATACTGTAAATACTATCATAAAGTGTGATGATAACTCTGTTGGAGATGATAAAGATGGTATCATTTCTTCGTTTAATTTAGCTTCTCAAACAGCAACTATTCTTGGGAATCAAAGTGCACAGGATTTTACAGTTACATATCACATTAGTCAAGCAGATGCAGATGATATTTCGAGCAATGGATTAAGCTCTCCTTATACCAACACCACAGCTGGTGGAGAAAAAATATATATCAGAGTTTTGAACAATAATTTAGGTTGTTTTAGAGCTAGTACTAACTTTAATATTGAAGTAGCTCCATTACCAATTATTATAAATCCATTGATTAAAATTGAACAATGTGACGACGATGACGATAATGATGGAGTTTCAATACATAATTTAATAGAGTCTCAATTGATTATTTCTTCAGATTATAAAAATGAAACTTTTGAGTACTACACAGCTGCTGATTTCAATGTAGACTCTTTAATTGCTGATCCTACAAAATTTCAGAACGATCCTTTCAACGATTCGGTTTATGTAAAAATTATTACAACAAATAATTGCTATAGATCCTCACAAATTGACATCACTGTTGCTGCAAGTCAAATATCCAAAACCTTTATGGAGGACAACAATACATTTTATGCGCTTTGTGAAGATTCTCCTGCACTTAATCAAGATGGCATAGCTACTTTTAGTAGTGATGTTTTAAAAGAAGTGAAACAAAAACTTATTGCTTCCAATGCTAAATTTTCTGCTCAAAATATTAGAGTTTCTCTTCACACAAAATCAGAAGATGCATTAAGTGGAGAAAACCCTGTAGATGTTGAATCTGATTTCACCAATACAACTCCTACTACTCAACCTATATGGGCTAGAATTGTTAACATTGATGTAAGTACTTTTGAATGCTTAGGTTACGAACAAGTAGCGACTCTTTATGTAGAGCCTAGACCTGTTGCCAATGCTGTTTCTATTGCCAAGCAATGTGATGGAGATAGTTCCTTAGATCTTGATTCTCAAGATGGAAAGTTCCCTTTTGATACTTCTTCCATTCAATCCACACTTGTAGGTGCACAAACAAACGTAACTACTTATTATTACCTACCTAACGGAACACTTATTGGAAATGAATTACCTAATCCATTTTTGTCTACTTCCCAAACCATTGACATTAGAATTGAACTGGCATCAGCCCTGGGTGGTGTGAACAACCCAAATGGGTTGTGTTACGATACTACGACACTTGAATTTGTAGTAAACGACTCGCCAGAAGCTTATCCTATAACTATTGCAGCAAACTGTGATGATGGTTCCGACGACTCCGATGGATTCTCCGAGTTTGATACCAGCACAGTATTGACTACTCTTTTAACCAACCCTTCTACAGGTGTTACCCAGAGTTTATCAAAATACAACGTAAGCTTTAATTACAAAGACGACAAGGGAGTTAACCAAACAACCGATACTCTACCCAACCCTTTCAACACTAAAACACAAACTGTAATAGCAACAGTCATAAATCCTCTTAACACAGAATGTGTGGTTACTAAAAACATTGAGTTTGTAGTAAATCCACTTCCTTTATTTGAAAGAGCCGACAATACTTCAATAGTTTGTTTAAATCTAGATCCAATACCTATTGGAGTAAAATCATCAGATAGCAGAACTTATACTTACTCATGGACACGTAACGGAACTGCTTTCCCAGCTAATGTATCGGGAACAGATTCTAGTATACTAATTGGTCTGGGAGGAGAATACGAAGTAATCGCAACTACTACGGATGGAACAAACTGTACTAGAAGTTTAAAAATAACTATTGCAGAATCTAAAATAGCAACGGTAGTTAGAAAAGACATCGTGGTCAAAGACTTAACCAAAGACAACAACAATACCATCACTATTTTAAGAGAAACACTAGGAATAGGAGATTATGAATATGCTATTGATGACATAAGTGGACCCTACCAAGACGAGGCTCTATTTGAAAAAGTAAGACCTGGAATACACACTATTTACATAAGAGATAAAAACAACTGTGGAATAGCTAAAATAGACGTATCTGTAATTGGATATAAAAAATTCTTTACACCAAACTCAGATGGATACCACGACAAATGGAAAATACTAGGAATAAGAGCAGACTTCCAACCAAAAACTAAGGTGTATATATTTGATAGGTATGGTAAGTTAATTAAAGAGCTAGATCCTCTTAATGATGGATGGGATGGAAATTATAATGGAAAACCTATGCCGCAATCAGATTACTGGTTCAGAGTAAACCTAGAAGATGGAAGAGAATTTAAAGCACACTTTAGTCTAATAAGAGCATGGTAAATTAAAAACTTTCAATCCACATTTCTATTTTTTCCTCTAGAAGTTTTAAGGGAATACATCCACTTTCTAGAATTTTTTCATGAAAAACTTTTATATCAAATTTATCTCCTAGATTATTTTCAGCTTTTGATCTTAATTCTCTTATTTTAAGTTGACCTATTTTATAAGATAATGCTTGACCTGGGTTGGCCATATAGCGTTCAATTTCTGAGGTAATGCTTGCTTCTGATTCTGCTTCATTTTCTAATGAATACTGTATAGCTTTTTCTCTTGACCACCCTTTTGTATGAATTCCAGTATCAACAACCAATCTTATTGCTCTATGCATTTCAGCACTTAACATACCAAAGTATTGATACGGATCATCATACAAACCAAGTTCCTTTCCTAATGATTCAGAGTACAAAGCCCAACCTTCTCCGTAAGCACTGTACCAAAGACTTTTTCTGAAAGAAGGTAAAGAGGTGTTTTCTTGCTGAAGAGATATCTGAAAGTGATGTCCTGGAATAGCCTCATGTAAAAAAAGATCTTCATCTGAAAAAAAATTGTATTTACTGACATCTGGTATTGGAACATAAAAAATACCTGGTCTAGTTCCATCAAGTGAACCCGGGTTATATTCAGCACTAGCAGATGCTTCTCTAAAAGATTCTGTTCTTCTTACTTCAAATGGAGTTTTTGGTTGTAATCCAAATAATGAATTCACTTGAGGCATCATTTTTTTATGAATTTTATTGAAATTTTCGATTACTTGATTAGGGTTATTAAAAGGTATTAATTGATCCAACTCTCTTACATAATTAAAAAAAGATTTCAAGTCTCCATTGAATCCAACTTTTTCTTTTATCAATTCCATTTCTGAAGAAATTTTAGCAACTTCTTTCAATCCAATATTATGAATTTCATCAGAAGACATATCGGTTGTTGTATATAATTTAATTGAATATTCATAATAACTTAAACCATCTTCAAAAACATCAATTCCACTTGAATCCCTTCCATTATTTAAATACTCATTTTTCATAAAGTCATGTAATTTTTGATAAGCAGGAATTATCTTTTTCAAAACCATTATTTCATACTTTTCTGCCAAAATAGATTTTTCACTCTCATTAAAACTATTTGGAAATTGTCTAGCAGGACTATAAAATAAATTCTGTTCTAAATTCGAATTTAAAATCGTTTTTAATTGAGGAATAACTTTTTTGATTAATGACTTAGGAAGAACATAACCATTAACCATTCCTTGTCTCATTCTATTTTCAGCCGTCTTCAACCAGTTCAAGTAATCATCTATTCTACTTAACCAGTTATTATAATCTTTTACTGTTTTAAATGGTTGAGCACTTAAACCCGCAGCATATTGACCAATATCAAGTTGTAAGGTCCACATTTGATTTAAAGGAGTAAATTGTTCATTAAATGAGAGTCTATCAAGGTTTCTATTACACTCCCACAACAAAACTTTTTTACTAAGAAGGTCTTGCTCGTTCAAGTTATTATCATCAAACTTATTTAATTGATCTAGATAATTTGAATAAAAAACCTTTTCGTTGTTCCTAAACTCATCTGTTAAGTTATTAGGAAGAAAATCATTGTACCTAACATCACCTTGACTTGTAGCTTTTAAAGGGTATAATATTAAGTTTTCTTGATAGTATTTTTCAAAAACTTTATTAATCTGTAAACTGACCTCTTTATCAGTTTGACAACTAGAAAAAATAATTAAAAAAATAATTAAAAGATTTGTTAGTTTATTCATAAGTAAACATTTAATTTATCTGAGGAATATACCATATATTTTTTGATTTACTAATTCCTCCGTTCATGTCAGATTGGACTACTTTATCTATGATAAAAATTCCTTTTTGTGCCATATTCTCAAAAGTATCCATCCCGTTATTTGGAAAATTTCGTCTGGTTCTATGAATGTTGTATTTATTTGAGAATTCTTTATCAAAAATTTTTTCAATTTTATTTTTTCCAATCATAAAACCAAGCAAACCTCCCCAGGTAGCAGTTGGGTTATCTGAGTCCCATCCACTGAGAGTACCAATTTTAATAGTTTGTTTTAAGTCACCTTCCCCATAAAACAAACTAACTAAACTAGATGCAAAATTAATTCCGGCTGCAAAACATCCATTGCAATTTAAATTTTGAGAAGTAATTTTATATCCATCCTTTTGATTGACTTGATACCTAATGTAAATAGAATCTCTTGTTTGCTCCCAAGAAATTTTAGATTCGTATTTACTTTTTACAAAATCATACATTTTAGAAGAATAAGAACCTTTAGGTAAAATTTTTCTAGATTCATCAGCCATCCACATCAACTTATCTTTCATTGAAAGATTATTATCAACTTTAGATGCCAATGAATGCATTAATACATAAAACTCAGAAATCCATGCTGCATTATCTCTAGCAGTTGTTCTAATTGGCAAATAAGACATTTTCAAGGCAAAATCTTCTCTACCAGGTGCTAATAGTCCAAAAATTTCAGTTGTTAATTGAGCATCTATCATTTCATAGTGTTCATTCAAATCTACACTACTTGTTTCAGGAGGAAGAATTCCCTGTTTCATTAAGTCAAATGCTTTTTGATTTGAAACCCATAAATAATTCTCTTCTTCTTCCATTATATGATTTAACCAACCATCTCTAATTTGCTCGCTAGTCAGTATACTAGAATTATTATAAATAAGGTGTTGGTACATGTATTCTATGTCTGTATCGTCATCAGACCCCCAAACTTCGTTCTTTTCTTTAAAAACAAAATCTATCTTTACAAGAGTATCTAATTTTGAAAAATCTTTCGACCAAATATTAGGTTGGTCTACTGCTCCCCAGTTATCTCTTGTATAAAAATCTCCAGTCTTAATGTTACCAATATTACCGATTTTATCCATTTCGGTAATCAATCCCGTCCAATTTCCTATGGACTGACCAAGCCAAAAACCATATAATTTATCATAATAATTATTTCTAGAGATTACAAGGTCATTACTTTTAGGAACATATGTATTGTATTGAATATTTTTAGAAAAAGTAACTTCTGAATCATTTTTTTCTAATAATTCACATGAAAATAACGTTATTAAAAAAAAAAATAAGATTAGTTTATTCAACATGATGCCCGATTTCTAACCTTTTATTTTGTTCTTAGTTTTACTTGGTAAAACAAGATAGCCCATGTTATAAAGAGTAAATCCAAAAATATCTGCATACTGGTCAATTGTTTTAGCTACTGGGGTGCCTGAACCATGACCAGCATTAGTCTCTACTCTAATTAATATTGGATTTATCCCAGAATCTTTTTCTTGTAGTTCAGCAGCAAACTTAAAAGAATGAGCTGGTACTACCCTATCATCGTGATCACCAGTTGTAATTAATGTTGCTGGATAAGAAATATTATTTTTAACATTATGAACTGGAGAATAAGCTTTTAAATAATTAAACATTTCTTTTGAATCTTCAGAAGTTCCATAATCATAAGCCCAACCAGCTCCCGCAGTGAATTTATGGTAACGTAGCATGTCTAAAACACCTACTGCAGGAAGGGCAACTTTCATTAAGTCCGGGCGCTGAGTCATAGTAGCTCCAACTAACAAACCTCCATTAGAACCTCCTCTAATTGCTAAATATTCTGAAGATGTGTAATTATTATCTATTAAGTATTCCGCTGCTGCAATAAAATCATCAAAAACATTTTGTTTTTTTAATTGAACTCCAGCATTGTGCCACTTTCTACCGTATTCTCCACCACCTCTTATATTTGGAACAGCATAAACTCCACCTTGTTCCATCCAAACCGCATTAGCAACACTAAAACCAGGTGTTCTACTTATATTAAAACCTCCGTAACCATATAAAATTGTTGGATTTTTACTGTTTAGCTCTAAACCTTTTTTATACGTTATTATCATTGGAACTTTGGTCCCATCTTTGGAGGAATAAAAAATTTGTTTAGACTCATAGCTTGAAGAATCAAAATCAATTGACGGTTTCCAATACTCTTGATACGTTCCTGATTTTACATCATACTTATATGATGTACTAGGAGTGTAATAATTTGAAAAATTAAAATAGAGTTCATTTTGGTTGTTTTTACCACCAAAACCAGAAGCTCTACCAATTCCAGGAAGTTTGACTTCTCTAATTAATTTTCCAGAGTAATCATACTGAAATACTTTTGAGATGGCGTCAACCATATAGTGAGTAAAAAAATAGCCTCCACATTTTGATGGACTTAATACAAATTTATCTTCTGGAATAAAATCTTTCCAATTTTTTTGTGATGGTTCAACCACATCAACAGTTACAATTTTTTTATTAGGTGCATTAAAATCAGTAACTAAAAATAATTTAGTACCCTTATTATCTAATAATGAGGTGTTAGAATTGTAATCACCTACAATTATTTTAAAACTTGAATTGGTTTTTAAATCTTTTATTAAAAGTTTATTTCCTGTAGTTTTTTTTGCTGCATCAATCAAAAGAAATCTATCATCGTTTGTAACAAATCCTCTGATATATCTATTCTTTTCACTTTCAACACCCCCATATATTAACTCGTCTTCTGATTGAGGAGTTCCCAATTTATGATAATATAATTTGTGCTGATCTGTTTTTTCTGAAAGCTCGCTACCTTTAGGTTTGTCGTATGAAGAATAATAAAAACCTTCATTAGCCATCCAACTTACTCCTGAAAATTTAACATCAACTATTGTGTCTCCTATAATTTGATTATTTTCTACATTCTTAATAATAATTTTTCTCCAATCACTACCTCCCTCTGAAATACTATAGGCTAAAAGACTACCATCTTTTGAAAAAGAAATTCCAGCTAAAGAGGTGGTTCCATCAATAGAAAAAAGATTTGGGTCTAAAAAAATTTTGGATTCACCATCATCTTTAGTTCTATATAAAATTGATTGATTTTGTAATCCGGTATTTTTATAAAAATAAGTATAGTTGCCTTCCTCTAAAAGGAGAGGATATTTTTTCATAATCCCACAGATCAGTTAATCTGTTTTTTAATTGTTCTCTAAAAGGAATCTCATTTAAATAATCAAAAGTTGTCTCGTTTTGCTTAGCTACCCAGTTACCGGTTTCTTGAGACATATCATCTTCTAACCAACGATAATTGTCAACAACCTCCGTATCAAAATAATCATCTGTTACTGGAATTTTTTCAGTTAAGTGATAATTATTTCTTTGGTTTGAATCACAAGAAATAAATAGAAATATTAAGCAAAAGATTATCAAATTATTTTTCATTTTTTAAGTTTTAATATATTTTATAATTAATCTTAAGTTAATAATAAATTACTAATATTGAAATATGAAAAAAATTGCAATTCTATTGATTATAATAATTTCTCAAACTATAAGTTCTCAAAAAATTGAAAAAGACTATCCTCTTTCTAATATAATTGAGGAAACCTCAGGACTGGAAATAGTTGACAATCTGTTTGTCACTCATAATGATTCTGGTGGAGAGGCTAGTTTGTATTACTTATCTAAAAAAGGTGAAATTAAATACAAAAGAAAAATTAGTTCTGCAAAAAATAAAGACTGGGAAGATATTACTAGAGACGATAAATACATTTACATAGCAGACATGGGGAATAATTTTAACAACAGAAAAGACCTGAAAATTTATAAAATCCCAATTGATAAAGACAGTGAAGAAAAAAATGAAACTATTTATTTTAATTATCCGGAGCAAGATTCTTTCAAGATTGATAGAAACACTATTTATGATGCAGAAGGTTTGATTTCTGTTGGAAAAAACCTAGTTATATTCACAAAAAACAGAGCTAAAAAAATTACCGAACTATATTTAGTTCCAAAAAAACCAGGAACATATGATGCAAAAAAAATAGGAAAATTGAATGTTAATTCAATTGTAACTGGAGCAGACTATAATGAAAATTATAAAATATTGGCATTAACATCAACCAAAAAATTTAATAATTATTATTTGATTATCATAAATGATTTTAGTTTTGAACAAATCAATAATAGCAATATAAATACTTATGAAATTCCCATTGGAAAAACCCAAGTTGAAGCAGTTAAAATAATTGACAATAATAATTTTTGGATTACTTCTGAAGATGAAAAAAATTCAAAATCTGCTCGGTTAATGAAATTAAAATTATAAAATAAGAATATTAATTTCTCCCCCTGTGAATGACATGTTTATTTCTGAGAATTGGTCAGTTAAATCCACATGATTAAAGTGTGATAACCTTAACAGTATTTCACCATATTATACTATAATGTTTTTAATCAAAATTGTATTTTAAACTGTACTTCCAAATCCTAAAACTATGGACGAAAATATAAGTACTACTAATCCTAACAATAATAAATTAAAAGGTTTTTTTGCATTTTTCCATTCACCAGCTCTATAAGCCCAATAATTACTAATTATTAACGATAAACCAAGTAATATTGGCCAGCCAATGATAGGACCTATATCACCTAATAAAGCAGCACCTTGACCATAAACACCTAAAGCAGCAAACCAACATAAACCAGCAATTACAGACCATCTGTATGCTATAAATGAATTTACCGCGCCAAAGCTTCTCCATGTATTATTTTTAAATAATAAATAAACACAGTACAAAGCGTTCATTAAATAAGCCCCCCATAAAACCACAACCCAGGCAACTAAACTAGAATTTCTTGTGATAACCCCAAAGTTTTCTGCTGTTTTTGCAATCGGAGCAGCATTGGAAAATCCGACATTTAAAAGAGCTGATAGAACACCACAAACTACAGCAATTAAAATCCCCTTGGTAATATTTGATTTATTTTTAGACTCAGTGGAGTTCTGTAATTTATCCCTATCAATTCCAGCTTTTGCTGTAAAGGCTACCCCAATTAAAGAAATTAAAAGACCAACTAAAACATAAGAAAAAACAGGATCATTTGTTGAATTAGAGCCTTGAAAAAATGGAATTAAACTTCCAACAGATCCAGCTAAGCCCATAACTATACCCATTGTAAGTGACAAACCAATGTAAGGAACGCTTACCCCAAACATAATTCCACCAATTCCCCATAAAAATCCATATAACATAGCCATCTGAATAGATTCAATCGGAGAAGATAAAATTATTTCAAATAAATTAGGAACAACAATAATTGCCCATAATAATGGGAATAATATCATAGCAATGGTAACATGAATAAGCCACCATGCTTCCCATGAAAGAGGAGACATATATTTCATTCCAAGACCAAAAGATCCTTGAAAAAAACTTGCGAAAATAAGTAAAACAAAAGGTAAAAGTAATTCCATAATTATTTGATTTAATTTAATACTATAAAGCTATACTTACTCTTTTTTTTGATAAATAATCTTCAAGAGCATAATGTGAACAATCGTGACCAACTCCACTATCTTTTACTCCACCATGTGGCAAATAAATAGCATACTTTATACCGTTGACCTGAACCTCACCAAAATCTAAATTTTTAGAAAAATATTCTATTCTTTCCCCACTCTTTGTAAACAGATAAGAAGCAAGTCCATAATTAGTGTCATTTGCTAAATTTAAAACTTCTTTGTCATTATCAAATGACATAATACATGCAACTGGTCCAAAAATTTCTTCATTATAAATTTTCATTTTACTATTTACATTACTTAAAACAGTAGGCTCTAACCAACAGCCTTTTGTAAATTTTTTTGGAACATTTCCTCCAATCTCAATATTTGCTCCATTGCTTACAGCATCTTTAATTAAATTCATTATTCGTTCTCTAGATTCAAAATTAATTAGAGGACCCATATCAACTTTTGCTTTTTTACCAAAACCTAATTTAATTTTCCTTACCCTTTCAACATATGCTTTTAAGAACGAATCAAAAATATCTTTGTGAATAAAAAATCGATTAGCCGCTACACATATTTGACCTGAATTTCCATATTTTATTCCAATTGCTAAATCTAATGCTGCTTCAAAATCAGCATCATCAAAAACTATAAATGGAGCATTTCCTCCTAGTTCCATACTTAATCTTTTAATTGAAGAAGAACTATCTGCTATAACCCTTTTACCTGTGTTGGTAGAACCTATCATTGTAACTAATCTGGGAATAGTACTTTTTGATAATGTTGAAGCAACTTCCTCAGGGTCTCCGCATAAAATATTCACAACACCAGGGGGAAAATTAATTTCGTAAAGAATTTTTCCTAACAAATAGGCAGAAACTGGAGAACATTCAGAGGGTTTTATTATTATACTACATCCAGAGGCTAAAGAAGGACCTATTTTAAAAGCTATATTTAATAAGGGAAAGTTCCAAGCTAAATAAGCGACAGCTACCCCTACTGGGGAATAAACCATTGAATGTGTGTGTGTATTTTCTAAATCAACAAGATTAATTTTTTCAAAATGAGTCTTCATAGCTTTTGGATAAAAATTCAAACTATTAACCAAAGCTTCTATATCTTCATAGGTTGCATCATATGTCTTTCCCATCTCAAACATTATAGCTGTTCTTAAAATTTCTTCATTTTTCAAAACAGCGTCCCTTAATTTTATAATCCAGTTAGTCCTTTGCTCTAATGTCATTGAAGACCATCTTTTAAAACCTGCTTGAGCAGCATCTAAAGCCAATTTAGAATCTACCGAACTAGCCCAAGCTATATTTGCAATTGTAGATTCATTTGCAGGACATGTAATTTCTTTTGTAAGGTTGTTTTGTGAATTTAAAAGCTTTCCTCCTATGTACATTTTCAAATTTCCAAAGTCCATAAATTAAATTTTAAATTGATTTAACTTTTCTTCATTAATATCCACCCCAAGCCCAGGACTGGAGGGAATTTCTACATAACCATCCTTAATAATAAGTTTTGGAATAATTAGTTCTTCTCTTATTCTATTTTCCGTCTGATCATACTCAATATATAAGTCCTTTTCAACTAAACGATTTGGATTAGGCTCTATATTAGCAATAAAATTAAGCGCTACATAAATACCCAATCCAGACCCCCATGTATGTGGAACTATGTCGATTCCGTATACAGATGCTAAAGATGAAATCTTTTTTGCTTCTGTAAGACCACCACATGAACAAATATCTGGCTGAATAATATCTACCGATTTATTTTCTAATAATTGATGAAAACCATATCTTAAATACTCACTCTCGCCAGCAGAAACAGGTATTGATGTTTTTTCTCTTAATTCTTTATATTGTTTATAGTATTCAGGTGATATAGGTTCTTCAAACCATGAAATTTCATATTTTTCCATTTTCTTTGACAATTCAATTGATTCTATCAAAGAATAGGCATGATTGGCATCAACCATGAGTTTTATATCATTTCCAATAACTTTTCTTACATATTTGATGTTTTTTAAATCGGCTTCGATTCCTAAACCTATTTTCATCTTTATTGCCTTAAAACCCTTTTTTAAATAATTAATTAGTTCCGTTTCAAAGTTTTTTGATGGGTTTTCAATTGAGGAAAAATACAAGCCAGTAGCATAAGGCTTAATTTTATTTCTATAAGTTCCACCTAATAATTTACTAACTGGTAAATTCAGTAATTTACCTTTTAAGTCCCATACAGCTACATCAATTGCGCTTATAGAAGCCATCAGAACACCTTTTCTAGCGTAGTCTAATGTTCTGGTATACATCTTAGACCAAATTACCTCATTATCAATAATTTTCATTCCAATTAAAATTGGTTTTAAAAATTCTATTCCTTCTTTTACAATATTGGCTGGACCATAACCTTCTCCCCATCCATAATTACCATCATCAGTTGTAATCTTAACCAAACAACATATTCTTTCACTGTATTCCCACTGAGAAAAGAAAAAACTTTTAGAAAGCTTATCTCTAACAATAAAAGTTTCTATTTTTATTATATTCATATTTAATTTAATTCAATAGCACCTAAATCTGGAATATCTGTAATTTTATTTCCTAAAATATCAAATTCGACTTTGAGTCCCCCATAAAGGCCAATGCTGTCATTGGGTATTTTATTAATAGTAATCCCTTTATCTTTAATTAATTTTTTATTTTGAGGAACATAATCAGAAATTTTTTCTCCTCCACTATTTATAAAAGAAGCATTTCCATACAAACTGTTCGAAGGTTGAATTAAAACATCCTTAGGCCAATATGAATCTTTCAAAAATAAATTATTTTCAAAAAAAACATTTTTAATTTTAGCACCACCTCCTTTGTCAGGTCTATACTGATCACCAAGCACAAATTCACTGTCCCCCTCAATATGAAAAATATTGTTTGCTACTAATACACCACTAGATGCCTTATCAACGGCAATTTTTGATAAAATGGTTTTATTAGTATAAATTGTATTATTGTATATATAACTATTGAAAGGTCCATTTCTTTCTCTTCCTTTTCCAATAAATCCGCTCAGCCAAAATGTTTTTCCTTGTTGAAATGCATTATTCTTTCCTTTTACTCTGTGTCCATCATTGATACTTATATTATATCTATAGGAACAATTATAATTATTTCCTAAAATTTCAATAAATCCCCCAGCATTTCCTACACTCAAATTATGCTGAATAATAACATTATCGCAATTAAAATCAATATGAACACCAGCAGAATCTGCAGGACCATTGGCGTACATAAATGAATTTTTTTCAATCATCACATTTGATGATCCCCAAGTCCATAATCCACTTCCTCGTCCCCATTTTCTTCCATCATCAGGACTCCCAGAGTATTTCACATCATTTCCATATACATGTAAGTCTTCCACTCGACTAAATTGAATACTAGGACCACCTGTTCTTCTTAATTTATTATTTGATACAACAATGTTTTTGAATCTAGCTTTACTGGACGAAGTCATTTTAATTCCTGTATGACTAACATTTTCAACCCTACAATCCAAAACATTTATATTATGAATTGAACCACTTTTACTTGAGTTAAAAAATCTAACACCAAATCCGTAGGCTTGTGTTCCCATGGCAGTTCTAACCTCTCCAGGATTTCTAGTAAATCCAGAATCCTCAAAAAAGATATCCGAAACATCTATATTTTTAACTAAAATATTTTTAAAAATTTCATTCTTACTTACATTAACTAAAACACCAGCTCGCATTATTGCCTTATCAGTAATTTTATTTGTCGTTAGATTTTTATACTCTTCAAATATTCCGCCTCCATTTGCTCTAATATTAATATTCGAAAGTGAAACTTCAGATGAATTTTCAATATAAATTCCTGCTATATGACCCTTGGAATCAATAATAGGATTTCCTAGAATCTTAGGATTATAATTTGATAGATGTATGTTTTTTTTGTCTATAATTTTAATGTTCCCTTTAAAGCTTGATCCATTAGAAAGTAAAATACTATCACCAGAACGTAAATTTATTTCTTGTATTTTTTTTAAAGTTTTAAAAGGTTTTTCTATTGATATACCTTCATTATTATCATTACCATTGACTGAATCAAAATAATAATTAACTGTTTTTGAATTAGTTTGACAACTTATAAAAAGAAATGTTAAACAAAGTGTTTTTAAAATATTAGTTGTATTCATTTTCATAATATAAGATTAAATTAATCTAAGATTATATAGTAAAATAACTTAAGCATAATTAGTTTAAATTAGGAACCATTGTAGGCACCAATATTTGGTTTTTCCGAATTTGAGACAGAATTACCAAAATAATCTCTTCCTCCGTTGTTTTGAATAAAATTACTGGTATCTGAGCTTCCATTAATCAAAATTCCTTTTCCAAAAGCCGGGCTTCCTGATTGTAATTTATAATCATTAGGATCAGTGGAGCCTGGATTAACCAATTTTGGATCGACAAAAACCTCACTTGAGTGATGTTGAAAAGCTGTATTAGGATCAATGGTGACAGTACCAAAGTATAAATTGTTTCTAAAAAAATTTAAATCCGAATCATTGTTTGTTAATATGTTTAAAGAAGCATCATTATCGATATAAATTAAATTATTGTAAACAAAAGTGTCTTCAGTATTTTCTCTAATTAGTATATCAGGCGTCATTGGACTATTAGTAACAGGATTTGTACTTGGAACAAACACTGTATTATTATAAATGAAATTATTTTTAGAACCTATCTTTCGGCTATTTCCACCTGCAAAATCTGAAACCCAAAAAATCTTCCCATTATGAGCTCCAGTTCTAGTGCCATCACCAATGCTTATATTATATCTGTATCCACAATCTAAATTCTCACCTAAAATTTCAACAAAACCTCCAAAATTATTTTTACTCAAACAATATTGAATTACTACACGTTCATTTCCCCAATCTATGTGAGCACCAAAAGAATCTTGAACCCCATAAGCATCTTCAAATGTACTGTTTTGAACAATTGCATCATTACAAGTGTAAAACCACAATCCACTTCCTCTTTCCCACATTCTACTGTCTTTGGTAGAGCCTGTTCCTTTAAATGTTGAGTTTTCAACTAGAATATTTTTTGACCTTGCAAATACAATTCCTGATCCTCCGGTGTCATAAAAATTTGAGTTTGTGATAGAAATATTTCTGTGATAATAATCTGCCTGTGCTCCAGACATTCTATTAACTATATGAATTCCATAATGACCTGTAAAACTTATGTCGATATTATCAATTGTAATTCCATCGAAATAATTTAATTCCGCTTCATTATAAGATTCAAATCGCATTCCATAACCTTGATGGTTATTTGATTGTTCACTGGGCGTTGGGTATATGTTTGAAATTTTTATATTAGAAAATTTTAAATGATTAATGTTTTTTCCGTTACCAAACCTCAATGCTAGAATACCAAATCTCTCATCTTGGCCAGATCTGCTTGAACCGTTCATTAACTTAATAGCTCCATCAGTTTTTTTGTGAGATGCTTCATTTTTAAATTCAATGTTACTTACTTCAATATATTCCACATTTTCTAAAAACAAAGAAGCTTGATAACCATTTCCATCAATTATAGGTTTACTGGAGGTTCCATAACTTTCAATACTGATTGGAGCTGAAGAACTTCCAGATCCTCTTACTTTAAAATAGCCTTTCCAAGTATCTCCAGTTTTAAATTTAATTTTATCACCAGGTGCAAATGTTATACTATTAATTTTACCTAAATTTTTAAAGGCATTAGATTCTGATTTTCCATCTTTGGTGTCATCTCCATCTGAAAAACTAATATAATATGTTGTATTTCCACTTGATGAAGAGTCCGTGTATTTATCAGGATCCGTTTCGCCATCTGTATTTCCACCAGTATTTCCACCATTATTCCCTCCTCCGTTATTGTTTCCACCACCGCCATTGACTTCTTCGCCTTCAGATCCTGAAGAACATCCAACAACAAATAAAATTGATAAAAATAAAAGTCTTAATTTCATAGTAAATGAGATTTAAGTAAATTTAAAAATTGATTAAACATTTATTGAGGATATATAAATCATTTATTGAATCATATAACCCCTAAATTTTTGTTTAATACAATTAGTTTAGTAAAATACTGATAAAAATTTATTATGAAAAACAAAATTTTCCTTTATTTTTTTTTGTTTATTATAATTGTTTTCATTTCTGGGTATAATAAAACTCAAAAAAATCCACCAAATGTTGTATTGATAATGATAGATGATTTAAATGATTATCCTGAGGGGTTTAATGGACATCCACAAGCAAAAACCCCAAATATCAAGAAATTAGCCTCTTCAAGCGTTTCGTTTCTAAAAGCTTATTCAAATGATCCCATGTGTGGTCCTTCTAGAGCAAGTATGATAACTGGCGTTTACCCTCACAATTCTTCCAACTTTTGGCAAGAATCCTGGATTAAAAACGAAGTGCTTTCAAATACTAAAACTATCATGGAGAAATTTAAAGAAAATGGATACAACGTGATAGGAAGTGGTAAAATTTTACATCACAATAAAAAAGAGATATGGTCTGAATTCAAACACAATGCAGATTACGGACCTGTTGTATACAAAGGAAAATATGAAAGAAGAAAAAAAGGGATTTCACATCCTGATGTTCCCAAACCATTTAGAGATATAGGTCAAATAGATGGTTCTTTTGGTCCTCTAAAAAATGTTTCCGAACTAAAGGTGGATAACGAACAGCTTTCTTGGGCTTATGGTGGCTCAAGAGGTTATAAAGAATTTAAATATAACAGTGAAGAGGACAGAAGTTTAACCCCTGATGAAATTAATGCTCAATGGGCTGAAAACAGATTAAAACAACTAGCAAAATCCAATAGTGATAAACCTTTTTTCTTAGCAGTTGGGTTTCTTAGACCACACACACCTCTTGTAGCACCACAAAAATATTTTGACATGTATCCACTTGAGGATATTCAACTAGCTAATATTTTAGAAAATGATAAAGACGATACTTATAGAAATTACGATAGCTTAATAGAAGCGGAAAATGATATTTCCAATTCTAATTCACTTACTCATAAAGATTTAAAAAAACGATGGGTTAAGATGTTTTATGATCTTAAAGAGTCCTACAAAGACCCAAAAGAAGGTCTTAAAAGGTTCACTCAGGCATACCTAGCCTGTGTTTCAGCAGTTGATGATAACATAGGTCAAGTAATGAAGGTAATTGATAACTCAAAATTGAAAGACAATACAATTGTTGTTCTTGTTAGTGATCACGGTTGGACTATGGGTGAGAAGGACCATGTTTATAAGAATTCTCTTTGGGAGGAAAGCACTAGAATTCCAATGACTATAAGAGCTCCTGGTGTTTCAAAACCAAACTCAAAAGTAGAACACCCCGTTTCGTTAATCGATATCTATCCTACCCTTCTTGATTTAGCTGGTCTTGATAATAAAACTGTAAAAAATCAAAAAGGAAAACCT
Source organism: Cryomorphaceae bacterium BACL29 MAG-121220-bin8 (assembly GCA_905181705.1). Taxonomy (GTDB): domain Bacteria; phylum Bacteroidota; class Bacteroidia; order Flavobacteriales; family Flavobacteriaceae; genus MAG-121220-bin8. The sequence goes on along the minus strand of CAJIYP010000001.1, from coordinate 546,100 downwards.
TTAGATGGACATAGCTTAAAACCGTTTTTAGAAAACCCTAACACTGAAGAGTGGAATGGTCCCAAAGGTGCATTATCCGTAGTCTATTCATCTGATAAAAATAAAAACAACACTGCAAATCATCATTATTCCCTTAGAACAAAAGATTGGAGGTATATAATTTACGATTCTGGAAATGAGGAACTGTACAACAACAGTTCCGACCCTAAAGAGTGGAATAACTTATTGTATAATAAAACACATCCTAAGAGAAGTGAAATGGTGGAGGTTTTAAAAGAAATAACTTATCCAATGGTTCCTAATGGTCTTAAAGTTTTAAATAAAAATTAATTATGAAAAAATTAATTCTTTTAACACTAATTACTTCATTAATCTTTTCAACCATTGGATGTGAGAAAACTGCAAAATCTCCTCCAAATATTGTACTAATCATGGTTGATGATCTAAATGATTCTCCCGAAATTTTTAATGGTCATCCTCAAACCAAAACACCTAATATCAAAAAATTAGCTTCATCTGGCGTTTCATTTTTAAAAGCTTATTCAAACAATCCTATTTGTGGCCCCTCTAGATCAAGTTTAATTAGCGGAGTTTATCCACACAACTCCTCAAATTTTTGGCAACAATCATGGTTACAGAATGAAGTGCTTTCAAACACTAAAACTATTATGGAGAAATTTAAAGAAAATGGTTACAACGTGATAGGAAGTGGTAAAATTTTACATCACAATAAAAAAGAAATATGGTCTGAATTTGAGTATAATACTGATTTTGGACCTGTAGCATACAAAGGACAACATGAAAAAGGAAAAAAAGGGATTTCACATCCTGATGTGCCTAAACCATACAGAACTGTAAGAAAGGTCGGATGTTGTAATATGAACGGAGGTCAAATAGATGGTTCTTTTGGTCCTCTAAAAAATGTTTCCGAACTAAAGTTGGATAACGAACAGCTTTCTTGGGCTTACGGTGGATCAAGAGGATATAAGGAATTTAAATATAACAGTGAAGAGGACAGAGATTTAACCCCTGATGAAATCAACGCTCAATGGGCTGAGGATAGACTAAAAAAACTAGCAAAATCAAATGATGACAAACCTTTTTTCTTAGCAGTTGGGTTTGTTCGCCCTCACACTCCTTTGATTGCTCCAAAAAAATATTTTGATATGTATCCATTAGAGGATATTCAACTAGCCAATATCTTAGAAAATGATAAAGACGATACTTTTTTTCATTTAGAAGATCAATTTGAAACAAAAGATCGTAGAACTAGGTCTATTGAATCCTACATCAACCTAGTTAAATCTTATAAAGACCCAAAAGAAGGTCTTAAAAGGTTCACTCAGGCATATCTAGCCTGTGTTTCAGCAGTTGATGATAACATAGGTCAAGTAATGAAGGTAATTGATAACTCAAAATTGAAAGACAATACAATTGTTGTTCTTGTTAGTGATCACGGTTGGACTATGGGTGAGAAGGACCATGTTTATAAGAATTCTCTTTGGGAGGAAAGCACTAGAATTCCAATGACTATAAGAGCTCCTGGTGTTTCAAAACCAAACTCAAAAGTAGAACACCCCGTTTCGTTAATCGATATCTATCCTACCCTTCTTGATTTAGCTGGTCTTGATAATAAAACTGTAAAAAATCAAAAAGGAAAACCTTTAGATGGACATAGCTTAAAACCGTTTTTAGAAAACCCTAACACTGAAGAGTGGAATGGTCCCAAAGGTGCATTATCCGTAGTCTATTCATCTGATAAAAATAAAAATAACACTGCAAATCATCATTATTCCCTTAGAACAAAAAATTGGAGGTATATAATTTACGATTCTGGAAATGAGGAACTGTACAACAACAGTTCCGACCCTAAAGAGTGGAATAACTTATTGTATAATAAAACACATCCTAAGAGAAGTGAAATGGTGGAGGTTTTAAAAGAAATAACTTATCCAATGGTTCCTAATGGTCTTAAAGTTTTAAATAAAAATTAATTATGAAAAAATTAAATTTAATAATATTTTTTATCTCATTAATTTCCTTTTCTCAAGAAAGAGATAATCCTATTTCATTAAATGGAGAATGGGAAATTATATACGATACAAAAAATAATGGTAGAGAAAAAAAAGCTCATACAATACAAGGATTTGACAGATTAAGTTCAGAGAGAATTTTAGTTCCAAGTGGTTGGGAGGAATATAAGAAAGATTTTGAGGGAGTTGTATATTATAAAAAAACATTCAGAGCGCCCAAAGAGTTTAAAGACAAGGTAATTCACTTAAATTTTGATGCAGTAAATTATTTATCCGAAGTTTATTTAAATGATAACGCTCTTGGATATCACGAGGGTGGTTTTACTCCTTTTAAATTTAATATAGAACATGTCTTAAATTTTGATGAAATCAATACTCTGATATTAAGAGTTGTTGGTCCTATAACGATGCAAGACAAGTCAATTGACGGAATGGGTCAAATGGAAACCCCGCAATGGAGAGGGTCTTACACTGGTGGAATATGGCAAAATGTGTATTTAGAAGCTACAGGAAAAATAATGATTGATGATTTATTTATTAAATCAGATATGTATCAAAAAAAATCTGAAATAGATTTTAAAATTATAAATAGAAATAATAACAATCAAAAAACAGTACTTATTAATAAGGTTCTTAACCAAAAAGGTGATGAAATAGCCTCTCAGGAAACAGAATTGTTATTATCTCCAGGAATAAACAATATTAATGAGGAAATAAAGTTTGACTCTATACTATTGTGGTCCCCTAACAACCCAAATTTATATAAATTAAAATCTTATTTAAAATCAAAAAACAAAATAGAAGACGAAGTTTCAGAATCATTTGGTTTTAGAGAGTTTACAATAAAAAATGAAAAGTTTTATCTAAATAATAAGCCCATTTATTTAAAAGCAGCATTTTTTGAGGGATTATATCCTGTAAGATTAGCTTATCCGGATTCTAAAGAAATGGTAATCAAAGAAATCACAATGGCTAAAAAAGCTGGTTTTAATATGATTAGACCATGGAGAAAACCTCCTCCACCAATGTGGCTAAAGATTGCTGATTCTCTGGGGATATTAACAGTTGGAAGTATGGCTATTGAATGTATGGACATGCCAATTGAAACACCATATCTTCCTAGACGTGTTGAAAACGAAATTACAGAAAGTATTTTAAGAGACAGAAATCATGTTTCTATTGTTCAGTGGGAGTTATTCAATGAAATAAGAAGGCCAGTATTGGCTAATATGTTAAAACCTATGGCGCTAAAAGCTAGGGAATTAGATCCAACAAGAATGATTTTAGATGAATCAGGAGGATGGGCAGAGGGCGCAAACCTATTTCTTCCTTATGAAAAAATTCCTACAAAATTTAATGACATTCATAATTACCCAGGACCCAATATCAACAAAAATAAATTTGATGGTTTTTTAACAATTGGGAATACAAAAGAAGAAAATATCAAACAAAACCTATTTGCTAAAACACCTGGAAGAAATGTTTTACCGAACTTACCCTCTTATGTCTCAGAAATAGGGTATGGAAGTTTACCAAATCTTGAGGATAATGAAATAAAATTTAGAGAAAAAGGAAATTCGATTACCTACCCATACATATATCATCTTAATTATAATAAAGAGGTTAAAAAAGCATTAATTAAAACTGGACTTAATAAATTGTTTAAAAAAACAGAAGATTTTTATAAACTTCAACAAAAAGTTCACGGATTAGCTAATAAAAGAATGTTAGAGGCTATAAGATCTAACCCTAGTATAATTGGTTATTGTGTTCATGCATTAACAGCTGGAGACTGGGTAATTGGAGCAGGTTTGCTAGATCTGTGGAGGAATCCTAAGGGTGATGCATATTATAAAACAAAAGAAGCTAATCAAGAAAAGTTGATAATTATTAGATCGGATAAGAGAAACTATTATGAAAATGAAAAAATAAATTTAGAGTTCATAGGAATAAACGAAAACAACAGATTAAATATTAATTTAAACATTAAGATAATTAAAGGTAAATCAATAGTTTATGAAAATTCTTTAATTAAAAATCTTGAAAATGGAGTTAATAATTTATTGGACATTTCATTTAAAGATTTTGGTTTTGGAGAATATAAAATCTTTGCAGAAATAATTGATTCTAAAAAAAATATAATTACCAATTCAAATAGAACATTTAATGTTTTTGATAAATTAAAAAATAATAAAAATTTAGAGGTTGCACTCATACATGAAAATAAAGTAATTATAAAATTTTTAAATACAAATAAGATAAAATACAGAAAATTTAATAAGAATGTTCCTTCAAATGTTCCAGTTTTGATTTATGATAATAAAATTTTAGAAAAATCTTCAAAAGACGGAAATATTATTGCTAATAGTTCTAACAACGATAATACATTTAATAAAACTGTTGAATTAATAAACCAATTTGTTTCTAAGGGTGGAAATGCTATATACTTAAATACTCCTTCTAAAATGATTAAAAGAACTGGAGAAAATCTAACATTTCAAATTGAAGGAAAAAAATTATTACCAATGGACCCTATAAAAAATATTTCTCAAGGGCTTTGGGATGGAATTCTTCACATAAATAAAAAACATCCTTTTTTTAAGGGACTTCCTGTTAATGTTCCTCTTATAGATATTTATGAAAACATCGGACCTACTGTCAGTTTTAGAGGAATAAAAGGAGAAAACATAGTCCAAACAATAGCTTTTGATAGAATTCCTGACGGGAATATCAAGAAAAGAAATTACATAGGCTCAGGAGATGTTTGGATAGGTTCCGATCTTTCAATTATAAAACATAATAAAGGAAAAATGCTTTTATCTACTCTTAAATTATATGAAAATATTGGGAAAGACCCTGTTGCAGACAGAATATTATTAAATATGATAAATCATTTTCAATAAATTAAATTTAAAAAAATGAATTTATATTTTTTTTATAGTTTTTTGACTCAACATCCTCCTTATGTAATTGATTTGGATTCTTATGAGGGATTGAGAAATCTAACTATAACCTCATTGTATATTTTATTTTTTTTATGGATAGCGAAGAGTCTAAATATTGATAAAAAATTAAAGGTTGCTAAAATGATTTGTTTAATGACTTTGTTTATAACAGTGTTAAATCATGTAATTGATATTAATAATGGAAATTGGGATATTTATGAAAACCTTCCACTACATTTATGTTCAATATCTAACTTAATAACATGTTTTATTCTTTTTATACCTAGAAGTCAAAAACTATTTGAATTTCTTTTTTATTGTGGTTTATGGGGTGGTTTAATGGCAATATTAACAGCTCAAATTAATGATTATGATGGTAGTATTTTTAAATATTTACAATACTATTCCAGTCATGGTACCATAATTCTGATTCCACTTTACATGTTCTATCACCTTGAATATGAATTAACAAAGTTTTCCTGGCTTAGAGTTTTATTAATTTTAAATATTCTCATGTTAATTATAATACCATTTAATTTTGAAGTTGGTTCAAATTACATGTACCTAGCTGAAGCTCCAAACATTAAAAATCCTTTAGTATTTGGAGATTGGCCATATTATATTTTAAACTGGGAATTTTTTATTCTTATTCTATTTTATCTAAGTTATGTATTGTTTACAAGAAAAAAAGTTTGACAAATGAAAATGAATCCTATTGAGGTTTTTAGTGAATGGGTCAAGAACGGAAAAGACGATGGAATGGAAAAAAACCATTTAAAGCCTGTACAAAACATGCTTAAATTTGCTCTTAAAGATTTAGAAAGTTTTTCATTTATTGATGCAGGATGTGGAACTGGGTGGGTAGTAAGAATGGTTTCTAAAATGGAATCATGTATAAGTTCAGTCGGAGTAGATGGATCCATTAATATGATAAATAAATCGAAAAGATTAGATCTATTAAACGAGTATCATTGTTCAGATTTACTGACTTGGAAACCACAAAACAAAAAAGACATTGTTCATTCTATGGAAGTGTTATATTATTTTAAAAATCCTTTACTTGTAATTCAAAATTTTTATAATAATTGGATTAATGAAAATGGAAGATTAATAATTGGTGTTGATTTTTATTATGAGAATACTTCGTCTCACGACTGGCCAGAAAAAACAAATGTCAGTACAATGACTTTATTATCCGAATCTCAATGGGAAAAAATATTTCTGGATTCAGGATTTAAAAACGTAAAATATTGGAGAACAGGTAAAAAGGACGGATGGAATGGAACTTTGGTAGTTACAGGGACTAAAAATTAGCTTTTCTAAGTTCGTTTGAATTCCATTCTATAAAACCTCCTTTTAAATCAAAAACTTTCGAAAATCCCATTTCAATTAATATATCTGCAGATTTTTTACTTCTATTTCCTGACCTACAATATAAAAATATTGGTTTTGATTTATCAAATTCATTAAATGAGTTATTAAAGACATCTTGATTTCTAAAATCAATGTTAACTGAACCTGAAATGTGGCCTAATTCATATTCTTGGGGAGTTCTAACATCAATTAGCTGAGTATTTTTATTTTGAATGTTTTTTTTATATTCTTGGTATTCCAATAATTGGAATTTTTCTTGATTAGAAACGCAAGAGCTTATAATTAATAATAGTATAAATAGTCTGTTCATGTTTATAAAATATTAATACCTGAGTTTCTGATTTTAGAAAAACCACCACTTACATCATAAAGAAAGTCATAACCATATCTTTTAAGAATAGAGCAAGCAATCATACTTCTATAGCCTCCAGCACAGTGAATATAGTGTGTGTTTTTTTTATTTAATTCTTTTAAATTTTTATCTATTACGTTTAATGGAATGTTTATTGAATCTTTTAAAAAACCATTTTCTCTTTCAGTATTTTTTCTTACATCCAACAAACTAATATCTGAATCTATTATATCTTTTAAATTTTTTGGAGAAATAGAATTTATTGTATCTATTTCTTGATTTGATTCAGTCCAAGATTTAAAACCTCCTTTCAAATAACCTATCACATTATCAAAACCAACTCTTGACAATCTCATTATAGTTTCCGCTTCCTTATTTTTTTCACAAACTAATAGAATTTCAGTATTAATATCTTTAATAACTGAACCTGCCCAAGGTGCAAAACCGCCATTTAATCCAATAAAAATAGATCCAGGGATAAAACCTAACTTAAATTCATCTTGATTTCTTACATCAAGGATTAAAGTATTATTATTTAAATGTGATTTAAAATCTTCAACATTTAATGGCTTTAAACTATTTTTTAAAACCTCATTAAAATCAAGGTAGCCATCTTGATTTAACTTAACATTTGAAGGGAAATAAGTTGGTGGATCAGGTAAATTATCTGTTAATTCTTTGATAAAATCAATTTTATTGTACGAACCATTTAAAGCGTAATTAATTTTTTTTTGATTTGACAATGTGTCTACTGTTTCCTTCATCATATTTTTACCACATGCGGAACCAGCACCATGACCTGGATAAACTAAAATATCATCTGATAAAGGTTTAATTTTTTTATTAACTGAATCATACAAAATACCTGCTAATTCTTCTTTTGAAACACCCATATATCTCTGAGCAACATCTGGGATTCCAACATCACCTAAAAAAAGAGTATCCCCAGTAAAAATACAGTTATCTTTTCCATATTCATCTTTAAGCAAATAAGATGTGCTTTCTAAGGTATGACCTGGTGTATGAATTGCAGTTAATGTGACTTTACCAATTTTAAAAACCTGGTTATCTTTAGCTATTAGAGAGGGGAAATTAGGTTTAGCATTTGGACCGTATACAATACGTGCATCTGTTTTTTTGGATAATGTAAGGTGTCCACTAACAAAATCAGCATGGAAATGAGTCTCAAAAATATATTTTATTTTAGAATTGGATTTATTAGCTAAATCCAAATAATGAGAAACTTCTCTCAATGGATCTATTACAGCAGCTTCTCCGTTGCTTTCAATAAAGTAAGCCCCTTGAGATAAACAACCGGTATAAATTTGTTTTACTACCAAAATATATATTATTTAAAAGTAAAAATAAAAAACTAATCAGGATATTCAATCCTTAAATGATAGATGTTGTTCAATTTTTCTTTTAATATTTTTTTTGCTAACTGAATTTCCTTCAAAGTTATATCAGAATTAATAAATTGATTATCTAAAATTTGTTTGTCAATTATTTTATCAACAAATAAATCTATCAATTTTATAGTAGGTTCTTTTAAACTTTTAGATGCAGCTTCAATGCTGTCAGCCATCATGACTATAGCGGTTTCTTTTGAAAAAGGTTTAGGACCTGAATATCGATAATCAAATTCGTTAGATTCTTTATTAGACTTTATTGCTTTATCATAAAAAAATCTAATTATTGATGTACCATGGTGTGTTCTTATAAAGTCAATAACTCGGTCAGGAAGCCCATTTCGTTTTGCTATTTCTATTCCGTTTGATATATGGTCTTTGATTATAATTGTACTTTCTAAAGGTTCTAACTCATCATGAGGGTTAAAAGAATTACTTTGGTTTTCAATAAAATAATTTGGACTATTCATTTTGCCAATATCATGATACAAGGCACCTACCCTTACCAGCATAACATTAGCAGAAATTTGAATTGCCACAGCTTCTGCTAAGTTAGAAACTGCTAAGGAATGATAAAAAGTACCAGGGGCTTTTTCAGAAAGCTCTTTTAAAAGAGTAGAGTTTGTATTGGTGAGTTCTAAAAGTGAAACGTCTGAAACTAAACCAAATATTTTTTCAAATATATATATTAATGGATGAACAAATAGAGTAGCTAAACCATTAAAAATAAAAAGTAATGGAATATTAAGATTCACATCATTAATATCTCCATTTGCAATTATAGAGAAAGACAAATATGATATTATATATATACTTGTAATGATAGAAACTGACACAAATAAGTTAGCTCTTTGGTAAAGGTCAGAAGGAGTTAAAATAGTGATTATACCGGCGATTGTATGTAAAAATAAAAACTCAAAACTATTAGGAACAATAAAGGCCAAAACAAGCAAAGTAAGTACATGAATAAATAAACCTAACCTAGAATCAAAAAAAGCTCTTACTAGCAATGGAATAGAACATAGGGGAACAACATATATATAATTTGGCTGAAACTTATTAACTGAAACGGTAATAGAAACAAAAATCAAAATTATTAAGAAAATAAAAGTAATTTTAGTATTATTTAAATAAATATTTAATCTATTTTTTTTAAGAAATAGAAATAGAAAAAATAAAATAATTCCAACAATTATTAAATATCCAAGAGTAACTAAATTAAAGTTTGATTTTGACCAGATTTGTGATTCAAACTTAAACTTTAAAGATTGTAAAACTGAAAACTTTTCAGAATCAATAATTTCTCCTCTTGAAATAATCCTAACTCCGTTATTTACAAAACCTTTATTGCTAGAGACTTTACTTAAAAGGTTGTCAATGTTTAAATTGGTAGTAATTTCATCATAAATTATATCTGGTTTTAAATATAATTTTATAATATTATTAAATGATATAGAGTCTTTTGAAGAATTATAAGAAATTGAATCAAAGGAAAAATTATTTATTAAATTAATTTCCTCTCGCTTAAATTTTTTAATAAGATTTTTTGATATTAAAAAAATAGAATCATTATTTAAATCAACAAATTCATTTATTAAACCAGGTTCATAAATTTTTTTTAACTTAGTTATACCTTCTTCATATAAATAAGGATATGAATCTTTTAACTTCAAACTAATATTAGAAATTACAGAATCAGAAATTCCTTCAACTTTCAAATAATATCTTTTAGTTTTAGCAGATATTGTTAGCTTCTCAAATTCAATTTCAGATTTATTTTTTTGTATTAAAAAATCAAAAGGAGAAATTAAAGTTTCGTATTTCCAAGGTTTACCCTCTGCAAATTCATACTGAAATTTCCCCTTTTTGGGTATTATATAAACAATGAATACAACAGTGATTAAAAAAAGAATAATTCTGTAAATCTGAGACTGAAGTTTAAAAAAAATATTTAACTTATCTTTCATTGAAATGAATTGAATCAAAAGTATAAAAATATTTATTTATAAACTCTTATCTAATTTAGTAGTTTAAGTAAAAAACAATATGAAAGATTTTGGCATTTGTGAATTAAGTGTAGTTCCAATAAGAAAACATCCAAACAGCTCAAGCGAAATGGTAACCCAATTGTTATATGGAGAAATTTTTAGAATAATAGAGTTTAACGAAAAGTGGTCGAAAATATCAAACGAATTTGATAATTATCAGGGATGGATAAATAATATTCAAGTTAATTTTATTGAAAAGGTAAATTATAATACTTTAAAATTAAATGATCCTGTATATTCTTTAGACAAACAGGGATACATAATAAATTCTGATAATGAAAAGATTTCGATTCCAATTGGGAGTTTAATAAGTTCTTGTAAATTTTTAAAATGTAAATACGTAGGTAAAAAGACTGAATCTAAAGATTGTGATATTGTTGAAACTGCTAAGTTATATTTAAACTCCCCATACACTTGGGGAGGAAGAACTTTGTATGGAATTGACTGTTCTGGTTTTTCTCAATTAGTTTATAAAATCCTAGGTATTAAAATAAACAGAGATGCCAGTCAACAGGCATCACAAGGAAAAATTGCTTTAAGAAAAAATATAGTTCCCGGAGATCTAGCTTTTTTTGGAGATTCAATTGAAGAAATCACTCATGTTGGGATTATGATAAATAAAAATGAAATTATTCATGCACATGGTAAAATAAGAATAGATAAAATCAACATAGATGGAATTATCAATTCAGAAACGAATAAATTAACTCACAAGCTCATTTATTATAGAAATTACTGATTTTCTAATTCTTGAATTTTAGCAGTCATTAATTTATAATTTTCGTTGTCCCCAACAGTATAATAAATATTTTTAGCAGTTTTTAAAGCTTCTATATTTTTAGAATCAATTTCAATAAGTTTTTCTAAATAGGGTAAGCAAGAAGTATATAAGTTTTCTCTATCTTGTTTTAACTTATCATATTTTTCATAATCACTTCTTTTATTAGAAGTAGCTAATTCGTTCATTTGTTCAACCAGAGCGCTTTCACCCTCCAAAATCAATCCAACTAAATTTAAATAGGTAGCAGCATAATCAGGATCTAACTCTAGTGCCTTTTTATAATAATTCATAGCATCATCAGATTCACCTTGTTCTGCGTTAATAACACCTAAATTATAATATAAAATAGCATTATCTGGATCTTTGGTAATTGCTTCTTTCATTAAGACTTTAAACTTATCCTTATCACCTAATTTCATATACAAATCAGCTTCGGAAAGTAAAAGATTCAAATCCTCGGGATTAATTTTTCTAGCATCCTTAATAGCATTAATAGCTTTTTCAGTTTCTCCTAATTGAACATAAATAAGTGCTATATTTTTAACAATCTCAGGAAGTCTAGATTCAGTCTTTCCTATTCTTGGGTTAGTATAATCTTTTGAAGATTTAAAAAGATTATATTCTGTTTCACTAACCTTTTCTTCAATTTGAGTTTTTAGTGGAGTTATGAAATATTCTGAAACTACACCCGTATATTCCATTTCTTTTAACATATCATAATAACCTAATGCAACTTGATAGTCACTTCCGTTTACAGAGCTAGAGGCAGCGAAATATAAATAAGTTAAACTACCTTCTTTTGAAGGGTTTATTGAGTAAGCATCATATAACTTTTTTGAAGCACTAATGAAATCTTTATTTTTGTTGTCTTCAACTGCAGAATTAACCAATTCTATTTCTACTTGATCAATTAAAATATTAGAATTTTCAGAATATTTATCTAACTTATCTAATTCTATTGATTTTCTAAGTAACGATACAGCTTCATTAAAGTTAGTATCACCTTTATTAGCCCATCCCAATAAATAATAATAATGTGCTTGATACTTTTGATCAGAAGAAGAAATAATACCCTCGATTTGAGAAAGAATATCTAAAGCTTCATTATAAAAACCTTCATCCAACCGTTTTTCTGCATTTCTTAATTCTTTCTTTTGAGTGTAACCAAAGAAAGTAGTTAATAGTAATATTGAAATTATAAGTTTTTTTATCATTTTTAAATTAGTTTGAATCATTTTTATTATCTAAATTTTTATCAGCAATATCAACTTCAATATTTTCTAAATCTTCAATGTTATCGTCATCATGCACTACTTTAGCAACAGCTGCAATTGCATCATTATCTTTTAAATTAATTAGCTTAACACCTTGTGTAGCTCTTCCCATTACTCTAAGTGAGGACACTTCCATTCTGATAGCAATTCCAGATTTATTTATAATCATCAAGTCATCATTGTCGGTGACATTTTTAAGGGAAACTAATTTACCTGTTTTATCAGTAACGGATATTGTTTTAACTCCTTTACCTCCTCTATTAGTCATTCTGTAAGCATCCAGACTAGATCTTTTTCCATATCCATTTTCAGAAACAACTAAAATATCACTTTCCATATCGTTTACAGAAATCATTCCCACAACTTCATCTTTGTCATCTTTTAATCTTATTCCTCTTACTCCAGAAGCATTTCTGCCCATAGGACGTGTTTTACTCTCATCAAACCTAATACATTTTCCAGATTTAACAGCGATTAAAACCTGAGAGTTTCCGGTAGTTAATTTAGCTTCTAATAATTCATCGTCCTCTTTAATTGTTATGGCATTAATACCGTTTAATCTAGGTCTTGAGTATTGTTCTAAAGAAGTTTTCTTAACCTGACCTTTTTTTGTGGCCATAATAACATAATGACTATTAATATATTCTTCATCTTTTAAATCTTGAGTACATATAAAAGCTTTTACTTCATCATCTTGTTCAATATTAATTAAGTTCTGAATAGCTCTTCCTTTTGAGGTTTTACTACCTTCAGGTATTTCATACACTCTCATCCAAAAACATTTTCCTTTTTGGGTAAAAAAGAGCATATATTGATGGTTAGTACCAACAAATAAGTGTTCTAAGAAATCTTCATTTCTTGTTGTAGATGCCTTTTGTCCAACACCTCCCCTATGTTGTGTTTTGTATTCAACTAATGGAGTTCTTTTAATATAACCAGCATTAGAAATAGTTAACACAACTTTTTCGTCTGGAATCATATCCTCCATACTTAGATCTCCTCCAGCATACTCAATAATTGATCTTCTTTCGTCTCCGTATTTGTCTAGTATTTCAGTTAATTCAATTTTTATAATATCCATTCTTCTATCATGACTATCAAGAATTCCTTTCAAATCTTGAATAGTTATCATTAAATCATCATATTCGGACCTAAGCTTGTCTTGTTCCAAGCCAGTTAGTTGTCTTAATCTCATTTCAACTATTGCCTTTGATTGAATATCACTTAACTTAAATTCAGCAATTAACTTTTCTTTTGCTTGGTCAGCATTTGAAGAAGATCTTATTAATGAAATAACCTTGTCAATATTATCAGAAGCTATTATTAGACCTTCTAAAATATGAGCTCTTTCTTCAGCTTTTTTTAATTCATATTTAGTTCTTCTTACTACAACTTCATGCCTGTGGTCTACGAAATGACCAATCATTTCCTTTAAATTTAACATCTGAGGTCTACCTTTAACTAAAGCGATATTATTCACACTAAAAGATGACTGAAGCGAGGTGTATTTATACAATGTATTTAAAACAATATTTGGTATTGCATCTCTTTTAAGCACATAAACTATTCTCATTCCTTTTCTGTCAGATTCATCTCTGATTGTAGAAATTCCTTCAATTTTTTTGTCATTTACCATTTCAGCAGTTTTTCTAATCATCTCTGCTTTGTTTACCTGATAAGGAATTTCAGTAACTATAATACACTCTCTACCATTAACTTCTTCAATTTCAGCTTTAGCTCGCATAACAACTCTTCCTCTTCCAGTATGAAAAGCTTCTTTAACTCCATCATAACCATAAATAGTTCCACCAGTTGGAAAATCTGGAGCTTTTACGAATTCAATTAATTCATCAATAGTTATATCATTATTTTCAATATAAGCTATTGTACCATTAATAACTTCAGTTAAATTATGTGGAGGCATATTAGTTGCCATACCAACAGCTATACCAGAAGCGCCATTAACCAAAAGAGCCGGTATTTTTGTAGGTAAAACAGTTGGTTCCATAATTGAATCATCATAATTCAACTGATGATCAACAGTTTCTTTATCTAAATCAGCAACCATTTCTTCGGAAATTTTTTGCATTCTTGCTTCGGTATAACGCATTGCAGCAGGACTATCCCCATCGACGGAACCATAATTTCCCTGACCATCAACAAGAAGATATCTAAGACTCCAATCTTGAGCCATTCTTACCATTGTGTCATATACTGATGAATCGCCGTGTGGATGGTATTTACCCAAAACTTCTCCGACAATAAAAGCAGATTTTTTAAATTTACTTGAAGATCTTAAGCCTAATTGATGCATTCCATATAACACTCTTCTGTGTACGGGTTTTAAACCGTCTCTTACATCTGGAAGAGCTCTTGAAACAATAACAGACATTGAATAATCAATGTATGCTGACTTCATAGCATCTTCAATATTAATTGGAATAAGTTTTTCTCCTTCGCTCATATTTATTTTTTAGTATAGTTTTGTTCTTTAAATTATAACTTATCAAATATAATAATTACCTCAGTTATTTGTGCAATATAGTTTTAGAATTTTACATAATTTTATTAACATATTTATTTTAATACAAATCTTTAATTACAGGTTAAAAAACTTGGAATTAATTTATTTTTTTTGTCTATTTACTAGCTTATAATTTAATTAGTATTTAAGAATGGATGATAATTTTTCTTCAAGGGTAAAAGATGTGATTACTTACAGTAAAGAAGAAGCTTTGAGGCTTGGTCATGATTTTATTGGAACAGAGCATCTGTTACTTGGTATGTTGAGAGATGGGGGTGGAAAAGCTATTTCTATTTTAAACTCACTAGAAATTGACCTTGATTACTTGAGAAAAAAAGTTGAAATATTAAGTCCTCCAAATCCAATTAATGATTTTGATCAAAATCACAAGAAAAATTTACATCTTACAAGACAAGCTGAAAGAGCATTAAAAACGACATTTTTAGAGGCAAAACTTTTTCAAGGAAAATCAATTAATACTGCCCACCTTTTGCTTTGCATATTAAGAAATGAAAATGATCCAACGACAAAACTGTTAATCAAACTTCAACTTGATTACGAAACTGTGAAAGAACAATTTAAATACATGCTTACAGAATCAGATGACAATTATTCTAATTTACCTTCTTCTGAAACATTTCCCGAAGATTCAAAGGATGAAGAAGGTCCAATTGAAGAAAATCCTTTTACAGTAAAAACCGATACTAAATCAAAAATAAAATCCAAGACACCTGTATTAGATAATTTTGGTAGAGATTTAACAGCATTTGCTCTTCAGGGCAAGTTAGATCCTGTAATTGGAAGAGAAAAAGAAATTGAAAGAGTTTCTCAAATTTTAAGTAGAAGAAAAAAAAATAATCCACTTTTAATTGGAGAGCCTGGTGTGGGTAAGTCTGCTATTGCTGAAGGTTTAGCATTAAGGATAGTTGAAAAAAAAGTTTCCAGAATTCTTTACAACAAAAGAGTTGTCACATTAGATCTTGCAAGTATAGTGGCAGGAACAAAATACAGAGGACAGTTTGAAGAAAGGATGAAAGCTGTAATGAATGAAATCGAAAAAAACAATGATATTATACTATTTATAGATGAAATACATACAATTGTAGGAGCTGGAGGAGCAACAGGAAGTCTTGACGCCTCTAATATGTTTAAACCAGCTTTAGCTAGAGGCGAGATTCAATGTATTGGCGCTACAACATTAGACGAATACAGACAATACATTGAGAAGGATGGTGCTTTAGAGAGAAGATTTCAAAAAATAATTGTTCAACCGACAAACATTATTGAAACAATAGAAATTTTAAAAAATATAAAAGATAAATACGAATCTCATCATAATGTTAATTTTACTGATGAAGCAATAATTGCTTGCGTAAAATTAACAGATAGATATGTTTCAGATCGTTTTCTTCCTGATAAAGCTATAGATGCTATGGATGAAGCAGGTTCCAGAGTACACATCACTAACATGGACGTTCCCAAAAACATAGTTGAGTTAGAAAAAAAATTAGAAGAAGTTCGAGAAAATAAAAATACGGTTGTAAAAAAACAAAAATATGAAGAGGCTGCTAAACTAAGAGATGATGAAAAAAGAATTGAAAAAGAGCTTTTATTAGCTCAAGAAAAATGGCAAGAAGATTTAAAACAACACAGAGAAACAGTAACTGAAGATGACATATCAGAAGTAGTTTCTATGATAACTGGAATTCCTGTTAACAAAATAGCCAAAGCAGAATTAAATCAACTGTCAAAACTTGATAAAAAGATTTCAGGAAAAGTTATTGGTCAAGAAGAAGCAGTTAACAAAGTTGTAAAGGCTATTCAAAGAAACAGAGCTGGAATTAAAGATCCTAATAAACCCATTGGATCATTCATTTTTTTAGGTCAAACCGGAGTTGGTAAAACCCAATTAGCAAAAATTTTATCTTCTGAACTTTTTAACGGAACTGATTCTCTTATTAGAATTGACATGAGTGAGTATATGGAAAAATTTGCCATTTCAAGATTAATAGGTGCACCACCAGGATACGTAGGATATGAAGAGGGAGGTCAATTAACTGAAAAAGTAAGAAGAAAACCTTACAGCGTTATTTTACTAGATGAAGTAGAAAAAGCTCATCCAGATATATTTAATATGCTATTACAAGTGCTAGATGAGGGTACGTTGACAGACAGTTTAGGAAGAAAAGTTGATTTTAAAAATACAGTAATAATAATGACTTCTAATCTCGGAGCTAGACAGGTAAAAGACTTTGGAAACGGTGTGGGTTTTGGAACAGAAGCAGTTAAATCACAAGAATCCAAAAACATAAGAGGAACTATTGAGAAATCCTTGAAGAAGGCCTTTTCTCCAGAATTTTTAAACAGAGTTGATGAAATAGTAATTTTTAATAGTTTAGAAAAAGAAGATTTAAAAAAGATAATTGATATTGAATTACAAACTTTAGTGCAAAGAACAAATGAGTTAGGATATAAAATCAAAATCTCGAAAAAAGCAGTTAATTTTTTATGTGAAAAAGGTTATGACAAAAAATACGGTGCAAGACCATTAAAAAGAGCTATTCAAAAATACGTAGAAGATTTATTAGCAGATGAAATTGTAAAGTCAAAATTAAACATTGGTGACGCAATTATAATGGACTGGGATGGTAAATCAGATTATTTAACAACGGAAAAGAGTAAATAAAATATAACTTCTATTGTAAAACGAATACTAACTATTAAATATAAATGAAAAATAGTTAAACTTTATTAGTTTAAAACGACATCTATTGTCACAATCTCATTTAATTTCTTTTTTTTTAAGAATTTCATTTTTTTTTTTAAATAAATCATTTATTATTTTTATAAAGTTATTTTTTTATAGGTTTGACTACTAAGTATATAAAAAAATGATTGTAATAAAATTTGGTGGTTCATCAATTGCAAATTCAAAAAAAATTGAAAGTTCTTTAAAAATAATCAATAATTATAAAGGAAATGTAATAGTTGTTTTTTCTGCATTTGAAGGTGTTACTGATCTTTTAATGGAATCTGGGAAATTAGCTAGTAATCAAGATAAAAAATACCTTAAAAAATTTGACATAATAAAAAAAATACATATTGACATATGTAAATCACTATTTGAAATTAGTAATCAGAGTAAAATATTAAGTTATGTTCAACAAAATCTAAATATATTAGAGAATATTCTTGATGGTGTTTATAATTTAAAAGAGTTTAGTAGTAAATCTTCTGCTACTATTTCTGGTTTTGGCGAACTAATGTCACACTATATTATTGGTAAATTAGGTAAAGCAAGAAAGTTAGATTTTCAGATAAAAGATTCAAGAGAAATTATTACTACTAAACTAATTAAAATTAACAACTCTCAAGTAGATTTAAAATTAACAAAAAATAAATGGGAGAGTTTTTCCAAAGAAAACAACAAGAGAGTAATCATAATGCCAGGATATATTGCAAGGGATAACTTTGGGAATGATGTAACTCTTGGAAGAGGCGGGTCTGATTATACTGCTTCAATAATCGCATCAATAAGTGGAGCAAGTAAATTAGATATATGGACTGATGTTAGCGGAATGTTTACTGCAAATCCAACCATTGTCAAACAAGCTATCTCAATAGACTCACTTTCTTATCAAGAAGCTATGGAATTATCTCATTTTGGAGCAAAAGTTATTTTTCCTCCAACTATTCAACCCGCAATGAATAAAAACATTCCTATAACTATAAAAAACAGTTTTAAACCAAATGATAAGGGTACTGAAATTTCTAATAAAAACAATTCACGTTTCAATGTAGTTAAAGGAATTAGCCATGTTCAAGGGATTTCACTTCTAACATTGGAAGGAAGCGGTATGATAGGGAGTCCTGGGTATTCTAAAAAATTATTTGAAATATTATCAATTAATAATATTAATATAATAATGATTACTCAAGCTTCATCTGAACATTCCATTTGTATTGGAGTTAATGGAGAAGAATGTGATAGAGCAAAAAAAATTATTGATGAAGAATTTAATAATGAAATAATGAACAACATCATAAAGCCGTTGAAAGTAGAAAGCGATCTTGCTATAATTGCTCTTGTTGGTGACAAAATGAAGAACCACCAAGGTATTAGCGGTAAAATGTTTAGTACTTTAGGTTTTAATAATATTAATGTTAAAGCAATTTCACAAGGTGGCTCTGAAAGAAATATAACAGCTGTAATTAATAAAAAAGATGTCAAAAAAGCTCTTAATACTTTACATGAAAAGTTTTTTGAAAAAAACATCAAACAATTAAACTTATTTGTAACCGGAGTAGGAAACGTAGGGAAAAAATTAATAGAACAAATTTTTAATCAGTCTAAGTATTTAGAAGAAAATTTACAAATTCAAATTAAAATAGTTGGAATATCGAATTCAAAAAAAATGCTATTTAATAATACTGGAATCGAAATTAACAATTGGCAAAATGAACTAAAAAAGGGGGTAAAGTCTAATGAGTCAGAGTTTTTTAAAAGAACTAAGAGTTTAAATCTTAGAAATAGTATTTTTATAGATAATACTGCCAGCGAAATAATTGCTAGTACATATAAAGATTACCTAAAAAACAGTATAAGTGTAGTCACATGTAATAAAATTGCTTGTTCAGATAATTATTTAAATTATAAAAACTTAAAAAATCTTGCACAACAGTATAGCTCTTCTTTTTTATTTGAAACAAATGTTGGAGCTGGGTTACCAATAATAGATACATTAAATAATTTAATAGCATCTGGTGATAGAATAAAATCCATTGAAGCAGTTCTCTCAGGAAGTCTAAATTACATTTTTAATAATTTCAATATTAAAAATTCATTCGCTAATACTGTTAGAAATGCTATGAACGAGGGTTATACAGAACCTGACCCCAAAATTGATTTAAGTGGAATAGATGTAGCTAGGAAAATTCTAATTTTAGCTAGAGTAAGTGGTAATGAAATAGAATTATCTGAGATAAAAAATAATTCTTTTCTCCCAAAAGATTGTTTAAACACTAAAAACAATGATGAACTTTTAAAATGCTTATCAATTAATGCAAGTCATTTTAATAAGCTTTTAGATGATGCAAATGATAAAAATTGTAAAATAAAATATGTTGCAGAATTTAATAATGGAAAAGCCAACGTAGGACTTAAACTAATCTCCAAAGAACATGCTTTCTATAATCTTGATGGAAGTGACAATATTGTCCTGTTTTACACAGACAGATATCACACACAACCTTTAATTATTAAGGGAGCAGGTGCAGGTGCTGAAGTAACTGCGGCTGGAATTTTTGGGGATATAATTAAAATTGGAAAAAGATAACATGAACGAAATAAAAGTTTTTTCTCCAGCAAGTATAGCAAATCTTTCATGCGGATATGATATTTTAGGAGCGTGTTTAGATGGAATCGGTGATGAAATAACTGTTCGTAAAACGAAAAATAAAGAACTAAAAATAACCAAAATATTTGGTCAAAAATTAAGTAAAAATATAAAGAAAAATGTAGCTGGAGTTTCAGCTAATGCATTTTTAAAAGATATTAAAGTAGATTGCGGTTTTGAGATTGAAATAAAAAAGGGAATAAAACCAGGGAGTGGAATTGGAAGTAGTGCTGCAAGTGCAGCAGGAAGTGTTTTTGCAATTAATGAGTTAATTGGAAAACCATTATCAAATAAAGACTTAATCAAATATGCTGCTGAGGGTGAAAAAGCTGCATGTGGAAGTGCAATTTCTGATAACGTAGCAGCAGTTTTACTAGGAGGCTTTACTTTCGTTAGAGAAAAAAATGATATTATAAAGCTAAACTCACCTATCGGACTAGCCTTTACCATACTTCATCCTCAAATTGAAGTAAAGACTTCTGATTCTAGAGCTTTAATAAAAAAAATAGTTTCTTTAGAAATGATGGTAAAACAATCGGCTAATTTAGGAGCATTTGTTAGTGGATTATATACAGAAGACTATGAATTAATAGGGAGATCAATGAAAGATTTAGTGATTGAACCTTTTAGATCTATTCTAATTCCAAAATTTAAACAAATCAAATCAGCAAGTATTAATACTGGTGCTATTGGATGTGGTATTTCAGGTTCTGGACCCTCTGTATTTGCATTAAGTAAAGGATTAACAACAGCAAAAAATGTAGAAAATGCAATGAAAAAAATTTATGATAATTTAGATTTAGATTATGATGTTCACGTATCGCGTGTAAATGATAAAGGAATCAAAATCATAAAAACATTATAAAAAATGTATTTCAGAAGCTTAAATGGTAATTCTTCTAAAGTTAATTTTGAAACAGCTTTAAAAAAAGGTTTAGCTGATGATGGTGGATTATTTTTTCCAGAAAAAATAAGTCCACTTAAAAAAGATTTCATAGAAAATATTGAAAACTATTCTGATATTGAAATTGCTTATGAAGTTATCAAACAATTTGTAGGTGATTCAATAAATGAAACAGACTTAAAAAATATTTTATCAAATACAATTGATTTTGATTTTCCTTTGATTAAGCTTGAAAAAAATATCTATTCGTTAGAATTATTTCATGGTCCCACCCTAGCCTTCAAAGATGTTGGCGCCAGATTTATGGCAAATTGCTTGGGTTATTTCAATAAAAATGAAAATAAAACAAATACAGTTTTGGTTGCAACTTCTGGTGACACGGGTGCTGCAGTAGCGAATGGTTTTTTGAAAGTAAAAGGAACTAATGTAGTTATTCTATATCCTAAAAATAAAGTAAGTGAAATACAGGAAATACAGTTAACTACTAACGGAAATAATATCACTGCTTTGAGGGTAGATGGTAGTTTTGATGATTGTCAAAAAATAGTTAAAAATGCATTTGTTGATAAAAAAATAAATAATAAACTAAATTTAACATCAGCAAATTCAATTAATGTAGCGAGATGGCTTCCTCAAGCATTTTATTATTTTTATGCTTTTAAAAAGCTTAAAAAAAAGAATTTAGTATTTAGTGTGCCTAGTGGGAATTTTGGAAATATTTGCGCTGGATTAATTGCTATGAAATTAGGTTTACCAATTGATCATTTTATTGCAAGTACCAATAGTAATGATACGATTCCAAGATATTTTAAATCTCAAGTTTTAAACCCTAAGCCAACAATCCAAACCATCTCTAACGCAATGGATGTCTCAAAGCCAAGTAATTTTATAAGAATTCAAGAAATGTTAGGTGATTTTAAAAACCTTTCATATTTTATGTCTTCTTATTCCTTTGACGATAATCAAACATTAGCGGTTGTGAAAAAAATATATAAAAAGAACAAATATATTCTCGATCCACATGGAGCAATAGGATATTTAGGTTTAAATAAATATTTAGTTACTAATCCAAAAAAGATTGGTGTATTTTTAGAAACTGCTCATCCAGTTAAATTTTCAAAACACATAGAAAAAACTATTAAAATCAAACTTGATATTCCTGAAAAAATCAACAAAATTTTATTAAAAAAGAAAAAATATATTGATATTGAAAACTATGATGATTTTAGAGACAAAATTCTTTCATTAAAAGTTTAATTAAATGAATAACCCTTTGGAGGATTTAATCCTTTTAAATGTTTTACAAAGTAATCCCATTTTCTTCTCATCATGTAGTTATTCATGTCACCATATCCGTGCCTTTTATTAGGGAATAATATTAAATCAAAATCCTTGTTAGATTTAATAAGGGCATCTACTACAATCATAGTATTTGAAGGAGGGACATTATCGTCTAACATTCCATGAGCAATCAATAATTTTCCTTTTAGATTATCAACGAATAATTGATTTGCTTGTATATCATAATTAGTTTTTAAAATATCAAAATCAGATTTACTATCTTGGGTGTCTAGATTTAATGGAGTTAATAAACCATGCCATTTTTCCCCCCAGTCTGCTTCATAATTTCTATTATCATGATTTCCAGAACTTGATACAGCAACATCATAAAAATCAGGATATCTTAGTAAAGCGGCAGTTGAAGCAAAACCTCCACCAGAATGTCCCCAAATTCCAACTCTATCTGTGTCCATAGATTTATATGTCTTAGATAGCTGTTCTATAGCAGAAATGTTATCTGGTAAACCATTATCCCCCATGTTTCCATAATAGGCATCATGAAATGATTTTGATCTTCCTGGTGTCCCCATTGCATCTACACTAACAACAACAAAACCAAGTTCAGCTAATGCTTGAAAATCTCTTTTAGCTACATAAAAAGAGTAATTACCTACACTTCCTGACTGAGGACCAGGATAAATATAATTTAAGACAGGGTATTTGTCATTTTCATTATAAAAACTAGGTATATACATTATTCCATATAAATCTGTTACTCCATCTCTTGCCTTAACAGAAAATTCAATTGGATTTTGCCAGTCAGTTTGATTAAGACTTGATAAATCAGACTTAGAAAGTTCATGAATTATATTTCCATCTCTATTTTTCAAAACAGAAACAGGGGGATTCATTGTTGATGAATATGTTGTAACAAAATAATTCCAATCTGGAGATGGATTTATTTTATGTGTACCTTTTTCAGGTGTTAAGCATGTTAATTCAGTTCCATCAAAATTAACTTTATATAAATAAACATGATAAGGGTTTCCTTCTTCCTTTCCTCCTGCTGTAAAAAACAATTCTCTCTTGTTTTCATCAATATGAAGAAGTTTTCTTACTAACCAGTCTCCTTTTGTAATTCTGTTTTTTAATTCTTTAGTTTTTAAATCATATAAATATATGTGTCCCCAGTTATCATTTTCTGAATACCATATAAACTCATTTGAATCAAATAACACTTTCCAGTTTTCACTACCTAAACCTGATTCATAATAAGTATCTACAGTTTCCTTAAAAACGGATGATATATTGCCGGTTTTTGCATCAGCAATTTTTAAATTTGCTATTTTATGATCTCTTGATGAAGAAATAAAAGCTAGTTTAGAACCATCTTTACTCCACTGAGTATCTAATAATTCACCACCTCTTCCTGCAATATGATCTGTTGTTGTAGATCTTTGAAAATCATTTTTCATTTTAAATCTAATAATGTCATTAGTCTTCAAATCAATAATCAACCTTTCAATTTCAAAAATCTTTTCATCACCAGGTAGTGCATACTTCCAAGCTTGAAGCTTAGGATGTCCTACATTTGTTGTTGTCAAATACATCTCTCCAACTCCTCTAGCATCCTGTCTAAAAGTTGCAATTTTATCAGAACTTAGGTTCCATTTTAGTACAGGGCCATCAGTTTTAATCCAACCTGCATTATTTGTTGCATATCCATAGTTCTTTTCTCCATCAAAAGTAAGTTGAGTTAATTCATTAGTTTTTAAATCTCTTATCCATAAATTATAATTATCAATAAAAGCTGCAAGAAATCCATTTGGAGAAATAAATTCATTTCTATTTATTGAATAAGGGTTTTTAATTTTATATTTATTTTTAAAAGCTTTTTTTTTATTAGATTTTAGGTCAATTTTAAAACTTTCTATTTTTTTTTCAGTTTTCACACTGTACAAGAAAAAATTTTCATTATCCCATTGTTGGGACGTAATAGTGTTATTAAGGTATTTATTTAAATTTTTAGAAAGATGTCTGGAAGCTCTATCATAATCTTTAAAACTTAATGTTTCATTATCATGACTATCACATGAAATGGAAGTTGTAAATATAATTGTAGTAATATAAAAAATTAATTTTTTCATTATTAAAAGTTAATCCGTTAAAAGTTTAAAATCTATATAATAATTTTTATCAAAATCAACATCGTTTGAATCAATCGTTAAATCCTTCCATTCTTTTGATGGAAATATTCTGATATTTTTGTTTCCAACAAAGATATCTAAAGGCATTTGAAAGTTGTCTACCACATTTGACCATCTAAATTTTAAAACATTTTCTTCTAAACTATATTCAAGCAAAGGAATTCTAACATCTCTTAAATATTGATTAAAAAAAGAATTTAAATCAATATCCATTTTTTCAGAAATATAATTTTCAATTTGAGAAGTGCTGACTGTCTGGTGATAAAACTCACTATTAAGTCCTCTTAGTATTTGCCTCCATTTTTCATCATCATCTGCAATTTGTCTTAATGTATGCAATAAATTAGCGCCTTTAGGATACATATCTCTAGAACCACCCTTATTAACGCCGTATGGACCTATAATAGGTTTTACGTTACTTATTCCTCTTCTAGTTCCAATTACGTATTCAGATGATGCTTTCTTACCGAAATGATAATCTATAAAAAGATTTTCAGAGTATGTTGTAAAACCCTCGTGAACCCACATATCAGCGATGTCTATATATGTGATGTTATTGGCAAACCATTCATGTCCTGTCTCATGAATTATTATATAATCAAATTTCAAACCCCAACCAGTTCCAGATAAATCTCTTCCTAAATAACCTTGTTTATATTGATTTCCATATGTCACTGAACTTTGGTGTTCCATACCTAAATAAGGTGTCTCAACTAATTTAAAACTATCTTCATAAAATGGGTATGGACCAAACCAATGTTCGAAAGCTTGCATGGTTTTAATAGCATCACTAAAATGAATTTTAGCTTTTTCTAAATTATAACTCAAAACATAATAATCCATATCTAAATCTCCTTTTTCTCCATTATAAATTTCTGAAAAATTCGCATAATCGCCAATATTAATATTTACCCCATAATTATTAATTGGATTAACAACTTCCCAGTGAAATGTAGTTGAATCTGACAGTTCATCAACCTTAACAAGTCTTCCATTAGAAACATTAGTAAGTCCTTTGGGAACATTTACACTCATTAACATTCCTTCGACTTCATCGTACATGTGGTCCTTGTTTGGCCACCACACACTTGCTCCTAATCCTTGACAAGAAGATGCGATAAAATGATTTCCATTTAAATCTTTTTCCCAAGAAATTCCACCATCCCAAGGAGCTCTTACTGCTGTTCTTGGTTTACCTTCATAAAAAACTTTTATTTTATTTTTAGCACCTTTGATTTGTTTAGCCTTAAGTATTATAAAATGAGCATTACCATCATGTCTGATTTGTAAATCTTCTCCATTTTGTTGAGCCTTTGTAAGAACTAAAGGTTCTTGTAAATCAATTTGCATCTCATAATAAGTATCAATAACGGTATAGCTTATTTCATTTGATCCAATAATTGTTCTATTCTCAGGATCAATTTTAATATCTAAATGGTAATAGGTTAAATCCCACCAAATTCTTTCCTTAGTAATAGAACCTCTTAAAGTGTCTTGACGATTAAAATTATTTTTTTCACCCATTATTCCTTGAGAACTTACAGAAAAAGTAACCATAAAAGTCATCAAAATTGTATATACTTTATTGTTCATAATTTTAATTGTATTGTATATTATTTTAACGAAATTTACACATATTTTATTTAAAATGAAAAAAACTAATCTTTACACTATACACAAGGAAAATAACGCAAAAATAATTCCTTTTTCAGG
The DNA here is from genome assembly GCA_905181705.1 of Cryomorphaceae bacterium BACL29 MAG-121220-bin8. GTDB lineage: Bacteria > Bacteroidota > Bacteroidia > Flavobacteriales > Flavobacteriaceae > MAG-121220-bin8. The sequence continues at coordinate 519,859 of CAJIYP010000001.1, read as the reverse complement.
TTTTTTAATGCCCGTTCAATATGAGGGTGTTAATGCAGAACATTTACATGTAAGAAATTCTGTTGGGCTTTTTGATGTATCTCACATGGGAGAATTTTTTTTGAAAGGAGAAAGAGCTTCGGAGTTATTACAATTACTATGTTCAAATGATATTTCAGAAATTTCAGATGGAAAAGCTCAATACAGTTGTTTAATAAATAACAATGGAGGAATAATCGATGACTTAATCATTTATAAATTTAATAATAATGAATTCATGTTAGTAGTTAATGCTGGAAATATTGAAAAAGATTGGAATTGGATTTGCCTACACAATGAGAAATTTGGAAACAAATTAGAAAATAGATCTGAAAAAATGTCTCTTCTAGCTCTTCAAGGACCTAAATCGTATGATTTGTTACAAAGAATAGTTGACTTTGATGTCAGGAGTTTAAAAAACTATAGTTTTTTAAAAACAGATTTTGACATATTTAATGGGGTTATAATTTCAACAACTGGTTATACAGGATCTGGCGGATTTGAAATATACTGTGAAAATAAAGATGCTGTTGCAATTTGGAAAACTTTGTTTAAGTATGGGGAACAATTCGATTTAAAACCGATTGGGTTGGCGGCCAGAGACACTCTAAGGTTAGAAATGGGTTATTGTTTATATGGAAATGACATAAATGAAAACACAAATCCAATCGAAGCAGGTTTAAATTGGGTGACTAAAATAAATAAAGATTTTATTGGAAAAAAAAATATAGTAAATGCCATAGAAAACGGATGTGAAAAAAAACTTGTTGGCTTTAAATTAATAGAAAGAGGTATTCCAAGAAATGATTATATAATTTTTGATGGTAATGATATTGAAATTGGAGTTGTAACATCTGGAACTATGTCTCCTACAATAAAAGAAGGTATTGGATTGGGATATGTAAATTTTGAATACTCAAAATTAAATTCAATAATTTTTATAGGAATAAGAAATAAAAAAATAATGGCTAAAGTCATTAACACTCCTTTTGTAAAACTATAACTAAGTGACTAAAGTTTTAATTATTGGCGGAAGCGGATACTTAGGTTACACTATTTTTAAAGAATTAAATCCATTTTATGATGTTTATGGCACCTACAATAAAAATATTGATTTTAAAAAAAATAAAAGGTTTTATAATTTTAACTTAAAAAATAATTTTAACCAAATTTTAAAAGAAGTAAATCCAAACTTAATAATATCTAGTTTGAAAGGAGACTTTAATGATCAAATATTTTTTCATGAAAAACTAATAATGTATTGTGATAAAAAAAATATAAAACTATTATTTATTTCTTCTTCAAACGTATTCGATTCTTTCACAAATTTTCCCAGCTATGAGAATGACAAAACATTTTCAGAAAGTATTTTTGGGAGATTTAAAATTAACATTGAAAATAAAATATTAAGAATGAGGTCAAAAAACTGGCTTATTTTGAGATCTCCAATGATATTTGATAAAAATTCTCACAGAATAAGGGATATTGTTAATAAATCCAATGAATCCATTTCAATTGAAATATTTCCTAACTTAATAGTAAACTTAAATTCTGCTAAAATATTTGCAAAACAAATTCATTATATTATTAGTAGAAAAATTAATGGAATTGTTCATCACGGTTGTAATGATTTAGTAAATCATGATGAATTTATATTTTCAATTGTAAAAAATTTAAAACTAAAAAAGGTTAATTATAAATATGTTTATACAACTAACGAAAATAGATATTTAGCATTATTTTCAAAGCAAAATATCTTTCCTAATCATTTACAATTTAGCTATAATGACCTTTTAAAAGATCTTGTAAAAAAATGAATTTCACCATACATAAATTTTAATATATCTTTGAGAATATGGGAAGAGCATTTGAATTTAGAAAAGCTAGAAAAATGAAACGCTGGTCTGCAATGGCTAAAACATTCACAAGGATTGGTAAAGATATTGTTATGGCTGTTAAAGATGGAGGTCCATCCACTGAATCAAACTCAAAATTAAGAGCAGTAATTCAAAATGCAAAGGCTGCCAATATGCCTAAAGAAAATATCGAAAGAGCTATAAAAAAGGCTTCTGACAAATCATCTGAAAATTTTAAAGAAATATTATTTGAGGGATATGGTCCCTACGGAATTGCTATTATAATTGAAACCGCTAGTGATAACAATAAAAGAACCGTCGCAAATGTAAGAAGTCATTTTAATAAAAGTGGGGGTAGTTTAGGAACGGCTGGTTCAGTAGAATTCATGTTTGATAGAGTGTGCAATTTTAAGATCGAAACAGATATCGATGTTGAAGAGTTAGAACTAGAATTAATAGATTTTGGTGTCGATGAAATTATTAAAGATGATGATGGATTTTTAATATATTCCTCATTTGAGAACTATGGAATAATCCAAAAAGAATTAGAATCTAGAAAAATTGACATTATAACTTCTGAATTTGAAAGAATTCCTAAGCAATTGAAGGATTTAAGTAGAGAAAAAAAAGAGGAAGTGAATATATTAATTGAAAAGATTGAAGAGGATGATGATGTTCAAAATGTGTTCAATAATATGCTTTAGTTTACGAGTATTTTGGAATTTTCCCTTTAACATCCCTGAAAAAAGATCTTATTTTTTTTAAATCTGTTTCAAAATTATCTGTAGGATAAAAGGGGGATGAAAAATTAACATTTTTATCTTTAAAATTTAAAGTGACACTAATAATTGGAACAGATGCTTTTTTAGCTATATAATAAAATCCTGTTTTCCATTTTTTAACTTTTTTTCTAGTTCCTTCAGGGGATATTCCTAATTTAAATTCAGTTTCATTATTAAAAATTTCAGAAATAACATCAACTGTTTTCGATCTACTTGTTCGATTTACCGGTCTCCCACCCAACGTTCGAATAAAATATCCAAGAGGGAATTTGAAAAGCTCTTGTTTAGCAATAAAATTTATATTTTGATTAGTTACTTTTCTAACTATCATTGCTAAAAAAAAATCAATCCAATGGGTGTGAGGAGCTACAATAACAACGCATTTTTTTGGTAAATTAGAATTTCCCAAAACCTTCCATTTAAAGATTTTAAAAAATATAATGTCAGCTACTTTGTTCATTAACTATTTTTCTAGCATTAATCAAATCTTCCATAACGTCAATCCCATGACCATTATAATTAGTTTTAACCATTTTAATTTTCTTTCCGTTTTCTAAGTATCTTAATTGTTCTAATTTTTCTAATTTTTCTAAAGGGGAAGGTTTAGATTTATAAAAATACAATAGACTTTCTTTTCTAAAAGCATAAACTCCTATATGTTTAAAATAATTCGTGTTTTTAATATTTAACCTATTATACGGAACAACAGATCTAGAAAAGTAAATAGCAAAATTATTATTATCTACTACAACTTTTACATTATTTGGATTATCTATATCAATTGGTTCTATTATTGGTTGCATTAAAGATGCTAAATCAATTATGTTTTGAAAATCATTATTAAATACATCAATTAATTTTTTAAGACTTTGTTTGTCAATAAAAGGCTCATCACCTTGAACGTTAAGTATTAAATCTGCTTTTATTTCAGATGCAAATTCAGCTATTCTATCAGAACCACTTTCGTGTTTAATAGAGCTCATAAAAATGCGTCCACCATTTTTTCTAATTAATTCAAAAATTATTTTAGAGTCTGTAACCACAAATACTTCATCAAATAATCCTAAATTTATTACATTCTTATATGTCCTTAAAATCAAAGGAATTCCTCCTAAATCCATCATTAATTTACCTGGTAATCTTTCAGAGTTATATCTAGCTGGAATCATTGCTACAGTCTTCATCGTTTAAATTTTTATATAAAAATACAGTTATATTTTTTATTAAAAACCAATTAAATAAAGTTTACTTTCAGCTCTTGTTACAGCAGTATATAACCATCTCATATAATCGATATCTGGCCCATCCTTGAGATAAGGTTTTTCAATAAATACAACTGGCCATTGCCCCCCTTGTGCTTTATGACAAGTAATAGCGTAAGAAAATTTAACATTAAGAGCATTGAAAAATGGATTTTCTTTAGTTTTTAAAAATCTTTTATATTTAGATTTTATATTTATATAGTCTTTTTGAACTTCTTGATATAAATTATTTGACTGTTCGTATGAGAGGGATGGCAAATCAGAATCTAATGTATTAAGCATAATAATTGTATCAAATGAAGGGTAATTACTATAATCTACCATTCTAATATTTACTTCAGCAAATTCAAATCCATACAGCTCTCTAATTCTATGTATTTTAACAATTTCTATAATATCCCCATTTGCTAAAAAAGGTATCTCTGAATCAGATGATGTCCAAAAATAATTATTCTTAGTAATCATTAGTAGATCTCCTAAACAAACTTTGTGTTCATGAGATAGAATAGTCTTTCTTATCTGTTGATTATATTGATTTGCACGTTTATTAGAACGTACAATAATTATAGAGTTATCTCTTCCAATTTCATTAAAGCTATTTTCAATTGATTCTTGAATTTCGAAACCATCTGACAGAGATACTATATCATTAAATTTTTTAAATTTAAAATCTAAATCATTATTAATTATAGTATTTCTAATCACCGTGGCATTATATAGTATACCTGATTCTTCTGATTGCCTTACTACATCACTAATCTCATATTCATCAATATTTATATTATAAGTAGTTTTTAAAAATTCTGAATTCAATGCTGGACTAATTGTTTGATTTACAGGTGGCAATTGAGCTGTATCTCCTATAAAAATTAATTTTGAATTAGTCTTAAAATCTACAAAATCAATTATATCTTTTAAAAATGAATTTTTTTTAAACAAATCATTTGAATTTGAAAAATCAGAAATCATTGAAGCTTCATCAACAATAAAAACAATGTTTTTGATTTTATTTTTTTTTAGAGTGGATTTAAAGTTTCCTGATTTATCAACTTTTGAATAGTATATTTTTTTATGAATAGTGGAGGCATTATTCTCTGTATATTTTGATAAAACTTTTGCAGCTCTTCCAGTCGGAGCAAGTAAACAAAAACTCATTTTATTATAATGTAAATTTTCTACTAAAGTTTTCATTAGGGTGGTTTTACCCGTTCCGGCATACCCTTTTAATAAAAATAAACTAATCCCATTTTTATTAAATAAAAACTCACTCAAACTTTGAATAGCTAATGATTGATCATTAGTAGGTTCAAATTTAAAATTTTTCAAAAGTAATTTGTAAAATTCTAAGGAATTCATGGGATTTTAAATTTAAAAAAATCTATTATTAATACTAATTTTAGAGAACAAAAAAAATTTGTAGTTTTGTTTAAATATAATTAATTATACTATGGAATTCATATCAAAATACAAGAGAATAATTGAGGGTGTACTTTGGATACTTATTTTAATTTTCGCCTACAAAGTCTATGGATCAATAAACGGACCTATAGAATTTAATAAAGTTAAAAATGAAAGATTCTTAAAAGTAATTGATAGATTGAAAGATATTCGTAATTCTCAAATAGCTTTTAAAAGCGTTAATGGTATTTATTCTGATAATTTTGAAGGTTTAATTAAGTTTATTGACACCGCTCAATACACTCTCATTCAAAAAAGAGATTCTAGTTTTTTAGAATATGATAGAACTTTTCGAATTGATATGTTAAGAGAAGTTGTAGTGATTGACACACTTGGATATGTTTCTGTAAAAGATTCATTGTTTGGTAACTCTTTGAGATATAAAAATTTAGCTCTAGTTCCAATTAAGGGAGTTGATGCAATGTTTAAAATAAAATCTGATATAATTAAAAAAGGAGATTATGATGTTCCTGTTTTTGAAGTAAGTATTTCTAAAGATATTGTTTTATGGGATCAAAATAAAGACCTCTTAAAGCAAGAAAAAGGCTTAATGTCTGTTGATGGTGTCAATGGCCCCTCTCTTGTTCTAGGATCATTAACAGAGGTTAACACCAATGGAAATTGGCCAACAACCTATGATGCAATCGCGAGAAATTAAAATAAAGCCAAGTACAAATCTTTTAATTAAACTAGGTTCATATAACCTAAGCTTAATTTTGTCAGATACCAAGGGCAATATTATCCAATACATTAGTGAAAAGTTTGAAGAAAAAGTTGAACCAAAAAAACTTTCTGAAAAGTTAGATTTAGTTATTAATAAGTCTGAAATTATTAATTCTAATGTTATTATGGTTAAATTAATAGTTCTTAATAAACTATCCTCATTGGTCCCTTTAAATCTATTTCAAGAAGAATTAAGCTTAGAATACCTTAAGTTTAATTCAAAGCTTATAGACGGTGATTTCGCAGCACACGATTTAATTGATGAAATAGAGGCTGTAAATGTGTTCTTACCGTTTGTGAATGTCAATAATTACTTGCTAGAAAAATTTGGTTCTTTTAATTACTATCATTATTCAACAATATTGATAAAAAAGCTAATTAAATATGACTCATCTAAAGAAATATCTATTTACGCTAATATTCAATCAAATAATTTTCATGTTATAATTTTAAAAAACAAAAAACTTATTTACTATAACATTTTTGATTTTAAAGAAAAAGAAGATATTCTTTATTTTTTACTTTTTGTTTTAAAACAAAATAAAATTGATCAAAACAAGCATAAACTTTCTGTGTTAGGCAAAATTAAAAAAGAAAGTGAAACTTACTTACTACTAACTAAATTTATTAATAATATAGAAATTCTTAATCCCAAGGAAGAAATTACTAGAAAAAAAATTGAAAAATATTCTGAAATTGATTACGTAATAATATGAGAATCATTTCTGGGACAAACAAAGGAAGAAAAATTTATGCCCCTAAAAATCTTCCTGTAAGACCAACTACGGATCAAGCTAAAGAAGCATTATTTAATATAATAAGCAACAACTTTAACCTATCTGAATTATCGATACTTGATTTATTTGCTGGTACAGGCAATTTAAGTTATGAATTTTCATCAAGAGGAGTAAAAGATGTTACTTGTGTGGATTTAAATATTAAATGTATAAATTTTATAAAATCTATTTCCAATAAACTTTTGTTAAATATTAAGGTAATAAAATCTGATGTGTTTAAATTTTTAAATAAAAACATCATAAGCTATGATATTATTTTTGCAGACCCACCATATGATTTTGAACAAATAAATTATGAAAAAATAATTCAGCTAATTATTTACAAACAACTTTTAAAGCATGAAGGCTTACTTATAATAGAACATTCAAAAAAAACAAACTTAAAAGATATTCAAAACCATTATGAAACTCGAGAATATGGAGGGTGTTGTTTTAGTTTTTTTAAAATATAAAACACTGTAATCCAAAGTTTTACATATATATATTTAAATAAAAAAATTAAATATCCATAAATACACTAATTGGCATATGATCAGATATTTTTTGATCAAAAATTTTGAATTTTTTAGCAGAAAGTGATTTAGAAATAAATATATAATCTATTCTAATTGGCATAAATCTGAAGTCATATGTAGAGCCAAAACCAATACCTTTTAAATCAAAAGCGTCCTTTAGAACATTCCCAATTTGCTTATAAACAAAAGAATATTCTGTGTTATTTAAATCAACTGTCAAAATTATTTTATAAGGAGATTTTGAAATATGGTCAAGCAATATTTTTGATTGTTCATTTTGAGATAAATAAGTTTTTTTCATTTTGCTAATAACACTTTTTAGACTGATTAAATCTGCTTTCAAATCCTGCATGTCAACTTTGAAAGACTCAAAATGAGCGTTATAAATTCTAAGGGTATCCTTTTTTTGAATAATATCAATAAAAATTGCATTATTCACTGAACTATTAAACTCAACTAATCCTTTATTTATAATCTGATTATTAGTATGTATAGATTGACCAACGTTATCCCCTGAAAAGTAAATATATTTATTTTTATAATTATTTAATAAATACTGGTAATCCCCATGATATTCTTGAATTGACAACACATCTGGAATATTTTTCTTAAAAAACTTTTCTGTAGCAAAAGGAATACTATCGTTTTCAATCCACTTGTAATGATTAAACAACCTAGCGTTAAAACTCATAATTTGAAACCCATTCAATTCACTCTTTTTCTTATCTCCCATTCTGAAAAAAGAAAATGAATTATAAAAAAGAAATATTATAATTACAAAAGGAAATATTACTTTAAGGTCAAGTTTTATTGACCAATAAACAAAAAAGCTAATGTTTATTAAAACTAATATCGGAAAGATAAAAGTTAGAAAAGAAATAGTAGAAAATAATGGGTGATAGTAATTATTTAAGATATAGCAAATTAAAATTAATACAGAATTTAATGAATTTAATAAAAACATAAATTTTTTAAACAAACTTCTTCTGTCTTTAAAAAAAATCAATTTTGTCCTGCTTTAAAAAGTATGTCTTTCTCTTCCTTGGTTAAACTATCATAACCTGATTTACTGATTTTATCCAGTATTAAATCTATTTTATCCTGATCTATAGATTGTCTTGAGGACTTTGAGTAAGTTTTTTTCCTATAAACTTTCTTGATTTTTGTTTTCTTTTTAAATAAACCCTGAACATAATTTAAAAAACTTATTATCCAATTACCATAATCTTTTCCTTTTGCTAGTTTAGAGTTATAAAAGTATCCCCAGGCAGCACCACCTAAGTGAGCTAAGTGACCTCCAGCATTTCCAGAGGGTATCTGAATCATATCAGAAATAATAAAAAATACTGCCAAATAAATAATTTTAACATCAAATAATATGATACGAAAGGAATATGTTGGCATATAAGCTGCCAAAAAAACAAAAACAGCCATAGCGCCAGCAGAAGCGCCTATCATTGCTGGTTTTAATCCTTTAAAAACAGGAAAAATATTATAACTCAACAAGTAAGTAAATGATCCGGACAAGATACCTATAAGAAAAATCTTAAGGAATTTTTCTTTTCCAAAAAGGTCCAAAACTACTCTTCCGCTAAAATAAAGAATTATCATGTTTCCAACCAGATGCCACAAATCAGCATGAAAAAAACCATAAGTTAATAAAGACCAAGGTTTGTAAAATAATTGAGAAATTGATGGAGAAACTTCAAAAAAACTAATTACAGAAAAAGAGTTTACATTAAATAAATACAAAAAGGTATTTACCAAAAAGGGTAATATAAAACAAACTATCATCCAAACTATAATTTGGCCTAAAACGTCTAGGTTTTTATACTTAAATTTTAAATTATCTATCAGTTCCATCTATTTCCATTAAATTGATTTCTTCTCCAATACCAAACCATAATAAAACCAGATAATGCACCTCCTACGTGAGCAAAATGAGCAATTGGACCCAAAGAAAATGATGAAAACCCAAAAAATAAATCCATGAGTATAAGTCCAGGAACTAAGAATTTTGCTTTTATTGGAATTGGAGGAAATAAAAGCATTAGTTCAGAATTGGGAAATGAAAAAGCAAAAGCAACAAGCACACCATAAATTGCACCAGAAGCTCCAACCAAAGTAGTGTTGTAAGTAGAATAAGCTGAAGTTAGATTTTCTTCAGAAATATACTGTAAAATTGATGGATTATACGATCCCTCAGATAGTATAATTTTCAATGTTTCAAAAGACACACCATTAGGTTCAACTAAGGAAAATACGGATTGTATTTCTAGATAATAAACGAATAATTGAAGACTAGCAGCACCTAAACCTGCTGAAAAATAAAAAAATAAAAATTTATTTTTTCCCCACATTTGAACCAAAGGAGAACCAAACATCCACAAACCTATCATATTAAAAATAATATGATACAAATTTCCATGCATAAACATGTGGGTAAAAACCTGAGTAACAATAAACTTGTCATTTTCGAAATAGTGAAGAGCTAGTAGATCGTTACTAAAATCTCCTAAAAATTGGGAACCAATAAAAAACAATACGTTAATTATTAATAACTGTTTTATAGTTTCAGGAATAGTTCTCATTTAAAAAACATTTTTTTTATCGAATCTGTTGAGACTATTTTGAAAATAATTTTATCAAAAGGTGATATATTAGATTCTTTACAGGCAAATAAATCATTAACAAGTGATTCTTGCTGTAATTTTTCCAACTTAAATCCGGATTTTATTGATGAACACTTAGATAATACTTTAGCTATATAATCATTCAAACTATTACTATTATTTTTAAATTCTGATATTTCATTATCAATTAACTCTTGAAAGAACTTCTTGAATTTTATTTTCTAAAAAAACAGGATGAATAGCCGAAACTTCTATTTGATTTTCATCAAATTTATTAAAACTAAAACCTAAATTGACTAAAGATTTTCTCATGTCACTTAACAATCTAATTTCTTGAGAATTTAAATCAATTTTAATTGGGAAAATTAAGGTCTGAGATGAATTATTTCCTTCGCTAATTTCCATTAAAAATTTCTCATAAAGAATTCTTTGATGCGCTCTTTTCTGATCTATTATCACAACACCTGAACTGATTTTGGTAATTAAATAAGTATTGTTTAGTTGAAAAACAGAAAAAGAAACTGCACTATTTTTATATTCCCCAAATATATTTTCAACAGACGACTCCTTTTTAATTGAAGACTCAAGATTCACTTCGATATGTTTTGGAGAGTCTAAAAAAACATCAAATGGATTGAAGGATTTATTAAAATCAACAGATGGAAAAGGGGCTCTTTTATCCTTAAACTGATAAGGAGTGTTCAGATTAACACTATTCTCAAAATCTATTGTGGGAGATATATTAAATTGCCCTAGACTATGTTTAATAGAAGATTTAAGAATAGCATATATAGACTGATCATTATCAAATTTAATTTCTGTTTTATTAGGATGAATATTTACATCTATTGAGTTATTGGGAACATTAAAACACAAAAAGTAAGATGGATGATGGTTTTCTAAAATCAAACCCTCATATGCACTTCGAACAGCATGATGTAAGTGTGGATTTTTCACAAACCTATTATTAACGAAAAAAAATTGAGAAGTTTTAGTCTTTTTAGAATGTTCGGGTTTGACTATAAAACCACTTATTTTTGCAATTTCTGTTGACTCATTAATGGGAACCAACTTTTCTTGAGTAGATTTTCCGAAAATTCTAATAATCCTTTCCTTAAAAATAGATGTTTTTAAATTAAAAATTTCATTTTCATTATTGATAAAAATAAAATTAATACTGTTATTTATTAATGAAACTCTGTGAAATTCATCAATAATATGTCTTAATTCAACATTATCAGATTTTAAAAAATTTCTTCTGGCGGGAATATTAAAAAATAAATTTTGAACAGAAATAGAAGTGCCTTTTTTACATAAAACTTCAGTTTTAGAGATAACCTCTCCACCTTTAAGTTTAATTTCGTTTCCTAAATCTTTGTCTAAAATTTTATTGGAACTAATTTTCATATGAGATACAGCAGCAATACTAGATAATGCCTCCCCCCTAAAACCCATAGTATTTAAGTCAAATAAATCACTTGAATTTCTAATTTTTGAAGTAGCATGTCTTAAAAAACAGATATTTAAATCTTCTATGCTCATTCCAGGACCATCGTCAATTACTTGAATAAGTGTTTTTCCCGCATCTTTAATAACCAATTTGATTGTTTTAGATCCACAATCAACTGAGTTCTCCAAAAGCTCTTTAACGACAGAAGAAGGTCTTTGAACTACTTCACCTGCAGCTATTTGGTTTGCTACATTATCAGGAAGCAACTTAATCAAACTACTCATTAGAAAAATATTGATAAATCAAAATCAATAATAAATAAAAAAATCATTATCAATACCAAAATTATTAGAAAAATTATTTTTGAAAAGGCTGAATTTGATCTATTTCTTTGTAAAACTCTAGATTCTCTCCATTGAGAGGAAATATCAGCAGAACTATTAGAATTTCTTTTCTTTGAATAAACCGAATCAAAATCGTAAACATTTTCTATAGATTTGTTCTTGTAATGTCTAGGATTATAACTAAAGCGTTTATTTTTTTCTAGTTTAAATAAATTACTCTTCAATTAAAATAATATTTAATTTCAAATGTACAAAAATGAGCAGATAATTTAGGCTTTAACATGTAACAGGAATTATTATCTTAGCCAAAGATGAAAAATAAAAATATTTCCGATTTAAAAACATTACTTTTTGGTAAAAAAAATATTATTATAATTCCACATTCTAACCCAGATGGAGACGCCATAGGTAGTAGCTTGGCTTTGATGAACTTACTAAAAGAATTGGACCACAAACCCATGTCATAAGCCCTAATGAACCTCCAAATTTTTTAAAATGGACACCAGGATTTAATGAAATTATTTATTTTGATAAAAATGAAAAAAACTGTACAACTCAATTAAAAAATGCGGATGTAATTTTCACTTTAGATTTTAATGACTTAATTAGGATAGGTGAAATGGGTAACCTATTAAAATCTTCAAATGCTGATATTGTAATGATTGATCATCATCAAAATCCAAAGAACTATACCAATATAATTTTTTCAGAGCCAACGATTGGATCTACTTGTGAATTATTATTTGAAATAATAGTTGAGTTAGGTTATGAAAAAAACATTAATTCTAAAATAGCAGCATGTCTATATTTGGGTATGATGACAGATACTGGCTCATTTCAGTATTCTAATGTTTCTAGTAGAACTCATCAAATTGTTTCAAAATTAATTAGCAAAGGAATAAATCAAAGCGAAATTCATAATAAAGTATATAACGACTGTTCAATTAGTAGATTAAAAGTTTTAGGCTCTGCATTAAGAAATTTAAATCAAATAAAAGAATTAAAAACAGCTTACTATGTATTTAAAAAGAAAGGATTTAAAAAAGTTTGACTTTAAAAAAGGTGATTCCGAAGGAATAGTTAATTATGGACTGTCACTTAAAAATATAATTTTTAGTGTTATTTTTATTGAAGATATTGAAAATCAAAACAAAGTAAAAATATCATTTAGATCTCATGGAAATTTTTCTTGTAATGAATTTGCAAATACATACTTTAACGGAGGAGGTCATATTAATGCAGCGGGAGGTATACACAACGGATCAATTGAAGAAGCTATAATAAAATTTAAAACAGCAGTTAATAATTACAAAAATAAATTGAAATGAAAATGAAAAAATATATTTATCTAATAACTTTATCTATTTCTGTCCTATCATGTGTCAGTACTCATCCCGATTTAAACGAAGGTCTTTATGCAGAAATAAACACTAATAAAGGAGACTTGCTTGTGAATCTTAATTTTAAAGAAACACCAGTTACCGTAGCAAATTTCGTTTCATTAAGTGAGGGCAATAATAAAGAGGTAAGTCCTGAGTATGATAAAAAAAAATATTATAACGGATTAGTATTTCACAGAGTTATTGAAAATTTCATGATTCAAGGTGGGTGTCCGCTGGGAAATGGAACCGGAGATCCAGGTTATAAATTTAAAGATGAATTTAACGAAAATTTAAATCATGATGGCCCTGGGGTGTTATCCATGGCTAATTCAGGACCTAGTAGTAATGGAAGTCAATTTTTCATTACACATAAAGAAACCCCTTGGCTAAATGGAGTTCACTCAGTTTTTGGAAAAGTAATTGAGGGTATGGATATAGTAAATTTAATAAAACAATACGATACAATAAAAACATTTCTATTATTAGAATAGGAAAAGAAGCTAAAAAATTTAAAGCTTCAAAAATATTTTCTAATCACTTTGAAGAGGATAGGATTAATAAAGAACAGAAATTGATTTTATTAGAAAATACTAAACTTGGAAAGAAAAAAGAACATGAAACTAAAAAGTCCATGGCAATTTCTACAAGTTCTGGATTACAATACATAAAAACATTCGAAAGTAACGGTTTAAAAGTAGACCCCAATAAAGCTATAATGACACATTATGCTGTATATTTTGAAGATGGTTCTCTCTTGGACACGAGTATGCTAGAAGTTGCTGAACTATATGATATTGTAAATACTAATAAAAAAAATACTAACGGATATACCCCTCTTGAGTGTAGAGTTGGGCCTGATGATGCCTTATAGCGGGTTTCAAAGAAGGTTTAAGGCTATTAGACGTAGGAGACAAAGCAATTATGTATCTTCCGTATTATTTGGCATATGGAGAGACGGGAAGAGGATCAATGATACCTCCAAAATCAAATCTAATTTTTGAAGTTGAAATTATTGAATTAAAATAAAAAAAAGGATGTTTAAATTAATAGAGTTCCTTTTTTTAAAATTAGTAAAATCTCTTTTATTTATTTATTCATTATTATTTTTATTCAAATAATTAAACAAGATTCTATTTTAATAGAAAACTATTATAGCACACTGTTTTATAAATTTTCGTCTCAAATTTCTCTATTTATTTTTGGAAAATTAACTTTCTCTTTAGGAGATGTACTATATCTAACTCTCCCACTAATTCTGTGGTATATTTTAAAAAAAAAAAACACTAGAAGACAAAATCTAAAAAATATTTTTCAATTTATAGCAACATTATACATCCTCTTCCATTTTCAATGGGGTTTAAACTATCACAGAATTCCTCTTCAAGAAAAACTATTGATTAAAAAAAAATATGAGCTAAGCTCATTAGTTAAAGTAACTGAGTTATTTATTGAAAACACAAATAGTGTTCATAAAAAAATATCCAAAAGTGATACTTTACCAGTTGTTTTAAATCACAAAATAAATCAAGAACTTTTTCTAGAATCTATAGAGTCTGTTAAAAGACTAAGAAAAGAAAACATAACCAATGATTACCCATTTAAAATTAGTATTAAAAAATCATTATTTAGTACTCCTCTTTCATATATGGGTTTTAATGGATATATAAACCCCTTGACATTGGAAGCACAAATAAATACAAATACACCGAAATTATATCTTCCAACAACTATATGTCACGAAATTGCACATCAAATTGGTTATTCAGCTGAGGATGAAGCTAACTTTATTGGAATAATGGCAGCTATAAAGTCTAAAAATATATTTATATCATATAGTGGGAACGTCCAAGCTTTAAAATATTTTTTAAATGAAATTTATAAAATAGATAAAACAAAATTTGATTCATTAATTATTAAAGTTAATAGAGGAATAATTAAAAATATAAGGCAAGCGGACAAACAATTAAAAGAATACAATAATCCATTTGAAACTTATTTTAAAGGTTTTTATGGCATGTTTTTAAAAGCTAACGACCAAAAAGAAGGAATCAAATCTTATAACATGGTGGTTAGCCTTTTAGTTAATTACTATTCTAATCAATAATTACAGGTGACCCAATACTTTCTAAAAGTTCAATACTTGCATCAACTTTATTATTAAATTTTATAATTAAAGGCTTCATTTCATTCCATTGTTTTTTAGCAATTTCAAAACTAGCCAAATGATGTTTTGTTGGACCATATGAATTTCCAGAAAAACCCCTTAATGCAATTGAAATTCTATCAGAGATAGTAGGGCTATCCTTTTCCATTATCTCTCTTTTTGACTTATTACCATAAATTAAAGAATCTAAAATATTCATTTGATTGTCTAAGTCTTTTATGTCAGATGATAAATTTGAACTTATTTCATTAATGTATCTTATAGCTTGATTAAATTTTGACATTTTGTTCTTTGCTTTAATATATTCATCTAAAATCAATGTGTATTCTTTATCAAAATCTAATAAAATCAGAAACTAATTTATCTATTTGATTTGAGACGGGATTTTTTAAAACATTTTCTCTAATTCTCTTTACTTGGAATTTTTTTTCAGATGCTACTAAATTATACTTACCATCTTTTAACTCCATTAATCTAACTCCATAGGCACCAGGATTAACAGGAATTGAACGCGGGTAGTTTAGTCTCGAATCTGATTTAATTACGGAAAGTATTGATTTAGTCAATGACCAAGAAACTCTATTAATACCTTTTTTTGAACTACCATTAATTCTATCAATAATTAATCCGTTTTCATCAACTATTTCTAGTATAATCCTAGATTGATTTTCATTTATTTCTTTATCAAGATTATTCCAACCAGGAAATGGGATATCCAGATTTTCTTTATTTAATATAGTTTCCTTCTTTTTTCTTTTAGATTTTAAAGTTTCGTATGATTCCGGAAGATTATAAGTAAAAACAGCTCCGTAGGGAGGGTTTTTTGATTTAAAAAATGATGTTCCTTTACTTCCAGAACTTGATCTGATAGGAATATATTGAAGAGCATCTTTAATATCAAAAAGTATAAAATCCTTACTACTTACTGAATTAAGACTACGCAATGGGGAATAATCATCCAAAACGTAAAAGCTTCTACCAAATGTTGCTATAACTAAATCGTTTTCCCTTTTTTGTATTGCCAAATCTCTTATTGAGATAGTTGGTAAACCTGCAGAAAACTTTATCCAATTTTCTCCCTGATTATTAGAAAAATACAATCCATACTCAGTAGCAAGAAATAAAAGATTTGGATCAATATGGTCCTGAACAATCCTCCAAACCAAAGTTTCTTTAGGTAAACCATTTGTTATTGATTTCCATGATTTTCCTCCATTTTCAGTTTTAAACAGATAAGGTTTATAATCTCCAAACTTATGATTGTCAAATGCAACATAAGCCTTATTAATATCATGTAAATCAGCTTTAATATCGTTCACAAATGAGCTTTTAGGAAGGTTTGGAAGTTTTTCCGCAGTTTGAGATGTCCAATTTAAACCACCATCCTTAGTATTGTGAATTAATCCATCGTCAGTACCTACAAATAAATGATTTTCGTTTATGGGAGATTCAGACAAAGATGTAATTGTATTATAAGTTGACATTGCATACGTATCCCAAGAAGAATCCCAGCTTTGTACTCTACCCATAATGGGAAGCGAATACCTCTCTTGATTCAAAGTCAAGTCTTTTGATATTGGTTTCCAACTATCCCCTCTATCATCAGATCGCCATACACGTTGTGATCCGAAATACAAACGTTTTGGATCATGAGAACTTACTAAAATAGGTGAATCCCAATTAAATCTTTCATAGTCTTCATTGATATCAGAATATGGTTTTATGAAAACAGCTTCACCTGTGGTCATGTCAATTCTATGTAAATTACCTTGCTGTGATTGAGCATAAACAATATCTGGATTACCAGGTTCTGTTGCAGGTTGATGCCCATCTCCACCTAAAATAATGGACCAATCACTATTTTGAATTCCTTCTGATTTTAGAGTTCTACTTGGTCCACCTTGTGTACTATTGTCCTGTGTTCCACCATATATATTATAAAATGGGTAAGAATCATCCACTGCTAATTTGTAATATTGAGTTAATGGAAGATTATTCACAAATTTCCAAGATTTAGTATCATCAAAGGATTCGTATATGCCTCCATCAGTTCCAACTAGCAAATAATTAGGGTCATCTTTTTTGAAGGTCAAAGAATGATTGTCAGAGTGTTTATTAGACTCGTTCATTCGGAAGAATGTTTTTCCACCATCCTCAGAAACCTGAACTCTAACATCCATTAGATAAATTTTATCTAATTTATGTGGAGATGCTACCAATTCTTGATAATAATGCGGTCCTGTAGCACCTGAAACTGTATTTGACATTTTTTTCCAACTTTCTCCTCTATTTTCTGATCTGTAAACAGCACCTTTTCTTCTTTCAAGTTCGATTGCAGCGTACAAAATATCAGGATTAATTGGTGAGATAGCTAAGCCTATTTTTCCCATTTTTCCTGTTGGCAAACCAACTTTTAATTGTTTCCAATTTTCACCTCCGTCAATACTTTTAAAGATTTTAGTTCCAGGCCCACCACCCATATAAGCAGCAACATTTCTATGTCTTTGCCAAGTAGCAGCATACATAATATTTTGATCTCTACTATCAACAATAATGTCTGTAACCCCAGTCCATTCATCTACATTTAAAACAGATCTCCAATTGTCTCCACCATCAGATGATTTGTAAAGACCTCTTTCTCCACCAGATGACCACAATGGCCCTTGAGAGGCAACCAATATAGTATTTGAATCATCTTTATTAACTATAATTTTTGAAATATGTTCTGATTTTTTAAGACCTTTATTTTCCCATGTTTTTCCTCCATTATATGAAACATATATTCCTTTTCCAATCCCGACATGTCTTCCTCCTACATTTTCTCCTGTTCCAAGCCAAATAGTATTATTATTATTTGGATCAATGGTAATACTTCCTGTAGAATAAAAAGATTGGTCATCTGTCAATGGTAACCACGTAGTACCTGAATTAGAAGTTTTCCATACACCACCCGAACCAACTGCAACATACCATTCATTTTCATTAGATGGATTAATTGCAATATCTGCTATTCTTCCAGACATGAAGGCTGGTCCAATACTTCTAAATTTCAATCCAGAGTATAAAGAGGAGTTATTGGTGTCTACATTTTCCCTTTTTTGAGAATAAGAAAAAGAAAAAAACAATAGTAAAATAAAGATTAAAATATTTTTAAATACAAAATTCATAATAGTAGGATTTAGTAATATTATAAATATAATTAATATTATCAAATTTTTCATTTTAACTTAGCTTAATGGGGAGTAAAAGAAAAAATTTCAGTTCTATTGAGTTGGTTGATATAGGTTCTAAGGGACAATCAATTGGAAAAAGTGATGAAGGCATTGTTTTAATGGTTAAAAATGGAGTTCCAGGTGATATTGTAGATATTGAAACTTTTAGAAAAAAGAAAAATTATTTTTTAGGAAATATAACAAAGTATCATTCCTATTCAAAATACAGAACAGATCCTAAATGTGAACATTTTGGAACCTGTGGAGGATGTAAATGGCAAAATATGATATATGATTCACAAACTAAATTAAAGGAAAATAAGATAAGACATTCTTTTAAAAATTTATGTGATACTAAAGTTGAACCAATAGTCAAATGTAATGAAGAATACTTTTATAGAAATAAACTAGAATTTTCTTTTACTGAAAATCGTTGGCTCACAAATAAAGAAATTAGCAGTGAAAATAAACAAATTGAAAGAAGAGGAGTTGGTTTTCATATTTCAGGGATGTGGGATAAAGTAGTGGATATAAATAATTGTCATCTACAATCTGAGCCTTCAAATAAAATTAGAATATCAGTGAAGGAGTTTGCTATAAATAATGGAATTTCTTTTTACAACTCAAGATTAAAAAAAGGTATGTTACGGAACTTAATGATTCGGAATACTAGTCTAAATGAATTTATGGTTGTAATTCAATTTTTTCAAAATGATGTTGAAGAAATTCATTTAATATTAAATCATTTAAAAAATTCATTTAGTGAAATTACATCTCTTCATTACATAATTAACAATAAAGAGAATGATTCGATTTATGATAGAGATATTCATTTGTTTTATGGAAACAAATATATTACGGAGTCAATAGGTGATTTAAAGTTTAAAATAAATCCTAAATCATTTTTTCAAACTAATATAAATCAAACAATAAAACTTTATGATATTGTCAAGAATTTGGCAAATTTAAAAGGAGATGAAATTGTATTTGATTTATATTCAGGACTTGGCACTATCTCTCAATTTATTGCAAAAAAAGCAAAAAAAGTCATTGGAATTGAGAGTATTAACGAAGCAGTAATTTCAGCTAAAGAAAGTGCAATTGAAAATAAGGTTAATAATGTAGATTTTGTAGTTGGAGATATGAAAAAAATATTTAATCCACTATTTATATCTAAGTATGGAAATCCAGATTTGATTATCACAGATCCTCCAAGAGATGGCATGCATAAAGATGTTATTAAAGAAATTCTCAAATTAAAAACCAAAAAAATTATTTATGTAAGTTGTAATCCTTCTACTCAATACAGAGACTTGGAATTGTTAAAAGAAAAATATAAGATAATAAAAATTCAACCTGTTGATATGTTTCCCCAAACAGATCATGTAGAAAATATTGTACTTTTGAGCTATAAAAATTAGTGTAAATTGAAAAAAATTATAATTATATTCTTAATTGGTTCTTTTATTAGTTCATGTGAACCTGATGATATTTGTTTAACATCAATCCCAGATACACCTAAGCTAATTATTGGATTTTACGATGCATCTTCCGGTTTAAAAAAAGAAGTTTATGATCTCAAAATTCAGGGAATAAATAGTGAATTACCTTATCTTTTTCAAACAACTGACTCTATTGCAATTCCATTAATGAATTTAGAAAAAATCACTAGTTATTCTTTTATTAAAAATTCTAAAGAGAATATAAAAAATTCTGGCAATAATGATCATGTTCTAATTAACTACCAATACAACCATATTTATATAAGTAGAGCTTGTGGTTATATTTCGAACTATGATTTAGATAAAATTATTATAGAAAATGATAGTATTAATTGGGTAGTCAAATCAGAAATAATAAACTCAGCTATTAATGACGAAAAAGCTATACATGTTAAAATATTTCATTAGTATATTATTGGCAACAATTACTACAAACCTTTTTTCTCAAGAAAACGCTGTCTCTGATAGTATTCCAATTAACAATACATATGGAATAAAACTAGGAATAGATATTAGTAAGCAAATCAGAATGTTAACTGAAAGTGACTATAAAGGCTTAGTAATCACAGGGGATTATAGAATTCTAGAAAAACTATTTATAGCTGCTGAATTTGGAAGTGAAGAAAAAAAAATAACTAATGAAGTGTTGGACTTTAAAACAGAAGGAACATTTTTAAAATTAGGAGTTAACTATAATGTTTATAAAAATAGAAAAGGTTTAAATAACGAAATATATGTTGGTTTTAGGTATGGTCTAGGTAAATTTAATCATAAATTAAATTCCTATACTATATACGATCTCGATAATTATTGGAATCAAAATCTAGTAAATAATATAACTGATTACAATAGCTTAACTGCTAGTTGGGCTGAGTTAGTATTAGGCTTTAACGCTGAGGTATTAACAAATACATATGTGGGTTTAAACTTAAGGTTAAATAGATTATTAAATCAAGAAAGTCCTGAAAATTTTAATAATCTATATATACCTGGTTTCAATAAAGTGTTAGAAGAAAATAACTTTGGAGTGGGTATTTCGTATTCGATTTTTTATCATATTCCAATATATAAGAAGAAAAAGTAATGAAATTATTTGTTTAGTTTTTTATGTGTTTTTTTCGATCCAGCATAAATTTCATATTTAGCTAATCTACTCTCCAATTTTCCATTAAATAATTTTATTTTTCTAGATGGTCTTAAGCCAACATACTTTAATGCTTCTAAACTAGAAGTTATAAACCATGCGTGTGAATTTGAATAATTTGTTTTTAATGTATCTCCAATTTGTTTATAAAATGATTGTATATCTATTTTAAGTCTTTCACCATAAGGCGGGTTAAACAGTACATGTAGAAACTCATCGTTATTTTTTTTTGTTTCAAAAAAATTATTTTCTGCAACTTGAATTATGTTCTCAAACCCAGAGTTAATAATATTTTGATTGCATTTCAAGATAGCAGATGGAGCTTTATCATAACCTAAAATTTTATAATTAAAAGGTTTAACTTTTTTGAGAACAGAGTTTTTAATCATTTCCAATAGGTTTACATCGAAATCATTCCAATTTTTAAAAGAGAAATTTTCCCTTTTTATATTTACAGGATAGTTAGTGGCAAACATTGCTGCTTCAATTAATAGAGTTCCGCTTCCACACATAGGATCTAAAAAATCTGATTTACAATCCCAATTACTAAGCATGACAATTCCAGCAGCTAAAACTTCATTAATTGGAGCAATATTAGTTTCAGAACGATAGCCTCTTTGATTAAGAGGCTTTCCAGATGAATCTAAGGAGATATTACAAGTATTTTCACTTATATGAATATTAATTCTGAAGTCAGGATTTTCAGTATCTACATTAGGTCTTTTATTATATAGTTTTCTAAATCTATCAACAATACCATCTTTTACCCTCTGAGAAACATAAAGGGAGTGAGAAAAAAAATCCGTGTTAAGAACAGATTCTATTAAAAAGGTGTTATCAATTGAAATATAATCTTCCCAATTAAAATTAAAAACAGAACTATAAAGATCTTTTTCATCATTAATTGAAAAAGAATTAATAGGTTTTAAAATTCTGATAGCTGATCTTAAATAAAGGTTAGATTTATACAAAAATCCTAAATCTCCATAAAAACTAACATTTCTGACTCCTTTTTGAATATTTTTCGCACCTAATTTTAAAAGCTCATCAGCTAAAATAGCTTCAAAACCAAAAAAGGTTTTAGCAATCATTTTAAAATCATTGGTCATAGTGTATA
>CAJIYP010000001.1:0-492500 GCA_905181705.1 Cryomorphaceae bacterium BACL29 MAG-121220-bin8 | reverse complement strand
CTCATCTAACCAATGTTAGACGAACAGCTAGTATCCATCGTTTACGGCGTGGACTACCAGGGTATCTAATCCTGTTCGCTCCCCACGCTTTCGTCCATGAGCGTCAGTATATTGTTAGTGATCTGCCTTCGCAATCGGTATTCTGTGTGATATCTATGCATTTCACCGCTACACCACACATTCTAACCACTTCACAATAACTCAAGTCTTTCAGTTTCAAAGGCCGTTCTACAGTTGAGCTGTAGGCTTTCACCTCTGACTTAAAAGACCGCCTGCGGACCCTTTAAACCCAATGATTCCGGATAACGCTTGGATCCTCCGTATTACCGCGGCTGCTGGCACGGAGTTAGCCGATCCTTATTCTTACAGTACCGTCAAGCTCCGACACGTCGGAGTTTTTCTTCCTGTATAAAAGCAGTTTACAACCCATAGGGCTTTCATCCTGCACGCGGCATGGCTGGATCAGACTTTCGTCCATTGTCCAATATTCCTTACTGCTGCCTCCCGTAGGAGTCTGGTCCGTGTCTCAGTACCAGTGTGGGGGATCCCCCTCTCAGGGCCCCTACCTATCGTAGTCTAGGTGAGCCGTTACCTCACCTACAAACTAATAGGACGCATGCCCATCTTTTACCATTAAAACTTTAATCTAAAAATCATGAAATTTAAAGATGTTATAGAGGATTAATCCAAATTTCTCTGGGCTATACTCTAGTAAAAGGTAGGTTGCATACGCGTTACGCACCCGTGCGCCACTCGTCATCTGGTGCAAGCACCAATGTTACCGTTCGACTTGCATGTATAAGGCCTGCCGCTAGCGTTCATCCTGAGCCAGGATCAAACTCTTCATTGTAAAACTTTAAATAATTTTAACAACTTAAATTTGACTTGGAATTGAACTCAAAATGGTTTTACTTAATTCATAAATTATGTAAACATAATTTTACGCTGTCTATCTCAATATTTTCAATGAACTTAATGATTACTACTTTTGTAATGCGAGTGCAAATATACACTGCTTTTTGAATCCCACAAACTTTAATTATAAAAAATACATTAATTTATAATTAGAAGTGATTTCCCCCATATAATATATATAAAAAAAATCCGTTTTACTTGTCTTTTAAAGACAATTTTATAGACTTATCCGCATAAGCTCTTTTTAAAACATCCTCAATAATAGCATCTTCTGGAATATTCTCTGGATTGTATTCTTTTTTTATAGAAATATCGAAAAGTTTAGCTAATGAGTTGTAAGAGAAGGCTCTAAATCCATTTCTTAGTTTTTTGATTAATTTATATACAGTCTCACCTGTTTCCCTATAAACTAACTTAATCAATATTTGACCTTCTGTTCTGGTTAATTTCTTCAACTCTACTGAAAACTCTTTTTCTATAAAACGTTCTACTATTTTTGTATACTTCTTTTTTTTAGATCTATTCTTAATTAATGGAAGCCTTTTGTTTAATTCTTCAAGTCTTTTTGAGGCAAGAACGGCATATGGATAAACTTTTAAGGTTTTTCTTTTTATTGTGTAATACCTGACCTTATCCTCCATAGTGTCAAATGTGAGTGCAGGATACATGGTGATTTCACTTAAATTTATAGCTTTAGTTGCAATGGAATCGCCCTCTATCATTATAAGAACCTCTAAATCTTTGTAGTTTTTTTCTTGAGAATAGGAAAGGGTTAAATTAAAAAGCATTAAAAACAAAAGAAAATATTTCATATGAATCAACCTGTAATAGTTACTTTTCCTTGAGACCCATTTGTAAACGAAACTGCTAAATAATATGTGCTAGCAGATGTTACAGTGTATGCAACTCCCTGACTAATTCCATTTTTATAAAAAGTAAGCTCTCTATTGTTCATGTTCAAGGAGATTTTTATAACATCTCCTACATTGTAAGAAGATCCATAATATTCTACTGTACACCCATTTACTTTTTTTCCGTTCTGTAAAATATATGCAAAACCAGTTGGCGAATTACAATCCGCAGGTTGAGAGAAAAGGGAATCCTCATATATCATTACACTTGAAACCCCAATAAGCACATCAAAACTATTAGTACCATCATTATCCCAAGCATTAACAGTTATTTCCCATTCCTTAGTTCCAGAACTTACCCCATCTGAATTATAAACAGTATGCCAGTTTGCATATCCACCTGTACAATTATCTTCAAAAGCAGTAGAATTAGAATTTGATAAAGTTATGCAACTAGCTTTTTCAGAAGGATCCCAATATCCACCAGCCTCAGATGATTTTTTATAATGAGTAGCTTGGTAAGAAGGAAGAATTTGAGAGTTAATATAATTACACATTATTAAACAAATCAAACATAAAAACTTCATTTAACAAATTTACATATTAATATTATTTTTTTTTAAGTATTTACGTAGTTTTACATTCAAATTATTTATAATGGCTACAAAAAACATTCTGAATCAAAAATCTATTAAATTTTTAGAAAAATACCTAAACAATCCATCGCCTACTGGTTACGAATGGGAAGGACAAAAAATATGGATGAATTACCTAAAACCATATGTAGATGAATTCATAACAGATACTTATGGATCTGCTGTTGGTGTTATCAATCCAAAAGCTAAATTTAAGGTAGTTATAGAGGGACACTCTGACGAAATATCTTGGTATGTAAATTACATTACTGAAAATGGCCTTATATATGTGATAAGAAATGGAGGAAGTGATCACCAAATTGCACCTTCAAAATGGGTAGATATTCATACTAAAAAAGGAGTAGTAAAAGGAGTTTTTGGATGGCCAGCAATTCACACTAGAAAACCTGGAAAAGAAGAACAACCAAGTATGGATACTATTTTTATTGATATTGGAGCAAAAGATAAAAAAGAAGTTTTAAAAATGGGAGTTCACGTAGGTTGCGTGATAACATATCCAGACAAATTCCATATTCTAAACAAAGATAAGTTTGTTTGTAGAGCTATAGACAATAGAGCAGGTGGTTTTATGATAGCAGAAGTTGCTAGACTATTGAATGAAAATAAGAAAAAATTACCTTTTGGATTGTATATTACTAATTCAGTTCAAGAAGAAATTGGATTAAGAGGAGCTGAAATGATCACTCAAAGAATCAAACCTAATATTGCTATAGTTACAGATGTTTGTCACGATACTTCTACGCCTATGATTAATAAAAAATCCCAAGGGGATAATACAATGGGTGCCGGGCCAGTAATTTCTTACGCACCTGCAATCCAAAACAAATTAAGAGAAAGAATTATTGAAACAGCTGAGTCTAACAAAATTCCTTTTCAAAGACATGCGTCTTCAAGAAGCACAGGAACTGATACTGACGCTTTTGCTTACAGTAATGGAGGAGTTGCATCAGCATTAATTTCACTTCCTCTAAGATACATGCATACAACAGTGGAAATGGTAAACAAAACTGATGTTGAAAACGTAATTAAATTAATTTATGAAACTCTTTTAACAATAAAAGAGGGGGAAAATTTTAGCTACTTTGATTAAATATTAGAGTCATTTATAATTTGATCTACAACTTCTGGGTTTAACAAAGTAGATACATCACCAATATTATCGATTTCATCTGAAGCTATTTTTCTTAGAATTCTTCTCATAATTTTACCACTTCTAGTCTTTGGTAATCCCGGTACAATTTGAATTATATCTGGCTTCGCTATGGGGCCAATGGTTTTAGAAACTAAGGCTTTTATCTCATCTTTGATTTGTATGTTATCTTCGGGTTTCATAAGTATTACAAATGCTCTTAAAGCATTGCCTTTTATTTCATGAGGATATCCAATAACAGCGCTTTCAACAACATTGGGATGTTGATTTATAGCGTCTTCTATAGGAGCGGTACCTAAATTATGTCCTGAAACTATCACTACATCATCAACCCTTCCTGTTATTCTATAATTATTTTCGTTGTCAATCAAAGCACCATCTCCGGGAAAATAATAACCAGGATAAGCTGAGAAATATACATTTTTATAACGATTGTGATCACCATAAATAGTTCTAGCTATAGATGGCCAAGGAAATTTAATTGCTAAAATTCCATCCTTATTTTTTTCATTTATTTCATTTCCACTAGAATCTAAAAGAACTGGTTGAATTCCAATCATTGGCTTAGTAGCAAAGGTTGGTTTTTGATCAGTAATTCCTGCTAATGAGGACAACATGATTCCACCCGTTTCTGTTTGCCACCAAGTATCTACTATGGGACATTTCTTTTTACCAATGTTAACGTTATACCAGTTCCATGCTTCCTCATTGATAGGCTCCCCAACAGAACCCAGTACTTTCAATGAAGATAAATTAGAATTTTGAACAAAGCTTAATGGATGTTTTGCTAAAGCTCTTATGGCAGTTGGAGCTGTATAAAAATGTGTAATTTTATGTTTTTCACAGATATTCCAAAACCTATCGTAATTTGGGTAAGATGGAACTCCCTCAAACATTACAGACGTTGCTCCACACAATAATGGTCCATAAACAATATAACTATGACCTGTAATCCATCCAATGTCGGCAGTACACCAATAAACATCATTAGGTTTATATTGAAATACATTTAAAAAAGTATAAGCTGTATAAATCATGTATCCCCCACATGAATGGACCATTCCTTTTGGTTTCCCAGTAGATCCAGATGTATAAAGTATAAATAGCATGTCTTCAGAGTCCATTTCAGTTGCAGGACAACTATCATCAACCTTCAATATTTCATCATGCCACCACTTTTCATTAGGATTCATCAATATTTTTTGACCGGTTCTTTTCAATACAATAGTAGTATCTATGGTTTTACAGTCTAAAAGTGCTTTATCGGCAATTTCTTTAAGAGCTATTGTCTTATTTCCTCTAAAACTTCCATCTGCTGTAATTAACATTTTACATTGTGAATCATTAATTCTTGCAGCTAAAGCTGTTGCTGAAAAACCTGCAAAAACAACTGAATGCACTGCACCTACTCTAGCACATGCTAAAACTGCCACGGTTAACTCTGGAACCATTGGCATGTAAATACAAACTCTATCACCTTTTTTTACTTTGTTGTTTTTTAATACATTAGAAAACTCACAAACCTTTTGATGTAATTCTTTATAAGAGATTTTTTTAGATTCTTCCTCTGGATTGTTTGGTTCGAATAAAATTGCAGTTTGATCAGCTCTTTCAATTAGATGTCTATCTAAACAATTTTCAGTTATATTAAGTTTACCTCCTTCAAACCATTTAAATTCTGGTTTATTAAAATCATAAGACAATACATTATTCCATTTCTTTTTCCAAGAAAAAGTAGAAGCAATCTTTTCCCAAAAAGATTCAGGGTTTTTTATACTTTCTTTATAAAGATTATTATAATCTTTTGAAGATTTGGCTATGTAATTATCTATATTTTCCAAATTGATGTTTTATTATAAATATAAAAAAAAACAACTATTGATTTAATCTATAATCTAGTATTGCATTATTTATTTGCTTAACTATTGCTGGACCTCCATAAACAAAACCTGAATATAGCTGAATTAGTGATGCACCAGCTTTTATTTTATCAATTGCATCTTTAGGATTCATTATCCCACCCACTCCAATAATAGGAATACTTCCCTTGCTTTTTTCATGTAAAAACTTTATAACATCAATAGATTTATTTGAAAGTGGCTTTCCACTTAAACCACCTTTTTCATTAATTAAATCCTCAGATGAACTTAAGTCTTCTCTAGATGTAGTAGTATTTGTAGCAATAATCCCGTCAATTGATGTTTCTACTACTACATCTACAATATCCATAAGCTCATTCTCTGAAAGATCTGGAGCAATTTTAAGTAAGACAGGTTTTGGTGATGGGTAAGAATTATTTTTTTTTTGAATTGCTTGTAAAAGGAACTTTAAAGATTCTTTGTGCTGTAAATCTCTGAGATTTTCAGTATTTGGAGAACTTACATTTATGGCAAAATAATGAACGTGTGGGAATAGTTTTTCAAAGCAAATTAAATAATCATTAACAGCGCTACTAATTTCAGTAATTTTATTTTTCCCAATGTTTCCGCCTACAATAATATTTTTATTGGTCTTCAGCCTCTCAACTACCTTATCAACCCCATCATTATTAAAACCCATCCTATTAATAATAGCATCATCTTTTATTAATCTAAACAATCTTTTTTTAGGATTACCCTCTTGAGCGATAGGAGTTACAGTGCCTATTTCAATAAAACCAAAACCAAAACATGAAAACTCTTTATATAATTTAGCGTTTTTATCAAAACCAGCGGCTAAACCTACTGGATTAGGAAATTTTATTCCAAACAATTCGGTTTCTAATAGATGATTTTGAGAACTAAATATTTTTGAAACAAAAAACTTAACAAGTGGAATTTTAAAAAATATAGCAATTAAAAAAAAAGTTATATCATGAACTTTTTCTGGATCAATTGAAAAAAGAATAGGTTTTAAAAGCGTTTTATACATCTAGCTTTTGATAATTATCAACTATTTTTTATTTAATTTATTGCTCATTTCTAGAGAGATAGCAGATATTTCATATCTTATTTTGCCAGCCATAGTTTCAATAACACATGACTCACTCCCATCTTTAATTTCAACTATTTTACCGTGAAGGCCACTTTTTGTAACAATCCTGGTCCCAATTTTCAAATTAGAAAGAAACTTTTTTTCTTTTTTTTGCTTTCTCATTTGGGGGTAAATCATTAGAAAGAAAAAACCTATTAACATTAAAATTAATGGCATTGAATTGAAAGAATTATCCATATTAATTATTTTTTGGTAAAACAAAAGCTTTAATGTTTATTAGCTCTTTTCCTTTAGACGTGTTGGTAACTAGTGTAACGGTTTTTCTTTGCATACCTGGCTTATTTGATGAATCAAATTTTACCTTAATAACACTAGATTCACCTGGCTTAATTGGAGTATCTTTTGGATATTCAGGTACGGTACAACCACAACTTCCCGAAGCATTTAATATTTTTAAATCAGAACTGCCAGAATTTGTAAAAGTAAAAACAGTTTCTACTATATCACCATCTCTTATCTCACCAAAATCATGATTAGTTTTGTCGAATTCAATTGTAGGATAATCAAAAACAGCATTAACTCTTTTTTGAGAAGATTCTACATTTTCAGATTTAATTTTTTTTGAAGGATCAGCATTACAGGATGTTAATGAAAAAGAAATTGTAAAGGCAATTACAAATGCCACTATCGATACTTTAATGTTTTTGTTGTTCATAATTTAAAATTTATATTTTTCAAAATTAGTGAATTATTGTAAACCTCTTTTATTTTTTTTTATTCTACCATTCTTAATAAGTTGTTTAGAAATAGTATCCATTATACCATTAATAAAAATGTTGCTTTTTGGACTTGAATATTCCTTTGCTAACTCTAAATATTCATTAATGGAAACCTTTACTGGAATAGAATTGAAAAATAAAAATTCGGTTAAACACATTTTCAATAGAATTAAATCTATTTGTGCTATTCTTTCATTATCCCAATTTGATGTTGCTTTGTCAATTTCTACCATCAACATATCGTTATTAAATATAATATCTTTAATTAATTTTACACCGAACTCAGCATCTTCATCATTTTTATATAACTTAATCAAAAGAGGGGATTTTCTTGATCTTTTTTGAATTTTTTTAAAAGTATTTAACACCAAGCTATTTACCAAGGGCAAATCATTAATCCAAGATATTTCCGTGTCCTCAAAAAATTCATATAACTTATCATCTAAAGCAATAATTTTTTTAAATAAATTGACTGTGAAAAATTTGTCTTTTTCAAATGAATGATCTTTATTGTTAATATAGTCAGAAAACAATTTACTTTCTTCAATTTTTTTCCAAAGTGAAATCAAATATTCTGGATGTTTTTCAAAAATATCTATTTTAAATTCGACTATTTGATTTTCGAGAACTTTATCAAAAGATAGTTTTTTTAAAAATGTATTTTTTGAAAATTTTAAGTAGAAAAGATTTGTTTCATCTTTTAAAAACTTTTTTGAGTTTTGGTCATTACATTGAACCGAATGCACATAAATACTTCTAAAAATTGATAAGATAGTAATGTATAAATGATAAAATTTTTTGTTGGAGTTTAAAAAATAATTTAGCTGAAAATCAATGTCTTTTTCAATTGATTTTTCATAGGCATATACAACCTCCATCACCTTCAACCTCAATTGGCGCCTATTTAACATTTTAAAAGAACTTTAATAAATTTAATTTTGTAAAATTAATTTTATTTTTTTAAAAATCCCTAGAATTCTGCAAAGATTTAAATACTCATTAACGTATATTTGAAGCTTTAATTATTAATGGTTGAATTAAAACATTTAAACAAGTATCTTCTTAAGTACAAATTCAAAATAATAATAGGAATCTTTATTACCATTATTGCTAGAATATTTGCATTAGTTGCCCCAAATCTCATTGGAGATTCAATAACTTTAATAGAAAACTATCTTTTTTCATCTGATATTGAGCTAGTTATTGTTAAAAAAAAACTTTTATCCAATATTTTGATGATTGTGGTATCTGCCATAATTGCGGGGATTTTCACTTTCATAATGAGACAGATGCTAATTAACGTATCAAGGTATATAGAGTTTGATTTGAAAAATGAAATATATAAAAAGTACCAAACTCTTAGTTTTGATTTTTACAAGAACAATCGAACAGGAGATCTAATGAACAGAATAAGTGAAGACGTTAGTAAAGTACGAATGTATATTGGACCTGCTATTATGTACACAATAAATACATTTGCCCTTTTTACAATTGTAATCTCTTACATGATTAGCGTAGCTCCAAAACTCACAATGTATACATTAATACCACTTCCTATTCTTTCTTTTATAATTTATAAAATAAGTATTATTATCAATTTGAAAAGTAAAACAGTTCAGGAATACCTGTCGAAACTAACAACCTATACTCAAGAATCTTTCAGCGGTGTTAAAATAATCAAAACCTATACTGTTGAAAATAATATTAATAAAGAGTTAAATAAACTAGCAAATACTAGTAGAGAAAAAAACATGTCATTAGTTAAAATTCAAGCATGGTTTTTTCCATTAATGATTTTATTAATTGGAATCAGTAATATTTTGGTTGTATTTATTGGAGGAAGACAATACATGAATAATGAAATTGAATTGGGGGTTTTGGCTGAATTCATTATTTATGTTAATATGTTAACTTGGCCTGTTGCTACAGTGGGATGGGTAACATCAATTATTCAGCAAGCAGAAGCCTCTCAAAAAAGAATTAATGAATTCCTTAAAACTAAATCTAGCATAGTTGATTGTTCTAAAAACAATATTAAAATTGAAGGTAAAATTGAATTTAAAAATATTGAGTTCACTTATCCTGAAACCCAAATAAATGCATGCAAAAATATTTCTTTCTCTGTTAAAAAGGGAAAATCATTAGCAATAATGGGAGATATTGGTTCAGGTAAAACTACATTGCTTGAATTGTTGTGTAGGATATATGATCCTATAAATGGGGAAATATTAATTGATAATACAAATATCAAAAACATTAATATTAAAGAACTAAAAAATTCAATTGGCTATGTGCCTCAGTCTACATTTCTATTTTCTGAATCTATTGAAAAAAATATAAAGTTTGGTAAAAACAATGCATCTTTAAATGAAGTTGAGATTGCTGCTAAAAACGCATGTCTATCAAGCGATATAGATATGTTTAAAGACGGTTTTAAAACGTTGCTTGGAGAAAGAGGAGTTAACCTATCCGGAGGGCAAAAACAAAGACTAGCTATTGCAAGAGCAATAATTAAAAGACCAAAAATATTAATTTTAGATGATAGTTTATCTGCTGTCGATACAGAAACTGAGGAGAAAATTTTATCAAATATCAATAATATCAGTAAGAATATAACCTTGATTATTGCTACACACAGAATTTCTTCAGCTAAGAACTGTGATAAGATTTTAATAATTAACAATGGAAAAGTATTAGAATATGGGTCACATCATGAATTAATTAAAAAAAATGGTTACTATTCTAAAACTCTATTAAAGCAATCTAAGTAAAAGAAATTATTTATTATTTGGTGAGTTTATTTTTTTTCTTCATTTTTGAACATAAAATATTATTAGATGGAAGAAAGAAAATATAATGAAGCTGAGGATATTTATTCAAAAATCCTAAGAGCTGGAAGAAGAACTTACTTTTTTGACGTTAGATCAACTAAAGCCAATGATTACTATTTAACTATTTCAGAAAGTAAAAAATTCACAAATGAAGACGGTAGTTTTTATTTTAAAAAACATAAAATATATTTATATAAAGAGGATTTTGAGGGGTTTAAAAACCTTCTAAAAGAAATGACTCAATATATAGTCGATGAAAAAGGTTTAGAAGTAATTAGT
The DNA here is from genome assembly GCA_905181705.1 of Cryomorphaceae bacterium BACL29 MAG-121220-bin8. GTDB lineage: Bacteria > Bacteroidota > Bacteroidia > Flavobacteriales > Flavobacteriaceae > MAG-121220-bin8. The sequence continues at coordinate 482,066 of CAJIYP010000001.1, read as the reverse complement.
GACAGACATCAAAAAGATTTTGTAAAGGAAGATAATCAATCTAGCTCAGAAGAAAATAAAGAGTCTGGCTCAAAAGAAAACTTCACAGAGGTTGATTTTGATGACATATAAAAATTAAATTAGGATGAAATTATTAAACTATTTGTTATTGTTGGTTAGTTTAGTATCTTTTTCACAAAACAATTATGATTTATCATATTTTTTAAAAAACCATAGTTCATATATTCCAGATATTCCTAAACCTAGTGAATTTACATTAGGAAACAAAGAGATTGGTAATTCTCATATTAGTCACGATCGATTGGTTCAGTACATGTTTGCTTTAGCAGAATCTTCAGAAAGAGTATCTATAACTAACACAGGAGAAACATACGAAGGAAGACCTCTTGTGTTGTTAACTATTACATCAAAAACTAATCAATTAAATTTAGATTCCATTAGAAGAGAGCATTTGAGTTTAAATACAGGAAATGAAATTAAAGATTTTTCTAATATGCCTGTTGTAATTTATCAAGGATACTCTATTCACGGAAATGAACCAAGCGGAAGTAATGCTGCAATGCTTTATGCATATCACCTTGCAGCATCAAAGGACAAAGATTTGTTAAATGCATTAGATAATAGTATTATTTTAATCGATCCCTCTATGAATCCTGATGGATTACAAAGATTTGCTCATTGGGTAAATACCAATAAAAGTTATAAACTAAATCCAGATAATTATGATCGAGAATTTGATGAGAATTGGCCTGGAGGTAGAACAAATCATTATTGGTTTGATATGAATCGTGACTGGCTTCCTGTCCAATTACCAGAATCTGAAGCTAGAATAAAAACATTTCACAAGTGGTCTCCAAATATCTTAACTGATCACCATGAAATGGGTACAAATTCTACATTCTTCTACCAACCTGGTATTCCATCAAGGGTAAATCCTCTTACTCCTAAAAAAAATCAATTATTAACATCAAAAATTGGAAAATTTCACGAGAAAAAACTTAGTGAAATAGGATCTTTATTTTATAGTGAAGAAGACTATGATGATTTTTATTTTGGTAAAGGATCTACATTTCCTGACATTAACGGAAGTATAGGTATTTTATTTGAACAAGCTAGTTCAAGAGGGCATTTACAACAAAGTATAAATGGATTATTATCATTTCCTTTTACAATTAAAAATCAATTGACCACATCTCTGTCTACATTAGAAGCAGCTATATCAATGAAAAGTACTCTGCTTGAATATCAATCAAACTTTTTTAAAGAATCAAAAAAAGAAGCCAAAAATCAACAAAATAATTATTATTTAATTACTGACCAAAGAGATAAATCAAAACTTTTTGAATTTTATAAAATCCTCAAAAAACATAATATAATTACAAATAAAATTTCTGAAGACATTACGGTTAATGATGTGAAATATACTTCAAGTAATTCTATATTAGTTCCTAAAAATCAAAATAAAATTAGATTAATTGAAGGAATGTTTGAAAAAAGAAAAAGTTTTGAAGACAGTTTGTTTTATGACGTTTCTGCTTGGTCATTTTTACATTCTTTCAATCTTGATTACACAAATTACTTTTCTAAAGAAAAAATAGAAAAATTAACAATGGTTAAGCCGAGGGGAAAAGTAATTAATAATAATGAATACGCTTACTTGTTCGAATGGAGCGATTATTACTCTCCAAAAGTATTGTTTAAATTACTAAACTCTGGTATTAGAGTAAAAGTTGGTACTAAAAGATTTTCAATAGACTCTAAATTGTTTGACTATGGAACTTTATTAATATCTATGCAAAATCAAAATTTAAGTCCAAATGAAATTAATAAAAAATTAAAATTACTTAGTAAAGAAAGCGGTGTTGATTTTTTTGGTTTTAAATCGAGTAGTACAAATGGAATTGATTTAGGTAGTAATGACTTTATTAATGTTCCTAAACCCAAAGTTGCAATAATTGTTGGAGAGGGTGTTACGAGTTATGATGCTGGAGAAGTGTGGCATTTATTAGATACCAGATACGAAATGCCAATAACTAAAATTAAAAAATCAAATATTTTAAATTATAATCTTTCAAAATACAATACCATAATAATGGTAAACGGCAGGTACGATTTGGATAAAAGATCAATAGAAAAAATTAAAGAATGGGTTGAACAAGGTGGGAATCTAATAGGTTATAGAAATTCTATAAAATGGTTGATTGAAAAAGATTTTATTAAACTAGAATTAAACAAGAATACTTCCTCAACAAAAAATCTAAAATTTAAAGATAAAAGTCAACATTATGGAGCTCAATTAACAAGTGGCGCTATTTTCAAAGTTGAACTAGACAAATCTCATCCAATTAACTACGGTTATTATAACAATACTCTATCTGTATTTAGGAATACAAATATTTATGTTAAAAATGACTCAATTGGATATAATAATCCAATCAAATACACAAATGACCCACTTATTAGTGGATACATTTCTAAAGAGAACTTAAAGTCCATGAAAAACTCTAGGCCATTTGCAGTTTATAGTTTAAAAAAAGGAAAGGTAACAATCTTCACTGATAACTCTAATTTTAGGGCTTTCTGGTATGGAACCAATAAATTAATGATGAATGCTATTTTCTTTTCAGATTTAATGTAGGTTACTTATCGATTGTTAATTTAGACTTTTCAAATGGTCTGTAAAGTAAACTTTTAATACTCTCATTATCTTTTTTTATTGAAAAAGGTATCTAAACCTTAAATTATTTTGGTAGGATTTAATTTTTATAAAAGTACCTAGCAAATGATCCCAGAAAGAAAAAATATTTCCATAATTTGAATCTGTATATGGCATTTTGTAGTGATGATGAACTTTATGCATATTAGGAGTTACAATTATATAACTTAATAACTTATCCAGCTTAGGATTTATATTGATATTTGCATGGGTAAAATTGGGCAGAAATAAAAGAAAGAGATTGGTATGAGAAAATAAGCCACATATTAACCCCTAAAACAACTAATCCTAAAAGAGTGAATACGAACCTTACTACGCTTTCAAAAGGATGATGTCTATTGACTATAGTTGTATCGACGTTATGATCAGTATGATGAACCAAATGTATTTTCCACAAGAATTTAACCTTATGTTGAGCATAATGAGGCAAATAAGCTCCTATTAGATCTAACAGTAGAATGCCTATATTAAATTTATAATTAAGGAGTTGTTAATCCAATTTAAAATTCCAAAATCATTAGCAATAACCCAATCTGAAGTATTTAAAAGAAGGAAAGCTAGAGAGAAATTAACAATAATAGTAGTAAAAGTGAAAAATAAATTAGGAAGTGCGTGCTTAAAATTCTTGTAATTAAAATTAAATAAAGGGATAATAGATTCTATAGACCAGAAGAAAGTTATACCACTAACAAGAATAACTGTTCTCTGAACTGAGCTTACATTTTCAAAAAAAATTAATAATATCAAGCATAATTAATTAATAATAGGTAATTTATAAAAAATTCAATTTAAATTTGAAAAAAATTTAACAATGGCTAGAACTCCCTCAAATATGGTCCCAATTGGATTTAATGCACCAGCATTTGAACTGTATGATACTAACTCAAAAAAAATATTAAAATCCAATGATCTTTTTGGTGAAAAATGTACATTAATAATGTTTATATGTAATCATTGCCCTTTTGTTGTTCACATCAATAAAGAAATTGTAGAAATGGCAAAATACTACCAAAAAAAAGGAATTTCTTTTATAGCTATTTCTAGTAACGATATAATAAATTATCCTGAGGATTCACCTGAAAAGATGAGCCAGGTTGTTTCTAATGAAGGTTATACTTTTCCATATTTATTTGATGAAAATCAACAAGTTGCAATTGAATATGATGCAGCATGTACACCAGATTTTTATGTTTTCGATAAAAATAAAAAATTAATTTATAGAGGACAGCTTGACGATTCTAGACCAGGAAATAATATACCAGTAAATGGAAAGGATATTAGGGAAGTTTTTGATTGTATTTTGAATTTAAAAAAAATACCTGAAAACCAAAAACCCAGTATAGGATGTAATATTAAATGGAAAAACTAAATCAGCTCAACTTCAAAAATTAGAGTTGCATTAGGTGGAATTACACCTCCAGCCCCACTTACTCCGTAAGCTAAATCTGGAGGAATAATAAATTTAGCCTTACCTCCTTTTTTAAGCAACATTATACCTTCATCCCAACCAGGAATCACTTGGCCTATCCCTAATTTAAACTCAATGGGTTCGTTTCTCTTATGTGATGAATCAAAAACAGTTTTATCCAATAACTGACCTTTATAATGAACCTTAACTAAATCTCCAGATGAAGGACTATCTCCTTTTCCTTCATTTAAAATCATATATTTTAAACCAGATTTCGTTTCTTCAAAACCTTTTGATATTTCTTTAACGATTTCATTTTCTTTTTGAATTAAATTAGATGATTCTTTTTCATTTTTATTTTTAAATTGATCGAATACATCAACAGAACTCCATTTCTGAGCATCTTTTCCAATTCTAATAATCTCAATTTTTTCCATAAGGTCGTTTTGTTCAATTTTATTAACGACATCTTGACCTTCGCAAACTTCTCCAAAAACTGTATGTTTATTATCTAACCAATCAGTTGGAATATGTGTTATAAAAAATTGACTACCATTAGTAGCTTTACCTGAATTTGCCATTGACAAAATTCCTGGTTTATCATGTTTTAAATCTGGATGAAATTCATCATCAAATTTATAACCAGGATCACCTGTTCCAGTTCCGAGAGGACAACCGGCTTGAACCATAAAGTCTGGAATTACTCTATGAAAATTTAATCCATTATAAAAAGGTTCATCTTTTGATCTAAATGAGTTGTCAATTTTACCTTCAGCTAATCCAATAAAGCTAGCAACTGTTCCTGGTGTTAATTTATAATGCAGAGATAATAAAACATCTCCTTTATTAGTGATGATTTTAGCATAGATACCTTCATTCATAAGTTTAATTTAGATTGAATTTTAAAAGGCGGCAATATAAAGTAAAGCTTTGGAATTAAAAAAATATTAATTAGAAACATCATTAATAAATTTAATCCTATAAAGTTTCAAATCTAACTCCTCATAATCACCATCAAACTCATCAATTGCCAAATTAATATCATCAGATTCAGAATCTATAAAATATTCATATAACTCTTCTTGCTGTTCTTCATCGAAAATTTCATCAATCATGTAATTTATATTAAGTTTAGTTCCAGAAAATACGATTGTTTCTAATTCTTTTATAAGTTCAGAAATTTCAATTCCCTTTGATTCGGCAATATCTATAGGTTGAATCTTCCTGTCTATACTTTGAATGACAAAAAGTTTTAAAGCGGAATTAGTACCTGTACTTTTTACAATTAAGTCATCGGGTCTTTGTATATCATTTTCATTTACATAATCACTAATTAAAAGAACAAAGGACTCCCCAAACTTAACAGCTTTACCTTCACCTACACCATTAATATTTTTTAATTCATTTACTGATTCTGGATATTTAATTGCCATTTCTTCAATTGAAGATTCTTGAAATATAGCATAAGGAGGAATTCCTTTAGATTTAGCAATTTTTTTTCTTTCGGAAATTAATATTGAAAACAAAACTTTATCAAACACACTTTTTTGAATTAAATTAGGTTGAGATTTAAGCATGTTAGATTCCTCGTAATTATGATTTTCAGTAATGTAAAAATCTGTTGGACTCTTTAAATAGTCATGTGAACTTTGACATAACTTAATGATTCCGTAAGACTCTGTTACTTTAACAAGCATTAGATTAACAAGCATATATCTAATTAAAGAATTCCAAAAAACCTCATTAAAAGACTTTCCAGTTCCGAAAAATTCAGCTTGAGTAATATTATGAGACCTCAGTAAATTAGTTTCTTTACCTACCAAACAACCCACTAATTCTTTGATTTTATATTGTTCTTTTGTTTGAATTATTAGATTGATAATTATTTTAAGTTGGTCGTTAACTTTAATTTTAGTTTTAGGGTTTTTCATATTGTCATCCATTTTAGATCCTTCCCCGTTAATTTCATCATATTTTTCTCCAAAATAATTAAGTAAAAACTTTCTTCTAGACATAGAGGTCTCCGAATAAGCTGCCATTTCTTCTAAGAGAGAGTGATTTTGTTCTTTTTCGGCAAGAGGTTTACCTGACATAAATTTTTCTAATTTTTCAATGTCTTTATATGAGTAAAAAGCTAGACAATGTCCTTCTCCTCCGTCTCTACCTGCCCTTCCGGTTTCTTGATAATAACTTTCTAGACTTTTAGGAATATCATAATGAATTACATAACGAACATCAGGTTTGTCGATACCCATTCCAAAAGCTATAGTAGCTACGATAACATCACATTCTTCCATAAGAAACATATCTTGATTTTTGACTCTAACTTTGGGTTCTAAACCAGCATGATATGGAAGGGCATTAATTCCGTTTACTTGAAGAAATTCTGACAACTCATTAACACCTTTTCTTGACAAACAGTATATAATTCCTGACTTGCCTTCCCGATTTTTAATAAAAAATATGATATCCTTATTAATCTCATTTGTCTTATTTCTAACTTCATAAAATAGATTTGGTCTATTAAAAGATGCATTAAAAAGTTTAGCATCATTAATATCTAAGTTCTTTATAATATCATCTTTTACCTTTGGTGTTGCTGTTGCTGTTAATGCAATCACCGGTATATTCTTTTTAATTTTATTTACAATAGTATTTAAATTTCTATATTCTGGTCTAAAATCATGACCCCATTCAGAAATACAATGAGCTTCATCAACTGCCAAAAAAGAAATTTTAGATTGACTTAAAAAGTTTATGTTAGATTCTTTAGCTAATGATTCTGGTGCCACATACAATAACTTAGTTATTCCACTTGAAATATCATTTTTTACATTTTGAATTTGAGTTTGATTTAAAGAAGAGTTTAAAACATGAGCTATTCTATCATCAGATGAAATCCCTCTTAAAACGTCTACTTGATTTTTCATCAGAGCTATTAAAGGAGAGATAACTAACGCTGTACCTTCTGAAAGCAAAGCAGGAAGTTGGAAACATAGTGATTTTCCAGCGCCAGTAGGCATAATTACCATAGCACTTTTTTTACTTAAAATAGTTTGAATTATTTTTTTTTGTTCTCCTTTAAATCCTGAAAAACCAAATAAATTTTTTAATTCTTTTTCTAATTCTAAATCTAACTTCATTTACTATCTTTAAAAAGGTATTTTGTACCTTTGTCTATTAAATATACCATTAAAAGATTATTAAAAAAACTATTTTGAATTCAAAATTTGATATAATAAAAGTTGCTAAAAACAGCATAAATATACAAGGTAATTCTATTTTAAAATTATCAAGTTTTATTAATAAAGATTTTAAAAATATAGTAGAATTAATAAATTCTATTGAGGGAAGAGTTATTGTTAGTGGAATTGGTAAAAGTGCAATAATTGGTATGAAAATTGTTGCGACTTTAAATTCTACCGGAACCCCATCCATTTTCATGCATGCTGCAGAAGCTGTTCACGGAGATTTAGGAATAATTCAAAAAAATGATGTAATAATTCTAATTTCTAAAAGCGGAAACACATCTGAAATTAAGAATCTATTACCTTTTTTAAAAAATACAGGGGTTAAACTTATAGCTATATCATCTGATAAAAATTCCTTACTAGTAAATAATTGTGACTATTTTATAAATAGTTTTGTAGAAAAAGAAGCATGTCCAAATAACTTGGCTCCAACAACAAGCACAACTGCCCAGTTGGTTGTTGGGGATGCCCTTGCAATATGTCTTTCTGAAATGAAGGGTTTCAAGAAAAATGATTTTGCAAAATTTCACCCAGGCGGATCTTTAGGTAAGGAACTCCATCTGAAAGTAAAAGATTTAGTTAGGAAAAATTTAAAACCATCTGTTGATATAAATGAAGATTTTAATAATATTATTAATGAAATTTCGAAAAAAATGTTAGGAGCTACTGCAGTTTTAAAAAACGGTATTGCAGTAGGAATAATTACTGATGGTGATATTAGAAGGTCCTTTTTAAAGAATATAGATTCCAAATCAGTAAAAGCTCTAGACCTAATGTCTTCTTCTCCAAAAAAAATAAGTTCAGAGATTTTAGTTTCACGGGCTTTAAAAATTATGAATAAAAATAAAATCACTCAATTAATTGTAGAAGATCAGAAAACATATATTGGAATTATTCATTTGCATAATATTTTAAACGAAGGAATTTCATAATGAAAAAGTCAAATATTCAAGAAATGTCTTTTTTAGATCATCTTGAGGATTTAAGATGGCATCTAATCAGGTCTGTGTTTGCTATACTTATTGCTGCTAGCATCGCTTTTATATCAAAAGATTTCATTTTTAATCATGTTCTTTTTGGTCCAAAAAATATAGATTTTTTTACATACGATTTATTATGCAAAATTTCTAAAAGCATTGGTTTAGACGAAAGTTTTTGTATAAATGAAATGCCTTTTACGATTCAAAGCAGAACTATGTCAGGTCAATTCTCAGCCCACATATGGATTTCCATAACAGCAGGTTTTATAATATCATTTCCTTACGTAATATATCAGTTCTGGAGCTTCATTAGCCCTGGTCTTTATCAAAATGAAAAGAAAAATGCAAGAGGTTTTATTTTTATATCATCTTTATTATTTTTTATTGGAGTTTTATTTGGTTACTACATAGTTACTCCATTATCTATAAACTTCTTAGGCTCCTACAGTGTTAGTAACGAAATTACTAATGAATTTGACCTGGATAGTTACGTTGGGTTGATTAGGGCATCTGTAATAGCCTCTGGTTTAATTTTTGAATTACCAATAATTATATACTTTCTAACAAAAATTGGATTAGTGACACCTGAAATCATGGTAAAATACAGAAAATTTGCTTTGGTTATTGTGTTAGTACTTTCTGCAATTATAACTCCACCTGATATAGCTAGTCAAATCATAGTAGCTATACCAATCGTTATTTTATATCAAATTAGTATTTATATATCTAAAATTGTTTTGAGAAAAGAAAAAAAATAATATTATATTAATAATATAAATTTCAAAATGAAATTAAAAGCAAATAACATATTTAAATCATACAAAGGAAGAAAAGTAGTTAATGATATATCAATTGAAGTTAATCAAGGTGAAATTATAGGATTATTAGGTCCTAACGGAGCTGGTAAAACAACATCTTTTTACATGATAGTTGGACTAATTAAGCCAGATAGTGGAACGATATCAATTGATGATTATGATATTACTAACTTCCCAATGTACCTTAGGGCACAGAAAGGAATAGGATATTTGGCTCAAGAACCTTCTGTTTTTAGAAAACTTTCAGTCGAAGATAATATTAAAGCTGTTTTAGAGCTAACTGAAATGAGTAAAGAAGAACAATTAAATAAAATGGAGACTTTAATTGAAGAATTTGGTTTACAAAGAATAAGAAAAAGTAGAGGAGATTTATTATCTGGGGGGGAAAGAAGAAGAACCGAAATTGCTAGAGCTTTAGCGACTGATCCTAAATTCGTTTTGCTAGATGAACCTTTTGCCGGTGTTGACCCAATTGCAGTTGAAGATATACAAAAAATTGTTTCTCATTTAAAAAAGAAAAATATTGGAATTTTAATTACCGATCATAATGTACAAGAAACATTAGCAATTACTGACAGAACATATCTTATGTTTGAAGGAAATATTTTAAAAGCTGGAAAACCAGAAGAACTTGCGGAAGATAAAATGGTCAGAAAGCTTTATTTAGGACAAAACTTTGAGTTCAGAAAAAAAAATTTAGAATTTAATTCTAAATAAATTTATAATTATATATATAATTATAATTAACGGTAAAGCACCAAGATTAAAGATTATCAATAATATAATAGATATCAACAAGAAAAGAAATTCTATTTTATTTGTATTATCAAATGTTAGACTTTTTGCCTTAAATGAAAACATTTTTATTTTACAATTCAGAAAAAAAATAGAAGAAAAAATTAAAAACATTAGAAAAAATGTATTTTCTAATAACCAAACGTATTGAATAGTAAATTCATTATTTAAAAGAAAAGGCATAAAAACAATCAATAGTGCATTGGCAGGGGTAGGTAAACCTTTAAAATAAGAGCCGTTATCATCTAAATTAAATTTAGCTAACCTGTAAGATGAAGCAATTGTAATTAAAAAAGATAAAAAAGGAATTAATTGAATGTAAGTATTCTGGCTATTTTGAATAATGAAAGTAGAATTATTTAAAAGAACAAAAATCACAACAGATGAAGACATTCCAAATGTAACTAAATCTGAAAGAGAATCTAATTGGGAACCTAGTTTTGATTTTATTTTCAATAACCTTGCAAAAAAACCATCAAAAAAATCACATAACATTCCTAATAAAACAAATAAAGCTAAAGTTTTAAGGTCTCCGTTTAATCCATAAACTACAGCAACACACCCAAAAAATAGATTTAAAAGTGTTAGTGTATTAGGTATATAATAAAGTAACTTCATTATTTAAAATTACAATTTTAAATAATACTAATTAATATTGAACTACGTAAGGTGAGTTTTTTTATTTTTTTCTAACTTGGCAAAACAATTAATAAGATTACTTTTAATTTGAATAAAAATCATCTCTTATATAGTGTTCTTTCTGGAATATTGCTTGGTTTTTCTTGGCCAACATATGGTTTTACATTTCTGATTTTTATAAGTTTTGTTCCATTACTTTTTCTTGAAAATTTAATTAGAAAAAAAAATCTAATTAAAATATTTCTGTTTTCTTATTTATCTTTTTTTATTTGGAACTCCATTGCTACTTGGTGGTTGGTTTACTCAACTTTTTTCGGAATGTCATTTGCTGTGATAGTTAATAGCTTATTAATGGCTATAGTTTTTACTAGTTATAGTTTCATTTCTAAAAAAGTAGCATCCAAATTAAGTGTAATTTATTGGGTATGTGTATGGATTGTCTTTGAAAAATTTCATTTAAACTGGGAATTTTCCTGGCCTTGGTTAAATCTTGGAAATGTTTTTTCTGAAAAAATATTATGGATTCAATGGTATGAATATACTGGTTCTTTTGGTGGATCTCTATGGGTCTTAATTGTTAATTATCTTTTTTTCTTAGTTTATAAAAATTTGATCGAAACTAAGAAATTTGATGTAATCAGGTTTTCTTATTCAATATTGTCAGTAGCTATTCCTATTATAATTTCAATGTATATATACAAGAATCAAAATCAAGATTTTGATTATATAAAAGCTTCAATATTACAACCTAATATTGACCCTTATGAAGAGAAATATGGAAAAACAAATATTTCTATTATTAATGATTTTAAAGATTTAGTTAACTCTAGTAACTATTCTTCAGAAATAATTATAGCACCAGAAACATATTTTTCTGAAAGCCCTGGATATCCCATTGACAGTTTTGAGGAAAGTGCATTTTTAATAACACTCAAAAGTTATTTAAATAAAAAAAATAAATCGGATTTACTGTCTGGGATTCAATTTTATCAAGTTTATTACGGAGAGGATGAAAAAACAAAATCATCCAATTTAGTTAGAGATAGTATCTGGATTGATGTTTTTAACAGTAGTTTTTTTATAAGTAACAATCAGAGAACTAAAATATATCACAAATCAAAGCTCGTTGTTGGTGTAGAAAACATGCCTTATAAAAATATATTAGAGCCATTATTAGGAAATACCTTGTTAAATTTTGGTGGAACAGTTAGTACGAGAGGAACGCAGAACAATAGAGAAGTATTTGAAATGAATAATGGAACAAAAGTAGCGCCAATAATATGTTATGAATCTATTTATGGTGAATACGTAACAGAATATGTAAGAAATGGAGCACAATTTTTGGCAATAATAACAAATGATGGTTGGTGGAGTGAATCACAAGGATATAAACAACATTTGAGTTATGCTAAAATTAGATCCATAGAAACTAGAAGAAGTATTGCTAGAAGCGCCAACACAGGTTCTTCTGCTATAATAAATAAAAAAGGAGAAATAGTAAATCAACTGGACTACAATACAAAAGGAATTATAAATGGTAAAATAAATCTGTCTGATGAATTAACTTTTTATGTAAAATACGGTGATTTTATTTATAGATTTTCATTATTTTTCTTTTTAATAATTATATTATTCTCTTTCACAAAGAAAAAAAAATATTAAATTTTTGTCTAAAACATTGCGTGATTAGATTAAAAAATTATTTTTGCAGAAATTATTAATCTAAAATTATGTATTGGACATTAGAACTAGCTTCTTACTTAAGTGATGCGCCTTGGCCTGCTAATAAAGATGAGTTGATAGATTTTTCAATTAGAACTGGAGCTCCATTAGAAGTTGTTGAAAATTTACAAGAGATTGAAGAAGAGGAAGGGGAGACTTATGAATCTATATTAGAAATATGGCCTGACTATCCAACTGATGAAGACTATTTATGGAATGAAGATGAATATTAGATAGATTAAAAACTTAAATAAAGTCTCTTATGAGGCTTTTTTTTTGCTTAAATTTGAAATAATAAAAATTACTGATGAGCTTAATAAATTCTTTGTTAAATATTTTTGTCGGAAACAAATCAAAAAAAGACTTAAAAGAAGTCGAATCAATTGTTAAAGACATATTAAGTTATGGTGAGCAAATGTCATTATTAAGTCATAATGAACTAAGGAATAAAACTATTGAATTTAAAAATCAAATTTCAACAGTTAGAGAGTCCTATGATAAAATAATTTCTGAACTTATGACAAAAATAAATTCTTCAGAAAATATTAATGAAAAAGAGAAGTTTTACCAAGAAATTGATAAAATAAATGAATCCTCCGCAATAAAAGTTGAAGAAAAATTAAACGAGATTTTACCGGAAGCTTTTGCCGTTGTTAAAGAAACAGCTAAAAGATTTAAAGAAAACTCTACTATTTCTGTAAAAGCTACAAAATCTGACATGGACTTTTCATCATTAAAACAATATGTTTCAATTGAAGGTGAAAATGCAATATGGTCTAACAAATGGAATGCGGCTGGAAAAGAAGTCACATGGGACATGGTACATTATGATGTACAATTAATTGGAGGGATTGCCCTTCACAAAGGGAAAATATCTGAAATGCATACAGGCGAAGGTAAAACTCTTGTTGCAACTTTACCAGTTTATTTAAATGCTTTAACAGGAAACGGAGTGCATCTTGTTACAGTAAATGATTATTTAGCTAAAAGAGATTGTGCCTGGATGGCTCCAATATTTGAATTTCACGGTCTTACTATTGACTGTATTGACCATTATAGTCCTAACTCTGATGAAAGAAAAAAGGCATATGATTCAGATATAACATACGGAACAAATAATGAATTTGGATTTGATTATTTAAGAGATAATATGGCTCATAAATCGTCTGATTTAGTACAAAAAAAACACAACTACGCAATAGTTGATGAAGTAGATTCTGTTTTGATTGATGATGCCAGAACACCATTAATAATTTCAGGACCAGTTCCCAAAGGTGATGTACATGAATTCAACGAACTAAAACCAAAAATAAATTCAATTGTTCAAAAACAAAAACAATTATTAACTCAAGTTCTTTCAAAAGCTAAAAAATTAATTGGTGAAGGAAATAAAGAAGATGGTGGATTTCATCTATTTCAAGTTTTTAGAGGATTACCAAAAACTTCTGCCTTAATTAAGTTTTTAAGTGAAGAGGGTGTAAAACAGTTACTACAAAAAACTGAAAATTTTTACATGCAAGATAATAATAGAGAAATGCCAAAAGTTGATATAGATCTATTTTTTGTTATTGATGAAAAAAACAATCAAATTGAATTAACCGATAAAGGAATTGATAGTTTATCTACTGAAAATCAAGATTTAAATTTTTTCATCCTTCCTGATTTATCAACTGAAATAGCTGAAATTGAAAATCAGAATTTAGATTTAGATAAAGAAGTAGAACAAAAAGAAAAAATATTTAATGAATTTGGAATTAAAAGTGAAAGAATACACACCATAAATCAATTACTAAAAGCGTTTACATTATTTGAAAAAGATACAGAATATGTTGTAATGGATAATAAAGTGAAAATTGTTGATGAACAAACTGGAAGAATTATGGACGGAAGACGTTATTCAGATGGCCTTCATCAAGCGATTGAAGCAAAAGAAAATGTAAAGATTGAAGATGCTACTCAAACTTTTGCGTCAGTTACTTTACAAAATTACTTTAGAATGTATAAAAAGCTCTCAGGAATGACTGGAACAGCAATAACTGAAGCAGGAGAGTTTTGGGATATCTATAAATTAGATGTTATAGAGATCCCCACTAATAGACCAATTGCTAGAAATGATGAAGACGATTTAATTTATAAAACTAAAAGAGAGAAATACAATGCAGTAATTGAACATGTAACTAAAATATCTAAAGAAGGAAGACCTGTTTTAATTGGAACAACATCTGTTGAAATATCGGAACTACTTGCAAGAATGCTAACAATAAAAAAAATTAAGCATAATGTTTTAAATGCTAAACTACACAAGAAAGAAGCAGATATTGTAACTGAAGCAGGAAATGCTGGAATAGTAACCATTGCTACAAATATGGCTGGAAGAGGAACAGATATTAAAATTAATGAAGAAGTTAAATTAAATGGAGGTTTGGCAATTGTCGGAACTGAAAGACATGATTCTAGAAGAGTAGACAGACAGCTTAGAGGAAGGTCTGGAAGACAAGGTGATCCAGGAAGTTCTCAATTCTATGTGTCATTAGAAGATAATTTAATGAGATTATTCGGTTCCGATAGAGTTGCTAAAATGATGGATAAAATGGGTTTAGAAGAAGGAGAAGTAATTCAGCATTCTATGATGACTAAAACAATTGAAAGAGCGCAAAGAAAAGTCGAAGAAAATAATTTTGGAATTAGAAAAAGATTATTAGAATATGATGATGTAATGAATGTACAAAGAGAAAATATTTATAAAAGAAGAAAACATGCTCTTGAGGGTGACAGATTAAAAGTAGATATAGCTAATATGATTTATGATACTACTGAAATAATAGTAGAAAATAATAAAATATCGAATAGTTATAAAGATTATGAATTTGATATTATTAGATATTTTTCATTGAGTTCACGGTTTTCTCAAGAAGAATTTGAAAAAACAGAATCTGAAGAAATTGCATACAAAACCTACAAAAGTGCTTATGAGCATTACAATTCAAAAATAAAAATAAGTGCTGAAAAAGTATTTCCAGTAATTAAAAATGTATATGAGAATCCTTCCAATAATTTTGAAAGAATTGTTGTTCCTTTTACCGATGGAAAGAAAACTCTTAATGTTGTTTCTGATTTGAAATTAGCTTACGAATCTAGGGGAGAAACTTTAATAAAAGATTTTGAAAAGAATATATCATTAGCCATTATTGATGAATCATGGAAGAATCATTTAAGAAAAATGGATGAATTGAAGCAATCTGTTCAATTAGCAGTGCATGAACAAAAAGACCCATTAGTGATTTATAAATTCGAAGCTTTTAAATTATTTCAAACAACACTAAATGAAATTAATAAAGAAATAATTTCATTTTTGTTTAAGGGCGAACTACCCTCAAAAGATCCATCCGAAATAAGAGAAGATAGAAAAGAAAGAAGAAAACAAAAACTTAATATATCTAAAGAAGAGGTTTTAAATAGTGATGAATTAGCCTCAATAAACAAAAGAGTTGGTCAAAACGCATCATCAATAAAACAACAAGTTGAAACTATTATTAGGGAAGTCAAAAAAATAGGAAGAAATGAAAAAGTAACTATTAAAAATATTTCAAATGGTGAACAAAAAACTATGAAATATAAAATAGCTGAAAATCATTTAAAAAATGGAGGTTGGATATTGGTCAATGATTAAATAAAGATTAATGAAAATAGTTTTAATAGGTCCATATTTTCCATATCGAGGAGGTATATCAGACACTAACCAAGAACTATGTGAAACATTAATAAAAATAGGGCATTCAGTTGAAGTAATAACATTTAAATTACAATATCCTGGTTTTTTTTTTCCTGGAAAAACACAGTTTAACAATGAATCTTCTAAACAAAAAATTAAATCTCGTAGAATAATAAATTCTATAAACCCTTTTAATTGGATAAGCACATCAAAAATAATTAATCAATTAAATCCTGAATTAGTAATTAGTTGTTATTGGACTGCATTTTTATCACCATGTTTATTTTTTATAAACAATAAAATCAATAAAAAAATAAAAAAAATTGGAATCATACATAATGCATATCCACATGAAAATAATATTTTTCAAAAAGATCTATTTAAACTTTATTTAAAAAGCAT
The DNA here is from genome assembly GCA_905181705.1 of Cryomorphaceae bacterium BACL29 MAG-121220-bin8. Taxonomy (GTDB): domain Bacteria; phylum Bacteroidota; class Bacteroidia; order Flavobacteriales; family Flavobacteriaceae; genus MAG-121220-bin8. Next base: position 465,623 of record CAJIYP010000001.1, on the reverse strand, counting down.
TAATAAATATGTTACATTTTCAAAAAATATAACAAAAGAAATAATTAAAATCTGTCCTTTGAAAAATGGAATTACATTGTTTCACCCAATTCCCGAAAAATTTGGAAAACCTATTGATAAGCAAATAGCAAAAAACAAGATTGGTTTAGAAAATAAAACATCATATTTACTTTTTTTTGGATTGATAAGAGAATACAAGGGACTTGATATTTTAATTAAATCAATGATTGAAATAAATAAAATAAAAAGTAATGTAAAACTTTTAATTGTTGGAGAAAATTACGAACCTTTAAAAAAATACAAAGATTTAGTTAATATGAGTAAAACACAAAATTGTATTTCTTTTATTAATTATTTCATAAATGAAGAAGAAATTAAATATTGGTTTTGTTCTTCTGAATTAGTCATTCAGCCCTATAAAAATGCATCTCAAAGTGGAATAACTCCCTTGGCTTTTCAATTTGAAATACCCACTGTATGCACAAATGTTGGTGGCCTCTCTGAATTTATTATTGACAATAAGAATGGTTTTTTAAGTAACCCTAATTCAACAGATTTAACAAAAAAAATATTACTTGCATTAAATTCTAATCACAATTCAATAAAAAAGGAAATAAGAATTAAAAAGAAAAAATTAACTTGGTCTAATTTTGTTTCTGAACTATTAAAAAAATAAATATGATTAATAAATTTTTTATTTTAACACTGCTTCTAATTCAATTTAATAACCAAAATGTCATTTCAGAAAAACAAGAATTGTCAAAAGCTTATTTTGCTTCTGGATGCTTCTGGTGTGTTGAAAGTATATACGAAAATTTGAATGGAGTTACTAAAGTTGATTCAGGTTACTCAGGTGGTTTTACTAAAAAACCCAACTACACTCAGGTAATGAGCGGTAAAACTGGACATGCAGAAACAATTGAGGTGATTTATGATTCAAAAATAATTGATTTCAAAACTTTAGTAAAAGTTTTTTTTGGTTCTCATGACCCTTCGACCTTAAACAGGCAAGGACCTGATGTTGGAACCCAATATAGATCAATTGCATTTTACAAAAATGAAAATGAAAAAAAAATAATTAAAGAAGAGATTAAAAGACTTTTAAAAAACCAGACTTATAAAAAAGTAACCACTCAAGTTGTTGAGTTTGAAAAATTCTATGTTGCAGAAGAATATCATCAAGATTTTAAAAAAAACAACCCAAGTAATTTATATATAAAAAATGTTTCTGCTCCAAGAATAAATAAATTCAAAATGAACTTTAAAGACATTTTAAAATAAACTTAATTTAATTTGTTTTCAATTATCCTATTCATATAATCTTGAAAAAAAGCTTTCAAATAAGTTTCTTCGTTTGAATAATCAATATTATTATTAATCAAATTATTTTCTAAAGCAGTATCGTTAATATCGTATGCTTCAATAACATTTTCACCATCAAAAACAAGAGTAAAATTATTCATAGAAAAATGATAAACAGTTCCAGAAAAATGAATTGAAAAAGGTTGATCAGATCTATTAGAAAAAAAACTCCTTCCCCAAGTATTAATAGACTTATTATAGCCTACTAAGTCTACAATTGACGGGAATATATCAAGCTGTTGTGAAAGTTCTTTATTTACACCCTTAAAACTATTGTTTGGATGATAAAAGATGATTGGTATTGCAAACCTATTTATTGGATTCCTATAAAATGGATACCAAAATTGATTACAATGATCTGCAGTAATTACGAATAACGTATTTTCAAACCAGGGTTCTTTCTTGGCAGAATCAAAAAATTTTTTTAATGCATTATCTGAATAACCAATTACTTGATGCATTTGAACATTCCCTTTGGGAAAAGTATTCATATATTTTTTTGGAACTTTAAATGGCTCATGGGAAGATAAGCTAAAGAATGTTGAGAAAAAGGGTTGTTTAAAATTATCCAATTTATTTTTCATAAAGCCTAAAAAAGGTTCATCCCAAATACCCCAGTAACCATCGTATAGAGAATTGTCATTAAATTCATTTTTTCCAAAATAATTATCAAAACCCAATATATTAGACAGTCCTAAAAAACCCATCGATCCATTAGGTGCACCATGGAAAAATGAAGTTGAATAATTTAAATCTTCAAACACAGAAACAAGTGATTGTATTTTTTGATTAGCGTAAGGAGATGAAGTAAAAGGGACTTTAAAAGAGGGAACACTGGCTAAAATTGAAGGTAAAGCTTCAATAGATTGTCTTCCATTGGAAAATGCATTTGTAAAAATCAAACTATGATTAGTTAGTGAATCTAAAAATGGAGTATAACTTACAAAGTTATCTATCTCATTTTCTTTATTAAAGGCTCCTATATATTCTCTACCAAAACTCTCCATAACAATTAAAACGACATTTGGTTTTGAATAAATAGAATCATTTAATTTTTTTATTGGCTTAATTAACGAATTAACTTCAAACTCAGTTAAAAATTTTTTTTTCTTAAAATAGTTTTTTTTATATGTCCTAATTAGACAAAAAGGGGAATTTAAAACAAAATCCGCATGAATTCCTTTTTTTACAAATCTGTGAGCATCAACCATATTAATAGGTCTGGTAGCGTTTCCTAATCCTCCTCTAACACCTATAACACATACAAATATTATAATTATGGAATAAATAAAAGCAAAAATGAAATATTGTAAATTTCTAGTTTCATCTACTGGATTAAATGAGATTTTTTGATATAAATAAATCCATAAAAAAACAGAAATAGAAAAAAGAAAAAAAACATGCCAATAATCAACTAAAAAAGAACTCATTAAGTCTGATTTGTTGGTTTCATTTTCAATTAAATCAAAAACTGTTGTTGTAAGTCTAGATTGAGAGAATTTATAATATATAAAGTCAATATAATTAGTAACATAAGCTAGAATATTAGTTGAAAAATATAAAGCAAATAATCCTTTTTGAAAATTAGGGTTTCCATTGTTTTTAAACGGAATTAAAGAAATTAATATAAACAAAACATTGGTATATAGAATTGCTGTTGTATCAAACGTTAAACCAATGAAACATAAGTTTATAAATTCACTTAGACTGTCAATTATTATAATATTACTATTGTAAAAATAAAAAAGCACTCTTGCTATAAAATAGAAGAAATAGGCTAAAGAAATTCTTAAAAAAAGCGTTTTGTACTCATGAACTCTATAAAACATTATAAATTAATTTTATTTGAACATAATGAAAATAAGTAACCTAAAATAATTCCAAAACAAGCTCCAAAAAGAATGTCAATTGGAAAATGTACACCAACATAAATTCTACTATATGAAACTACTAATGCCCAAATAAATAGATATTTAAAGCAATTTGAATATTTTTTTAATGTAAAATAAAAAAAAGTAGCTACAGCAAAAGTGTTAGCTGCGTGGGCAGAGAAAAATCCATACAATCCTCCACAACCTTCTTTTACAATTCTAATATAACTGTTAATTTCCTGATCATGACAAGGTCTCAATCTTTGAAAATAATCTTTAAACAAGCCACTCGCTTGATCCGTAAATAAAATTAGAAAACTAATTAGAATTAAATATTTTAAAAATTCAATAGTCGATTTTTTTTTATATAGGTAAAATATTAAAAATAGATAAAGAGGAATTGAAGATTTCTTATCTGTTATAAACAACCATAAGGTATCGAAAAACTCTAATCCCAATGAGTTTAAATAAATAAAAATGATTTTATCTAGTTCAATTAAACTTTCCAAATTCTAATTATTTACACCATATTTATCAAATAAATATATAAGTGATGTCATAGCAAAAGAACCTAATTCTAGTTCTCGTTTATTTATAGCATCAAAAGTATCATTTGCAGCATGGTGATAATCAAAATAGCGTTGAGAATCTGGTCTTAAACCAGCTAAAACATTGTTTTTAGTTTCTAATGGTGCTATATCTGCCCCACTTCCGCCAGTTTCAAAAGATTGAATTAAGTATGGTGCAAACAAATTTTTCCATTTTAATATTTTAGAAAAATTTTCTTTATTTGATGTAAAAGAAAATCCTCTTGGTGAGAAACCACCAGCATCAGACTCTAATGCAAAAATATGATTTAAACTTTTTTTCTTGGAAATCTCTGAGTATTTTTTAGCACCACGAGTTCCATTTTCTTCATTCATAAATAGAACCACTCTTATTGTTCTTTTGGGCTTATACCCTGATTTACGTAGTATATTAATTACGTCCATTGATTGCACTATTCCTGCACCATCATCATGAGAACCATCACCAAGATCCCAAGAGTCTAGATGACCACCAACCAAAATAATTTCTTTAGGATATGTACTTCCTTTTATTTCGGCTATAACATTATGAGATTTCACATCAGCATATTGTTTACATTGTTGTCTAAGTAAAAATTTAAGGTTTGGATTAATTAAAAGAAGATTACTCAACTTTTCTGAAGCATTAGTGCTTATAGCTGCAGCAGGAATTCTTTTGCTAGGAGGTAATTGTCCATAACTCATTACACCTGTATGTGGATAATCATCTAATCTTAGGCTCATTGACCTAACTATAACTCCAATAGCACCATATTTAACAGCCTCTACTGCACCATTTGTTCTTTGATCAACAGCTTCTCCATAAGCCTGAAAAGTACTTATTAAATTAGATTGCATTGGTCTATTAAAAAAAACTATTTTACCATCTATTTTTTCTTTTCCTAATTCCTTAAGTTCATCAAAATCATGAACTTCGATTACATTAGCTTTAATACCTACAGATGGAGTAGCAACTGATCCGCCCAAAGCACATGCGTCAACGTTAAAAGTTGTTCCTGGTTGAGTTTCAATTAAAGCAAATTCTTTAGGTCCCCTAACCCATTTAGGAACCATTACTTCTTGAAGCCAGACCTTATCAAAACCAATTTTTTTTAATTCATCTCTGCCCCATTCTACTGCTCTTTCTGCATTTAAAGAACCTGATAATCTGCCTCCAATTTCATTAGAAAGATGGTCTAGTAACTCATATGTTTTACTAGATGACATCGTATTATCAAATATTTTTTCAATCATTTCTTGATCATTTTGAGAAAAAACATTAAATACAATCAATAAAAAAAATAATTTGGAAAAGTATTTCATAGTTAATTATTTACCTGAATATTTAATAATATCATCTTTAGATATTACAGAGCTTTCAGTAAGCACAAGTAATCTTTCTATTACATTTCTTAATTCTCTTATGTTTCCCGTCCAATCAAAATCTTGTAAAGTTTTCAAGGCTTCTGATTGAATTATTTTTAATTCACTATTGTTTTCAACAGAAATTAATTTTAAAAAATGTTCTACTAAAAGTGGAATATCAGACGACCTTTCGTTTAAAGAGGGAACTTTAATCTCAATTACTGCAAGTCTATGGTATAAATCTTCTCTAAAGTTGTCATTTAATATTTCACTTTTTAGGTTTTTATTAGTGGCAGCAATAACCCTTACATCAACTACTAAATCTTTTTCACTGCCAACTCTTTGAATCTTATGTTCTTGTAAAGCTCTTAAAACTTTTGATTGAGCAGATAAGCTCATGTCACCAATTTCATCGAGAAAAATAGTTCCACCATCTGCAGCTTCAAACTTTCCAATTTTATCTTTTACTGCAGATGTAAAAGCGCCTTTTATATGACCAAATAATTCGCTTTCAATAAGTTCTGAAGGAATAGCTGCGCAATTAACTTCAATAAATGGACCTTCGCATCTTGAGCTATTTAAATGTATTTGATTAGCTACTAATTCTTTTCCAGATCCATTAGGGCCAAGTATTAAAACTTTAGCATTAGTTTTAGCAACTTTTTCAATAATATTTTTAATATTATTAATCTCTAGAGATTGACCAATGATATTAAATTGTTTATGTTTTTTTAATAAAAATTTATTTTTTTTTCGGAAAATATTATTCTTCAATGCTCCCCTTACAGAGTTTAGTAATCTATTTAAATCAGGGGGTTTTGATATATAATCAAAAGCTCCTAATCTCATTGTTTCAACTGCAGTTTCTAAATCACCATGACCGGAAATCATAATTACAGGTATTTCTGAGTAATCTTTAATTAAAAATTTGAGAACATCTATACCATCTTTTTTTGGCATTTTTATATCACATAAAATCAAATCAATTTTATTTGATTTTACTATGTCAATAGCTTGTAACCCATCAATAGCTTCTACAATAATATAATCTTTATTCTCCTCAGACAATACTTTATTTAACACTCTTCTGATAGTTTCTTCATCTTCAATTATTAAAATTTTTGACATAAAAATTATTTTTCTAAATGAACAACTCTTTGAGGAAATGGAATTTCAATATTATTTTCTTTAAAACTTTTGTGAATCAAAAATCTAATGTCACTTTCAATCAAATTAACTCTAAAACCATTATTATATGTGAAAATTAATTCGAAATCTAATGCACTATCTCCAAAATCTTTAAATATAACTTTCGGAGGAGGGTTTTTAATTAAATGCGGATGTGAGTTAGCTAGATTTAAAAGAATTTCTTTAATCTTTTCAACATCAGAATCATATGAAACTCCTACAGAAACACTTCCCCTTAAAACAGTACCATTTTCGGTCCAATTAAAAAGAGTTGATGTCAAATATTTGTGATTAGGTATAATTAAAACCTTATTGTCAAATGTTACAGCTCTTGTTGTTCTAATTTTAATATTTTCAACCCTACCGACCTTACCATCAATTTCAATAATATCTCCTACATGAACAGTTTGATCTGCTAAAATTAATATTCCTGAAATTATATCTTGAAAAAAAGTCTGAAGAGCTAGACCAATACCTACTAATAAAGCAGCTGAGGCAGCAAATATTCCTGTAAGATTGATTCCGAAATTTTGAAATGTAATTAGAGCTACAATTATGTAAACAAAATAATTTAAAAAAGTAAAAACAGATTTAAATTTTAATTTCCTTTCCTCATCTAATTTTTTAGTAGCAATTTTCTTGGTTAATTTTAAGAGAAAATAGGTTGTAAAAAATATTAAAGAAACCAATATAATTGTAACAATTGAAAACTTTATGTTATCAGTGATAAAAAACTCCTTGTTGATAAATTCTATAAATTTTTTCATTTGAATATATTGTATAAATATAATCAAATTGAAAGTAAGAATTAAGTTAAGATTTGATTAAAGAAAAAATTATGAAAACATATCCTTTACTTTTTCAAAGAAAGATTTATCTCCTTTTTCAGGGGACGGAACAAAATTTTCATTATTTTTCATTTCTTCAAAAAATATTTTTTGTTCTTTATTTAAAGTTTTTGGAGTCCAAACATTGATATGAACCAATAAATCACCAGAGTCATATGAATTTAAACTTGAAAGGCCTTTTCCTCTAAGTCTCAATATTTTTCCGGACTGAATTCCAGATTCAAGTTTAATTCTAACATTTCCAGTAACAGTTTCAATTTCTTTTGAAATACCTAAAACAGCTTCAGAAATACTTATGTAAAGATCATAATGTAAATTATTACCTTCTCTTTTAAGATTAGGATGTTCATTTTCTTGAATTAAAACTATTAAATCTCCAGAAATTCCATTGTTTCCTGTTGATTCATTACCTTTTCCAGTGACTTTTAATTGCATACCATCCTCTACTCCAGACGGAATTTTTACAAGAACTGTTTCTTCAAAGGAGATTAGCCCATTAGCATCAGAGTTAGATGGTCTATTGGAAACTACTTGACCTGAACCACTACATGATGGACATGTACTAGCAGACTGCATTCTTCCTAAAATAGTATTAGTAATTCTTGTAACTTGTCCAGAGCCATTGCATGAATTACAATTTTTAAAAGTAACTCCTTTGGCTTTAATTTTTCTTTTTACTTTAATTTTCTTCTCAACTCCTAAAACAATTTCTTTAAGGTCTAAACTAACCCTAATCCTTAAGTTACTTCCTTTGGACCTTCTTTGGCTTCCACCTCCAAATCCACTAAAACCTCCAAATCCTCCACCAAAAATATCTCCAAATTGACTAAATATATCATCCATATTCATACCTCCCCCACCAAATCCTCCACTACCATCAAAAGCAGAGTGACCAAACTGATCGTATTTAGATTTTTTATCTTGATTACCTAAAACTTCATAAGCTTCAGCAGCTTTTTTGAAATTTTCTTCAGCAGCAGAATCACCAGGGTTTTTATCAGGGTGAAACTTAATTGCCTTTTTTCTATAGGCTTTTTTTATTTCAGTTTCTGATGCAGATTTACTAACCCCTAAAATATCATAATAATCTTCTTTCATGAAATATTTTTTTTAATTACCTACTACAACTTTTGGATACCTTATTATTTTTTCCCCAAGCTTATATCCTGACTCCACAACATCAATTACTTTACCTTTCATAGCTTTATCATCAACCGGAATTTGGGTAATCGCTTCATGAACTTCAGCATCAAAATCATCTCCTTTGTTTACTTCAATAATTATTAAACCTTGAGCTTTCAAAGTTTCAGAAAATTTGTTTTTAATAAGAGAAAAACCCTCAATATGACCCTTGTCCTTAGATTTATCAAACTCTAATAATGCTCGTTCCATATCATCAATTACAGGCAACAAAGCAGTCATTAACTCTTGTGAGGCTGTTTTATACAACTCTAGCCTTTCCCTTGAGGTTCTTTTCTTATAATTTTCAAATTCTGCAAAAAGTCTTAAAAATTTATCTTTTTCTTCTTTAACAGAAATTGACAACTCTTCAATCTGAGATTTTAATGATGGTTTTTTACTGCTCTTAGATTTAGGTTTTAAATCACTCATTCATTTGTTTTTTACAATAAATGCAAAAGTACTGCCAATTTTCAGAATTTGTCAAAATGTCATCAAATTATTTAAGTAAATTTTCTAAAGCAGATTTAAGTTCTTTATGACAAAAAACAAAACCTTCATTGACTAGTTTTTTTGAAGACACTTTTTGATTAAAAATTAATAGTTCGGACATTTTTCCTGTTAAAAATTTAACGATTTTCTTTGGAATAGACGGAAGAATTATTTTAGTTTTTAGAATTGAAGAGATTTCAAGAGCAAAATTTTTACTTGTTACTGGATTTGGGGCCACTAGATTATATATACCTTCTTTTTTATTGTCAATTAAATAAATAATTGATTTAGCCACATCATCAATATGAATCCAAGAATAATAATTATTTCCTTTACCAAACCAAACTCCTAAAAAATATTTTATTGATAAGGCTACAGGTTTTAATAACCCACCCTCCATCGAAAGAACTAGTCCAATTCTAAGTTTCAAAACTTTTATATTATTGCTTTTAATAACATCACAGCTTTTTTCCCACTTATTAACTGTATTTCCTAAAAAAGAATTGGAAATATGATTTGTGTTTTCGTCAAACTCAATATTTACATCAGAGGGATAAATGCCAATAGCAGAAGCACAAGCAAATTGTTTTACTTTATTTCTTTTATCATTAAATAAAAGTTTATGTAATAATTTAACAGATTTCAATCTACTTTCTAATATTGATTTTTTAGCATTTTGAGTCCACAACTGAGCTATGGGAGAGCCTGCAAGATTAATAATTACATCCACGTCTGAAATACAGTTTTCATCAATAATTCCTAATTCAGGATTCCAATAATAAAAGTTTACATCACTAGAGTTATTAATATTATTTTTGTTGGTAGATAAAACATTTAATTCATCTCCTCTATTTAAAATAATGTCTATGACTTTTCTCCCTATCAACCCTGTTGCTCCAGTAACTAAAAATCTCATATGTATTTTTGTTTTGGGTCAAAGTTAATTTGTAATTTTGCTAATAACAATTGATTTACTATGAAAATTGAAAAAGTAAAAAAATCTAATATTCCAAATATTGATTTCGATAATTTAAATTTTGGTTCTGTTTTTACTGATCATATGTTTACATGTTCATTTAAAAAAGGAAAGTGGGTTAACCCAGAAATAAAACCCTATCAGCCAATTTTAATAAGCCCCTCAGCAAGAGTTTTTCATTATGGACAAGCTTGTTTTGAAGGTATGAAAGCATTTAAAGATCAAAATGATAAAGTTTGGTTATTTAGACCAAAAGAAAATCACGATAGAATTATTAAATCGTCTAAAAGATTAGCAATGCCTGAAATTCCAGAAGAAATATTTATGGAAGCTCTAAATGTACTACTAAATTTAGATAAGGACTGGATAAAAACTGGTATGGGAAATTCTTTATATATAAGACCATTTATTTTTGCAGATCAAGCAAGTTTAAATGCTACTGAGGCCAACGAATATAAGTTTATGATAATTTGTGCTCCTGCTGACACGTATTACAGCGGAGAAGTTAGAGTTAAAATTGAAAAATCATTTAGCAGAGCTTCCAAAGGTGGAGTTGGTTATGCTAAAGCAGCAGGAAATTATGCTGCTCAATTTTATCCTACAATTTTAGCAAGAGACGAAGGTTTTCAACAAATAATTTGGACAGATTCTGCAAATCATCAATATATTGAAGAAGCAGGAACAATGAACTTATTTTTTAGAATTGGAGATACTTTACTAACTGCGCCAATAAGTGATAGTATTTTAGATGGGATAACAAGAAAAAGTTTAATTGAAATAGCAAAAAAAGAAGGAATAAAAATTGAAATTAGACCTATTAAAGTGACTGAAATAATTGAAGCTCAAAAATGCGGGAATCTTAAAGAAATTTTTGGTAGTGGAACAGCTGTGGTAGTAATGCCTATAATTGGATTTGGTTATGAAAACATGAAATATGACTTGCCTAAAGTTGAAAACTCATTTTCAACTATTTTAAAGAAAAAGTTAAATGACATTCAATATAACATTTCAGATGATCCTTTTGGATGGAGAGTTGAGGCTTAACTCAAAATTTTTAAAATATTGGGTTTGAAATAATTAGGGCCTTTCAATACTTTTCCATCTTCACGGAATATTGGTTCTCCATCTTCAGATAATTTGCTCATATTACTCCTCTGAATCTCATCAAAGACTTGTTCAATTTTATCTTGCATTCCGTGCTCGATAATTGTTCCACACAAAATATATAGCATGTCTCCTAAAGCATCTGCAACTTCAATTAAATCATTATTATTAGCAGCTTCAAAATATTCCTGATTTTCTTCAGCCATTAGGTTAAACCTCAACTTGATAGTTTCAGGATCCAATTTAGATGTAGGATTATCATTAAAACTAAGTTTATATACTTGATGAAATTTTTTTACACAATCTAATTGATGTTTCATATTATATTAAGTGTTATTTTTGAACTAAAATAGTTAAATATGTTTAGTAACGGACAATTAGTTTTTGGACTATTATTTTTTGTTTCATTCATAATAATTGTCACCTATAGTTATAAGAAGGATTTAAAAAAACTCAATGGCACCTACAAAGGTATTAAGTGGGTTGTTATAGGTTTTATTGCTTTCGTTTCACTTCTTGTAATTTTAAAAAAACTAAGTATTTCGTGAAACAATTATTAATCGTTTTTATTGGAGGAGGATTGGGAAGTGTTTTTAGATTTGTACTTACAAAGATTTCTATATTAAATTATACAAAGTTTCCAGCTCCTACTTTAATTTCCAATGTAATAGGATGTTTTATATTAGGGTTAGTTTTAGGTTATGCAATAAAAAACAATCATTTAAATTCTCCACAAACTTTACTATTAGCTACTGGGTTTTGTGGTGGGTTAACTACATTTTCTACATTTGCCTATGAAAATATCTCTTTAATAAAAAGTGGAGATATTAGCCAACTCTTATTTTACACTTTTTTATCACTTCTTTTAGGTTTTTCGGCTATTTTTTTAGGTCTTCAGCTATCAAAATAGGTTTATAATTATTCTAAATTTATGCAAATCAATAATTTAGGAACTCATTTTTTTTTATTTGAAAAAATTATAATAATTATTTTATTAAATTCACAATAATAAATCATAATTATCGATTTTTAATGCGATTAATTCATCTTTTTATTACATTTGATATTAATTGTTTAACAAAAGTTTAATATTATTAATTAAAATTTAAAAAATCATGAAAAAATGTAAAAAAAGTTTAAGTGTTTTTGTTTTAACCATTATGACCGTATTTGTAACTCTGAATTCAAATTCAATTCAAGCTCAAGATTTTGGAGCAGATTTGGTAAGTTCTTACGTATGGAGAGGTACTCAATTTGGTTCTGGAGCACATATCCAACCGTGGATGGAACTTGGTTCGGGGTCATTAACAGGAGGTGTTTGGGGAAGTTTCCCGACAACTGCTAGTGGTGGTGGTAACGAGCTTGACTTGTGGGTTTCTTATGACTTTGGTCCCTTAGCATTTACAGTTACTAATTATTCATTTCCTACAAACGATGGTACTTATGGTGATGGAAATCCTGGATTATTTGACAGTGATTGGATGGAAATTTCAGGGTCTGCTGACCTTGGTCCAGTTGGATTAACTATTGGTTATTTTACAGATGCTGAAGCATTGTACGTAGAAGCAGGTTTTCCAATCGGAGCTATTGATATAGGTATAGGATTTGGGAGCGACAGTAAAGATGCATTCTATGCAGGAGGAGATAGTGGGTTAGTAAACTTATCCTTTGGAGGTTCTAAAGATATCAAAATTACTGAAGATTATTCATTACCAGTTTCAGGATCATTTATTTACAACCCTGACAGTGAAGCTGCATTCATGGTATTTGGAATGAGCTTTTAATTAACATTTAAAAATTATTATGAAAAAAATTGAAGCAATTATTCGAAAATCAATGTTTACTAAAGTCAAAGATGCTTTATTAAATGTAGAAGTAAATTTCTTTACCTATTGGGATGTTACTGGAGTTGGAAATGAAAAACAAGGTCAAGTTTACAGAGGAGTAACTTACAGCACTAGTGACATACAAAGAAGATATTTATCTATTGTAGTTTCCGACGAATTTGTTGAAAGAACAATTAAAGCAATTCTTGAGTCTGCATACTCAGGAGAAGTTGGAGATGGAAAGATATTTGTATTTCCTGCGGAAGAAGCGTATCGAATTAGAACTAAAGAAACTGGTAAAAAATCATTAAACTAAAATTATTATGGAACTATTAACAACAAATAATGTATGGATGATGATCTGTACTGCACTTGTATTTTTTATGCACTTAGGGTTTTCATTTCTTGAAATCGGACTTACAAGGCAAAAAAATACAATAAACATATTATTTAAAAATTTCTTTGTCATTACAATGGGACTAATTGTCTATTGTGGATTCGGGTTTAATATTATGTACCCTGGTGAATTTGGAATCATTGACGGAATATTAGGATTTGCAGGACCTGGTTTAGATCCAGGTGTTGATTATGATCAATTAAGTTATGCTGATGGAGGATATACATATTGGACTGACTTTCTTTTTCAAGGAATGTTTGCAGCAACTGCAGCCACAATAATTTCTGGAGCAGTAGCTGAGAGAATTAAGATTAGTGCTTTTATGCTTATTGCTTTTTTATATGTATCAATTGTATACCCAATTGTTGGATCATGGCAATGGGGAGGTGGATTTTTTAGCGATTTCATTTCTGATGATTTAGGATTTTATGATTTTGCCGGATCTACTCTTGTTCATTCAGTTGGTGGATGGGGTGCTTTAATTGTTATATATTTTCTTGGGGCAAGAATTGGTAAGTTTGATTCTAACGGCAAGCCTTTAGCAATTCCTGGATCAAATATACCACTTTCAGCAGCCGGAGTTCTAATTTTATGGCTAGGTTGGTTTGGTTTTAATGGGGGATCAGTTCTTTCAGCAGACCCTGCGTTAACTTCTTTAACACTTGTTACTACATGTTTAGCTGCAGCAGCTGGTGGAATTACTGCAGCACTTACATCAAAAATTGCATATAATAATCTAGACTTAACAATGTTTATGAATGGAGTTCTAGGTGGACTTGTTGGAATAACAGCAGGTGCAGATCAAATGCTTCCAATGACAGCTATTATAATAGGAGCTATTGCGGGTCCAATAGTTGTAGCTGGTGTTGCAATATTAGATAAATGTAAACTAGACGACCCTGTTGGAGCAGTACCAGTTCATTTATTTTGTGGAATTTGGGGAACTTTAGCGGTTGGTATATTTGGCAATATGGCTGGATTTAATCAGTTTATGGTTCAATTAGCGTGTGTTGGAATTACCGGATTATTCTGTATAGTTTTTGGAACTATTATTACATTATTTGTAAGGTCTATTGTGGGATTAAGGGTAGATGAAAAAGAAGAAGAGCAAGGATTAGATAATGCTGAACATGGTACCAAAGCTTATGGAGATTTTTCTATAAATTAAAAATTTTTAGTTAGTTATAGTTAGTTGTTTGAAAGCTCGTTTCATTTTGAAACGAGCTTTTTTTATGAACTAAATAATTATAACTATTTTCATGTTAAAATAACTCATAATGAAAAAATTAAATTTTATAAAACTTAAGTATTTATTTTTTCTAATTCTTCTGTCTTTTGATATAAATGCCCAAGAAATTAGTCAAGGTCCATATGAACAATTAATTATTAGAGGAGTTACTCTGATTAATGGAAATGGAGCTCCCCCAATTGGACCCATTGATATTGAAGTTAGAAAAAATAAAATCACTAAAATTCAAACTGTAGGATATCCAGGAATTGAAACCAGAAGAAATGGTCCAGTTTTAGAAAATAATGGAAAAGAAATAGATTGCAGTGGAATGTATCTTCTTCCAGGTTTTATCGATATGCATGGGCATATTGGTGGGGAATCACAAGGAGCTGATCCAGATTATGTTTTTAAACTATGGCTAGCTCACGGTATTACAACGGTAAGAGAACCTAGTGGAAGAGGAGTAGATTTTACTTTAGATTTAAAAAGAAAAAGTGAGAAAAATACTATTATTGCACCCAGAATTTTCTCCTACACTGGTTTTGGATCTGGAGGCAATATAACTACACCATTAGAAGCAAGAGAATGGGTTAAAGAAAATGCTAAAAAAGGAGCAGATGGAATTAAGTTTTTTGGATCTTCACCTGAAATCATGAAAGCTGCATTAGATGAGAATAATAAGCTTGGTTTAAAATCGGCATGTCATCATGCGCAATTAAGTGTAGCAAGATGGAATGTTTTACACTCGGCAAGAGCTGGATTAACTTCAATGGAACACTGGTACGGTTTACCAGAGGCTCTATTTAACGATAGAACTATTCAAAATTATCCTGCAGATTATAATTATCAAAACGAACAGCATAGATTTGAAGAAGCTGGAAAATTATGGAAACAAGCTGCAGAACCTTTTTCTAATCATTGGAATAAGGTAATGAATGAATTAATAGATTTAGATTTCACCATAGACCCAACCTTCAATATTTATGAAGCAAGTAGAGACCTACACCGAGCCAGAAGAGCAGAATGGCACGAAGACTACACGTTACCTTCACTTTGGAAGTTTTATGAACCTAGTAAAATTTCTCATGGTTCTTACTGGCATTATTGGGGTACTGAGCAAGAAGTTGAATGGAAAAACAACTATAAACTTTGGATGACTTTTATAAATGAATATAAAAATAGAGGCGGAAGGATAACTACCGGTTCAGATTCTGGTTTTATTTATCAATTGTATGGATTTGCTTATGTAAGAGAATTAGAACTTTTAAGAGAAGCAGGCTTTCATCCGTTAGAAATTATCAAGTCAGCAACTTTAAACGGAGCAGAAGCTTTAGGAGCAGAAGAATTAATTGGATCTGTTGAAGTTGGAAAACTTGCTGACTTTGTTATAATTGAAGAAAACCCACTAAAAAACTTAAAAGTACTTTATGGAACGGGAGCAATTAAATTAAATAATAAAAATGAAGTTGTTAGGGTTGGAGGAGTTAAATACACAATTAAAGATGGTATAATATACGATTCTAAAATGCTATTAAATCAAGTAAAAGAAATGGTAATACAGGCTAAAGAAAAAGAAGATTTTAAATTAAAGCAGCCTGGAATATATTAAACTATTTTTTTAGTGATTTTAGAAAAGAAATAGCTGAATTATTAAAAAACTTAGGCTTTTCAACATTCACAACATGACCGCAGTCTGGGACAACAAGAAGTTTAGCTTCTTTATGTTCTTTAGTTAAAACTTTAATAGACTCTAAAAACATATAATCTTCAGAGCCCATCACATAAAGAGTTGGAATTGACAATTCCACTTGTCTAAAAAGTTTCAACAATGGATTAATTTCAGATGTCAATTTAAACCATCTAATAAACTCTTTTTGATAAAGTTTTTTCGCTTCTTTTATAAAAAGTATTCGTGATTCCTTATGGTTTTTATATGGCATAATTATAAAAGCAAATATTTTATATATCCATATATATGGAACGATTGATTTAAATAATGAACTTAATTTAATTAAAAATCTAGATCGTAAATTTAATTTCATAATAGCACCCCCCATAATCATACTATTGACCATTTTAGGGTAATATTCAGCAATCTGTCTAATTAAAATTGTTCCAAGAGAAATTCCGACAAAATGAGAGTTTTTAATTTTTTCTTTTTTTAAAATTTCAACTATATCATTAGTTATTGATGAAAAAGTATATTTTTTTTCAAAAACATTTTTAATCTTAAAGTTTGATTTACCATGACCTCTTAAATCTAGAAGAAGTACATTAAAATGTTTCTTAAATTCCCTAATCTGTTTAAACCAAATTGAAGAACTGCCTCCTGCTCCGTGAACAAAAGTTACCCATTCATTAGACAATGGATTTTTATATAAATTATAATTAATCATCCAATGAGTTAATTAAGTTTTCCATTTCAAATTGATAAGATTTAGCTACTTTAAAAGATTTTTTAAGATAATCATTATTATTTCCTGCATAAATAATTGCTCTTGATGAATTCACCAAAAGCCCCACTTCGTTTGATGCGCCATTAACAAAAGTATCCTTTAAGCTTCCACCTTGTGCACCAATACCTGGAATTAACAAAAAACTGTCTGGAACTATAGATCTAATTTCTTTCAAATAATCTGCTTTAGTCGCTCCAATAACATACATTAAATTGTTTGACTCATTCCATTTCAGTGATTTTAAAATAACTTCTTTAAATAAAGGGTTTTCTTGTTTTGGATATAACTGAAAATCTTTACTTCCAAGGTTTGAAGTCAGACCTAAAAGTATAGTGAATTTATTTTTATATTTTAAAAAAGGCTTAACAGAATCACTTCCCATATAAGGTGAAACTGTAATGGAATCAAATGATAATGTTTCAAAAAAAGCTTTAGCATATCTATCGGAAGTATTTCCAATATCCCCTCTTTTTGCATCTGCAATAGTAAATAACTCTGGGTATTTTGAGTTAATATATTTAATTGTTTTTTCTAAAGATAGCCAACCTTTTGAACCATGCTCTTCATAAAAAGCAGTATTTATTTTAATAGCTACAATAATTTCGTTCAAAGAATCTATCAATTGCTTATTAAAAGTAAAAACAGGATCTGACTCACTAAGTAAAAATGAAGGTATCTTTGAAATATCCGTATCCAAACCTAAACACAGGAAAGATTTCTTTCTGTAAATCTCTTTTACTAACTTGTTTTTTTCCATTATTAAATTAAAAAACTTCTTCTGAATTCTTTAACATTTCAGTGTTTTGAACTAATTTCAATTCGTCAATTATTTTTTGAATATCACCATTTACAATATTTTGTAAATCATATAGAGTTAAACCTATTCTATGATCAGTAACTCTTCCTTGTGGATAATTATAAGTTCTTATTTTTGCAGACCTGTCTCCAGAGGAAACCATAGAATTTCTTTTAAGTGAATCTGCTTCTAATTTTTTATTTAACTCCAATTCATATAAACGAGACCTTAATACTTTTAAGGCTTTATCTTTATTTTTGTGCTGAGATTTCTGGTCTTGACATTGAGCTACAATACCGGTTGGTGTATGAGTTAATCTGACAGCGGAATAAGTAGTGTTTACTGATTGACCTCCTGGACCAGAGGAGCAAAAATAATCTATCCTAACATCATTCATGTTTACCTCAACATCAAATTCCTCAGCTTCGGGCAGAACCATCACTGTTGCTGCTGAAGTATGAACCCTGCCTTGAGTTTCAGTTTGTGGAACTCTTTGAACTCTATGAACGCCTGATTCAAACTTTAATAGACCATAAATATCATCATTTCCAGAAACTTCAAAAATTATTTCCTTATATCCTCCGGAAGTTCCTGGGTTTGAATCCACTAAACTTACGTTCCATTTTTTTCCTTCACAAAACTTTGTATACATTCTAAACAAATCACCAGCAAAAATACTTGCTTCATCGCCTCCAGTACCCGCTCTTAACTCAATAACTACATTTTTCGAGTCATCAGGATCTTTTGGAATTAACAAAAATTTTATTTCTTCTTCTAATTTTTGAATATGTTGCTTTGATTCTGTTAGTTGGTCTGAAGCCATTTCAACCATTTCTTTATCATCTTCATTTTTACAAATTTCTTCAGCTTCTTTAATATTAGCTAATAATTCTTCATAAAGTTTTTTCTTTTCAATAATTACACTAAAATCTTTATATTCTTTATTTAATTTAATGTAACGTTTTTGATCACTAATAATATTAGGCTGTATAATAAGATCAGAAATCTCATTAAATCTTTGCTGAACTATGTTTAATTTATCTAACATTATTTAAAAAAATGAATTGTAAAATTACGATATTTTTTATCAAGAATATATCAGTAGATATAAGTTCCATTTTCAGAAATTATAGAAAGTTTCTTTTTATCTCCCTGCTCAACTCTTCCAATAATTTTAGCATCCACACCAAAAGACTTAGATATTTTAATAATATCCTTTGAGCAATCAGAAGAAACATATAACTCCATCCTATGTCCCATATTAAATACTTTATACATTTCTTCCCAAGATGTTCCTGATTCTTTTTTTATCAAATTAAATAAAGGAGGAACAGGAAAAAGATTATCTTTTATAATATGATATTTATCAATGAAATGCAAAATTTTGGTTTGAGCCCCTCCGCTACAGTGTACCATTCCATGAATATGTTTGGAATTATATTTTTCTAAAACTTTCTTAATAATAGGAGCATATGTTCTAGTTGGAGAAAGAACAAGTTTACCAACATCAATATTTAAATCTTCTAAGGGTTGAGTTATTTTCATTGAACCTGAATAAATTAATTCTTCAGGTACATTTGGATCGAAACTTTCAGGATACTTAGCCATCAAATATTTATCAAAAATATCATGTCTAGCAGACGTTAATCCGTTACTTCCCATTCCACCATTATATGAAGATTCATAATTAGCTTTTCCAGAGGATGATAAACCCACTATAACATCTCCTGGTTTAATGTTTGAATTGTCAATAATATCAGATTTTTTAATTCTAGCCAACACTGTTGAATCAACGATAATAGTTCTAACTAAATCCCCAACATCAGCAGTTTCTCCACCAGTTGATTTTATATTTACACCATAACTAGACATTTCCTCGATTAATTCTTCTGTTCCTTCAATTATAGTTTTAATTACTTCACCACTAATAAGTTTCTTATTTCTTCCAATTGTAGAGGATAATAAAATATTGTTAGTTACTCCTACACACAAAAGATCATCTAAATTCATTACCAAAGCATCTTGAGCAACTCCTTTCCAAACTGAAATATCTCCTGTTTCTTTCCAATAAACATAAGCTAATGATGATTTCGTTCCAGCCCCATCAGCATGCATAACCAAACAATAATCAGGGTCGTTAGTTAAAGTATCAGGAACTACCTTACAAAAAGCTTTTGGAAAAATTCCTTTGTCTATGTTTTTTATAGCATTGTGCACATCGGTTTTATCAGATGAAACACCTCTTTGTAAGTAACGATTAGAAGAATTGGAACTCATAATAATAAAACAAATATAATAGTATTGGTTAGCATTAAAAATTTATTTGATAAAGACATTGAAATTACAAATAATTCATTTTTATTAATATTAAATTATCAATAAATAAATTTTTTATATCAAAAAATATATAATTAATAAATGTTAATAAATTTTAGTTGTTTTATGTAGTTAACTTCCTATTAATCAATATTATATTATAATTTTATTTTAAATAATTAAAACAAAAAATAATAAATTATGAGTAAATCTAAACTTGAATATATTTGGTTAGATGGTTATACACCAACATCTAACATGAGAAGTAAAACGAAAGTTGAAGAAAATTTTAGTGGAAAATTAGAGGACTGTCCAATATGGTCATTTGACGGGTCTTCGACTAGACAAGCTGAAGGAGGATCTTCAGATTGTTTACTAAAACCTGTTGCAATTTACTCTGATCCTGATAGAATTAACGGCTTCCTGGTTATGACCGAAGTTTTAAATGCTGATGGTTCTCCCCATATTTCAAATGCTAGAGCCACAATCGATGATGATGATAATGACTTTTGGTTTGGATTTGAGCAAGAATATTTCATAATGGATTGTGACACTCAATTACCATTAGGTTTTCCTATTGGTGGATATCCAGGTCCACAAGGAATGTATTACTGTTCTGTTGGAGGAAAAACACTCATGGCCGTGATTTTGTTGAAGAACACGCCGATCTATGTATTCAAGCTGGACTTAATTTTGAGGGAATAAATCAAGAAGTTGCTAGTGGACAATGGGAGTTTCAATTATTTTCTAAAGGTGCTAAAAAAGCAGGTGATGAAATGTGGGTTGCTAGATATCTTTTAGATCGTTTAACAGAAAAATATGATTATTATATAGAGTATCATCCAAAACCTATTAAAGGAGACTGGAATGGTAGTGGAATGCATGCAAATTTCTCTAACACCTTATTAAGAACATGCGGTTCAAAAGAAACTTACGAAGCCGTTTGTGAATCATTTAGATCTGTAGTAAAAGAACACATAGAAGTATACGGACAGTTTAACGAACAAAGGCTAACTGGACTTCATGAAACTGCATCGATTACAGACTTTAGCTATGGAGTATCAGATAGAGGAGCATCTATTAGAATTCCAATTATAACTGTAGAAAAAGGTTGGAAAGGATGGTTAGAAGACAGAAGACCTGCTTCAAATGGAGATCCTTACAAAATTGCAGGAAGAATTATTAAAACAGTAAAATCTGCCAAAGTTTAATAATAAAATAATTTTATTTAAAAAAAGCATCTAAAATTTAGATGCTTTTTTTATGAAAAAATATTAAAAATATAGAATGAATAAAAGGATAAAATAATTATACCCTCTACTCTTCCAAGAATGTATTTTTTAGGAAAAAATATAAGGGGGAAAATAATAAATGCAAAGAATAACATTACATAAATATCATAATTTATAATATTTAAATCACCTACCACCAGTGGGGTAACAATTGAAGTTATACCCAAAACAGCAAAAACATTAAAAATATTAGATCCTAATAAATTTCCTAACGAAATACCTTTTTCCTTTTTTAAGACTGCTACTATGGAAGTTACTAACTCGGGGATACTAGTTCCTATAGAAACAAAGTAATCCCAATTATCCTTTCACTTATGCCAAATGAGCTAGCTAAATCGATTGCTCCAGAAATAAACCATTCGGAACCTAAATAAAGAAAAACACCTCCAAAAAATAGAATTACAATAGACTTTGGTAAAGAATCTATAGAATCACCCTCCAAATCATTATCCTCTTCAGATTTCTCTTGATGTTTAATTAAATAAATAATAGAAATTACTAAAAAACAAACCAAAACAAGACCCTCATATGTTTTAATTACTCCATCAGAAATAATAATTAAAAAATACACAGCAGAAAACATCATTATTGGCCAATCAATTTTATAAATATTTTTAGAAATTTTGATAGGTGATAAAAGAATAGTTAAACCTAATACTAAACCAATATTTGCGATATTAGAACCCACTACATTTGAAATTGCCAAATCAGGTGAACCTTTCAAAGCAGATTTTAAACTTATAATTAACTCTGGAGCAGAAGTTGCTAAAGAAACCACTGTCATGCCAATTAAAACTTTAGGAATGTTAAATTTTAAAGAAATAGAAACTGCCGCCTTTAAAAGTAAATTTCCTCCTACGATTAAAACTATCAAGCCTGAAAATAATAAAACAAATGTACTTAAGTCCATGATTTTTAAAAGTTGTAAAGATAACACATGAATTGTATATTGTGAGAGTATGAAAGTTTTATTTAAAATCATTGCTAAAATCAATAAACTGATTTTACCAAGTATGACTAAAAGAAAGATTAAATCCTATTAATGCTAGTAAAATTCAATTAGCAATTATAGGATGGAGATACTATATAACAAAAAATAGTCTAGATTAATTGAATTTAAAGCTCTTCAAACGTTTGAGTTTTTCCAATTTCAGAATGTCTTGCATTTAAAGATTTTTTATCTTTATCAGTGACAAAAGCTACAATATCCATTTTGTCTTTTTTGTAAGTTTCAGGAATTTCAAATGTAAAAGATTTTTCAAATATAGCACCTGCTTTTGTCGATGTAGAAGGTATGTTATCACCAAGAGGACTAGTCAAAGAAACTCTTAAAACATCATCATGTTCAAAATTAACAATTGGATCGTCTGATCCATAACCAAAATCACCATAATTTCTTTGGTCAAGTAACAAATCATTTTCTAAAAGAAACACACCAAACTTTAAATCTGTAAAAGTTTCAGCAAATTTAGCCTTAATTTTTATCGACAATGTACTTCCACTTAAAGATGACTCAATCAATACTCCTACTTTAGAACTATTGGCATATAATGAAGTTACAGCACTTTGACTTTCATTCCATTTAGCAGTCCTATTAAGTCTTGCGTGAGGATAAGATGAAACACCGAAAGCATTGGTCATTTCAGTTATTTTAGTGTATTGTAAAGCATCCCCATAATGTGCAGCTACAACAACTACTTGAGAAGTTAATTTTTTGAGTTCACCTAGTTTGTAGGCTACTCTAGTACAGTACCCACACCATGCTCCAGTAAAATCTTCAATCAAAACATTAGTCTTGAAATTTTTAATAGGCTGTGCTGATGCAGCAAATGTTTTTGTAGAACTTGTCAATGCTTTGTAAGTGGCATAGACAGTATAATCTCCAGCCTCACCTGGCTTAAATTTATTTCCAGAAATTTCAGTTCCATTGACAAAAAACTTACAACTTGATGTCAAAAGGTCATTTTTATCACTAAGAACGGTAAAGGTGATTTCTGAATTAACTTCAATATTTTCAGAGGATATGGATAAATTTATACTTTTAACATCATCAATCTCACCACCACCACCACCAGGTGAAGATGAATCATTACCAACACCTTCATAAGTACACGAAACTATAAAAAGAGTTATAATGAAAGATAAAAATGTTTTATAAGATAATCTCATGAGCTAAATCAATTTATTAAATATGAATCTAAGATAGATTAAATTTATAATTAAATACATTATTTTTGTCTTAATATATACAATCAAAACATGAAGAATAAAATCCTATTATCAATTATATCATTAATATTCACAATAACACAAGGGATTTATTCTCAAGATATTATGCCTAGTGTTTACATAAAAAATATAAGTGGAAAATCTATAAATTCTAAAACTACTTACAATAAAAAAGGATTAACAGTTTATAGTTTCTGGGCGACTTGGTGTGTGCCATGTATTAATGAACTAGATAATATTCATAAAGAAATAGAAAAATGGAACGAAGCGAATGTCAAAATAATAGCAATATCTACTGATGATTCTAGAACTAAAAGAAGGATAAGGCCACTAGTAAATGGGAAAAAATGGGGTTTTGAAATTTTATTAGATGAAAATCAGGCCTTGAAAAGAGCACTTAATATAAGTGGGATTCCTCATACAATTGTAACAAAAGGAAATAGAATCATATATAGAAAAATGGGTTACAAGCCAGGGGAAGAAAATGATTTATATGAATTTATATTAAAAAATTCTATTGCTAAAAATTAATTTAATTCATGAATAACAAGAAAACTATTTATATATTACTACTGTGCCTTTTTAATAATTTTATTTTAAATTCTCAGATATTAAAAAACCTAACATCCTCATATGAGTCCTTCTCGGCTTACTACCTAGATGACTCTAAGACTGGAGATTTTAGTTATGATAAAAGATTTAGATCCAACAACTATTTTAATCTAAAATCTAATATTGGTAATAACTGGAATTTTGAATTACAAATTGAATCTTATGCTCCAAAATCTCTTTTAAATTATTCAGAAAACTTTGAAAAAACTAATATTTCTACTTTTAAAATAGATTACAATAAAAATAATTTAAGTGTTTCACTAGGGAATTTCTACGAACAATTTGGAAGTGGAATGATCTTGAGGTCTTGGGAAGACAAAGACTTAGGAATTAATAATTCCATAAGAGGATTAAATGCAAAATACAGAATAAATGATGAAATTAATATTTCAACATTAATAGGCAATCAAAAAAAAGGATTTAAATACTCTAAAGGGTTCATTGTTGGTTTTAATTCCGAATTTGACTTTTCAAAAGCTATTAAAAATAATTCAACATTTTTACTTGGATTGAGTTATGTTGGAAGAAATGATCAAAAAACTAAAAGTGATTTCTATCCTGAAATGACAAATTTATTTTCTGCTAGAATTGATTATTCTTCCTCTTCTTTCTATTCAAATTTTGAAATAGTTAACAAATCAGAAAACCCTGTAGTTATTTTCGGATCCCTTTCGGACAGTTTTATTAAAAAAGGTTCTGCCATATTATTAAATTCTGGTTATTTTAAAAATGGCTTGGGTCTTGATTTTACATTCAGAAGACTAGAAAATATGTCCCTATTTTCCGAAAGAGAAGCTTTTGGTAACGTTTATAATGAAAGTATTGTAAATTATCTTCCAGCACTGACTAAGCAACACGATTATTCATTAACAAATCTATATGTTTATGCAGCTCAGCCTAATGTGTCGTTTCAAAGCCCTATGCTAACTAAGGCTGGAGAAATAGGAATACAAACAGATTTATATTATTTTATTGAAAATGAGACATTTTTTGGTGGTAAATACGGAACTAACTTATCTATCAATGCTTCTGTTTGGAACAATTTGGATGGAAATTTTGATTTTAACAATCAAAAGTATGAAACTGAATTATTAAGCTTTGGGGAAAAATATTTTTCAGAGATAAGTTTTGAAATTAGAAAAAAATGGTCTGAAAAATTTGATAATATATTTTTATTTGTAAATCAATACTATAACAAAAGGTTAGTTGAAGAGACAACTGACGAAGTGAAATCAAATATTATAGTACTTGAAAACACCTATAAGTTGAACAGTAATAAATCCTTAAGATTAGAGCTTCAGCACCTTTCAACTAAAGATGATTCAAAAAACTGGTCTGCTATAGCCCTAGAATTTAATTTAAGCTCCGCTTTTTCAATATATTTTTCTGATTTATATAACTATCAGAATCCGGAAAAGGATAAAAAAATTCACTATTACAATGCTGGAGGAAGTTATAGTAAAGGAATAAACAGATATACTGTTAATTACGGAAGACAAAGAGGAGGATTAGTTTGCACTGGAGGAATTTGTAGATATGTTCCAGAAAGTACAGGCCTTAGTTTTGGTATTACCACTTCATTTTTCTAAACTTAGCTAATAACCCCTAATTTTTTTCCAACTTTTTCAAAAGCATTTAATGCAAAATCAACTTCTTTATTTGAATGAGAAGCTGATAGTTGTACTCTAATACGTGCCTCCCCTTTGGGAACTACAGGAAAAAAAAACCCAATAACATAAATTCCCATTTCCAAAAGGTCAGCGGACATTTTTTGAGCCAAGTGGTCATCGTATAACATTACCGGAACAATTGGATGATTTCCAGGTTTAATATCAAAACCTAGACTTAGCATCCCTTCTCTAAAAGTTTTTGTATTAGTTTTTAATTGCTTTAAAAAGGAATTATCAGATTCTAAAATATCTAAAACAGCTAAAGAAGCACCAACAATAGTTGGAGCCAAAGTATTAGAAAATAAATAAGGGCGAGACTTTTGTCTAAGTATTTCTATAATTTCTTTTGGTCCACTAGTGAAACCTCCTGATGCACCTCCAAGAGCTTTTCCTAAAGTTCCAGTAATAATGTCAACTTTTCCCATTACATTTAATTCTTCATGCACTCCTCTACCGTTTTTTCCAATAAAACCAGTAGAATGGCATTCATCTGACATAACAATTGCATCATACTTAATGGCTAAATCACAAATCTTATCAAGTTGTGCAAGAGTACCGTCCATAGAAAAAACCCCATCAGTAACAATAATTCTATTTCTAGATTCACTTGATTTTTTTAATTGAACTTCTAAGTCAATCATGTCGTTGTGTTTGTATCTGAATCTTTGTGCTTTGCATAGTCTAATTCCATCTATAATTGAAGCATGATTTAATGCGTCACTAATAATAGCATCTTCTTTACTAAAAAGTGGTTCAAACAAACCTCCATTAGCATCAAATGCTGCAGCATAAAGTATGGTGTCTTCAGTACCTAAGAATTTAGAAATCCTTTTTTCAAGAGTTTTATGAATATCTTGAGTTCCACAAATAAATCTAACGGAGGCCATTCCAAAACCACGAGATTCTAAAGTTTCTTTAGCTTTCTTAATGACTATTGGATTTGAAGCGAGTCCCAAATAGTTATTAGCACAAAAATTTAAGACAATATCCTTGTTATTAACCTTTATACTTGAGTCCTGTTTTGATGAAATAATTCTTTCAGTTTTATAACGACCAGATTTTTGAATATCTTCCAACTCTTCTTTTAGTCTTTTCTTTATAGATTCGTACATTTGAAGAAATTAATTTGAATAAAATTAAGCTATTATTTTAAATAAATAAATGGATAGAATTTTAATTACTGGTGCTTTAGGACAACTAGGTGTTGAATTTATAAAATATTTTAAAAAATATAATTTATTTGTTCTTGCAACAGATGTGAGAAACCCTAAAAAAAAATTAAATTGTACTTTTGAAAATGCAGATGTATTGGATAAAAATAGGATTGATTCACTAGTAAAAAAATATGATATAAATATTATTTACCACCTTGTTGCAATACTTTCTGCTAATGGAGAAAAAAATCCATTTAATTCGTGGAAATTAAATATGGATAGCTTTCAAAATATAGCTGAAATAGCAGTTGAAAATAGAATTAAAAAAGTTTTCTGGCCAAGTTCTATAGCAGTATTCGGAACAGAATCTAAACTTGAACTTGTAACTCAGAATCCGTTAATGAATCCTTCAACTATTTACGGCATTACTAAGTTAGCTGGAGAAAAACTAATTGATTATTACTTTAAAAGATTTGGATTAGACATAAGATCTCTAAGGTTTCCTGGAATCATATCTACAGAAACACAACCTGGTGGGGGAACTACTGATTATATTATTGAAATGCTAAATGCTGCAAAGAAAGAAAATGATTACTGTTGTTTTTTAAGCGAAAATACAGAGCTTCCAATGATGTTTATTGATGACGCAATAGAATCTGCTATAAAACTAATGTCAGTTAACAGGGCTGATTTATCAATATCGGGGTCTTATAATGTAACTGGATTTAGCATAACTCCAAATCAGTTGATAAGTGAAATTCAATCAAATGGTTTTAAAACATCAGTGAATTTTAAACCTGATTTTAGACAACAAATTGCAGATTCATGGCCTAAGAAAATTGATGATTCTGTCTCTAGAAATGATTGGGGATGGAAACCAAAATTTAGACTCAAAGAGAGTATAGAAATAGCTCTTAAGTAATCAGTGTCTTATAATATGGAAAAGATTAAGCTCTTATGGGATTTTAGAGGACCTAATGGAAATAATACAGCTATACATCACGAGCTACACTTAAAAGAATTTTTTAAAATAGAAAAGAAAAAATTAATTGATTCTGGAACTGAAAGCTTAAACGAAATGCATTTTATTGCATATGCTATAATAGACAAAAAAGATTTGGAAGAAATAAAAACAAAACTTAAGCCTAACAGAGGGAAACTTATAGTTTAATCAAAGAACTGTAATAACAAAAAGCTACAATCTTCAAGTACATTAAGAATAAATAACCTACAAAAAAAACCATTTTGGTTTAAAAAAATGCATTCTAAAGAATGGTAAAGTAGTATTGAAATTTAAGTAATTTATCATTAAATTCGCAGCGAGTTTTATTTGGGACGTCCTCAAAAATATCAAGTGTCCAAAAAGTAAAGTTGGACAATTGATTAGACAAATTAATATTATTAAGATATTTTTAAACCCTAATATAACTCTGTTAAAGGCCTCGTAGCATAACTGAATAGTGCATCTGATTACGGCTCAGAAGGTTGGGAGTTTGAATCTCTCCGAGGTCACAAAAAAAGGGAATCAAATTTGATTCCCTTTTTTTAATCACTATAATGTTATTTGAATTTTACTTATTAGATTATTCAATTAATCCAAGTTGTTTCATAAAGGAATAATTGTCAAAAAAGTCTTCTTCTTGCAATACTTTACCGTCCTTCATTTTCACAATAGTTGTACCTGAAAGATCTAATGATTTGTTAGTAGCAGGAATTCCAAAAAACTCTCCATCATGAGTTCCTTTAAAATTCCATTGTTTAACTAATTTATCACCCTGGCCAAAAGCATTGACTACAGAGAATTCCGCATCAGAAAACCCATTTATATAATTAGCATAATATGCTTTTAAATCCTCCAGTCCAGTTATATCTCCAGAAGCTGTAACCACTGTAACATCATCATGAAAATTTTCACTTGTTATAAGTTCAATGTTTTTCTCTGAAAAGGTACTTTCCCATACAGAAACATACATTTCCACATTATTCTCGACATATTCTTTATCAGCTTTTAATTGATTTAGTTCATCAGAGTTTTGAGCACAACTTATGAAAAGAAATGCAAAAGCAATTGGCAATATTTTATTCATTTTTAATTTTTTAAATTACTATTAAATATAATAAATTAATTTATTAGTCCATTTATATCGTATTGTGAAACGAAGTTCCAAATTAATTCATTTGTGTTATTTCCCTCAAAATTGATATCAAACCAAACATGACCGCCATTTGTGATTTTATAATGTTCTATTGAAACGTCGTTAGTTCCTTGATCGTATTGAAATTTTTCAATTTTTTTTCCATTATCATTCACTGTTTTAATTGTAGGGTTTGAATTAACGTTATTAAAATTTATCCAAAAATCTAAAGTAGAATCTACAGAATTAACTTCATTAGATCCATTATAGGGAATAGTGGAGTCTGATGTTCCGTGTAATTTGATTAATGGTATAGAGTGTGAAGGGGTGCAATTTGATTGTAGCATACATCCTGAAACAGAACCAATAGCAGCGATTAAATTACTTTTATAGCA
The DNA here is from genome assembly GCA_905181705.1 of Cryomorphaceae bacterium BACL29 MAG-121220-bin8. GTDB lineage: Bacteria > Bacteroidota > Bacteroidia > Flavobacteriales > Flavobacteriaceae > MAG-121220-bin8. The sequence continues at coordinate 436,163 of CAJIYP010000001.1, read as the reverse complement.
AGCTAAAGCATAACTCATCATCCCACCATTTGAATAACCAAAAGCATACACCCTTTTCAAATCAATTATGTCGGAATGAGAATTGATTAAGGCTTCAATAAAACCTAAATCATCAACAGAACTTTTATTATCTCCTCCATTTAAAGCAGCATTCCAGTGAGGAAACCCATCTAATTCACTTCCTTGTGGGTAAATTAATATAAAATTTTCTGAATCAGCTAAACTCCTCATATCTGCATAAGCCATATGTTCACTTGCATTACCTCCATATCCATGAAAATTAATCATCATTGGAAATTTTGATTGACCAGCAAATGAATTAGGAATATAAATTAAGTATTGTCTATCCAAACCATCGTGAATTATTGATCTCTCAGATAATCCATTCAACAAAGACTGACTTTCATCGGAATCAGATTTGTCAGAACAACTCATAAACAAAACAAGTGTTAAAAAAATAAGTATTTTTTTCATTTCTTATTTAAATCAATAATTATACCATAGTTCATTTTATAAAATAATTATTTATACATTTATATTAACTTATTAAATAAAGTAAATGAATTATTTATCTTCTATAATTTTTTAATTTTAAATTAATGAAAATTAACAAACATTTTAAAGAATTATTATTTGTAATATTCTTTTTTTTAAACTTTACCTTTTCTTGGTCTCAAAAAAAATTACCCAACATAATACTTATGATTGGAGATGGGATGGGACTTTCTCAAATTAGTGCTGGAATGTATGCTAATGACAACTCTACTGCTTTAGAAGATTTTGAATACATAGGGTTATCAAAAACTTCTTCATCTAGTGGATTAGTTACAGATTCAGCGGCAAGTGGAACAGCAATGGCATCTGGAGTTAAAACTCTAAATAAAGTTCTTGGAATAGACTCTAAAAATATTTTTCAAAAATCTATTTTAGAAATTTGTCAAGAAAAAGGGTATAAAACAGGTTTAATCGCAACTTCAAGTATAGTTCATGCAACACCCGCCTCTTTTTATGCAAATGAAGTATCTAGATATAATTATGAAAATATAGCCTATCAGTTAAGTATTCAAAATATTGATTTATTTGTTGGTGGTGGCAGCAAACATTTCACTTCTAGAAAGGATAAAAGAAATTTAATAAAAGAAATGTTTGAATATGATTTTGTTAAATCAATTAAAGAATTTGAAAAAAGTAAAGCATCAAAAATTGGATTCTTTACCTATTTTGATGAACCACCTTCAATTATTAATGGTAGAGAACCAAATCTTGACAAAATAACTAGAATTGCCATTGATAAATTATCATCTTCAAATACTCCGTTTTTTATAATGATTGAAGGTTCACAAATCGATTGGGCAGGTCATAACAATGATGGTAAAATGTTAATTTCTGAATTCAAAGATTTTAATTCTGCTATTAGAGAAGCTTTAAATTTTGCTGAATTTGAGGGAAATACATTAGTTGTAGTAACTGCTGACCACGAAACTGGAGGAATGTCATTTAGTGGAAGAGTAAATAGAGTGATTACTAAATTTAACACAAAATCACATACAGCCACCATGGTGCCAGTGTTTAGTTATGGGCCAAATTCTCAGATTATTTAAGGGAATATATGAGAATACAGAGATTTTTAAAAAACTAAATTCAACTTTGGAATGAAATTTATTTAGTTCTTGCCTTTTCTAAAATTGATTTATTGAAATTATTATCATCCTCAATTATTTCAAAAAATTTATCCATAAAACCTTTCATGTTATTAAATTCACTTTGGCTATCAAATTCTGGCTTGAATGAATTCACAAGAGAAATTATTTCTTCTTTAGAGTCAACAAACTCTTTCCTTACAGTATTCATTAATTCCGTATCTCTTTTGAAACCTCGATAAACTCTATCAGTTAATGAATTAAGACCTAAAGTTGGATTACCAAAACCATAACTAGGATCCACCCACCCTGTCATATCAAAATCATAAGGCAATGGATTGATTTTTTTCTCTGAGGGAGAACTTTCATTTTTAACATACAATAGTTTTCCATTGTGTTGAAAAGAAACTGAAAAATCTGTATTTCCAATTAAATATTGAAAAAAAGCATGCCTTACAGAAGTTAAACCATTCATAGCCATTGGATGAATAAATTGCTCCACTACTTTACCATCAAATCTTTTAGCTAACCTACTGTCGTCTTCAATTAAGAAACCTTTTAAAAAATATGTTTTAGATTTTTTTCCTTTAGGCTCTGTGAAATCAATATTTACTCTTCTAGTTTTGAAATAATAAGGAGAGATTAATTCATAAATTTTGTAAGCAATATATTCCTTTAAAATATTATCATTTTTTTCATCCTCTGTCTTGCAAGGCAAGACTAATTTCAAAGATTTATTTCCATCAAAAACAGTATTCTTGTACTGACTCTTTTTTATTTTCATCTTTATGGGTGGAAAATAACATTTAGATCTTCTAAAATTTCCTCTTGCTCTTAATGAAACTGGAATTGTATTCCACTTATCCTTATCGAAAAAATTTAAATCTGTTTCAATAAAAGTTGAATCTGTCGTATTCTTTTTTACATTTTTATTGGAATAATTTAATTTTATATCCATTATAGTTTGGTCAGCAAAAAGAACATCAGATTTTAAATTTTTTTGAGCTTGAGTTAGTGAACAAATAAATAAAATCACGATTAAAATAGTATGTTTCTTCATATATTAGATTTTAATTTTGTCTAATTTAATATTTTTTTTACAATGTCTAGATATATAATAATACTTAATTTTCGTACTTTTTTTTCATTATTAATATCATTAATTGTTCCTTCACTGGCATATAAGTTTGATATAACTTATAATATTGATTTAACATTGATAAGTATAGCAATTATATTTCCACTAGTTTTCACAATTAGAGGAGCTTTTAGAAGAAGAGAAAAAGCGCTAGAACATTTAAGTCTATTTAGAGCCAGCTTAAAAACTGTAGAAAGCATTATTTCAAGTTCAAAATTAGAAGCAAATGATATCAAGCATGGTATTGAGTTAGTAAACAATTCAAACAAAGGTTTGTTTAAATATTTAAGTAATTCAGCAAAATCTCCAGAAATTCATGATAATAATATTAATAGTTTATATAAATTTTTAGAATCAAAAAAAGACATTATTGGAAGTGGTACTTTGCAAAAAGCCATTAGGTTTTTGAAAGACACCATTGATAGCGCTGATAATCTAATTGGGATTCATACACACAGAACTCCTATTAGTTTAAAAGCCTATTGCCTTATATTTGTTTATATTTTTCCGTTAATTTATACTCCAACTATTATTAACAAGATTGGAGTAGAAAATCCAGCTTGGTTAACTTATTTTATTGTTGCTTTAAGTGAGTTTATATTAATTTCTTTATACAACATTCAAGATCAAATGGAATATCCTTTTGATAAGGAAGGGCTAGATGATATAGATCTAGATACATTTAAAATGGTAAGAAAATAATATTATAAATTACAGTGTTGTAGTATAGGATTGCAGGTTTTATTTAATAGAATTTAATTCTTTGATTTTAATGTTTCTAAACTCAACTGGATGACCTTCTGATTGAAGTGAAATATAACCTTCTTTAAGTGGCTCACCTACTTTACTTAAATAGTTGCTTGGAACTTTATTACCACCAATCTTAATATTTGAATAAGATAGAACTGTATCTCCCTCAACAATATGTTTTACCAAAAGATTTGAATAAACCATTACCTCAACTTTTACCCATTCATCATTGTGGTATGTCTTTGAATTCGAATTATTACAATGTTGTTTGGCTAATTTAGAGTTAATGTCTACGTCCGTCCCAGGGGAACAAATATTTGCAGTTGTTCGTTCATCCTGTCCTAGACCTCCTAAAAGCTGAACTTCTGCACTAACAGGAAAATCTTGGTCAATCAACATTGTTTTTGGATCTTGACAATGCAGCATTATTCCACTATTTTTTATTGACCAACTTGGTGCACCATTTAAGTGATCTCCGCTAAATTTATATTCAAGGCTTAAATGATAATTTTCAAATTTCTTTTTTGTAAAGAAAATATGACCAAACTTCTCTTCAAAGGAATCGTAATTTTCGTAGGAAACCTTTATAGAGTTATTTTCAACTTTAAAAGTATTATTGAAATTTTCTCCAAAGTCGTGATTCTTGATTTTTATTTCCCATTCCATTAAATTATCACCATTCAAAAGGAACTCCCAATCTTCATTACTTTCTCTTTCTACAGAGTAGTTAATAATAAAATTTCCAATTACTGAAACAAGAAGTAAAGGAATAAATCCTAACAAACTAAAATTTAATTTTTTCATGATATTATTTATTAATGTTTAAAACTAAAAGTCAATCCAGCATTTTTTTGAAGTCTACTTAAAATAGCATCACCCATAGCAACAGATGGTGTCAAAACTCCACTATAGTCAGGCAATATATCCTTTGCTAAACAAACTGCAGTCTCCCCTAGCATTTTAGAGGTAGACCCATATCCAGGATCCATATCACCAATTACCTTGGCAAAAACTTCAGAATTATCTTCCAAAGTTATATAAAATCTTAAGTTATAAAAACCTGCCTGTCTTTTTTCTTTATTAGGTCCCTCACCAGCCTTAGGTAAAAGATAATCTATTATTTTTTTTAATAATGATTTAGGTTTTGCACTCATTAATAAACCTAAGGGAATAGCAGAAATATATCCTCTGATTTTTCCATTTATACCTTTCCCGCTCAAAGTTGCCTCATCATACATAAAGTCTTTTCCGTAAGAGTATCCTGTTAAAGCATTACTTCTACGGACTATTTTAGTGTTAATAGCTGCCATAATAAACGGTCCAATCCAACTTTTCGATGCTTTATCATAAACTATTTTTCTTAAATCATATTTATCTAAACCCTTAGGATCCCCTTTAGGGTTTAACCCATATGGATTAATAACTATTTTGAAAATATCTTTGTCATTATATGCTTCTTTGTTCACATTACTAAGACTTAAATAAGTTCCACCACTAATACCGCCCCTGACTCCAGCAACCCTCATTTTTATTTGCTTGGCTCTTTGTTTACAATTTTTAATCGACTCCTTTTGTATAAAATAAACTCCTAAATCAGAGGGAATAGAGTCAAACCCACAAGAATTTACAATTTTGGTTCCATTTACTTTTGCTTTTTCATGAAACTGATCTATAATTTTTCGAATCCATTGTACTTCACCGGCCAAATCACAATAATGAGTATTATTTTCAACACAAGAAGAAACTAGTTTAGAACCATATTTAGCATACGGGCCTACAGTTGTACAAATTACTTTGGTTCTTTTAGTCATCGAATTCAAGCTTTCTAAATCACAACTATCTGCAATTATTATTGGTATAGTTTCATTGCCAATTTCTGTCCTTACGGACTCTAATTTAGATAAATCTCTACCAGCAATAGCCCATTTTAAATCCTTAATGGAACCATAGTTCACAAATAAATATTCGGCTACTAATTTCCCGGTAAAACCTGATGCTCCCCACACAATAACATCAAATTCTCTTGAATCATTCATGTTTAATAATTTAATTAATAATAGAATATATAATGAATAATACAAGGTAGACTAAAAGATAGGATCTATAATGTTTTCTTGCTTCAATATATTTTTTATTATTTGGAAAAATATTAACAAATAAACCTTTAATTTCTTTTTTAAATAAAGGCTTAATATTTATTTTCCAATCATCTGTTTGGTAAACAATTTTTCTAAAATTACTTCTAAAATAAGTACTGGGAAGTCCCCAGATAAATAAAATAATTAATAAAATAGTTTTTACTGACATAATTTTAAGATATTAAATAACTAAATTTTCTCATTAATTAATATTTATTATTCAGTTATCAATGCAGCACTAATTTCCTTATTGCTTTTTAAAACAATAAAAGATGAAATTGCATAATATGCATGAATATTACTAGCGCTAGATTGTAGATCATTTATCCAGTTTTCAAAATCATATTGATAATTAAATGAAGTATTAGAAATGTCATTAGTAAATTTATCAATTCTTAGAGGAACTTCCATTCCTGGACACCATCCAGCTCTGTCTGGTTCCCAATTTCCATTTTGAGGACTCACTGGATTAGATCCACAGCCAATTGGACCCATATAGTGTTGAAAAGTATTAGCACCATTGATTTTAATGTTATGAGTTTTAAAACACCATTCTGCACATGGTCTTCCCCCAGCATCATTTGGTGTAGCATGGCCCCATCCTGTAATTATTGTTCTAATGTGCGCGCTTTGAACGTCACTACCAATATTTACAGATTTTAATAAATCAAATTTTGATTCGTCTTCACCATAGACTACTCCTTGTAATGAATTACCATTGTATTGTAATATTCTTGAAATTTTATAATTAGTGTAATCTGGACTTCCCACAACATAGTCAAAATCTACAGATAAGTTCCAACCATCACTACCCCAAACTTCAATAAATGATTTTAACTCTACTAACCCTGTTAAATGAGATTTAAAATCAGTTACATCAATTTCAAAACCTCTATCTAGTTTTTTATTATCTATTCCATAAGGTGTGATATATCTTCCTATTTCCAACCATTCAGATGAATCAGGATCTTTTACCATTATATTTGAATATACATCCCATGCATTACATCCGCCAGATGGGCATTCCAATTGAATGTACATTTTAATAGATTCTACATTATTTAAATCATTGTGTAAATCAAATTTTTGAATAGAAGATTGATTTTTTCCAGATCCAAACGCTAAATGTTGTTGTTTGAAAGTTTTATAGTTAAATCTTAGTTTAGTAGCCTTTCCTGTTAAACTTATATTTATAGTGCTAGTTTGATTATTTTCTATTTTAATATTTCCTGTTATATCTCCTAATTCCATAGGGAAAAATCTAACATATACATTTAAAGATTCTTTTGGATTTAAAGATATTTTTTCTTGAAAAGTAGTGTTGTCAATAGACAATTCAAATCCATCAGAAATTGAAATATTAATATTTGAATTTAAATTTTTACTAGAAATTAAAATAGATTTAGTAATAGAGGATTTAGTTAGCATAGTATCCTCAAACGATAAAAATGATTTATTTAACGAAATATATGGTAAATCTGAATTAAAGTCCATATTATTTTCACTAGAATCCCCTTTACTACAATCAGTAAAAAAAATTAGTATTAAAATAATCTTAAATATTAATTTTAAATTCTTCATTATATCTAATTTACTTTTTTAAAGTTTTTAAATTCTTTTTTTCCAAAATACATTTTACTAACTAATAAGATTAATTCATCTGTGATTTCTTTTGCATTTTTGGAAGAAAGATCAAATGTAGTTCCATCCATACTTATTAACTGATTTTTTTTTGCATTCAAATCAATGGCAGTGTAAAAGTGATATCTCAAAACATAATCTAACGTCATTTTAGTTTCACCATAGTTTATTTTAAATAGTGATTCATCAATAAGAGTAGTTTTTAAAATCCTGTATGGTTTAGAAAAATTATCACTTTCTCTTAAAGCTAATAAATCCAATGAATCCGATGGATACTGTGTAAAAGCAAAATAAGGAATTAAAAAAAGTAAAAAAAATATTTTCATTTTTTTTAATTTTTTATAATTACACCATCAGCAAGAAAAGAAAGGGTAATCTCAGGTTTTGTTATTAAAGATATTTCATATTTAGTTTTTCCAGCGTCTTCAGCGTAATGCTTCAGCTGACCTACACTTAAAGTATCAATAGATAATTTACCATTAATAATTACAGATTTTCCCTCTAATCCGGTCTTAGGAACAAAAAATCCATAATCTTTAAATCTAACTAGTAATGTGTCGTTATGAACATTCATCTTCATCCAACATCCTTTCATCGGACAAGTAGAAATAATTTTCCCCTGAATCTTTACATCATTAGTTGGGTTATTTAATAATTTGTTTTTTTTTAATTTATAATTTTCTATTTCTTTTAAATTAATTTTTGATCCATAAAATTTTAAATTTTGATCGGATTTCTGAGCGAAAGAAATAAAAGAAATTAAAAAAATTAGAACAAAATTATATTTCATAAACAATATGTTTTGATGGTTTATAATATTAATTCAATAAAATTACTTAATTCATATATCTTTTTAATTCATTTCTTGTTTTTTTCTTTAATTAATCGATATATATTTGTAGTGAAAATTCAAAATATTTGAATATTTATTAATGAAAAAAAAACCTGACAACGTAGCAAACAATCCTAGCCTATTACCATACGGTTCAAATGTTGGAGCACCCGCAATAAAACCTAATGATGTGGGAGTATGGAGAAGTGAAAAAATAACAAAAACCAACCAATATTTTGAGGCAAAATTTAATGACATAAAGGAGGATTATCAAAAACTCATAGAAAATTATGAGTGGAATAAATTAGTATATTCTTCTGACTTTAAATTTGAACCTGAAAAAGGAAAAATTTATTTCCTATATCAAAAAGAGGATGAAACATTGTTTTTATCATTAATAGAACCCGATATGTGGGATAAAATTTTTATTGGTGCATTTAAACTAGATTCTGATAATAAATGGATAAAACTAGAAAAAGCTTAATAATTTTAATTAATGTTCTTTTAAAAAGTTCCAAATTCTAGAGTATAATAGGTCTCCGCTCCCATAGTTGGCTCGATGACCAGCTCCTTTTACTAGATGATATGTAATGGTGTGATTATTATCGCAATCACCATATAAGAAGGAAGAAACTGAAAAATCACCCTATTTATGTTCAGTTTAAATTATACTACTTAGTTCACAATTTGAGTTTTCAACCCAATTTTCTGCACTTTTTTTAGCAGAAATAAATGTATGTCCCACCATTGAAGAACCTCCTTCAAAAGGAATTAAATCATCACTTGTTCCGTTAATTTGATAAACAGATAAAGATCTTTTAGAATTTATTTTTGATATAACGTCAGATTGTTGACTAATTATTGGAGCAATTCCACTAAATAGTTTAATTTCATTTGCAACCTTATTAATAAATAAAGCACCGTTAGATATTCCTATTCCGTAAGTTTTATTAAAATTCATAAGGTTAGAAGGAAGAGTATTGTTCATTAAATCTTCAACTATTTTATTCACAAAATCAATATCATCTGCCTTAGATTCTTCGTAGCCACAATTCCAACCTTTTAAATGACCATCAGGAAAAATTCCAATAAACTCTTCGTTATCAATCAAATTCTTAATTTCAATTGAATTATTATAAAAATCATAAGCATTTCCCCCTGCCCCGTGAAAAAACATTACAATAGGATATTGAGATTTTGTGATTTTTTGTGGTAACCTAACCCAAAATTTTCTTTCAATATTTTTATCTAAAATACTTTGAACAATAGTTTTAGAGTAGACATAATTTACGACTGGTTTCATTTCATCATTATCAATTTCGGAGCAACCAAAAAGAAAAGTAAATATTAATAAAGTAAATAATTTTATGTAATTCAATTTATATTTTAATTTATAAAATACTAAATATATAAAACACTACTTTAATTTTAAACTACTAACAAATAATTAATATTAGAATGTTTAATTTGTTACATTTATAACATTATTAAATTAATTTGTTAAATATGAAAGAAATTTTAGTTCTTGGTTTAGGAAAAGTTGGTTCATTGGTTGGTACTCTATTAAGTGAAAATTATAATGTTAAAGGTTTAGATCAAAACAAACCCCACTACAATTACAAACTTCCTTTTAAAGTATTAAAGGAAGATGTTTCGGATATAAAAAAAATGAAAGAAATATTAAAAAGATTTGATGCTGTGGTATCGGCTCTTCCGTTTTTTTTAAATAAAGAAATTGCAAAATTAGCTCATGATCTTGATTTACATTACTTCGATTTAACAGAGGATGTTGAAACAACTAAATATGTTCAAGAGCTAAGCAAAACTTCTAATAAAATTATGGCTCCACAATGTGGTTTAGCACCAGGACTAATTGGAATAATCGGAAATGATTTGGCTATAAAATTTGATGAGCTTAGGGATATTGAACTTAGAGTGGGAGCTCTACCTAGGTATCCTAATGGTCAGCTTGCTTATTCATTTACATGGTCACCACATGGTGTTATAAATGAATACATAAATGATGCAGAAGTAATTCAAAATGGAGTAAAAAAAACTGTACCATCCTTGGATGGTTTTGAATATATAAATATTGAGGGACAGGAATTTGAAGCTTTCACAACATCTGGCGGCCTAGGAACTATGTGTGACACTTATGAAGGAAAACTAGACACATTAAATTATAAAACAATTAGATATCCTGGTCATGGAAAACTAATGAGGTTTTTAATGTATGAGTTAATACTTAAAAATGACAAACCTCAACTTGAAAAAATATTAAGTAATGCAAAACCTCCAGTAGATGATGATGTTGTATATGTTTATGCTGTGGTTGAAGGATGGAAAAAAAAGAAAGTTTCTAGAAGTGAATATTTTAATGCATTTTATCCAATTGAAATCCAAGGAAAAAAATGGAGAGCAATTTCATGGACCACTGCAGCATCTTTAGTTTCTGTTATAGAAATGGTAGCAAATGGAAAACTTCCGAATAAAGGTTTTATAAAACAAGAAGAAATTCCTTTCCAGGAATTTTTAAAAACTAATTCAGGTAAATTATTTTTAAAGTAACTTTAATTAATGAATTTTAAAGAAAAAAAAACTATTCATCTTATACTAGAATCTTTGTTTGAAACTTATTCAAATAGAGTGCCTGATGTAAAAAAAATAACTAACGCCTTAGTTAAAAATAAAATAATTTCAAATCAGGAAGACATAATTAATGATCATGTAGCATTTAGAACAATGGGAGTTAAAAATCTTGGAATAAATTCTTTAGAAAAAATATTCTTACACCATGGTTATGTAAAAAGAGACAATTATTCGTTCAGATTAAAAAAACTAAATGCATATTGGTATTCACATGAAGAAAAAAATATGCCTAGAATATTTATAAGTGAATTAAAAGTAGATGAACTTTCAGAGGAATCAAAAAAAATAATAAACAAATATACTAATCAAGTTAAAAAAGATCCTGTAGATGAAATAAACCTTGATAATGTTAAAGAAGTTATTGGTTTCTTAAGCAACCCTTTATGGAGCTTACCATCACTAGTTGATTTCAATAATTTACTGAACGAAAGTGAATATGCCTCCTGGGTAATTTACAATAGATATTATTTAAATCATTACACCATTAGTGTTCATGAATTAAACACAAACTACAATACTTTAAAAAAGTTTAATAAGTTTTTGTATAAATTAAATATTAAATTAAATAATTCAGGTGGAGTTATTAAAAAAAGTAAAGACGGTTTATTACTTCAAAGTAGTACACTCGCAAATAAAGTTGAAGCTACATTTCTAGAAAATAAAACATCTCTAATCTCTGGAAGCTATGTTGAATTTGCGGAAAGAAGAGTACATCCAATATTTAAAAATATTCCTTTAAACAAAATAGAATCAAAGCATCGCAGAGATGGTTTTGAAGCCTCAAACGCTGACAAAATATTTGAAAGTACTTTCATTAAATAAACAGATATAATTATATGGAAAACATTAAAAAAATTGAAACTATTTTAAAAAAATTAAAAATTTCAAAAACTCAAAAAGGTTGTTCAACTGGTGGAAATTGGTTTGGATCAGGAAAATTGATTAATTCATATAGCCCTGTAGATGGGTCATTAATTGGTAAAATTCACACAGGTAATAACAATGATTATGAAAAAGCAATTAAAGAAGCACAAAAAGCTTTTATAAGTTTCAGGAAAATACCTGCACCTGAAAGGGGAAATTTAGTTCGTTTATTAGGAAATAAAATTAGAAATAATAAAAGAGAATTAGGAGAACTAGTTTCATGGGAAATGGGTAAATCTTTACAAGAGGGATTAGGAGAAGTTCAAGAAATGATTGATATCTGTGACTTTGCTGTTGGTCTTTCAAGGCAACTGTATGGATTAACTATGCATTCTGAAAGACCAAATCACAGAATGTATGAGCAATATCATCCCCTTGGAACTGTTGGAATAATTTCAGCTTTCAATTTTCCTGTAGCGGTTTGGAGTTGGAATGTTGCTTTAGCTTGGGTTTGTGGAAATGTTTGTATTTGGAAACCTTCTGAAAAAACTCCTCTTTGCAGTATAGCTTGTCAAAATTTTATTTCTGAAGTTTTAAAAGAAAACAATGTACCCACTGGTGTTTCTTGTTTAATAAATGGTGATAAAAAAATTGGAGAATTAATGTCTGATGATTCAAGAATAAATCTTTTATCAGCAACTGGCTCTACTAAAATGGGGAAAGATGTAGCTAAAAGAGTTGGAGCTAGGCTTGGAAAAACCTTATTAGAACTTGGCGGAAATAATGCCGTTATTATAACACAAAATGCGGATATAAAACATGCTATAAGTAATATTGTCTTTGGAGCAGTTGGAACTTGTGGTCAACGTTGTACGTCAACAAGAAGAGTAATAATACACGAATCTTTAATAGAAAAAGTAAAAATAGAACTAAAAAAAGCCTACAAACAACTAAGAATAGGAAACCCTTTAGATGAAAGTAATCATATGGGTCCATTAATTGATCAAGATGCTGTAAACAACTATCAAATTGCACTAAAAAAAATCATTAATGAGGGAGGTGAAATAATTGTTAATGGTGGAGTTTTAGAAGGTGAAAAATACTTAAGTAAAAACTATGTAAAACCTGTAATTGCAGAAATTAAAAACAACACAGATATAGTGCAAAAAGAAACTTTTGCTCCTATTTTGTATTTAATTAAATATAATGGAGATGTTGAAAATGCAATTAAAATAATGAATGATGTTAAACAAGGACTTTCCTCATCCATTCTAACTCGAGACTTAAAAGAGTCAGAAAAATTTCTTTCTTATTCTGGAAGTGACTGCGGAATAGCTAATGTCAATATTGGTACTTCAGGAGCTGAGATAGGAGGAGCTTTTGGAGGAGAAAAAGATACAGGTGGTGGAAGAGAAAGTGGGTCTGATGCATGGAAGGCATACATGAGAAGACAAACTAACACAATAAATTATTCTTCAGAAATTCCGTTAGCACAAGGGATTAATTTTAATTTAGACTTATAAAATATCCTTTAAAAAAAATTTGAAGGATATTATTTATTGAGTATTAAGTTTTGATTAATAACTACTAATTTTCGCTAACTTATCGAGATGATAATTAGAATCTCCTAAAATTCTTTGAATAACTCTCGCTCTTTTTAGAAAAAATCCAATATCAGCATCATCAGTTACTCCAATTCCTCCATGCATTTGTACAGCTTCATTACTAACAAGCTTAAAAATCATTCCTAGTTTAGCTTTAGCCAAGCTAGCATTTTTAGAAAGGTTCGGATCGTCTGAATCAATAGATTGAAGAGCTTTTAAAACTATAGACTTACACAACTCTATCTCTCCAAACATTAATGCTGAACGGTGTTGTAAGGCTTGAAACGAACCAATTTTTACACCAAACTGTTCTCTTTCTTTAAGGTATGACATTGTAATTTCAAATGCTTCTTGAATACTACCTAACATTTCGGCAGCTAATCCTATTCTAGCTATATTAAAAGTTTTTTCTAATATTGAGTGACCATCTTCCTTTTCTGATAAAAAGTTATCTTTTTCAATTTTTACATTTTTAAAAGTTATATCAGAATAAGTCCTAGAGTCCATATGAACTTTATGATTATACTCTACTCCATTTGCATTAGAATCAACTAAAACCAATAAAGTATTCAATCCCTTTTCATCTTTTGCACTAACAATAAAATAATCAGAAATCTGTCCATCAATAACAAAATTCTTTTTTCCGTTTAACAAAAAATAATCTTGTTCTTTTGAAATTAAAGAATTTACAGATTCTGTGTTATGATGAATTCCTTCTTCATGAGCTAAAGTCAAAAGTTTTGTTCCGTTCATGATTTCCTGGAACAACTTAGTTTTTAAATATTCATTCTTTGATAGAGAAATTAATGTTGAGGACAACAAGACAGTAGAAATAATTGGGGAAACAGTTAATTTTCTTCCCATTTCTTCTAAGACCTGACCTAATCCTACGTACCCAAAATTTAAACCATTATATTTTTCTGGAATAGTTAAGGAAGTCCATCCCATTTCCACCATTTCCATCCATAGTTCTTTATCGTAAGTTTGATAATTATTATCTCTCAACTCTCTCATATCTAGATAGAGGAGATTTTAAATCTAAAAATTCCTTAGTAGATTCTTTAAGCATTTTCTGCTCTTCATTAATTATTAATGCCATTTTTTATTTATTTAGAGGGAAGTCCCAAGATTCTTTTTGCAATTATATTTAATTGAATTTCATGGGTACCTCCTTCAATAGAGTTCCCTTTTGTTCTACAGAAAAAACGCGCTTGCTTTCCGTTTTCTGATTCTTTACTATTCCATTCGCTAGAATTAAAACCATTAATACTTAATCTTAGCTCCTCTCTTTGAATATTCAACTCTGTTCCGTAATATTTAAAAAAAGAAGATGCTGCTCCAGAATTATTACCAGCTTTTTCTTCATCCATAGTCCTTTGAATAGTTAAATCAAAAATTTCTTCATTCATTTCGAATTCTGAAATTTTAGATCTTAAAACTGTATCAGAAAGAATTCCATTATTTTTAGAGATCACATTTATTGCTTCTTCTCTAATAAATTCTTTTTTATCAGTTTCTCCGATTCCACCTATCATTTGACGTTCATGGGTAAGTAAATACTTTGCAATAGTCCAGCCATCATTTAATGTCCCAACTAAATTTTCTTTTGGTACTTTTACTGAATCCAGAAAAGTCTCACAAAAGGGTGACTTTCCACTAATCAGTTTAATAGGTCTAGTAGAGACTCCCTTTGAAGCCATATCGATCAAAACAAAACTAATCCCGACATGTTTTGAACCACTAGAATTTGTTCTTACTAAACAAAAAATCCAATCTGCTTTTTCGGCATAAGAAGTCCAAACTTTAGAACCGGTAACTAAAAAATGATCTCCATTGTCTTCAGCTTTAGCTTGAAGATTAGCTAAATCACTTCCTGCATTTGGTTCACTGTAACCTTGACACCATCTTATTTTACCTTCGGCTATCAGTGGTAAATAATGAAGCTTTTGTTCTTCAGAAGCAAATTTCAACATTGCAGGTCCTAACATAGAAATACCAAAATTATAATGTGGTTTTCTACATCCAAGTCTACCCATTTCTTGATTTAATACATTATTTTTTTCAGAAGATAAACCACCTCCTCCATATTTAGCTTCCCAATACGGAACAATCCATTTTTTTTCAAGCATTCTTTCAAACCATACTTTTTGGTCTTCACTACTAAATTCTCCATTTCTTCCTCCCCAATATAATTGAGATGGATCTTTTGTGGGTTCTCTCATGCTTTGAGGACAATTGTCTTCTAACCATTTTCTAGTTTCTGTTCTGAAACTAGTTAAATCAACGTTAACTTTTGTTTGCATTACTTAATCTTTAATATTATTATTATTTTAGTTTTTGAATATATTATTTCCCCAAAAAATCGGGCTTTCTTTTCTCAATGAAAGCGGTTACTCCTTCTTTTAAATCATGACTATTAAAAGCTGCTACTTGTTGTTCCGCCTCGTAGGCAATAGTATCATTTAAATTATTATCCATAGAATAAATCATATCGAACTTTGCTATTCCAATAGCTACAGTTGGTCTAACCGAAAGATGGTGAGCCCATTTAATTGCATCACTTAAAATATTTTCTTTTTCAACAACTCTGTTGGTCAAGCCTAGTTTCAAACATTCATCCCCTTGTACTTTTTCACCACTAATTGCTATTTCAAATGCTTTACTATAACCTACTTGTCTAGATAATAACCAACTAGCTCCTCCATCTGGACCAAGACCAATATTGACAAAAGCATAAAGCAAAGAACTTTCTTTACTCATCACCCTAAGGTCACATACCAAAGCAAAAGCAGCGCCAACTCCAGCAGCTGTACCATTTATGGCACCAATAATTGGTTTTTTTATTTCAAAAAAACGTTTCATTAATGGTTGATATTGTTCTATTATGTAATCTTTTCTTTGTTCAGCAGTAACTTCTTCCCCAAAAACTGACATATCAGCACCTGAACAAAAACCTTTACCATTTCCGGTCAATACTATTGCTCTGATATTTTCATTGTTTTCTACAATAGACAAACAATCATTTATGCCATCAACTAAATCCTGATTTACAGCATTATAACGTTCTGGTCGGTTTAAAGTAATTACTGCAATGTTTTTTTCTATTTCTAATAATACTGCATTTTTCATAATATTTTTTTATTCGTATCCCATTGCTAAAGTTTCAGCAACGCATACTGGTTTTTCCTGACCTTTAAGTTCAACTTTAATACCTAACTTATATTTTGCACCACCAGGCTTAGATTCAAACTCCAATAAAGAAACTCTTCCTCTGACCATTCCTCCAGATGGAGTAGCGCTGGTAAATCTAACTCTATCCACACCATAATTTACCCCCATTTTAACACTACCAATAGTTACAGTATCATAAGAAAATCTTGAAGCTAAAGATAATATCATAAATCCATGTGCTATTGTGGTTTTATATGGTGACTCTTTTGCTGATTTTTCAGCATCAATGTGAATCCATTGTTCATCTTCTGTGATTTTAGCAAAAAGATTGATTTTTTCTTGAGTTATTTCAACCCAATTACTTATTCCTAATTCTTTACCAATACTTTTACCCATTTCTTCTAAATTTTCAAAATGAGTTTTATAAGCTTCATTATTTTCCATTATTTATTTTTTAAAATTTATTTTTTACATTGGCATAGCTCCACCATTTGCATGAAGAGTTATTCCACTAACAAATCCAGATTCTTTAGATGCAAGAAATAAATATGCATGACCCATATCTTCTGGAGTTCCAATTCTTCCAACTGGTATCATTTTAATACCTGCTTTTATTATTTCTTCAGGCATACTATCTGACATTACAGATTTAACAAATCCAGGAGCAACAGCGTTAACAGTAATTCCATATTTACCAACTTCTTTACAGAGTGCTCTTGTAAATCCAGAGATTCCTGCTTTTGTAGCGCAATAATTTGTTTGACCAAAAGCACCAGCAGATCCATTTATGGAAGATGCAGAAACAATTCTTCCATATCCATTTTCTTTCATGTGAGGAATAACTGATTTAGTAACTACAAAAAGAGATTTAAGATTTACATTAATGACGGAGTCCCAATCCTCCTCAGACATTTTCAAAAATGACTTATCTCTAATAATACCTGCATTATTAATTAATACATCTATCTTTCCATGATTTTTAATTATTTCAATAATTGCAGAATCAACAGACTCTTGAGATGTTACATCAACTTTTTGAAAAAATATTTTTCCTCCTGATTTAGATATTTTTTCTGCAGTTTCTGTTCCATCTAAAACATCCCAAAGTAATACGGTTGCACCTTCACGGCAAAAAACCTCACAAATACCCTCTCCAATTCCTCTTGCTCCTCCAGTTACTATTGCTACCTGACCTTCTAATCTTTTCATTTTTTTGATTTAAGTTATCATTTAATTTATATAAGCTTATTTTTTTATACTATGTAACCTCAAATAAACCTGCAGCACCCATTCCACCTCCGACACACATTGTTGATACCACATACTTAGCACCTCTTCTTTTACCCTCAATAAGGGCATGAGCTACCATTCTTGAACCACTCATTCCATAAGGATGACCAATTGAAATTGCTCCACCATTAACATTTAATAATTCATTAGGAATTTTTAAAATATCTCTACAGTATATTACTTGAACAGCAAAAGCTTCATTTAACTCCCAAAGTCCAATATCACTTACTTTTAAATTATGTTGTTTTAATAACTTTGGAACTGCATAAATTGGGCCAATACCCATTTCGTCAGGTTCACAACCTGCTACAGTAATTCCTCTGTAAATCCCCAGAGGAGTGACGTTTTGTTTTGCAGCCAAAGAAGATTCCATCAAAACACAGGCAGATGCCCCATCGGAAAGCTGACTGGCATTTCCAGCGGTAATTAAACCACCTTCAACAACAGGCTTCAAAGAACTTAAACCGTCGATGTTAGTGCTTGTTCTATTCCCTTCATCTTTTGACAACATTTTCTCAACTAAAGAAATTTCTTTTGTTTCTTTATTGTAAACTCCCATTGTAGTATTTACAGGAAAAATCTCTTTGTCAAATTTTCCAGTTTCTTGAGCTTTAGCAGTTCTCATTTGACTATAATAAGAATATAAGTCTTGGTCTTCTCTTGATATTCCATATTTTTTACCAACAACTTCAGCAGTTTGCAACATTGGCATATAAATATGTTTATGTTTTAAAATTAAATTTTTATCGAGATAACGATCAATATTCATTTTTTCATTTTGAACTAAACTTATAGATTCCAAACCTCCACCAACTACAACATCCATTCCATCAACAATGATTTGTTTAGCAGCAGTAGCGATAGCCATCATTCCAGAGGAACATTGTCTATCTATAGTCATTCCACTAACAGTTACAGGAAGTCCTGCGCTTAATGCACTATTTCTAGCTATATTCCCATGAGTTGTTCCTTGCTGAATTGCACAACCCATTATAACATCATCAATTTTTTCTGGATCTATTCCAGATCTTTTAACAGCTTCTTCAATTGCCCAACCTGCCATTCTAGGGGCATTAGTATTGTTAAAAGTTCCACGATAAGCTTTTCCTATTGGGGTCCTTGCGGTTGATACAATTAATGCTTCTCTCATTTTGAAATTATTTTACTTTTAAAATTAATTTTCCTTTTTTGTCACCATTAAATAACTTCTTGAAAATTTCATAAAAATTTTCTATTCCAGAATAAACGTCCTCTTTTGATTTTAATTTCCCTTGTTCTATCCAAATTTTCATTTGATTTACTGCTATGGCATATTTATTTGAATAATCAAAAACAACCATACCAGTCATGGTAGCTCTGTTGACCAATAAAGAAAGATAATTCTTTGGTCCGTTTACTGCAGTCTCATTGTATTGAGAGATTGCTCCACAAACTACTATTCTAGCATTTTTATTAATAAAAATTAAAGCTGCATCCAAAATATCCCCTCCTACATTATCAAAATAAACATCAATTCCATTTAGGCATTCCCTTTTAATTCCTCTTGTTACACTTTCATTTTTGTAATCTATACAACCATCAAACCCTAAATCATTAATGACATAATCGCATTTATCTCTTCCTCCGGCGATTCCAATAACTTTACATCCTTTTATTTTGGCTATTTGTCCCACAATACTCCCTACTGCACCAGCTGCTGCTGAAACTAAAACAGTATCACCTTCTTTGATTTTTCCGACTTCTAAAATACCAAAATATGCTGTCATTCCAGGCATGCCTAGGGTTCCTATAAATACAGGTAAATCTATATTACCTGGACTTATTTTAAAAAAACCTTTTCCGTTATTTATTGAATATTGTTGAACTCCGGCCCAACCAGAAACGATATCTCCTTTAGAAAATTTAGAATTCTTTGATTCTAAAACCTTTCCAATGGAACCGGCTCTCATTACCTCACCAATTTTAACAGGCTCTATGTAAGATCTAGTTTCATTTAACCATCCCCTCATGGCTGGATCAAAAGAAATATAATGGTTTTCAATTAAGATTTCATTTTCGTTTAATGGAGACAGGATTTCTTCATCAAGTTTCCAGGTATCTTCACTAGGAAAACCTAAAGGTCTCTTTATTAATCTGATAAGTTTATTTTTAATTTTCATAATTGACTCAAAAGTATTTAAATTTACTATGCATGCATAACAATTTGTTAAAAAATTAATAAATTAATTCCATTTTGGTTTTCTTTTTTCTTTGAAAGCTTTTATACCCTCTTTAGCATCTTCTGATTGTAAAACTTTTTCTAACATTTTTGATAAATATTCATGATTCAGTTCACTGGAACTAATATTGTCCGAAGCTTCTAAACCCAACCTTATAGCACTTGGAGAGTTAGAAACCACATCTTTTAACCAGTTTTGAACAGTGTTAATTAAATCACTTTTTTCAACAACTTGAGAAACTAGTCCCCATTTTTTTGCAATTTCTACATCTAAATTATATCCTCTTATGCACCAATCCATTATATTTCTTATAGAAATTACTTTTGATAGAGATTCCATTACTTGAAATGGGAAAATACCACGCTTAACTTCTGGAAGACCTAAAACTATATTTTTTTTAGCTACCACATAATTACATCCTGCGACTATTAAAAATCCTCCAGCATATACATCACCCTCCAATTGACAAATTTTTGGTTTATAAAGTTTATTAAATAATTCTCCAATCAAAACTTTTGAATTGGCTTTAGGAACAGTTGAGTTATTTTTTTCAATATCACCATTTAAGGATTTCAGATCTAATCCTGAACAAAACACATCTCCGTTAGACTTTAACAATACGGCTCTAACATTATCATTATAAAATGCATATTGAAAGGCAAATGCTATTTCATTAATCATTTGAGGATGTAAAGCGTTTTTCTTTTTTGGACGATTCAATGTGACTGTAAAGACAAAATCTGTTTCGTCTAATTCAATAAAATCAAATTCATATGATTTTATATTTTGAATATCTATTTCATTAAAATAATTCATAGTAAATATTACATTCTAAATATTCCAAAGTTGTTAGATCCTTTTATTTCATTAGTATAAACAGTTGCTAATGCTAGGGATAAATATTTTCTTGTTTCTGTTGGATCAATAACTCCATCATCCCAAACCTCAGATGTAGTGTGCCAAACACTTGCCTTTTCATCAGCCTCTTCAGCTAGTTTTTTCTTTTCTGTTTTAAGTTTCTCTTCATCAATAACTTTATTTAATGAAGATGCCGAATTTCTTTTCACAATTTCCATTACACCTGACAACTGATCTGCTCCCATAACGCCAGATTTTGAATTGGGATATGAAAATAGAAATCGAGGTTCAAAAGATCTACCACACATTGCATAATTTCCAGCTCCGTAAGAATTACCAACTTGAAGACTAATATGCGGGACTGTGCTTCCTGAAACAGCATGAATTAATTGAGATCCAACGTTAATCATACCGTTTTGTTCGTACTTCTTACCTACCATAAATCCTGTTGTGTTATGGATAAATAGTAAAGGAGTATTTGATTTATTAGCCAATTGTATAAAATGAGTGGCTTTTCTTGCCGACTCAATAAAAATCACACCATTATTGGCAATAATTCCAACAGGGTAACCATTTATTTTTGTCCAACAACAAAACATTGTTTTGCCATAATTTTCTTTAAACTCTAAAAATTCAGAACCATCAACAAATCTTTTGACTAGATCTCTGATATCAAATGGTTTTTTTAAATGTGAAGGAATTATTCCTAAAATCTCTTTTTTATCAAATTTTGGTTCAGTGGCATCACTTTCATACTTATTTTCTGTTGGCGGCTTAATTTTTGTAATTAAATTTTTTGTTATTTCTAAAGCATCCTTTTCATCTTTAGCTAAAAAATCTGAAACCCCCGAAATACTACTATGCATTTGAGCTCCTCCTAATTCCTCATCATTAGCAACTTCATTAGTTGCCATTTTTACTAACGGAGGCCCAGCTAAAAATACTTTAGCAGTGTTCTGTTGAAAAATTGAATAATCAGACATGCCAGGGACGTAAGCTCCACCTGCTGTTGCATTTCCAAAGACAACAGAAATAGTCGGAATTCCTTGCTTAGATCTTCTAGACATTTCCAAAAAGAACTTTCCGTAGTTATTAAAAACTCTATCTTGATCTGGTAAATTAGCTCCACCGCTTTCAACAAGATTTATAGTTAATAATTTATTTTCACTTGCAATTTGCGATAACCTTAGGTTTTTTAAACTAGTAGCATAATCAATTGCACCGGCTTTTCTTGTAGAAACATTTGCATTTATTAAACAAAGTACATCAGAAACATATCCTAATATAACAACAGTAGTTCCTCCAGCACCAAATCCATTTTCATGCTTTAAGCCAGCAAGAGGCATTAACTCAATATAGGGTTTATTTTTATCAAGTAACAAATCAATTTTTTCTCTGGCTAGAAGTTTTTTTCTACTCCTAGTTCTTTTAATTTTTTCTTTACTTCCTTCAATTTTCGATAGCTTAAAATAAGAGTTAAGTTCTTTCAATAATTTAATCATTGAAATTTCATTTTCAATAAAATTTGAACTTAAAACATCTACTCTTGGCTTACGAACTTTCATTAAATAAAAAAATTATAAATATTATATTAAAAATACAAAATAAATAAAAAGAAAGTGTGTTTAGAAAATTTAATGAAAAAATACAAAAAAGATTAAAAAAAATGATTTGGTACACTGGAGGATGTCAAAGTTGGTATATCGCAGGAGAAAACAAAAAAAATGTTACCATTTGGCCAGGAACAACAATTTCATAAAGATTAAAAACAAAGAAAATTAAAATATCAGATTACGATATTATTTCTACCAAACAATAATGAAAGCATTAAAAAAATTATGACACCTAAAAAATACTTGTTATTGAAACAAAAGTCAGGCACGCTAGTTTACTTATACAAGAAAAAATTTTATATTTGATTAATTCATGATTAAAAATCCTCCTGAAAAAATTGTTTATAGGAAGATTAAACTTGATAAATCAGATTGAAATAAATGGAAAGCTGGTCCCTAATTTGAGTTATTAAAAATAGAATTAACTTGGGAAGGCTCGAATGTAAAACCAACTAAATCAGTAGAAAGAGCATCACTGAAATTAATAAATGACGTAAGATATACTTCTGTTTGAAAGATGAAGATGGTAAAATATTCCTCTTGAATATTAGAGGCGTTGAAAAAAAGTAGGTATTTCTGAGTTAAAAATTAAGACAACAAACGATAAAATTTATAAATCATGATTGATGAATTATTTGACTTTCCTTTTTACAACTGGGAAGAAAAACTTAAAGAAAAACCTTTTTTAAAGCAACCTTTTGGAGATTTATGGGAAAGCTACAGTTGGGGAGAAGTCGGAATGATGGCAAGAAAACTTGCAACTGGTTTAAAATCAATGGACCTTGATGAAAAAAGCCATATTGGATTAGTTTCTAAAAACTGTAGAGAATGGATTATTGCAGACTTAGCTATTTCAATGGCAGGACATATTTCCGTTCCTTTTTTTCCTACTTTAAAATCAAATGAAATTGAAAAATTATTAGATTTTGGTGATGTAGATGCTTTGTTTGTTGGAAAGTTAGAGAATTGGGAAGAAATGAAACAGGGAGTAAAAGACGACATGCCTATCATAGCATTTCCTCACTATAAAAATCATTCTAAAATTTCTACGGGAAAACAATGGTTTGATTTCATAAATTCACATGAACCAATCACAGAAAATTTTCAACCTAAACTAAGCGATGTTTGGACAATAATATTTACCTCCGGAACTACTGGAGATCCAAAAGGAGTTGTACTAACTTATGAAACGCTTTACAACACAAAAAAAATAACTGAAGATGGTAACCCACTTAAAGTTGATTTTAGCGGTAAAAATGATTACATTTCTTACATGCCGCTCAATCATATTTTTGAAAGAGTGGTAATAGAGCATACTGCTTTTAGATATGGTGGTACGATTTCATTTGTTGAATCTTTAGAAACTTTTGGTCAAAACTTAAACGATGTTCAACCAACAGCTTTCCAAGGTGTACCTAGGATTTATTCAAAATTTCAGGAAAAAATCTTAATGAAAATGCCCCAAAAGAAACTAAATACATTTCTTAAAATTCCAATTTTGTCTTGGATTATTAAAAAGAAATTAGTTGGAGCTTTAGGATTATCAAGAGCTAAGGCAATTGTTACAGGTGCTGCAGCGATGCCTCTTGAGCTTTTAGACTGGTACAAAAGCATTGGGATTTTTATAACTAACGGATATGGAATGACAGAAAACTGTGCTACATGTACAAATTTAGACCCGTATCAACCTCTTGGAAGGGGATCAGTTGGAAGACCAACACCAGGTGTAGATCTTAAGATCAGTGAAGAAGGTGAAATTTTAATGAAAGGACCTTTTATTTTAAGTGAATATTATAAAAATGAAGAAGTTACAAAAGAAACTTTAAAAAATGGTTGGCTTCACACTGGTGATAAAGGACGAATTGATAAAGATGGATTCTTGTTTATTACTGGAAGAATTAAAGATATGTTTAAGACTTCCAAAGGAAAATACATAGAACCAGGTGTCATAGAGGCTGATTTTGGAAATATTAGTGAATTCTCTCAGTTATGTATAGTTGGGCTTAATTGTACTCAACCAATTCTTTTAGCAGTTCCATCTGAATCGGCTATTAAGAATAAAGAAGATGTTACAAAAAAATTAACAAAAGTGTTAGAGGATGTTAATAGTAAATTGGACAATTACAAGAAAGTTTCAAAAATAATATTAGTAAGGGAAGATTGGCTTCCTGAAAACGGTATGACTACTCCAACATTAAAAATAAAAAGAGCCAAAATTGATGAGAAATTTTCCAATAGTTATGTGGATTGGGAGAAAAATGGAAAAACAGTAATTTGGGAATAAGTTTGATGTATTTCATCCTTTCATTTATTATTGGATTGATTGTCTTTAAGTTTTATTATTCTCTAACAAAAGATAATGTTTTAGAAAATTATATTGAAAAACTAATTTCAAATATTCGCTTTAAAGAAGTTCCTGATTTAATAAAAGGAAAAACTGGTTACACTAACAATGTTGGTGTAAAAATCTTCTATGAAGATTTATGTTTATGTAAAAATCCCAAAGCAACTATTTTATTGATTAATGGCTCTTCTGAAACATTAATACAGTGGCCCAGTCAAATGATCAGTACAATTCTAAAAAATGATTTTCGAATTATAAGATTTGATAATCGAGGGTTAGGAATGTCGGATTGGATGCCAAACTGGAGTAATTCAAAATCTTATAATTTAAATGACATGGCTTTGGATGCCTTATCTGTAACCAATCATTTAAAAATAGATAAATTTCACTTAATTGGTTATTCAATGGGAGGTATGATTTCTCAAATTATAGCAATTAATTATCCTGAAAAATTATTGTCTCTCACTACATTGATGTCGACAGCACATTTATTTGATCCTGAAGCTGAAAAATCAGATAGTAAAAGATTAATGCAGTTAAAAAAGATGATTTATGGTTATCGAAACAAAAAAAGAGATCTTAACCAAGCACTGAAATTTCATTTTAAACTATCTCACCTTTGGGCAGGGACTGGAAATTACATTCATAATCACGAAAAAGAATTAGAAAAAGCTCTTTTTGAGATCAAAACAAGAAATGGTTACAACAAAAAAGCATTTTATCAACACAAAAAAGCAATTAAAAATTCTGGTTCCAGGTATAGAAAATTAAAAAAAATCACAACCCCAACATTAATAATTCACGGTTCCGATGACCCTCTGATAAAAGCGAGTCATTCTAAAAAAATGGCATCTTTAATTCACGGATCTAAACTTGTTATGATTAAAGGAATGGGGCATGATTTTAATAAAAATTTTAAAAACCGGATAATTAGTATTATTTTGCCGCATATATTAAGAAATTCGTAATTTTATATGTTTAGAACATATTACAATATTAATTGAAATAAAATATAATTTAACCAAAACAACTATTATGAAATTTAAAGTTTATTTATCTAGTTTAACACTTCTTTTAGCAACCTTTTTAATGGTCAATGCTCAAACAAACTCTGTAACTGGAAAAGTCACTGATGGGATAGACAACCTTTTTGGTGTAAACGTAATTATTCAAGGTACTAACACAGAAGTTATAACTGATGAAGATGGGGTTTTTACTATTTCATCAGACTTAGATCTTCCTTGGACATTAGAAGTAAGTTCCCTTGGCTTTTCAAATCAAACCTTAGTCGTTAAATCAATTACTCAACTTATTTCACTTTCACTCGTTTCGGGTAAAGAATTAGATGAAGTTGTGGTTTCTGGCGCTAGAAAAGCTGAAAAAATCTCAGAATCATTAGCTTCTATAACAACTGTAAGTCTAAAGGAAATTGAAAATAGACCAACTTTTAATGCTGTAACTTTATTAGATAATATTGTTGGAGTTCAGGTGGACAAACAAGGAGCTAATTTGACTAATGTTACTTTGAGAGACAACGCAGATATTTTTTCTACCTCTGCACTTGTAATGTTAGATTACAGAGACATTACTCAGATAGGTATGGGTTTCTTTAGTTCTGAAAACACTAATTTAAGTACAATAGATCTTGAAAGAGTAGAAGTTGTCAGAGGACCTCAAGCTGCTATTTACGGACCCGGAGTTGACGCTGGAGTTATTCACTACCAAAGTAAAGATGCTTTTAAATATCCTGGAAGTACTTTACAACTTCAAATGGGTGCAATTTCTAATGGGGGATCCTTATTAAGCAATGGTAATTTCAATATGAAATCTGTATTTTTTAGACACGCAGTTAGCAATGATGACAAGACTTTTGGATATAAATTTAATTTAAGATATACTGAAAATGGAGAATGGGATTTTTCAGATTCTCAAAAATCAGCAGTATTTGGAGCAACTGGCACTAGAAATATCATAGATCCTTTAAATGGTGAAAATGTTGGACAAACTTCAGATTATATGAAAAACAATTCATCAAGAGGTGCGGATGCGACACTTTACTACAGACCAAATAATAATTTTTCTATAACAACTGTTGCTGGTATTGGAAATACAATTGGAAATGCTTTCGCAAGTGGAACAGGTGAGTTTTTTTCTAATCAAACAAATGGATTTTTACAATTTAGAATGAAATCCAACAATTTGTTTATGCAATACAATTACACTACTAGCGTTCCTGGAAAATACGAGGATGAAATAGGTTTTAATTACAGAGACGGTTCAGTTTTCTATTTAGAAAGTAGTCAATCTCAATTACAAATTCAATATGAACTTGCATTAGATGCTTTAAACACTGATTTATCTTTAGGATTTGAGCATAAGTTTGCAAAATTTGATTCTTACGCAAGAACATTCGGAAGAAATGAAGATAAAGACGACTATAGGGTATACGGAGCATATTTTGCTTCCAAAACAAAATTAACAGATGATTTAAATCTTTCACTTTCTGGAAGAAAGGACTATTTTCCTGCTCTAGGAGAAAATTCTTTCTCACCAAGAGTTGGTTTAGTGTGGCAAGCAAGTCCTAGACACAGTGTTAGACTTACTTATAATAAGGCCTACACTCCCCCATCTGCATTAGCATTATTTTTAGACCTTCCTGTCAATGATTTTGGCGGGGGATTAGATGTATTTTTGATAGGAAATTCTCAAGCTCAAACTTTTGATAACATACAAACTAAATGGTTGTTTGGTGGTGGAGCAGTACCTTCAAACCCAGGAATAGGAATGCCTCATGCAACTCTATTTGGAGTGTTAGCTAGAGGTATAGCTCCAATGTTACCTGGAACACCTTTAGCAGGTTTTATTCCTTGGATAACTAGTCAAAACACTTTGGCCGCAATAGCTGGAACAGGTGGTTTTACTGATGGTTTTTTAGTTGATTTGAATGGTAGACCTTTTGGTCCACTTGAGGGAGGTGATAAAGGAACTCTTCAAATGAGTCAAACTTACGAGTTAGGTTTTAATGGAATGCTTTCAGATAATGTATCATGGAGTTTTGACATATACAATGCAAATAAAGAAAACTTTTTTGCTCAAACAATCTTAAGTCCATTTGTGGCATTACCAACCTTAGCTACAGATTTTGCTGCTACTGTTTTTCCTTCTGCTTATGCTTATGCCTTCAATACAATATTTGGTGGAGTTAACGGTTTTCAACCATTTGCTAACCAATTAGCTACAGGGATGGTTAATACAATGGCAGGTGCTGCCATTCAGGGTGGACTAACTGGCGCCGTTGGAATAATTGAAACGGATCAAGCTCCTCAAGATGGACGTAGACATATAATGATGGGATATAAAAACTTTGGAAAAATTAGTTACTGGGGATTTGATACTGCAATAAAATGGAAACCATCTGATAACTTGACAATGTTTGCAAATTACTCTACTATAAGTGAAACAGAATTTACTCAAGACGAAATTGGAGCTTTAGATGCTACAGGTTCGTATTACATGAATCACTCTAAACAAAGAGTAAAAACTGGACTAAACTATGCTTCTGGTAAATGGGTATTTGGATTGTCTCATAAATATGATGATGGATTCAATGCTAACATGGGAATATATTCAGGAAATGTTGAATCAAGAAACATATATGACACAAACCTTGGTCTTAAAATTAATTCTAAGACATCAATTGATTTAGCTGTTTATAACTTACTTGGAGAAAAATATTCAGTATTCCCAGGAATGCCAGAAATGGGTATGTCTGGAATGGCTACATTAAAATTTGAACTATAAAAATTTAATTTATTAGTGTCAGAATTTATTAATAAAACAGCCCTTGTCACAGGCGCGGGTGCAGGAATTGGAAGAGCAACAGCAGTTGCTCTTTCTGTTAAAGGTGCAAAAGTAATTGTTACAGATTTTAACGAGATAAGTGGAAATGAAACCGTTTCAGAAATTACTGCTATGGGAGGGAAAGCTGTTTTTTACTCTCTTGACGTTTCAAAAAGCGAAGAAATAAGTTCCACAATAAAAGAAATATTTAAAAAAGAGGGTAGTATTGATTTCGCTGTTAACAATGCAGGAATAGGTGGTAATTTAGCTCCTATTCATACATTAGATGTTAAAGACTGGAACAATACCTTAAATATTAATCTTACTGGAGTATTCTGTTGTTTACAATCTCAAATACAATGCATGCTTCAAAATGGTTTTGGAAGAATTGTAAATATTGCCTCAATGGCAGGTATTAAAGGTGTTGGAGGAGGTTCGGCCTACAGTGCTTCAAAACATGGAGTACTTGGATTGACAAAATCCGCAGCAATTGAATACGGAACTCATAACATCAGAGTAAATGCGGTATGTCCTGGATTTATCGATACAGAAATGATAAAATCAGTTCCTAAAAAAATATTAGATTTTAATACTCAAGTGAATCCAATGAAAAGAATTGGAACCACTAAAGAAGTTGCAGATACAATAGTATGGCTATTATCAAATGAATCTTCATTTGTTAATGGATCGTCTATGTCCATAGATGGTGGATATGGAAACGTATAAATGAAAAAAATGAAAAAACCTGAATTTATAGATGAATTAAACATTCCCGCAATAGCTGCGCCAATGTTTTTAATTTCTGGACCAAAACTAGTTATTGAATGTTGTAAAAATGGCATTGTAGGAACTTTTCCTGCCCTAAATCAAAGAACCACTGAGGGATTTGAAGAATGGGTAATTGAAATAAAAAATGAATTAGAAAAATTTGAAAGTGAAACTGGAAAGAAAGCAGCCCCTTTTGGAGTTAATTTAATAGTTCATCAATCTAACCCTAGAGTTCAAAAAGATCTTGCTATTTGCATGAAACATAAGGTACCGATAATCATTACTTCTTTAGGTGCAGTAAGTCAACTTGTTAATGCTGTTCATTCCTATGGAGGGCTAGTATTTCACGATGTAATCAAGAAAAGACATGCAGAAAAAGCGGCTCAGGCTGGAGTGGATGGACTAATACTAGTAGCAGCTGGAGCAGGAGGACATGGAGGAACACTAAATCCGATGCCTTTTATTTCAGAGGTTAGAAGTTTTTTTGATAAAACAATTCTTCTTTCTGGCTGTATTTCAAATGGAAGAGATGTAGCTTCTGCAATGCAAATGGGAGCAGATTTAGCCTATATGGGTACTAGATTCATAAATACAAAAGAAAGTCAGGCAGACGAAAAATATCAGCAAATGATTATAGATTCTTCTGCAAGTGACATAGTTTATACAGCAGCTGTTTCAGGTGTTAATGCTAATTTCTTAAAACCTAGTTTAGAAGCTATGGGAATTACAGAAGAGATGTGGGGTGATAAAGCTAAAATGGATGTTGAAAACGAGGCAAAAGCTTGGAGTACAATTTGGTCAGCTGGACAAGGAGTAACAACTATTGAAGATTGTCCCTCGACAGAGAGTCTAATAGATAGTCTGAAAAAAGAATTTACTAGTGCTATTAATGATCAGAGCGAAATTTTAAAAAAATATTCTTAAAATATTTTCATTTCAGGAATTTCTCCCTCAACTATTAAATTACCTTGAGTTGAATCCACTATTTGTTTAACACTTACACCTGGAGCTCTTTCAATAAGTTTAAATCCATCTTGAACTATCTCAAGAAAAGCTAAGTTTGTTGCAATTTTTTTAATGCAACCAATACCAGTAAGAGGCAATGAACACTTCTTTAATAATTTAGACTCCCCTTGCCTATTGGTATGCATCATGGCTACTATAATATTTTGTGCTGAGGCAACTAAATCCATTGCCCCTCCCATACCTTTCACCATTTTTCCTGGTATTTTCCAATTTGCTATGTCTCCATTTTCAGAAACTTCCATAGCCCCTAAAATAGTTAAGTCTACGTGTTGTCCACGAATCATACTAAAACTAGTAGAGGAATCAAAAAAACTAGCACCTGGAAGTGTTGTTATTGTTTGTTTCCCTGCATTGATTAAATCAGCATCCTCCTGACCACTTACAGGAAATGGGCCCATTCCAAGTAATCCATTTTCACTTTGAAATTCTACTTCTAATTTTTTGTTTATATAATTGGCTACAAGGGTTGGGATTCCTATCCCTAAATTAACATAATGCCCACTTTTAACTTCCTGAGCTATCCTTTTTGCAATACCAATTTTATCTAAAGACATATATTCTATTTAGCTTGAACTGTTCTTTTCTCAATTCTCTTTTCGTATTTATTTCCTTGAAAAATTCTTTGAATAAAAATTCCAGGAATATGTATATGATCAGGATTTAAGGATCCGACTGGAACTAATTCCTCAACTTCTGCAACTGTAATTTTTGCAGAACCCGCCATACAGGCATTGAAATTTCTTGCTGTGGCTTTAAATATTAAGTTGCCTGCACTATCTCCCTTCCAAGCTTTTATTATTGAGAAGTCTGCTTTAAATGCAGTCTCCATTAAATGCATTTTTCCATTAAAATCTCTAAATTCTTTTCCCTCTCCAACTTCTGTACCAAATCCAGCCGGAGTATAGAATGCTGGAATACCTGCCTGAGCAGCTCTACATCTTTCTGCTAGAGTTCCCTGAGGGATTAAGTCAACTTCTAACTCTCCTTCGAGCATTTGTCTTTCAAACTCGTTATTTTCGCCAACATAAGATGAAATCATTTTTTTTATTTGTTTATCTTTTAATAACAAGCCTAATCCGAAATCATCTATACCTGCATTATTTGAAATACAAGTAATGTTTTTTACTTTCATATTCACTAATTCAGAAATACAATTTTCTGGAATTCCACATAAACCAAAACCACCTAGCATTAAAGTCATAGAATCAGATATTCCTTCCAAAGCGTTCGATACATTTCTAACACGTTTATCTATCATATAACTTGACTTTTTATATTTAACAAAATAAAAACCACATTAAATTGGTAATTTAGCTTTAATACAAAGATACTTAACAAAAAATGATAAAAGAAAAATTTAATCTGGCTAACAAAGTTGCTATTGTTACTGGTGCATCAAAAGGAATCGGAGAAGCTATGGCAAGAGGCTTAGCTGAATTTGGAGCGAAAGTCGTAATAAGTAGTAGAAAACAAGAAGCAGTAGATAGAGTTGCTTCTGATTTTAATTCTCTAGGGCTCACTGCAATTGGCATTGAATGTCACGTTGCGAAAAAAGAACAACAAGAAGAATTAGTTGAAAAAGTAATGAAAAAATATGGACGTATTGATATTCTGATTAACAATGCAGGAACGAATCCATATTTTGGTCCTATTGAAAAGATGCCTTTAGATATTTACCAAAAAACAATGGATATTAATATTAATTCTGCTATATCCTTAAGTAATCTTGTTTACCCTGTTATGAAGAATCAAAAAGGGGGAAGTATTATTCACGTAAGTTCTGTAGAGGGTTTACATCCATCTAAAATGATGGCTGCTTATAATATCAGTAAAACTGCTTTAATCATGCTTGGAAAAAATCAAGCAATCGAATGGGGTAAAGATAATATTAGAGTAAATATGATATGCCCTGGATATGTTAAAACTAAATTAAGCGCTGCCTTACTTGAGCATGAAGCGGCTTACAAAAGTTTTTTGAAAAATGCTGCTTTAGGAAGAGTTTCAACACCAGATGAAATGGCAGGATTAGCTGTATTTTTAGCATCTGATGCTAGTTCTTACATGACAGGATCAACTATAGTAAATGATGGAGGTTTGTTACACTCTCCTTTAATAGATAATTTTTAAAAATTACATAAATATTAACCCATGAACTTTGAATACACAAAAAAATCACTAGAGCTACAAAAAAAACTAGATGATTTCATGCAAAAACATATTTTTCCAAATGAAAATGAGATCTTAGAATTTAGGATTAATAATCCTTGGAAACATTCTCCAAAATTAGAAGTTTTAAAAAGTTTAGCAAAAAAAGAAGGGTTATGGAATTTATTCCTTCCCAAAGGATATGGAAAATTAAGTCCGGGTTTGACTAATTTAGAATATGCTCCCTTAGCTGAATTAATGGGTAGAAGTTCTTATTCTTCAGAAATATTTAACTGTTCTGCTCCAGATACTGGTAACATGGAAGTATTAGCAAAATATGGTACAAATGAGCAAAAAGAAAAATGGCTTAAACCACTTATGGAAGGTGAAATAAGATCTGCTTTCTTGATGACAGAGCCTGATGTAGCATCCTCTGATGCAACTAATATTGAGACCTCGATTGTAAGAGATGGAGATGAGTATATCATAAATGGTAAAAAATGGTGGTCCTCGGGTGGAATGAATACTAGTACTAAGATTTATATTTTAATGGGAAAAACAGATCCTAACGCATCTCGACATGTTCAACAAAGTATGATTTTAGTTCCTGCTGGAACACCTGGAGTTACAATTGTTAGACCATTAAGAGTTTTTGGTTACCTTGATTCACCAGAAGGTCATGCAGAAATTGAACTAAAAAATGTTAGGGTACCTATTAAAAATATGATCCTAGGGGAAGGAAGAGGGTTTGAAGTGGCTCAAGGAAGATTAGGCCCTGGCAGAATCCACCATTGCATGAGATTAATTGGAGCTGCCCAACGTTCTTTAAATATGATGTGTAAAAGGGTTGATGAGAGAGAAACTTTTGGTAAAAAACTTAAAACTTACAGTAGTATTAGACAAGATATTGCTAAATCTGCTTGTGAGATAGAGCAAGCTAGACTATTAACTTTAGCAGCTGCAGATAAAATTGACCAATTTGGCGCAAAAAAGGCTACCAATTTGATTGCAATGATTAAAATTGTTGTTCCCCAAATGGCATGTAATGTAGTAGATAGAGCTATTCAAGCATTTGGAGGAATGGGAGTCTCACAAGACACTCCACTTGCCTCTTTTTATGTATACGCTAGAGCTATTAGACTCGCTGATGGTCCTGATGAGGTTCATATGTACCAACTTGGTAGAAACTTGGTCAAAGAGCAGTTAGAAAAATGAGTCAGATAGTAAGGAAAGGAGAAGAACTTAACGAAGTTTCTTTAAAAAGTTTTTTACTTGAAAATCAATTAATTAGTAGTTTCAACAATGAACTTTTAGTAGAACAGTATTCAAATGGTTTTTCTAATTTAACTTATCTATTAAAAATTGATAACAAAGAACTCGTCCTTAGACGCCCTCCAAAAGGCGCAATAAAGTACGGTCACGACATGGGACGTGAATACAAAGTATTGACTGGTCTCAACAAAGGTTTTAAAAAAGCTCCAACTGCTCATGTTTTTTCAAATGATAATTCTATTATAGGTGCCCCATTTTACATAATGGAAAAAATAGAAGGGATTATTTTATCTAGAAAAGAAGCTAGCTCTAGAAATATTTCTTCAGAAGAATACTCCAAAATAGCCCAAAACTGGTTAAATACATTTGTAGAACTTCATGAATTAGATTTTAATACAATTGGTTTAAGTGATTTAGGAAAGCCTCAGGGTTATGTTGAAAGACAAGTAAGAAACTGGAGTAAACAATATTTAAATGCTGCAACTGAAGAGATTCCAGAATCTGAAAAAATAATGAAATGGTTAGAAAAAAATCAACCTAAAAAATATACATATAGTTTGATTCATAACGACTATAAATATGATAACATTGTTTTTAAAGATAATTCGTGGAATAATATAAAAGCAATATTAGATTGGGAAATGTGTACACTAGGAGATCCTTTAATGGACCTTGGAACATCACTAGCTTATTGGACAATGTCTACAGATCATAAGATGATTATAGAAGGTATGAACTACCCAACTGCTGAACTTGGAAATCCAGGCAGAATGGAGTTAGTTGATATGTATGGAGACAAAAGTGGAAGAAGTATGGAAAATCTAGTTTTCTATTATGTATATGGATTATTTAAAATAGCGGTTATTGTACAACAAATTTATTATCGTTATAAAAAAGGATTAACATCTGATAAAAAATTTAAAGACCTTAACAAAATGACAAGATTATTGTGTACAATAGGTTGGCAATCAATTCAAAAAAATAGATTAGAAAATCTTTTTTAAAATCAAAAATGAGTAAAATATATATTTTTAGACATGCGCAAGCTTCCTTAGGAAGTGACAATTACGATGTATTGTCCAATAAAGGAGAATTACAGGCTCATGAATTAGGAAAATACTTAGTAAGTAAAAAATATAAATTTGATAAAATATATGTTGGTAGTTTAAGAAGACAACAACATACTTTTGAAATTATTTCAAAAGAGTATAATAAAAATAATTTACCTATTCCAGAACCAATAGTGCTAGAGGGATTAAATGAACATCAAGCCACTGAGGCTATGAAATCTGAAATACCTAAAATGATCAAATCAGATCCTTTTATTAAAAGTTTATGGAAAGA
This sequence comes from Cryomorphaceae bacterium BACL29 MAG-121220-bin8, assembly GCA_905181705.1. GTDB lineage: Bacteria > Bacteroidota > Bacteroidia > Flavobacteriales > Flavobacteriaceae > MAG-121220-bin8. Next base: position 401,017 of record CAJIYP010000001.1, on the reverse strand, counting down.
AATTGAATTAAGCCCTGAAAATAAAAATGAAAAATTGATGTTAGGATTTAAATATTTTTTGAATTTGTGGGTTGAAAATAAAATTATAGTAGAAGGAATAATTCCATGGAGAGACTTTAGAAAAAATGTAAGAAGTGCATTAAATGTTATTTTAGAAAATACTAAAAAAAATCAAAATGTTGGAGTGTTTAGTTCTGGAGGGACAATCAGTTCAATAACAGCTGAATCTTTAAAAATAAGTGACGAAATGAAAATTGCAGATTTAAATTTTTCAATAAAAAACACCTCTTTTACTTCATTTTATCACAACAAGGAAAAATTCAATCTTTTGTCATTTAATGAGATTCCACATTTAGATAAAAACATGATAACTTTTGTTTGATATTGAACTAAAAAAAGCCCCGACAAATCGAGGCTTTTTCTAATAGTTGTAATTTTACTATTTGAAATTATTTAATTTTATTTCAGTAGCGATCCGTTCCAATACGCATTTCTTTTTATAATTTTTCCTTCATCATCAAAGTCATCTAAAAAGAAAACAGGAAGAACGACTTTTTTACCATCTGAATTTCTAGTCATTCTAAAATTCCACCATGATTGAACAACTTTACTATCTCGCCAATCATATTCTAAATAATCAGGATATCCAGATTCATCTAGTCCAGTAAGGGTCCAATCTGAAAATATCTTTTGATCTCTAGCAATTATTTCTTCTTTACTCATGTTTTTAGTTTCATTTATGTCAATAAAAACTGCATTATCGTGAAAGAAACTATATGCCTTTTCCGCATCACCATTTGCAAAAGAATACATAGCTTTTCTTAAAGAATTTATATTTTCATGATTAATGTAAATAATACCATTTTTTCTTTCATCATAAGAGTCACGAACATTTCTGAATGAATTTTGATTATTATACTCAATAATAGCAATAATATTTGAAGCATCTTTATTTAATCTATATAACCTGTGAACAGGCATGTCTACTTTAGCACCTGTTTCTTTATTAACTCCGTAAAGATGGTCCCAAGTTTGAACCCATACTCCAGAATCTTTGTATTCAATAGCGTCTGGATAAGCACCCTCTTCTCTATTTAATTTTAAATAATCCATGTTGTTAACCCACCAAGTCATGTTACCTACCATTTGTTCTTTAGTAGATCCTTTAGCATCCTTATTTAAGTTATTTCCATTTGTTATTCTAAAATCATCTGAAAGCATTGAAGCGGCTTTTTCAATTTCACCATTTGTCCATGCATTTGTAAATGATTCAACTAAATCAATTCCAGGATGTTCTATATAGATAGTCCCATTTTTCTTTTTTTTCTGTGCACTAACAGAAAAAGTAATAAGCGTAATTAAAATAAAAGTAATTTTTTTCATAAATGAATTTTTTTAAATGAGCCGCAATATAATAAAAAATAACAATAACATACTTTTAAGCATGTTTATTAAAGTGTAATAATTATTGTTTGACTACAATAAAAGTAGCGGTAGCACCAGTAGACAGATTCCACTGATTTGAAGATATCATTGAGTCATTATCATCAAACACCCTTAGTTCTGCAGTGTTAGGCCCAGAGGAACCTTGATTTAGAGCGGTAAAATCAATTTTATTAAAACCAACAGACAAAGGAAGCTTAAAACCAGAAAAAGTAGAATCTAACATCAAATTATTTATAATGATAGAATCATTAACCAAAATACGTACACGGTCTCCATCCACATATTCAAAATCTCTACAAAGCACATTAACATATTTAGCTTTTGTCATTACATCACCTAAGTAAGCTCCTTTACTGTAGTTATTAGAATTCTGCTTTTGTTTTTCTTTTTGAATATTCTTCATATAAATATCACCTGGATCAAGAAAGGTCTCAGATTTAAATACCGATTTGTTTTTTTGACTTTTAGATTCAGATTTTTTAATTGAAAAATAATTAGGATTCTTAGGATTGATATTTAATTTTTTAAGTGCTGATGATGTTGGAGGTAAAAGCTCTATTTTTCTTTTAGAATTTTCGACTTGTGAAAAAGATTGAAAAGAAAAACAAAAAAAGAATACAAATATAATTAGGCACTTAATTCTGTTCTTAAAAATCGTCAAATAAAAAAAATTTCAACATCTATTTCTTATAATTAGCTCCAATCATTAGACAAACTCCTGCATTAATTAATATCAAAGATAATGTTCCAAACAAAAACCATGCCTCTCCATTATTTTTCAAGTTTAATACTTCTCCAAAAATACACAATCCAGAACTTAAAGATAAAATTCCAGTGACAGAAAATAAAAACCATTTATTGAACTTAATAAAACTCATTATCGAAAATGTCTCTTGTATTTAAAATATGAAAATAAACCTAAAAGAAGAACAAAGAATAACGAATAGTAAACAAAATCAGGCGTAATAACCTTATCTCCACTTGCATATGAATGTAATCCGGTTAAATAGAAATTAACTCCAAAATAAGTCATCATGATAGATCCAAAAGCCAAAACAGACATTAAGTTAAAAATCCATTTACCTTTCAGTCCAGGAATTAATCTCATGTGTAATACAAAAGCATAAACCATAATGCTTATTAAAGCCCATGTTTCTTTTGGATCCCATCCCCAGTATCTTCCCCAACTTTCATTTGCCCATTGACCTCCTAAGAAATTTCCTATTGTAAGCATGATTAAACCAACAGTAAGAGAAAGTTCATTGACTATAGTTAGTTCTTGAAGATTTAAATTAATCTTCTTTTTATTATTCTTATTTGTTATTAGTATTAAAAATAGTGAAACAATCCCAAGAATCATACTTAAAGCGAAAGGACCATAACTTCCCACAATAACAGAAACATGAATCATTAACCAGTAACTGTCTAATACTGGAACCAGATTAGCTATTTCAGGGTCCATCCAGTTCCAATGAGCTATCATTAAAATCATAGAAGCTACAAATGAGGTTGCAGCAATAGTTAAGTTAGATTTTCTTCCGAATGCAAGTCCCATTCCGACAGTTGCCCACGCCACATAAATCATAGATTCATAAGCATCACTCCAAGGAGCATGACCTGAAACATATGATCTAGCTATTAATCCCAACGTATGAAGAATAAACAAAATAACAATAGAATATTTTGAAATTGACACTAAAAATTTAGCATATTTATTTTCATAAAATATTTGAAAAATAAGAAATCCAAACATTAGAGTTCCTACATACATATACCAACTATAAAGCTTTTTGAAAATATCATATTTATTATATAAAATTTCTGCTTTAATTTTATCTTCAGAAGGGAGAATAGCTGATCCATATTTAGTTTGAAATCCCCTAATACTTTCTAAAAGTTTTTTTGAATTCTCATAATCCCCTGATTGAATATCATTTTCTAAAGCACCAATGTAAAGAGGAAGCACATTTTTTACATATAAAGAATCTATACCCTTAAAGTCTTTTGGCTTTACGTCAGAAAAAGAAACCCACTTATTATTTATATCATTCGGTATTGGGAAAATTCTTAAAATATTACCTTCAAAAGCAGAGAAAAGTAAATTAACTCTTCTATCTAACTCAATAAAATCTTTTTGAAATTGGTTGGGTAATGAAGCTTTGTAAGCACCTTCCAATTGAGATGAAATCTTGTAACTTCCGCTATCATCAAAAAAATCTACAAAAGAAGCATACTTATCATTTTTATTCCTTCCAGCTATGCTCCTTATACTATCATTCCCTCTTTTTAAATAAATAATAGGAACGTTGTACCATGCTATAGGATTTTTTGTAATAGAAATTAATACTTGGTTAGCATCTAAGCTTTTATAGGTATCAGATTTACTTACTTTTCTGAGAAGCTCAGAAGCAAAAGTATTTAGAGGTTTCATACGTCCACCTGAATCTTGAATTACTAAACTTCCAAATTCAGCAGCATGCTCAATACTTACAGGGGAATTAATTATTGATGAATCTACTTGATTTAATTTAGTTTGGTTATGTTGATGATCCTCTTGGGCATAAAAAACGCTAGAAAAAAGAAGCATAAAAATAAGCATAGACTCTTTTTTCAACTTGACCTTTTCTAATTTATTTGCTAAATCTTTGAATCGCGTCTTACCAAAGAACATAATTCCTAATAAACCAATGTATAAAAGAAAGTATCCAATATAGGTCATTAAAGTACCCAAAGAATCATGATTTACAGACAGTACAGTACCTTTTTCATCCGGATCAAAAGAGGCTTGAAAAAAACGATATCCTTTATGGTTCAAAATATGATTCATATAAATATCATAATCAAAGTTTGTGTCATCAAGAACTGTTACTTTACTCTTAAAACTACTGTAACTCTTCTCAGTGCCTGGATATTTTGCTGCAATAAAATCATTAAGTTTTATTTCAAAAGGTAAAGTTTTCTCCAAAGAACCGTATCTCAATGAAAAATCTAAATTCCCGACTCTTGTTTTTTTAGTTGGATTTACGACACCTTTGGCGCCAAGTAGTCCAATAATTTCAGAATCCCCATTTGATGAAATTTTAACAAATAGACCATCTTGTTGAACTCCATCCTCATTAGATTTTACAATTTCAAATTTTCCTTTTATAATACTCTCTGGAAAAACAAATTGTAAACCTGCAGCATTGTATAGAGACCTTAACATCAGTGGTTGATTAACATTACTAATTAAGTCCCCTTTAAACTGATCAGCCATTCTCATATAATCCCCATCAAATGGACTATTAATAAATAGTTTCCCTTTCTTAAAATTAATATTTATTGCTCCTTTTGTGTCCTTATTTAATGCAAATAAAATATTATGTATACTTGTAACTTTTCCAGATTCTAAATAATGATCGTGTCTACTGCCGTTACTAGCCTCAACAATTTTTAAATAATCTTGACCGTTGACATCATCTACTAGGCCTTCTTTTGCATTTTCCAAAAAATTGACATACTCTATAGAAAAACTCTGATTGTTAACATTATTTTTCCACTTAAAGTAGTTGTTGGTACTCTCAGAAAGTAACAAATCCCCCTCCAATAATCTTCTTTTTACTTCACCATCAATTTCTCCATCAATATTGACTGTTAAATAAGTTTTTTCAGATAAAAAAGTATTTGAACTTGCGTCTTCTCTAATGGGCATTACACCTTCAAAGCCAATATATCTGGTTACACCTGCGCCAAGAATAATAAGAATCCAAGAAAAATGTAACATTAAAACGGGCCATTTATTAAAAGTTAATAAATTGTACCTTTTAATGTTTAATGTAAAATTAATAACGAAAAAAACCATCATTAACTCAAACCACCAAGCGTTATAAACAAGAATTTTTGCAGTTGTTGTATTGTAGTAACTTTCAATAAAAGTTCCTATTCCCATTGAAAGAGGAAATAAAATAAATAAAATTGCAGTAAATCTTGTGGAAATTAAAAAAGAAATTAATTTTTTACCCATTTGTTAGTAAAGTTACAATCCTTGTTATCTTGATTTATATTAACATACGTTTCATCTATTTTCTCAACCATCCAACTTTTAATCATACTTAATTGCTTTTCTTTTAAAGCTAATTCCTTAATTTTTATGTAATCTTGAGAATATTCGGCAATATGTTCGTCAAATCTATTACTTACTTTAATTATTTTATACTTTTTTATTCCTCTGTTATCTTCTTCAAGTAATGGGAAAGATATTTCATTGTCTTTAAGCTTTTGAGCTTGTCCGTATAAAACTGGGTCCATTTTAGTAAGTTCAAATCTTGTATCTCCAGTTGTTGGATTTATTAAAACTCCTCCATTGTTTTTAGTTTCTTCTTCATCTGAAGAAGCTTTTGCCGCCTCTTCAAAAGTTAAATCCTTATCAACTATTCTTTTTCTTATTATATCTATCTTCTTTTTTGCTTCACTTAGTGCATCATTAGTAATTTCTGGAATAAGTAAAATATGTCTGACATCAACCTCTTGTCCTCTAATTCTTTCTACTTTAACAATATGCCATCCATATTCAGTTTTAAAAGGTGCAGAAATTTCACCCTCTCTTAGTCTGTAGGCTGCATCTCTAAATTCTTTAATCATCATAGGACGATTTCTGTTCATAGTCATCATGCCTCCAGTAGCTCTGGAACCAGGATCCTGAGAATATAAAATAGCTTTAGTTGCAAAGGATGAACCGTTGACAACAATATCATTTTTAATACTTTCTAATCTTTTTACTACTTTTTGATTGTCTTCTTGTGAAACTTTAGGTTTAACAACAATTTGAGCGATTTCAAGTTCTGCTCCAAAAACTGGTCTTTCATACTTTGGAATAGAATTAAAAAATTGACGAACTTCTTCAGGCGTAATTTCAATTTCATCAACTATTTTTGTCTGCATTTGCTCAGATAATTGATTTATTTTATTAATTTCAAAAAGTTCGTTTCTAAATGATGTTTCATCTTTCTTTTTATAAAAATCAAGTACTTTCTCTAAGCTTCCCAATTGGTCAACGAAATAATCAATAGTTCTATCAACATAAGAGTATATCTGATTATTATCTACTTCTAAACTATCTTGTTCCGCATGATGTGCATAAAGCTTATCCTCCATTAATTTTCCTAGTAGACTGCATCTGCCAATATTTTGAGTAGAAACTCCTTGAGATTGAAGATCAATTAATGTTTTATCAACATCAGATTCTAAAATAACATAATCTCCAACTACTGCAGCTACACCATCAATTTTAATTCTGTCTTGTTCATTTAAGGAGATAGATTCGGACTGAGAATATCCAAAAAACATAAATTGAAAAAGAAAAATTGATAATAAAAATTTGTTAGTTGGTTTCATAAATTTCAAGCTCTTTATTTTGTATTGCATCATCTATTAAATCCTTTTCAAAATTACGAACAAATTCTAATTTTTTTTTATTTAAAAGAATTTGCTTTAGTGTTGGTCTGATGTAATCCAAAGGAGAAACATCATTTCTAAAAATTGATTTATTAATTTTTATCAAATATAATTCTAATGAATCTTCTAATTGATAAAATAAAGCTTTTTTTACAATATTATTTTTAACATATGTTTTAATATCAGGAAGTTTAGAAAAAAATAAATCTTTATTTATCCAAACTGAATCATTAAATGAAAATGAGGAAAATTGCAATGAAATAGAATCTAGAAAAACAACATCTTCTTGATTAAATCTTTTAAACCTATTCCTAACATCTTTAATATTATAATTATTACTCTTAATTTTCATAAATCTAGCCTTAACTAAATCTTGATTTAATTTGAAATTTGATTTATTCAAATTGTAATAATTTTCTACATCATAATCTGAAATTAAAGTATCCATAGAGGATTTTACCATTTTTTCTTGGTATGAGTGAGAAAACAAATCACTTTTGTATGATTCAACTAAGTTTAACAGATTATTTTGTTCCTCAATATTTAAATTGATTAAAGCTTTTTCATTTAAAATATGTTTTTTAGCCCAATTAATAATTTTATTTCTAACTAAAACAATACTGTCTTCTTTAGATAAATTTATTGGAATTTTATCTTTTATTTCGTTAAAAAACAAGTATTTATCCTGCACTCTTGCAATAGCTAGTTTGGGAGTAGTTGAAAAATATTCGCAATTGACAAAAATCAATAATATAATTACAAGAAAAAGTGAATTTTTAGATTTCAAATTTTTTTTATCTTGAATAATTAGGTGACTCTTTAGTAATCATTACATTGTGTGGATGACTCTCTTGTATGCCAGCTCCAGTAATTTGAACAAACTGGGCTTTTTCTTTTAATTCATTAATGTTTTTAGTTCCACAATAACCCATTCCAGATCTTACTCCACCTATAAACTGATGAATACTTTCAAATAAATCACCTTTATAAGGTACCCTTCCAACAACTCCTTCGGGAACTAGTTTATTAGAATCATTAATTGAGTCTTGAAAATAACGATCTTTACTTCCTTTTTGCATCGCCTCTATAGAACCCATTCCTCTATAAGTTTTAAATTTCCTGCCCTCATATATAATTGTTTCTCCTGGAGATTCATTAGTTCCAGCTAATAAAGAACCAAGCATTACACAATCTGCACCAGCAGCTATTGCTTTAGTTATATCTCCAGTGTACTTTATTCCTCCATCGGCAATCAATGAAACATTGGAGCCTTTAAGAGCTTTAGAAACTTCATTTATTGCAGAAAGCTGAGGATAACCTACTCCTGCAATTACCCTAGTTGTACAAATTGACCCTGGACCGATTCCTACTTTAACTCCATCGGCTCCAGCTTTTACTAAAAAAGAAGCGGCTTCCTTAGTTGCTATATTTCCAACTACAACATCAATGTTTGGAAATTTAGTTTTAATGCTTTTTAATATATTTAAAACACCTTTTGAATGCCCATGTGCAGTATCTATTACAATTCCATCCACCCCAGCATTACACAATGCAGAACAACGATCAATAGAATTCTTAGATACACCAATTGCAGCAGCAACTTTCAAACGCCCAAACTTATCTTTGTTAGATATTGGTTTTAATAAGACCTTTTGAATATCTCTAAATGTAATTAAGCCTATTAATTTATAATCTTTATCTACAATTGGTAGTTTTTCGATTTTATGTTTTTGTAATTTCATTTCAGCATCTTTCATGGAAATTCCTTCATAACCAGTAATTAAATTTACTTTTGACATAACTTGAGATAGTGGCTTGTTATTCTCATTTTCAAATCTTAAATCTCTATTTGTAACAATTCCTATTAACTTATTGCTTTTATCAACTATAGGAATACCACCAATACTGTATTCTCTCATACAACTCTTTGCATGAGAAACCAATGCTGATTCGGCTAATGTTACGGGATCTAAAATCATTCCTGACTCTGATCTTTTGACTTTCTTAACTTTTTCAGCTTGAAGATCAATTGACATACTTTTATGAATAACTCCTAAGCCACCTTCTTGCGCCATGGCTATTGCCATTTTACTTTCTGTAACAGTATCCATTGCAGCGGAAACTATTGGAATATTTAAATTTATATTTCTGGAGAATTTTGTTTTTAAATCTACTTGATTTGGTAAGAATTCTGAATAAGATGGAATTAACAATACATCATCATATGTTAAACCAGTTCCGATAAATTTTTCTTGAATTTTATTCATAGCAATTAACTTAATAATTAATTGCATGCAAATATACTAAAATTTGCACTATTAATAATTTTATGGCAATATCAAATTAGCTTAGAGATGGTTGCCAGTCAAAACACAACATCCCTAAGGAAGCTGATTTTGGATGACTGCATGACGCCAAATGAAATGAACTACAGTTTGTACAGTTAGATTCCTTTGAAAAAACTTCTTTAAAAGAATGGCTATCACAAACATTTAAAATATCAACTTCAGTTTGATGTTTAGAACAAATTAGGCTATTAACTAAATTTTCACAATTTAGACACGTATTGTTAGTTCTTATACTCATAATGACTATTTTAAATCAAAAGTATAGTAAAGATTGTTTAGAATGAATTTAAATTTTTTTAAAAGAAATTATTCTTCAAAATAATTATCACATATAGAGTCGAAAAAAATTAGATCTACTGACTTATAATCAACACAAACACTATCCCCTTTTCTAAGAGGCTTAGTTGAAAAAAAATGCCAGTTACATCCATTTAATTTTCCTTTTATTTTATACTCCTTTCCTTGAAAAAAACATTTTTCAATAGTAACTTTATTATCTGAATCTTTTACGATTTTTATATTTTCGGGTCTTATATAATATGTTTTGCCATCTAAATCAATCTGATTTAAATCACCTAATACTTTAGCACAATAACAGTTAGCAGGTTCACAGTACATATTAACTGGATCATCATATTGTTGTAAAACGCCAGCTTTAAAAATCAAAATTCTATCAGCGATGTTTAAAGAATCATTAATGTCATGAGTTACCAAAATAGTTGTAGTGTTGGTTTCTTTAATGATTTTATATATTTCATCTCTCATTGATAATTTTATATTAGAGTCAAGATTACTAAATGGCTCGTCTAATAAAAGTAGATCAGGCTCTCTTATAAGTGCCCTTGCTATACATGCTCTTTGTTGCTCTCCTCCGGAAAGTTCATGGGGAAATCTAAATAATAGATTTTCTAATCCAGTCAAAGAAATCATGTAATCTAATTTCTTAATATATTTAGGTTTGAGATTAAATAGTATGTTTTCTTTTAAATTCAAATGAGGAAAAAGAGGATAATCTTGAAACACAAAACCTATTTTTCTTTTTTGAGGTTTTATAAAAATATTTCTATTATTAAGTATATTATTATTTAATGAAATGGTCCCAGAATTAATTTTCTCAAGTCCTGAAATACATTTTAAAAAAGTAGTCTTACCTGACCCACTTTCACCTAAAAATGATATAATTTCTCCTTTCTTTACAGAAAAGTTAAGTTTCTTGATTACCGGAGTTTCTTCTCGATAATATTTAACTAAATTTTTAACCTCAAGATACATTTATCTGTTTATTAATGATATTTTTCAACAATAACAATAATATACTTCCTATTAGGATTATCATGAGTGAGTATGTACTAGAAAGTGGAATCATTTCTTCTACTGCAAATTCATAAGTTTGGGTTGCTAATGTATCAAAGTTAAAAGGTCTGAGAATTAATGTAATTGGTAATTCCTTCATAAGATCAATAAAAGTAACAATAAAAGCTGTTATCAATGCAAACTTATTAATCGGTAAATGAATTTTCTGTAAAAGCTTTAATGGACCCAATCCTAAATTTTTAGCTGTATCATCATATGAATCTGGATGTTTTTCGATACTAGATTTAATTGGGGATTTCCCAACAGCTAAAAACCTAATAGTGTATGCGTATATTAATAAAAAAAATGAACCTAAAAGTGTAGATGATGAAAATAAATCATCAATGTATGTAAATAGTATAATTAAACCAAGTCCAATAACTGCACCAGGTATAGCATAACCCATAGATATTGATTGACTAATAAAATAATTTACTCTTGATTTTGAAATTTTTTCAACAAAAAGAAAAAATAAAGCAATTAAAACAATTAAAACAGCTGAAATGGTTGAAACTTTAATTGTATTTAAAGTTAATTCTAATAAGTCTAATAAGTCTATTGATGAAAATGTCATAAATACATTGTTCATTATAAAAAGTAATGGAATTAAAAATCCAAATAAAAATGGAATAGCACAAAGTATAATTACCAAAAACTTATTTACGCCACTTATGGAGGTTACAGACTGAACTTTTGAATTAACACCATAATAAAATTTAAATTTAGAATTATAATATTTTTCAATGTAAAAAAATAAAAAAACAACTATTAGTAATATAACTGAAAGTTGAATAGCAGTTCCTATATCTCCCATGGAAAACCATGCTCTAAAAATTCCGGTGGTATAAGTATTAACTCCAAAATATTTAACGGCTCCGTATTCATTAAGTATTTCCATTAAAACAAGAAATAAACCCGAAAAAATAGCGGGTCTAGAAAGAGGCAATATTACTTTATAAAATGTTTTAAATGTTGATAAACCTAAGTTTTTAGATATATTAATATAATTTGCCCCAAGAAGACTAAATGAAACTCTAGAAGCAGTGTATATGTAGGGATACAATGCCAATGCTAAAATAATTCCCAAAACCTCTATTTGTAAATAATCCTTATTAAAAATAACAGATAAACTATAGAAGTTTTCTCTTAAAAAACTTTGAACTGGTCCCGTATAGCTTAATATATCACTGTAGGTAAATGCCATGATGTAGGAGGGAATCGCTAAGGGAAGATACAATGCTATGTCCAAAAAGTTACGACCCTTAAATTTGTAGTTACTTATAAACCAAGCTGGAATAATGCCAAATAAAAGTGAAAAAAAAGAAGAAATTGATATTAAATAAAAAGTATTAAAAGTATAATCAAATAAAAGGTTCTTCCATAAATAATTAAATGAATTACCTTCTAAATAAAGAAGATTATAAAAAAGAGTAAATATTGGAAACAATAATAAAATTGCGAATAATATACTTCCAATAATCCATCTTTTATTTTCTAAATAAAATGTTTTATTTTTTATTTCCAACCTGTTTTATCAAAGATACGTATTGCTTCTTGTCTAAACTTTCCTAGCATATTAAGATCTAACTCATCTCTTTTAAAAGTTCCCCAAGCCTGAACAATTTTAGATGGTTTAACTTTAGGATTAGCAGCATATTCGTAACTATTATTAACGTATGTGTTTTGCGCTTCTTCTCCTGTTAAGTATTCCATTAATTTAATCGCATTTTCTTTATTTGGAGAGTTTTTCGTTAATCCAATTCCAGAAACATTTATGTGACTTCCTCTATCTTCTTGATTTGGAAAAAAAACTGATACTGATTTTCCAGCATTTAATTCTTCTTCTTTTTTTGAAGATAAAAGAAGGCCTATGTAATAAGAATTTACAATAGCTAAATCTCCTTGACCTGCTGCAATTGCCTTAACTTGATCTCTATCACTTCCTTTGGGGTCTCTAGCAAAATTTTTTACAATTCCATTTGACCAGCTCGAAGCAACATCACTACCAAGATTTGCAACCATAGAAGACATTAAAGCTTGATTGTATGCATTTGAAGAAGATCTTACCAGAATTCTCCCTTTCCACTTTTCATTAGCTAAATCCTCATACGTAGAAAGATCATTCTTATTGACTCTATCGTTACTGTAAACCACTATTCTTGCTCTATAGGTAATAGGAACCCAGTAGCCATTTTTGTCTTTGAGATCATTGGAAACATTGTCGTTTATCTTAGAGTTAGACACTTTTTGAAGTAATTCTAACTCGGCAGCTTTTTGAAGTTTTCCTGCATCTACGGTGATAAATAAATCTGCAGGACTATTTTCTCCTTCATTTTTCAATCTTTCTATTAACTCATCAGCATTTGCTTTAATTACATTTACTTTAATACCTGTAAGTTTTGTAAAGTTTTCATACTGTAATTCATCAACAGAATAATGTCTTTGACTGTATAGGTTAACTTCCTCAGATTTTTTTTCATTTGAATCACAGCTCATAAATAATGAGCACATTATTATTGTATAAAATATATTTTTCACGGTTTTAATTTAGATTAATTCTAAACTGCAAGATAAATAAACAATCAATTAAAAGAAAATTAAAAGCATTTTATATAAATAGTTTTTATTTAATTTTTTATCTGTCAAAAGAATCTATCCATTCGACTTTAGAATTAATTGAATCTCGTTTAGAAGTTGTGTTTTCAATTGAATTGTAATTACCTAGATACATAAATCCAAGACATCGCTCACCAATACTTAAATTTATAAAATTTCCGATTTTTTCAATTGACTTAGGGCTACTCCAATAACATCCAACATTATTAGCAGTACATGTTAACCACATATTTTGAACAGCCATAGAAGTTGAGGCAATTTCTTCCCACTCTGGAACTGAAGAATTTAAATCTCTTTGCATACATATAACTATAATAGCACTTGATAATAAGCACTTCTCTTTAATTTTATTTTGTTTATACTTTGAAAAAGATTTAGGATCAGTCGAAGTAAAATATAATTCAGATAGAAAGTCTCCTAATTTATTTTTTGCTTTTTTTTGTAATACTTTAAAACGCCATGGCTGAGTCAACTTATGAGTTGGTGCCATGTTTGCATTGTTTAATAAATCTTGAATTATTTCATTAGAAACATCAGAACCGTTGTATTGATATGGAAAAACAGATCTTCTGTTTTGAATAATATCATTTATAAAATGCGAATTCATATTAATTAAAGCTTTGATTTGATTAAAATAAAATGTTTTAAAATTTAAAATATTTTTTGTTAAATATAAATAATATTTAAGCTTTTATAATTCAGAAATTAATCTTATTTTTATTCATTCTAAATAAATATAAAGAATTTAAACATACATATATATGAGGAAAAAAATTTTAAATATTCTTATATTATTAATAATTAGCACATTAGGAGCGCAAACAAAAAAGAAAAAAGATATTAAATCAATCAAAGAAATGTGTGGTTGTTTTGAAGTTAGGTTTGATTTTGCTGAAACTTTTATAAAAACTGATGATGAAGACTATGAAGGTTCAAAAAATTATAGTTCAGGTGGTCTTGAATGGGCACAATTAGTTGAAGAAGATAAAAATAAAATTTCGATACAGCATATACTCATAGCAGGGAGCAAGGAGAGACCTTATATAATTAAACACTGGAGACAAGATTGGTTATACCAAAACATTGATTTTTATGTTTATGATCACGACAATAAATGGAGTTTTGTGAAAAAAGATATAAAAGATATGAAAGGACAATGGACTCAAAAAGTTTTTCAGGTTGATGATAGTCCAAGATATGAAGGCAGTGGATCATGGGTACACGTAGATGGAAAAAGTTATTGGGAAAACACTAGCTCTGCCCCACTTCCAAGAAGAGAATATAGCAAAAGGATTGACTATAATGTGACTTTAAGAGGAAACAGACAAGAAATAACCCCTAGTGGATGGGTTCATAATCAAGACAATAAAAAAATTATCAGAGTAAAAGGGGAGAAAGACAAAATTTTAGCTCACGAGAAAGGATACAATAATTATGTGAAGGTAGATGACAGTAGATGTGAATCAGCCGCTAATTGGTGGGATAAAAATAAAACTAAATGGGAAAATGTTAGAATGAAATGGGCTGAAGTTTATGGAAGAAAGAAAAATTTAAATTTAAAGAAAACAGTAAATAATAATCCTCTTTATATGGTTTTGTTTTCAGAGGATATTAACCAAATAGATGAAATAAACTCATCTATTGAATCTTATATAAATTATTAAATATGAAAAAATTAGAAATAGTAAATAATATAACTAATAATTGTGATATAGATAAAAAAAATGTCTCCCAAGTTGTTGAATCTTTCATGAAAGAAGTAAAAGAGTCTCTTACAAAAGGAGAAAACGTTTATTTAAGGGGGTTTGGAAGTTTTGTAATTAAAAAAAGAGCTGAAAAAACAGCCAGAAATATCACAAAAAAAACTACTATTAAGGTGCCAGCTCATAACATTCCAACTTTTAAAGCTTGTAAAGATTTTAAAGAAGAAGTTTCTAAAAAAAATCCATGTTAATATTATGAAGTGATGTGTAGAAAGAATATTAAAGTTATAAATAGAACAAAATCTGGAATATTAAAACAATGTAGTTCCTGTGAAAAATTCAATGTTACTTTTAATAATATTTTTTTAGAGTTGACAGAAATAGAGTTAGAAAATTTTAAAAAATATTTGAATTTAACTGATGTTGACTATTGGGAAAATGAGTATGGAATAATGAATTCAAAAGCAATACCTATTCCAACAAACCAACACAACCTTATTTTAGTTTTCAATAGAGTTAGAATTTGAAGAATTCAAAATATTATTAGATTTTAATGAGGACATAGATTTTAAATCACTATCATCTAGTGAAATAAAAAATAATTTTTGCCACAATTAAATTTTATACTGAACCGTTAGGTAAACTGACCTTGGTTCAGAGGGAATAATACCAGGTCCTGGATATCCTGTAGCCCTTCTGGTAAAATAATAGTTATTTAACACATTATTTATTCCAGATTCAATTTTAAACTTATTTAAATAATAAGAAGCAGAAAAGTCTACAATATCATAGGATGGAATTTGACCTATAACCCCACTTAAATTACTGTCGATTGCATTAGAAGCATCTGTAAATTGACTAGATAAATAAGTGTACTGAATGTTTAGTGATAAATTTTTATATCCAAATTTAAATCCAGATTTAATATTAAGTTTAGGAACAAATTCAACTTTTTTACCTTTTACACCTGATTCCATTGATTCAGTATATTTAGAATTGATAAAAGAAGAATTGATGAAATAATTAAGACTTAAATTATTATTCTTTATAAAAATATCGTTTAAATCAAAATCAATTAAGGATTCTAAACCATACATCACCGCATCTCCTACATTTCCTTTTTCACTTTTTACACTCCCATCTTTAAAAGCTTTTTGAACAAAACCTATCCTGTCTTTATATAACAAGCTGAAAAATCCAATATCGTATGAAAATCTCTTAAAATAATTTCCTCTAATACCTAAATCAAAGGTGTAACCGTTTTCATCAGAAATTTCAGGATTTATTGAATATGCTGGATTTGAAATACTAATGTCAGCAAATGTTACAGATCGATAGTTTTCAGAAATATTTGCGTAAAAATCCATTGCTTTTGATGATTTAAAACTTAGTCCTAACCCAAATAGAAAAAAATTTCTTTCTCTAATTTCACTATCATCGATTGTTTTATTAAGTATTACATTTCCTGCACCATCTAAGTTTATTTTTTTATAAAACCCTTCACTTTCCGTTCTAATATATTCATATCTAAATCCAGGTGTTAATGAAAATTTTTTAGAAAGATAAAAAATATTCTCACTAAATAAAGCATAATTTAAGTTTGGGTAATTATACTTAGATTGGTTATTATAATTAGGGAAATCATCTAGTCTAAATTCAAAATCTGCATCAGATTTAAACGACCCTGGACCCTGTTGACTATCATTATCTGATTTATAGAATTTGACTCCAATTAAGAAAACATTCTTCTTTCCTTTTAGACTATACTTATGAAGAAAACGAGATTCCAAACCATAATTTTGAAATTCACCTTTAATCAAATCCCTTTCTTTATTGGAATCAACCTGGTCTACTCTATTAGTTCTGAAACCTAGTGCATTTCTAGTTGCTTTTAATCCAAAAAAATTGAAACTAAAATTACTGTTTAAATTAAACTGATGCTTAATTTTAAAATTATAAAGAAACCAATTTAAACCAAACCAATTTCTAGATCTATTACTTTGAAAAGGGTCAGAATTAAACATTTTATCAGACAATCCACCTGCTTGATGTGCTAAATATTTTAAATAAGTTATTTCCGAACTTAAGCTAGTTTTATCGTTTAACTCATATCTAAAATTAAAAAAGATATTAAAGGATTCGAAATCAGAATTAAGTCTAAATCCATCTCCTTTTTTATAATTAATAAATGAATAATAGCTTAACTTTTTTGAAGTTCCACTAAAACTAGTGAAATTGGTGTAAAGAGAATTACTTCCAAGTGTATTTCTTGAAACAATCTCAAAGGATTTGCTAGTGGGATCATTAATTACAAAATTTACTAATCCTCCAAATTGAGTGCCATATTGTAATGAAGCAGCGCCTCTAACAATTTGAATTTCTTTCAAAGCCTCAGCTGGTGGAGTGTAATAACTTTCCGGATATCCAAGAGCATCTGCACTAATGTCATAACCGTTCTGTCGAGTGTTAAAATTAGCTGTTCTATTGGGGTCTAAACCTCTTCCTCCAATGTTCAATTGCAAACCAGCGTCGTCATTTTGATAAATATTTAAACCGGCTATTTGACTATATATTTGTCTTGAATTATTAGATGCTAAGTTAGCCATGGATAAATCCATTGATATAACTTCCGATTTTTTCCCAGCAAAGATGGCTGTACCTTGAACATCATCAAGTCTAGATAATTGAAATAATTTTTTATTATTAGCCTTTACTACCACCTCGTTGAGCACTTGAATTGGATTTGAAAATATTATATCAAGGTTGGTGTCAAATTCTATTGATAGATATTTTTCAATAAACTGATAACCATCCGCTATAAACACTAAAGTAATTACACTTTTTTCAGTTGTAAACTCATAATACCCTATGAATTAGTCTTGGTTATTAACCCTACTTCGGCATCGTAGACTGAAACTTCATTAAGCTTTATTTCAGTTCCACTTTCAAAAGCAAAACCTGAAACTTTGTTCTGGGAATAAGAGTAACTATTCAAGAAAAATAATACAATAAATATTTTATAAACCTTTAATCTCATCGTTTAGTGGTAAAATCCATTTTTTATGTTTAAATGATTCTTTTTCATTGTAAAGATCCACTTTTTGATCAATAAAGCGTCTGACTAAGTCTTCCATTTAAAGCTACGTAGCTATCTACAAATACTTGAACATTTTCATGTCCTTTATCTTTAAAACTATCTCCTAAATAATGTGCATACTCTAATAAAAAATCTGGCTGAAAACTCATCTGTTTTTCTTGAAAAGGAGTCAAAAAATCTTCGTTATTTACATAAAAAAAGGTTCCACTTTTTTTATCCATTATTTTAAATACTGAATACCCTTTTTTTTCCATTAACATAACCCTCCAAGAAAACCTGTAGCCTTCCTCGGTCCAAAATAATTCTCCTGGATATAGTAAATATCTTAAGGGAAACAAAAACTGAATAATAAAAAAAAGAGAAACAAGAGCAATAACGAAATTTTCTTTTTTTATTAAATAAATGTCTACGACATGAGATTTATATTTAATTAAAACTTTTTTTAGTAATGAAATGGAGGAAAGAAATTTTTTAATGAAATTTAATATTTTAAAATGAAACTCGGCTTCAAAAAAAATAAGAGAACCCATAATCATTATATAGGGAAACATTCCTATTGGAAATAAAACTTTAGTAAAAAGATGAAAGAAAACTACCAATAAAAACCCAAACATACGGGTTGGCCTGTAAAGAAGTAAAAACGGAATTGAGAGATCATAAAACATTCCTCCCCAACTCATGGCGTAATGAACCCATTCTTGCTGTAATAAATTTTCACCAATAAAAGGAAGATCAAACTTTGAAGGCAACCAAATTTTTAATGGCATGGCCTTAAAAAGCCAATCAGAATTTAATTTAGCTAAACCAGAATAAATATAAACAATACTTAATAGTATTTTTAAAGAATCTATGGTCCACTTAGGAACCATTGAATAACTTCTCTCTTGATTAAGATTATCCAAAGAAAAAGTAGCATTAGCTGGAATAAATAACATTAAAAAACTAAGTATACTTATAAAATAATAATGGTTTAAATATGTAGTCTTGTCCATAAGTTCTATGTAGGTAAAACTTAAAAAAAAGAGAAAAATTGATAATCTATATTTAAGACCAAGTGCTACTAAAAAAGCAGATAGTCCGCAAATCATAAATAATATATAAGTGTATTCTCCTAAAGGTTTTACCCATTCAAAACCATAATAAGAAAAATGAAACTTAGGCTGTATGTACAGAGTTTCAATCCATCCTTTAAGCCAAAATCTAATAATGCTATAGCACATTAAAAGACCAAAGCCTATTCTAAAAACTGCTAAGGGAGCAGAACTAGATTTTTCGTTAAAATATTCTGAATTAATCAATTTTTTAAAAAAAAAGATTCTCTAATAAATTAAAGAATCTTAAGTTATATTTTTAAAGATAATATTTTTTAATCACCATCAGCATCAGTGTAATCCACATTAATATTAAATGATTGTAACATATCCACTTTTAGCAATACTACCACTGCTTGAATAGCATCATAACTAGTTAGCATTTTACTATTATCCGACTCAATTTGACTTACAAAATTATTGGATAAAAAATTGATCTGAGTTTTTGCAGAATCAAGTTTTGAAGCTATTAAGGCTGAAAGAGTAGAACCATCTTTGGTACTGTTTAAATGAGCTAAATAAGATTTTAGGCTAGGTCCAGATGAAATTCCATCAAATGAAGTTCCATTATAAAATTTAATAGCAGCATCCATCGCCTCTAAAAGTAACTCTTTTGAAACATCTTTTTTATAGAAAGCCTCTACATTGCCCTTTAGTGGTCCACCTGAAAATACTCCAGCTGGAATACCTACTTTATTTGCTCTAAGTCCCTTTTCATAATAATAAATAAAATCATTAGTGAGTTTATTGACACTAGAACTAGCAGTATTATCAGTAGAACCAATGAAAGTTTCTTTGTAATTAGTCCAATCATTAATCACTACATCAGTGCTAGTAACCATTTTATTTACAAGAGCAGTTAAATAATTAGTATACTTAGTATTGGCAGTATATTTATTTATTATAGCCATATCACTTTCTGCAATGCCATGTAACATGTAATCCAGAGCTGGAAAACCTTGAGAAGAATAATTATTAGCATTTTCTAAATCATAAGCTTCCCGTCTCAATGTTGTTATCAAGCCATGATTTATCGATCGGATACACATTCATTTTTGATTTAAAATATATTTCTTCTGATTTACCGATATCAAACATTTCTATATGTTGCCAAGACTTGTAAGAAACCAACCATTTTGAACGAAGATCGTCAAGATTAGATTGATCTGGAGAGGAAACAAAAGTTTTAGTTGAGTTATCTAGATTAGTCAAAGTTTGTTTAAATGCAGTATGAGCTGGTATAATAATTTTATCTGCCCAATGAACAAGCATTTTAGCTCTGTCATATGCAACTGGTGTCACCTCGCCATCATTAGATGAATCCTCATCAGATCCTCCACAACGAACTAAAAGCAAGGAAATAAATAACAAAAGGGCTAGTTTTTTATACATAATCAAATAGTTTTTAAAAAAAAGACTCAGCATTAAAAAAATACTGAGTCAAAAATAATACACAATTTTATTTTATTAGTAACATATTACTATAAATTCATTTTAGATTTAATTTCAGCTGCCATTGCAGTACAATCTGCAGAACTTACTGTCCAAAAGTTTTCTATTTTGGCTAACATTGTATTTACTTCAGCATTTGTAAAGTAAGGCTTTCCTGTTCCGTCATTAGTAACTTGTAAACTCATAACAAAGCCATATCCTTCTGAAAGGGCATGAATTGCATCAGCTGGTGTTCCAGCAGCAGCTTTTGAAACGTAGTCATTTAAATAATCTACCGCTTTGTATCCAATAATTTTGGAAACATGCATTTGGATAATTTTGGCCTGAGCATCTCTTTGAGCATAATTTTTAGCAACGATTGCCGCTCTACCCATTTTAAATGCATCGTAAATAATTTTCCCTATACCTGGAGAATTACTACCATCTACCTTTCCAGCATACTTACTCAATAAAACACCATTTCCTAAAGTTGGATTTTCTACATCAGCTTCTTCCCCATAAAGATATCCAAAACCTTCATCCCAGTAGTGTTCCATCTGAGTATAATTTTTTCCTGAAACAAGTGTCCCTGCATCGTTATCCGCTCTATTAGTTCCAGTATCTAACTTAGCTGCAGTTAGGTAACCATTGACTATTTGATCTGTTGTCAAACCACCAATTAGACCTTTCGTAAAAAGTTGAGTAAGCTCATGACCCTTTGCGTTAATATAAACAGTTCTTTTAGAATCAGTCATTTTTCCAGCTGTTCCGTTAGCAGCAGTTGTTGACCAGTTTGGGATAACATTTGTAGTAAAATCAGTAATCATAGCATCAAACATTGGTTTTACTGTTGATGAAGCAACAGAGGATGCAAAAGTTTTGCTACCAACTTTTTTTCCAGTTCCATTTAATGTAGCGTCAGAAAAACCTTCTCCATTATTAAACATATTATTTAATCCTTCTTTATTTGAAGATGCAGATTTCATTCCACTATATAATTCGCTAGCCATTTTTAATCTAGTAGTTTGACCACCGTGAGAAACAGTGTTTGTTCCATTTCTTTGAAATTTATATGTATCAGGTGGAGTTACAATATTGGCAACAGCTCCTTCATCGTCGTCATCAGAACATGATGTTAGAAATAAAGAAGCACATGCAATAAATAAGTATATGGGTAAAAATTTAAATTTCATAATAATTATAAGTTTATTTGTTTTTAATTATGGTGCGAAAATAATACACAAATCAATAAAAAACAAGCTTATTTTTAATTATTCTAAATAAAGATAGGGTATAAACAAAAGCTATAAACACATGTGATTTATAATCAATTACTTAAATGTTGAAAAAAGTTTTGTAGCTACATTATAACAAGATTCAAAGCGAAAAGAATTTATATTAAGGTTTATATTCTTAGAGTTAAAATAAGAGATTAACTTTTCTGTAGGGAAGTTTCCTGTAAGTTTTTCTTTTGCCATAGGACAGCCTCCAAAGCCTTGAATAGCGGAATCAAACCTTTTACATCCAGCACTGTAGGCGCTATCAATTTTATCAAACCACTGGTTTGGCATTGTGTGGAAATGTGCTCCAAATTCAATGTGTGGATAATCTACAATAGATTTTGAAAAAACATGTTTTATATCGTCTTTTTTAGCAGAACCAATAGTGTCAGAAAGAGAAATAATTTCAATATTCATTTTACTTAACAGATCTATCCACTTTTGAACTATTTCATAATTCCAAGGGTCTCCGTAAGGATTTCCAAAACCCATTGAGAGATACACTACTATCTTTTTGTTTTTTTTAATCGATAACTCAACAATAGATTTCAACTCTTTAACAGATTCCTCGATAGTTTTATTAGTATTTCTCATTTGAAAATTTTCAGAAATAGAAAAAGGATAACCCAAATAATCAATCTGAGAAAAACTACAAGCATCTTGTGCTCCACGTAAATTAGCTACAATAGCTAAAAGTTTTGATTTAGTCGAACTAAGATCCAAGTGATCTAGAACATAATGTGTGTCTTTCATCTGAGGGATAGCTCTAGGCGAAACAAAACTTCCAAAATCTACAACATCAAAACCAACAGAAAGAATAGATTGAATGTATTCAATTTTATACTTTGATGGGATCCAGGGTTTTACACCTTGCATAGCATCTCTTGGACATTCTACCACCTTAATTAAAGACATGTTATAAAGTTAGCTTATTTATTATTTTAATATCCAAATGGATATAAAAATATAGATGCAAATTTCAATAACAAATCCATTTTTAGAGAAAAAACTTTTATTTAAAAAGTACCCTTTTAATTTATTTGAAAAAACAGAAACTGCAATGAAAATTAAATTTGCTTGAATCCAGAAAATTAAACCTAAAACTAAAAACTGAATTTGTGAACTCAAATTATCATGAAAAATAAATCCAGGAAAAAGTGCAATAAAAAACAAACTAACTTTTGGGTTCAAGAGATTCATCAATAGTCCTCTTTTAAAAAAATTAACATTCTCTACTTTATTTGATTCAATTTTTATTTTATTGTTTCTATTTGTAAAAACTTTAAAAGCGAGATAAATAAAATAAAAAGAACCAATTAGTTTTAGTAAAAAAAATAGATTTTGATTTTCACTAATCAAAATACTTAGACCAATAACTACAAAAAATGTATGAAATAAAAGTCCTGTAGTTAGTCCTAGTGAAATGACAATAGCAGCTCTTTTTCCTCTGTTAAAACTTTGGGAAATCACATATACAATATCAGGTCCTGGGCTTAAAGTCAATGCTACAGAAGAGAGAAAAAATGTTATAAGAACTTCAATATGCATAAATTAATACAAAAGATTAATAAGTGTTAATGCAAGCTATGTAATATTAAATAAATGAATTATTTTTGGCCTCAAAATAAATATGATGTCACAAATTGAAAAGTTAGAGAATGACCTAAAAAAAACTAGATCTAAACTCGTATCCCATCCTTTATATCAAGCACTTAACACAAAAGAAAAACTGATACTTTTTATGGAGGATCATGTTTTTGCAGTTTGGGATTTTATGTCGCTTATTAAAGCATTACAAATAAATTTAACATGTACTGATGTTCCTTGGACACCAAATTCTAATAATTTTTCAGGAAAATTAGTAAATGAGATTGTGCTGGCAGAAGAAAGTGATGTTGATTTAGATGGTAATCCAAAAAGTCATTTTGAATTATACTTAGAATCCATGAAGCTAATTGGCGGGGACACCTCATTGATAAATAGTTTTATAAATGAAATAAAAAGTTCTAAATCTTATTATGAAACTGTAAAAAAAATAAAAATATCTAGTACAGTCAAAGAATTCATGGATTTTACTTTTGATATTATAAAAAGCAATAAAAATCATGTAATTGCAAGTGTTTTTACATTTGGAAGAGAAGATTTAATACCTGATATGTTTATTGAAATTGTTAAAAAACTATCAAGTGAAAAAAGTATAAAAGCAGATCTACTTATTTATTATTTAGAAAGACATATTGAGCTTGATGCGGATGAGCATGGTCCAATGGCTTTAAAAATGATTCAAAATCTCTGTGGAAACGATCCTGTGAAATGGGAAGAAGCAACAATTGCTTCTGAAAAAGCATTAAAAATGAGAATAAAATTATGGGATTCTATTTTAAATAAAATCAAATAGTAAATCATCACTAAACAAAGCAATGAAAAAGTTGTGGTTAATTTTATATATTGCCAATTCAATTTAAAATTTATGAAAAAAATACTATCAATTATTATTATTTCTATAATAACGATAAATTTTAATTTTTCTCAATTATCAAAAGCAGAAAAGTTTGCAAAAACCATTACTGAAAAAGATTTAAAAAAACATTTGACTATTTATGCTTCTGACGAATTTGAGGGAAGAGATACCGGAGAAGAAGGACAAAAAAAAGCAGTTAATTATATTAGAGATTATTACAAGTCAATAAAAGTTGAAGCTGGTGATCCTGACGGAGATTACTTTCAACCAATGAGTTTAACTCTCAGGTCAAGAAGAGGCAAAGGAAAAGCTGTTGATACTGAAAATGTAATAGCAATAATTAAGGGTTCAGAAAAACCAGAGGAGTATGTTGTAATTACTGCACATCTCGATCATGTTGGAATTCAAAAAGATACTGGTGAAATTTTTAATGGGGCTGACGATGATGGTTCCGGAACAGTTGCACTGTTAGAAATTGCAGAAGCTTTTAAAAAAGCAGTTAAAAAAGGTCAAGGCCCAAAAAGATCCATTGTTTTTCTGCACGTAACAGGCGAAGAAAAAGGTCTATTGGGATCTAAATATTACACGGATAATGATCCTATTTATCCTCTTGAAAATACGGTAGTTAATTTAAATGTAGATATGATAGGAAGGATTGATCCAACTCGTGAGGCAAAAAATAGAGATTATATTTATTTAATTGGTTCTGATCATGACAGTCAAGACCTTCATGACATTTCAGAACAAACTAATAAAGAAACATTAAACATGACCTTAGACTACAGGTTTAATGACAAAGATGATCCTAATAGATTTTATTACAGAAGTGATCATTATAATTTTGCTAAAAATGGAATTCCTATAATTTTTTATTTTACAGGAACTCATGAAGATTACCATAAGATTACCGATACTGTTGATAAAATTGAATTTGATTTACTTGAAATGAGGACCAAACTTATTTTTTACACAGCTTGGAATATTGCAAATAGAGATGAAAGAATAGTTGTAGATTCTAAACCTGATTCTAACGCTCACTCAGTTGAGGAAATTAAATCTTTTGAAGGTGTTTATGGTAGTAATGCATTTCCAATGCAATTCAAGCTTTTTGAAAAAGAAGGGAAATTAGGTATGGTTTGGATTGGGAGGTCAGATGATGAGGCGCAAATTTTGAAGGAATTAGAAAAAAATAAATTCAGTATGCCAGCCGCAGGACTTGAACTTAATTTTCTAACTGACGAGACTAATTATGAAACAAAAACAGTTAGCGATAAGGGTGTAAGTATTAAAGTTGATAAAACAATAATAAAAAAAATGATATTCAAAATGGGTGGGAATGAAATATTGTTTACAATGATTCCACCAACCCCGTCGACAGAAGAAGAAGAAGAAGAAGAAGAAGAACCAAAAATTAATTGATGAAAAAAAATTTATACTTTACTTTACTTATATTTATTTTTTCTTGTAGCTCCTCTGAAGAAGAAATACCTATTACAAACCCAACTGAATTTACATTTGAGTATAACATTCATGAAAGCCTACCCTCGGATTGGATAAGCGAATTTTACGTAATTATGAAAAATTTAGACAATTTAATAACTGTCAAACCATCAAATTATTTTTATAAATTACCTATTTACGCATGGAACAGTAATGTAGACAAACCATACAGAAGTAAAATTGGAGATGCATCAGGTGCTTCAATAAGTGGAAATGGTGGTGCTGTAAACGATAAGTATATGGTTTTAGAAATTCCAAATGATGAATTTGAATTTAATTCGATGCATCGATATTCAGTAATTGACCATGAATATTTTCACGCCTATCAAATGTCACTTTCAAAAAACTTCTTTGATGGAAATATTGAACTAAAATGGATGTCCGAAGGAGGTGCGGCTTGCTTTGAATCTCTTTACATACAACAATATTATTCGTATAATTATTTTAAAGTTGATCAAAATAGAGTTGATATATCTGCTATTAATACTCCATCAATTTTTGAAAAATATTCCACCTCCAATACTGTTGATACCAACTATTCGTCCTCTGTTTTTATGTTTTTAGCTCTTGCAAAAGAGTTACAAAAAAATGGATCAACGGAATCTGAAGCTTTTCAATTAGTTTTAAAAGATTTTTGGTTAAAAGACCCAACAGAAAATAATTGGAAAGCGAAATTTCTTGAGACTTTTAATATTAGTGTAGACCAATTTTACACTAGCCTTAAGGATTATACAAATGATATTGAAACAGTTTTACCCTCTGAGTCTTTAAAATTAGAAAGTATATTTAAAACTTAGTATGAGTACAGACGAGATAATAATCGTTATCACCCTATATATCCTTCACAGAATAATAAGATACAAACAGAAACAAAATGTTGAAAGTAAAAAGCTTGTGCTTTACTCTATTTCTAGTGGATTAGGTGTTTTAATTATTTTAGGTTATTATCTGTATAAGGCCTTTTTAAATATTTAAATTATAACATTCAAAACAAAACCTCAATATTTAAAGAAAAAAATATGTTTTAGTTTTATGGAATGGAAATAGTCATAATTTCTTTAATTACTTTTTTGGGTGCAGTTCTTACTTTTTTTTCTGGATTTGGTTTAGGAACTATATTAACCCCGGTAATGATGGTTTTTTTTCCAGTTGAGGTTGCTATTGCATTAACAGGAATAGTTCATTTTTCTAATAATATTTTTAAGCTCTTTATAGTTGGTAAATACATTAATAAAGAAGTATTTGTAAGGTTTGGCATTCCCGCTGTTATAGGAGCTTTGGTGGGCTCTTTGCTTTTGTTTAAAATAAGTGGAAATACCGTGGCATATTCTTATATTTTTTTTGGAAATATTAAAGAGGTTTCATTAATTAAATTTGTAGTGTCCCTTTTGCTGATTGTTTTTGCGCTAATAGATTTAATTCCGTTTTTTGGAAAATTAAAATTTGACAATAAAAGTCTTCCCTTTGGGGGGGTATTAAGCGGTTTTTTTGGAGGACTAACAGGGAATCAAGGCGCCTTAAGGAGTGCTTTTCTAATAAAATTCGGACTAGAAAAAAGAGTTTTCATAAGCACAACAGTTGTGATTTCATCACTTGTTGATTTTACTAGGCTAAGCGTGTATGCTAAAAATTTGTTCGGTATAAATCTATCGGATTATTATGCTTTAGGGGTTTTTGCAATTTTCTCAGGTATTTTAGGGTCTTTAGTAGGCAACAAGCTATTAGAAAAAGTGACTTTAAAATCGATAAGAATTTTAGTTGCTGTATTGATTTTACTATTAGCAACTGGACTTTTGACTGGGATAATATAAAACAAAAAACCCCCAATTTCTTGAGGGTTTAAATATGGGTGGAAGAGCGGTCTCGAACCGCCGACCTCCTGAACCACAATCAGGCGCTCTAACCAACTGAGCTACAACCACCATTTAACAGGTGCAAATTTAATAGATTAGTTAGATAAAAAAAACTTTTATTTGATATCGTTTAGGTTATTTATTCCAATAACTCTATTTGTAGTAAATCCTTCTGCGTTATCAACACCAATTAGTCTTCCTAAGTCAGCGGAACGATTGATTACATCATTCAAAAAATTCTTTTTGCTGATTAGTGTTTCAGGCTCATTATTACTGGGATCGAAAAACTGAGATTTATAGGCTTTTATAGAATCTAGTTTTAGGTCAACATATCCAGAAATATCAACTAAAAAATCAGGATTTGAATTTTTCCATTGAATGTAATGGTATACAGCCTTTGGTCTCCATGCAAGTTGATCTTTATTTAAATCATTTGTTTCAACCTTCTTTAATCCACTTAAAAAACATGAATCACTAACCAAACTAGCTCCCTTAGGGTGATCAATATGTCTGTCATCTTGTGCATTACAAAGAACTATTTCTGGTTTGTATTTTCTTATACACTCAATTACTTTTAACTGGTGAGATTTGTCATTTAAAAAAAATCCATCCTTAAAATTTAAATTTTCTCTTAAAGCAACTCCTAAAACTTTGGAGGCAATTGAAGATTCAGAATCTCTAATTTCTGCAGAACCTCTAGTCCCCAACTCTCCTCTGGTTAAATCTATTATACCCACACTTTTACCGTTTGATATTTCTTTAGCAATTGTACCACCACAACCCAGTTCAACATCATCAGGATGAGCTCCAAAAGCTAAAATATCTAACTTAATTTCTTTCATAATTTTTCGAAAGCTTGAACTAAATCATTTTCTAAATCATTATAATCTTCAATTCCAACAGAAAACCTTAACATACCATCTGAAATACCAAACTTATTTCTTTGCTGTTGAGTAATCTTTGCATGAGAAGTTAAAGCCGGAGAGGTTATTGTAGACTCCACACCACCTAGACTCATTGCAGGTTTAATCAGTTTTAATAATCTGGTAAAATCATTTGCTTTTTCTTCATTTTTCAATACAAAAGAAAGCATTCCTCCAAAACCCTTCATTTGTTTTTTTGACAACTCATGTTGAGGATGACTAGATAATCCAGGATAATGAACTGCACTTATATTTTTATTTTTATGTAAAAAATTAGCAATTTTCAAAGCATTATTGTTTTGAGCATCCACTCTTAACTTTAATGTTTTTATGCTTCTTTCTAATAACCACACAGTTAGTTCACTAAGGTTTCCGCCGTAATTCACAGAAGAGTCGATGATTTGATCAATAATGGATTTAGAAGAAGCTATTGCTCCAGCTAAAATATCACTGTGACCACTAAGGTATTTTGTAGCACTGTGAACAACTATATCAATTCCAAAATCACTAGGATTTTGATTAATTGGACTAGCAAATGTATTATCAATTATAGAAATTAATTTGTGTTGTTTTGCTAAATCAGCAACACCCTGTAAATCAATAACCTCTAGAAGAGGGTTACTGGGGGTTTCAACATAAATAATTTTAGTATTACTTTTAATTTCATTGATGTAGTCAATAATTTCTAGAGACTCAACAAATGTATATTCAATATTGAATTTTTCAAACTCCTTAACTATCAAGTTAATAGTTCCTCCATACAAAGAAGATTGGAAAACTACATGATCACCTGATTTAAGAAATGAAAACATAGAGGCAAAAATTGCAGCTATTCCAGAACCAAAAACCAATCCTTTTTCACAATTTTCTAGAGATGCTATTTTTTTTGAGAGAGCTAATTGATTTGGTGTATTGAAATACCTGGGGTATTTATTGTCTTCTACTTCAAGGTAATCATATGCAGTACTAAGATAAATTGGAGAAACAGCTCCTTTGTATTTTTCATCATGTAACTCCCCATCGTGAATACATCTAGTATTGAGACCTTTTTTTGACATAACTATTAGCTCTTAATCCAATCCAAAATCACTGGATCATCTGGTTTGACTCTTGGAGAAACAATTTTAACTAAATAACCCTGTTCGTCAATCAAATATTTTTGAAAATTCCATTTTACAGAGGAATCCTTGTACCCATTTTTATCCTTTTCAGTTAAAAATTTATAAAGAGGGTGCATTGCAGATCCTCTAACCGAAATCTTTTCCATCATTGGAAAAGAAACACCATAGTTTTCTAAACAAAACTTTGCAATATCCTCATTAGAACCGGGTTCTTGCCACAAAAAGTTGTTAGAAGGAAATCCAACAATAACAAAATCCTTGGATTTATTTTCTTTATAAAGTTTTTCTAAAATTTCATATTGGTAGGTCAATCCACATTTAGAAGCTGTATTGACTACCATAACTTTCTTTCCTTTAAGAGTGGACATATCAAACTTCTTTCCAGATAAATCAGTAAGTTCAAACTGATGAATAGTTTCTTTCATTTGTTTAAAGTTTTGAGTTAATGCCAATTGACTAATAAATAAAAAGATGACAAAAATTGTTTTTTTCATAGAATGCAAATATATAATAACTTAAATGATTTCAGCACTCAATCCCGCTTGAAGAAGTTTAGTGCATCTAGGCTTCAAATCTGATATAGGTCCAGATTTAACTCCACACTTTCCTTTGTAGTGAACAATAAGCGAACATTGTTCTGCTTGTTCAGCGGAATGATCACAAACTTCAATTAGAGTTTTAATGACGTGCTCAAAAGTGTTTACGTCGTCATTATGAAGAATAATTTCATTCTCATGAACCGTTTCAATCATGGTTGATTCCTCCTCTAATACTTTTTCTTTAGTGCTCATTTAATACATAAATTTACATACATTTAAAGTGAGCTGTTAGCCTCAACTATCAAATTAAAATCTTTAGCAGACAAAGAAGCTCCTCCAATTAAACCTCCATCTACATCCTTTTTACTAAAAATCTCATCTGCATTTGAAGGCTTTACACTACCACCATATAAAATAGAAATATTTTCTGAAATGCTATTATCGTATTTTTCAAAAACACAATTTCTTACAAACTCATGCATTTCTTGAGCTTGTTCGGGTGAAGCAGTTTCACCTGTTCCAATTGCCCAGACAGGTTCATAAGCTAAAATTATCTTTCCCCATGAGTCTTTGTCTATTTTTAAAACAGTATTATCTAATTGGGACTTAACAACCTGAAAATGTTTATTAGATTTTCTGTCTGACAGCTCTTCCCCAAAACAGAAAATAATACTTAAACCACTACTTAAAGCCAATTCTATTTTTTCTAATAAAACCTCATCTCCTTCATTAAAATAAGCTCTTCTTTCTGAATGCCCAATTAAGGTTCTAGAAACTCCAATACTTTTTAGCATCCCCGGAGAAACCTCTCCTGTGTATGCTCCTTCTTTCTTTTGATGCATATTTTGAGAAACTACTTCAATTGAAGAGTTTTCAAGAAGATCTACAGAAGTTTTTAAAAAGGGATAAGCAGGTGAAATCATCACACTTACATCTTTATAATTTTTACATTCTTTTAATTCATTAACCAGTGACAGGGTCTGGTCGAAATCATTATTCATTTTCCAATTTCCAGCAACAATTTTTTTTCTCATTATTTTATTTTTATTAATCAAGTTTTACTTTAGGATCTAACCAGGAATAAATTATATCCACAAAGATATTAATCAAAATGAATATAAATGCTATAGTTAGTACTGCACCTATTAAAACAGGAACGTCCAAAGTATTAAGGGAATCCACTATTTCTTTTCCAAGACCATTCCACCCAAAAATATACTCTACAAATACAGAACCAGCCAACATGCTTGCAAACCATCCTGATAAAGCAGTAATCACTGGGTTTAAAGAATTTTTAATTGCATGATTTTTAATAACCTCAAATTTAGACAATCCCTTTGCGTAGGCTGTTCTAATATAATTTTGAGACAATACTTTTAAGAGAGAATTTCTCATCATCTGCGAGATAACCGCAACAGGTCTAATACCCAAAACAATAGAAGGTAAAATCAAGTTTTTCAAATTGACTGTTAAATTTTCACCATAATCATCCAATTCATATAAGCTTCCTGTCATGTTTAAACCTGTAATATCATTTAATACATATCCAAACAACCAGGCAAATAAAATTGAACTAAAAAAGGAGGGCACACTCATTCCTAGGGTACTTAAAAGCTGAATAGAATAATCAATCCATGTGTTTTTATTTAAAGCAGAGAAAATCCCTAAAGACATTCCTAAAATTATGGCTATGATAATGGAGGATAACGCTAAAATAGCGGTGTTGGGAAAGGTATTTTTAATTATTTCGATTACTGAAACCCCATTTTTTTGATAAGAATCTCTTAAATAAGGGGTTTTTAAAACTATTTTAGAATTTTCAAGGGATAAAACATTTATATAATTATACTTGTTCTTTTTTAAAAACGAAAGATTGGTTTTGTCATTAAAATGTATTGAAACGGGTGACAAGTCATTCAAATAATATAAATATTGCACAAAAACTGGTTTATCGAAACCATATTTCTTTTTTAAAATAAGAAGTTGCTCCGAATTTTCGTTTTGACCCAACATCATTTGTGCGGGATCACCAGGCAATACATTAAAGAGAAAAAATATAATAGTCGTTACTCCAAAGAGAGTTAAAAACATATTAGATAGTTTCCTTAATATCCAATACATAATAAAGTTATTTTTCTTCTAGATGAATCAAAGCAAAAACAGAGTAATTAATCATGTCTTGATAATTCGCATCAATTCCCTCGCTAACAAGAGTTTTCCCTTTGTTGTCTTCAATTTGCTTTATTCTTAAAATTTTTTGAAGAATTAAATCAGTCAAGGAACTCACGCGCATCTCTCTCCACGCTTCCCCGTAGTCGTGATTTTTATTTTCCATTAAAGTTTTTGTCTCCGATAAATGGATGTCATATAAACTTAGAGCAGAATCTAAATCCAAATCAGGAGATTCCACTACACCTTTCTCCATTTGAATTAAAGACATAATAGAATAATTAATGATGCCTATAAATTCTGAAACTTGGCCTTCATCCACTTTTCTAATTTTATTGGTTTGTAGACTTCTAATTCTTTGAGCTTTAATAAAAATCTGATCGGTCAAAGAAGATAGTCTAAGAATCCTCCAGGCGCTACCATAATCTTTCATCTTCTTTAAAAAAAGATCTCTACAACGAGAAGTAACTTGGTCGTATTGATTTGATGTTTTGATAGCCAATAGAATTTTTATGTAAATTTCGTTGAAAAAATTTAAATAGGTAGTTTAGTTTTGTAAAAGTTATTAAAAAATTTATAATCAAAATGACAATCAACTTAAAAGGAAAATTAATGGATTTATCATCACCCAAAATAATGGGTATTTTAAATATCACACCTGATTCATTTTACGACGGAGGCAAATTTAATTCTGATAAAAAAGTTTTAGATCAGGTGGAGAAAATGATAAAGGATGGAGCTGATCTAATTGATGTAGGAGGATATAGTTCTAAACCTGGTGCAAATCCAGTTAAGTTAGAAGAGGAAATTAAAAGAGTAGTTCCTGTTATTGAATTGATAAAAAATAAATTTAGTGACACCATTATTTCGGTGGATACTTTTAGAAGTGAGGTGGCTAAAAAAGCTGTGGATAGCGGAGCCTCCATAGTCAACGACATCTCTGCAGGGGAATTAGATTCCGATATGTTTAAATGTGTTGCGCAATTAAATGTTCCCTACATCCTTATGCATATGAAAGGAAACCCACAGAACATGCAAGATAAACCTACATATAAAAATGTAGTAAACGAGATAGTAAAAAATCTTTCTGAAAAAATATTTTTTGCAAGAGAAGCGGGAATAATGGATGTTATCATTGATCCGGGATTTGGATTTGGAAAAACTTTAGAGCATAATTATGAGATATTAAATAATTTATCTTTTTTCAAAAAACTGGACTGCCCTATTTTGGTTGGTGTTTCAAGAAAATCAATGATATACAAACTCTTAGACACCAAACCAGAGAATGCCTTGAACGGCACTACTTGCCTACATACTGTTTCTGTTCTTTCAGGAGCAAATATTCTTCGTGTTCACGATGTTAAAGAGGCAAAAGAGGTAGTGGAATTAACAAATTTCCTAAAAAAAACCACTTAATTCATTTTTAATTACTTTTATAGAAATTCTATAACCATTGGATAAACTAGATTTTTTATTACCAGATTTCATTGATGTAATCGATATTATTCTAGTAGGAATTTTAGTCTACTACATTTATAAATTAGTAAAAGGAACCGCTGCAATTAATATATTAATTGGAATTGTCATAATTTATTTAATTTGGAAATTAACTGATATTCTTGAGATGAATATCTTAAGTAATTTATTGGGGCAATTTATTAGCGTTGGAGTTTTTGCACTCATAGTAGTCTTCCAGCAAGAAATCAGAAAGTTTCTTTTAATGCTAGGATCTAATAACCTTACAAATAATAAAATATACTTCAAATACTTAAAAATCTTCAAACCCTCTAGGGAAGTTAGCCAGATGAATATTGAAGAATTTTTAAAAAGCTGTGAAAAACTAGCTAAAAGTAAGACCGGTGCTTTGTTTGTTATAGAAAGAAACAACAGTTTAGATTTTATAAAAAACACAGGAGACAATTTATATCTAGAAATCTCTTCTCCAATTATTGAGAGTATCTTCTACAAGAACAGCCCTCTTCATGATGGTGCTGTTATTATTGATGGTAATTTCATCACTGCCACTAGGGTTATTTTACCTGTTTCTGAAAATAAAAATATTGATTCCCAACTTGGATTAAGACACAGAGCTGCATTTGGAATTACTGAAAAAACCGATGCAATAGCTATTGTAATATCTGAGGAAAAAGGAAAAATTACTTTCATTAAAAATGGAGAGATATTCGCTCATAAAAATAGTGAAACCCTTCAGACTATGATAGAGGCTGAGCTAGTATAGACTCCGATTTTTTAAATTGAATCTCGTATAGATTCTTGTAATAACCATTCTCTTTTTTTATTAGCTCTTTGTGAGAACCAGATTCTACCAAAACTCCCTTGTCCATCACTAAAATTTTATCAGAGTTTAAAATAGTAGAGAGTCTATGTGCGATAATTATAGAGGTTTTATTCTCTGTAATTTTTAAAATAGCACTTTGAATCAATTCTTCTGAATTGGAATCAATGGAAGAAGTCGCCTCGTCTAAAATCAAAACAGAGGGGTTTTTTAAGTAAGCTCTTAAAAAAGAAATCAGCTGTCTTTGTCCTTGGGATAGCATGACTCCTCTTTCTTTAACATTGTAATTATATCCATTGGGAAGAGACATTATAAAATCATGAATTCCCATTTTTTTAGCTGCACTAATAACATCATCAAATGAGATAGTTTTGTTCCAAAGGGTAATGTTGTTCAATAGGGAGTCTGCAAACAAAAATACGTCTTGAAGAACTAGAGCAATTTTAGATCTTAGAGAAAAAATATCTATTTCTTTTATATCCATTTTATCAATCTCTATCGATCCTTGCTGGGTATCATAAAAACGAGTCAACAGGTTAACAATCGTTGTTTTTCCTGAACCAGTAGCTCCTACAATAGCTACTTTTTCACCACTTTTAACGTGAAAGGAAATATCTTTCAAAACATCCTCTCCCTTCACATATGAAAAACCTATGTTTTTAAATTCAATATTACCCTTTAAAGAATCTGCAGATAATTTTCCTTTATTTGGAATCTTACTGTCTGTATCTATTATTTTAAACACTCTATTGGCAGCTACCATCCCCATTTGAAGAGTGTTGAACTTATCAGCAATTTGCCTAAGGGGACGAAAAAGCATTTGGGAAAGTTGAATAAAAAGAAATATAATTCCTAGGGTAATTTCTGTGTCTTCTAAAATTACATTCATCCCACCAAACCAAACAATTAATCCAACTGTAATAGAGGTAGAGAGTTCTGCTATTGGAAAAAAAATGGAGTTATACCATACCGTTTTTAGCCATGCTTTTTTATGCTTTTCATTAATTTTTTCAAAGTTTTCATATTCAATTTCTTCTCTATTGAAAAGCTGTACTATTTTCATTCCTGTCAATCTTTCTTGAACAAAGGAATTTAAATTAGCAACTTCTGATCTAACCTCATTAAAAGCAACTTTCATCGATTTTTGAAACTTCCTAGTTGCGAATAAAATAAAGGGCAAAACTAAAAAAATTGTCATGCTAAGCTTCCAACTCAACACTAGCATTACTATGATA
This sequence comes from Cryomorphaceae bacterium BACL29 MAG-121220-bin8, assembly GCA_905181705.1. Lineage (GTDB taxonomy): Bacteria > Bacteroidota > Bacteroidia > Flavobacteriales > Flavobacteriaceae > MAG-121220-bin8. The sequence goes on along the minus strand of CAJIYP010000001.1, from coordinate 365,122 downwards.
ACTAAAAGCATTTGTAACAAGTCTGCAACAATCATAAAAAGACCTTGACTGAAAATACTAGCAATAGTTTCCATGTCATTGACAGCTCTAGTGACCAATCTTCCAACAGAAGATTTATCAAAATATGCCATTTTAAAATCTAGAATATGTCTAAAAAGTTTTACTCTAAGATCATAAACCACATTCTGACCAAGGAGATTCGCGTAATAACTAAAGAGAAACATGAAAATAACGGTCAAAACAAGATTCAAAAGCATAAAACATATTACGTAAATAAAATCATCGTATCTCCCAAGAGACAAGTAATCGTCAACTGCAATTTTTATTAGGTAAGGAGTAAGAGTTGAAAAAATAGAAATTAGAATCGCTGCTATAGCCACAAAAATAAAGGTAGTTCGGTATACTAGCACATAACCCAATAACCTTTTAAAAAGCTGAACATCAAGAAGATTTGAGTTTTTACTCATCTAATAAAGAATTTTTAGGATAAATAATATTGGTCAAATATAAACCTTGTGCAGGTACTGAATAGCCTGCCACTTCTCTATTTTTACTTTTTATTACCGCATCGAGGTGGGAAATTTCATGTTTACCCTCCCCTATTTCTATTAAAGTCCCGACTATGGCTCTAACCATATTTCTTAAAAAACGATTTGCTGATATTTCAAAAACCCAGTGGTTTTCTTCAAAGGACCAGCTGGCATTTTTAATATCACAATCAAAAGTATGAACGTCGGTATTGGATTTAGAAAAACATTTAAAATCGGTGTAATCAAAAAGCTTTAAAGCAGCTAAATTCATTTTACAAAAATCAATATCTTTTTTCAGGTAATAGGAATCATTTACTAAAAAAGGATTTTTAGCTGTATTTAACTTGTATTGGTAAGTTCTACTTAGGGCATCAAATCTAGCGTGGAAATCTTCCTTTACTAAATTTATGTTTTTTATTGCAATATCACTGGGCAAAAAGGAATTCGACTTGTAGATAAAATCAGATTTATCCTCAATTCTAAAATCCAAATCAAAATGAGCACAAAAATAAGAAGCATGCACTCCAGTATCGGTTCTACCGGCTCCTACAATACTTATTTTTTTATTTAAAATAGTGGAGATACACTTCTCCATTGTTTCTTGCACAGAAATGGAATTAGGTTGTATTTGCCAACCGTGATAATTGGCACCATTAAAAGATAATTCTAATAAATATCGCAAGAGAAATACTACTTTTGTTAAAAGTTCAAATATACCTTAATAAGAAAGTCAAAAAAATAATTATTTGAAAAAAATTCTATTATTATCAGATACCCACAGTTACATCGACAAGGGAATAATTAAATACGCCAAGCAAGCAGACGAAATCTGGCATGCTGGAGATATTGGAAAAATTGATGTTTTTGACGAGCTTGAAAAAATAACAAAAGTTAGATCTGTTTACGGAAATATTGACGACCATGTAGTTCGATCTACCATGAAAGAAATCAACACTTTCATGTGTGAAAAGGTAAAGGTTTCTATGATCCATATTGGTGGAAAACCTCCCTATTACAATAAAAAAAGCAAGCCACTAATTTTACGGGAGAGACCTAAAATTTTTATTTGTGGACATTCCCATATTTTAAAGGTAGAATACGACAAAACCAACCGCGTTTTATTCATGAACCCAGGAGCTGCTGGGAGACATGGATTCCATAAAAAAAGAACCATGATCCGATTCGAAATCAATCAGGAAAAAATAGAAAACATGGATATTATCGAACTAGGCAACCGATCTAGTTTATAATAAAAAAGGTTGCCAGATTTTCTCAAATTATTAAGCCTTTAATTAAATACAGTAAATATTCTGTTTAGGAAAATTTCGGATAAGCGACCTAAGGCCATATTTTATTACAGAATCACGGAGTTTAAGTTATGTTTAAGAACATAAAAATTAAATAATTGTAATAAAATGAATAAAAAAAGGGAATTTATTAAAAAGACTACAATTGGTTTTGTTGGTTTAACGATTCCCTTGTTAGTTGAGTACTATGTCTGCAAAAAGTTATTCTAGAAGTTACGATGCCAGGTTGGGAAATTAAAATGAAATATTGGTTACTTTCTTGGAAAGAATAAACTTTAGTTAAGAAATTTTTTTAAGATTCGATAGTGTTCTGTTTAGAAAATTCTAAATTTTCTTTTGTAATAATTTCAATTGGAGAGAGGTTTGCTTTTTTAGGATTAATTTTATTTAGTATAAAATCTCTCATGTAAATTATTGAATCAAATCCTTGATTAAAAGATTTTTGTGAAATTAAAAAAGTAATTTTTTTATTGTTTAGGTATTTTAAATTTAGTGGTGTTGTATCGTATCCAATGATTTTTATATTTTTTCGATTTACTAAACTTGCAATTAATCCAACTTTTCCTGATGGAACAAAAATCCCTTCAATTTCAGGATTGAGTTCAAGAATAGTGTTGATTTTTTCAGATACGATGGTTTTAGATTTTACTGACTTAAAAGTAATGCTAACTGAGGTGGTTTCGATTTTTTCTTTCAAAAAATATCCATCAAAACCCTTAAGCCTGTTAAGTATCGCTTCATTGTTAAATTCAGCTGCAACTTTAACAGTCAGAAAATTTGGTTTATCTCCAAGACATGTGTGTAGAAGTTTTCCTGCAAGGAATCCACTTTTATAAGAGTCTTCTCCAACATAGGAAAGATTATTGTAGCTATTTAGGTTGATGTTTAAAAAAATATATGGGATTTTTGCTGCTTCAATTTTTTTCAAAATACTTTTTGTTGCTTTTTTAAATGCGGGAACCAAAATAATTCCATCTGGCTTTTCATTTAAAAGTTTATCAAATGATTTTAAATAAGTATTTACTTCTGTTTGTGAGAATCTGTAATTAATCACTATTAAATCCAAACATTTTAATTTTAGAGCTAGCTTTTTCTACCCCTAGGGCAGGCGATTCCCAAAAGACATCTTCATTACCAGGAATCAGAGTAACAATTTTATATTCTTTTGTTTTTGCTAACAAACTAGCAGCTTGATTTATTTTGAAATCATATTTTTTAATTAAAGAATTTATTAATGTTTCGTTCTTTTTAGAAACACCTCCACGATTATGAATAACTCTGTCAACAGTTCCTCTGGAAAGTTTCGCTTTGGCAGCTATGTCATTTATTGTCATGAGATAAAATAAAATATAAATTTAGTAAATATCCAGAGAAATTTAATAATTGTGCACCAACACTATCGTTATTTATTTTTTTAATAGCTCAATACGTATAGGAAACGCTGATAATCAAATAAATATAACTTATTAATATTTTTATTTAAATTGTGTACGAGCACTATTTTTTAACTATATTGCGTCAATTAAATTATAAATATTGTTAAGGTTGTTGGATTAAATAATTAAAACTTTAATTATATATATATTTTTTTCGAAATCAATTATTTAAACTAAAATTCATATCACATTATGAAAAATCTATTCTTTATACTAACTTTTTTATTTGTCTCCTCTACTGCATTTGGTCAAAAAAATTTCACAAATGGTACTGGAAATTACCTTTGGTCTGATGCAGGTAACTGGGCAAATGGAAAACCTAGTGCTGCAAATGCTGTAGTTGTCATCAAATCTGATAAAGTTATTATTGATCAAGACGTTACTATTGGTTGGTTAAAAAAAGGGAAAATTGAAGGGACTACATACAATACAGTAATTACTAATTGTAATAACGAAGCTATTTGTAGTGATAATGATAAAATCCTTACATTTTCTGGAAAGCAATTCGGTGGAAATACCTTTTCAGTTGAAAATCTAGAAATAGGAAAAGACTTAAAATTCGATTCTCATGTCAAATTTTCAGTAAATGGTACTGATACTGTTGAAATTTTAAAAATTTCCCAAGCAAGGTACCGCAAGTATAACTTTTAGTGCTAATTCTACTTTAGAATTAGACCAAAATATTAAAATCACCAATCATATTGGGACTAGGAGGTTTCATTTCAATGGAGAAATAACAGGAACTGGAAAAATTCAAATTGGTGGAGGTGGAACAAACACTGAATTTGGTAGTACATACGATGGTACTGATCAAAATGGTTTTGAAATAATTGGTAATAATGTAAATATCGTTTCAAATGTAGCTGATAATGGTACTTTTTTAGCATCAGGGAAATCACTTACTCAAAATGCTGGTACAACTGGGGGTGCTACAACAATTAATGGAGCAAATACTCTAAAAGGAGATATAGTAATTACAGACAAACCTGTAACTCTTACAGTTAATAAAAATCAATCCGCTATCGGAACAATTACAATGGGAGATGGTGATTTAAAATTAGCTGCAGCTGATGGTGTAACTACAATAGCCTTTGCAGACAGCTCTGGTAAAACTTGGGGAGCTGGATCGCTTGTGATTACTGGAGCTCAGGACAACGAGGTTTCTGTTGGAACCAGTAGCTCAGGACTTACTGCTGCTCAAATTTTAAAAACCACATTAAATGGATCTGAAGTTGAGCTTAATGCAAATGGTAAAATTGCAGCGTTAAATGTTGTTACTACCACCTTTGAAGGTAGTGATGATACTGATTATCTATGGTCCACTGAAGCTAATTGGTCTACAGGAACTCCCACAGCAAATACCAAGGTCGTATTAAAGTCTAATTTGGTAGTAGATTCAAGTCAAGAAATCGGACAGCTTAAAGTATCAGGTCTGGTATCTGGTAATATTGAAGTCACAGCAACAAATTCAGCCATTCTTACTATCAATGGAAATGGTGTAACGCAGCCTATTCAAAACAATAACGCTGGTGAAAACTTTAAATTAAACCTACCTATAGTATTTAGTTCGACAGATGTAGAAATAGTTCAGGTAAATGGTGATGGAGCAGGTAGCATAACATTTGGTTCTAGTTCAGATTTGACATTAACTGCTGCTACTAAATTTGTAGCTAAACTTAAAAGAGTCATCAATATGGATGGAGTCTTAAAAGGCGCAGGTGAATTTCAATTTGGAGATGCATCCACTATTAAATTTGGAGCTACCTCAAACAACGCTGCTCACACTGGAGGATTTAAAATGTTAGTTGGCGGCAGTAATATAGAAGTTAATACAGCAGCTAATGGAACTTTTCTTGCCTCAGGATCTAGTATTTCTTCTAATGATACTAATACAACAGGAAATACTATAACAGTAAAAACAGCAAATGTTTTAAAAGGAAATATCAAAGTACTTGTCCAACCGATGACACTAAACATCAAAGCTAATCAACCTAGTGCGAGTGTGGTTACCATTGGAGCCGGTACTTTAAATTTAGTAGTAGATACAGATACTTCAATAGCCTTTGCAGACAGCTCTGGTGAAACTTGGGGAGCTGGAGCACTTACAATAACAGGGGCTGGTGTTGACAAAGTTTCTTTTGGAACAAGTGCTAGTGCAATAACTACTGATCAACTTAGTAAAATTACAATGGATGGATATTCTGCTACAATTAATTCAACTGGAAAGATTAATAGTAATCTTGCTCCTGTAGCTGTCGATGACACCTTAACCGTTGCTGAAGATGCTTCTATAACTAACACAGATGTGATTGCTAACGACACAGATGGAGATGGAGATACTCTTTCTTTAACTGCAGCCACAACAGCTGGAACTGGAACCGTAGCGGTCAACGCGGATGGATTGTCTGTAGATTACACCCCTGCTGCAAACTTCAACGGAACCGAAGTGATTACCTATACTGTTTCCGATGGCGAAAGAACAGATGCCACAGGAACCTTTACTGTAACAGTAACTGCTGTAGCAGATGCGCCAGTTGCCGTTGCCAATACCTTGACTGTTGCAGAAGATGCGGCACTGACTAGCACAGATGTGATTGCTAACGACACAGATGGAGATGGAGATACTCTTTCTTTAACTGCAGCCACAACAGCTGGAACTGGAACCGTAGCGGTCAACGCGGATGGCTTGTCTGTAGATTACACGCCTGCTGCTAACTTCAATGGAACCGAAGTGATTACTTATACTGTATCGGATGGAACACTTACCGATGCTACAGGAACTTTTACTGTAACAGTAACTGCTGTAAACGATGCGCCAGTTGCCGTTGCCAATACCTTGACTGTTGCAGAAGATGCAGCACTAACTAGCACAGATGTAATTGCTAACGATACAGATGTGGAAGATGAAACTTTATCACTAACAGCAGCAACCACTGCTGGAACTGGAACCGTAGCGGTCAACGCAGATGGATTGTCTGTAGACTACACCCCTGCTGCTAACTTCAACGGAACCGAAGTGATTACTTATACTGTATCAGATGGTACAGATACTACAAACGGAACTTTTACTATCACAGTAACTGGGGTGAACGATGCGCCAGTAGCGGTTGATGATACTACAACATTTGAAGAAGACTAGCTGCTCTAACTAGCACAGATGTAATTGCTAACGATACCGATGTGGATGGGGATACTCTTTCTTTAACTGCAGCAACTACTGCTGGAGGTGGAACCGTAGCAATCAACGCAGATGGATTGTCTGTAGACTACACCCCTGCTGCTAACTTCAACGGAACCGAAGTGATTACCTATACTGTTTCTGACGGAACACTTACAGATGCTACAGGAACTTTAACTATCACAGTAACTGCTGTGAACGATGCGCCAGTTGCAGTTGCTGATACAGCAACTGTTGCAGAGGATGCAGCACTAACTAGTACAGATGTAATTGCTAACGATACAGATGTGGATGGAGATACTCTTTCCTTAACTGCAGCAACTACTGCTGGATCAGGAACCGTAGCGGTCAACGCGGATGGATTGTCTGTAGACTACACCCCTGCTGCTAACTTCAACGGAACCGAAGTGATTACCTATACTGTCTCAGACGGAAAACTTACCGATGCTACAGGAACACTAACAATCACAGTAACCGCTGTAAACGATGCGCCGGTTTCTTCCGAACAAAATGTAACTACAATTGAGGAAATATCATTAGAAATAACGTTATCCGGGTCAGATATTGATGGAGACAACTTGTCTTATATAGTTGTAGATAGTCCAGCCAACGGAACTGTTTCTGTGGATGGCTCCAAAGCAACCTATGCACCCCAATCCGGTTACTTTGGTGCAGATACCTTTACTTATAAAGTAAATGACGGTACTGTAGATAGTTCTAAATCAACAATTTCTATTACTATAACCAGTAATGACTTTGATGAAGATGGGATATTAAACGAAAATGATGAATGTCCTAATACTCCTCAGGGTAAAGTTGTTGACTACAAAGGATGTGAAATATTTGGTGTAGCTGACAGTAATAATAAAATAGAAATAACAAGTTCTACCTGTATTGGAAAGAATGATGGATCTATAAAATTAAATGTAGAAGACAATTCATACAACTATACAGTAACTATTACTGGAAAAGAAAATGTAAGAATTATAGGTGATAATAAAACCGCTTCAGTAAATGGCCTTGCTAAAGGAACCTATACTGTATGCTTTTTAATTGATGATGCGCCTGACTATGAACAATGCTTTGATATACTAATTGAAGAGCCTAAAGCACTTAGTGTCTTTATTGATGTAGATAACGACAACAGAACTACTAGCATTCAGTTAGGTGGATCTAAAAGTTATACTATTGAGGTCAATGGCCAGAAATATAGTACAAACAAGGACAACTTCACAACCACACTTCCTACTGGATTAAGTATCATTAAGATTTATACAGATTTAGATTGTCAAGGTGTAATCGAAAAAGAAGTGTTTATTTCTGAGGACATAATGTATTATCCTAATCCAACTCAGGACGATATAAATGTTCATATTGGTGGAGAAGACAAAAATATTATGGTTAGTATATATAGTAGTAAGGGAGACTTACTGTACAGAAAACAACAACTCGTTCAAGATATGTCAAGACTTACCGAAATTGATTTGTCCTTACAAAGTACTGGTAATTATATTGTGGTTTTAGAGAGTAAAACCGTAAGAAAAACTTTTAAAATTGTGAAAAAATGAGAAATATATTAAAATCCTATAGTTTAATTTTTAGCTTAACATTAATCATTGGCTGTACAGCTGAAGATCTGAATATCCCTGGAAAAGTGACTTTGATAAGTCCTGCAGATAATCAAACATGTGAAACAGGAACCTCAACATCTGATACAAAAACTGAGATGTCATTTAGCTGGAGTACTTCTAACTATACTGAAAAATACGATTTAAAAATTACCAATTTAAATTCTAATAAAGTAGTTTGGAAATCAAAAAACGACTCTACAACTACGACAGTTGTTTTAGACAAAGGGCAACCCTACTCTTGGAGTGTTAATTCAAGAAACTCTAATGTTTCTGATATTGTTAGTAGCGATACTTGGAAGTTTTTTCTCGGTGGATTGGGAGTAGTTAATTACGCTCCTTATCCCGCAACCTTAAAAAAACCTGCAAATAGTTCAACTGTAAGTAGGGATGCAAATGATAAAATAACTTTTACTTGGGAAGGAAATGACCCAGACGCTGGAGACGCACTACAATACACTTTGTATGTAGACAAAATTGATGGAAAACAAACTCCAAAGTCGGAAAACACAAATCTTTCAGCTAAACAATTGGATGTAGTTTTAGATGCGGCTTCCACTTATTACTGGAGAGTAAAAACATCTGATGGAAAAAATAACAGCTATTCTCTTATACGTACATTTAAAACAAAATAGAGATTACATTAGAACCCATTAACATCTTACCGACTAAATATCTAGTTTATAATTAAATAACTACTAGTCAACAAATTATCAGCAAAATTTATTAATTTTGCTAACTATATTATTTTTACTTATAAAGTATATATTTTAGATTTGAAAAAGATATTATTTCTATTACTGTTTTTTTTTACTAACGCTGTAATTAGTCAAGACAACTTTGTTTCAACTTGGGCTGTTTCTTCTGGTTCTTTTGAACTTCCTTTAAAAGATTACGCCAATATTACTATTGACTGGGGAGACAGTGGCTACTTCTTCACATACTGATGGTGCTTTCCCAACCCACACTTACGCTTCATCTGGAACTTATACTATAACTGTTGCGGTAAACGATGCGGCAAAAGATATTGGAGAAATGTATATGAAGTGGACATGCTTCTAGAACTCTTATTAGAACTATAGACAAACTGGGGAGAAGGTAAATGGGAAACTTTTAATCATGCTTTTATAGGAGCTACTAATTTAACGATTCCTGCAACTGACGAGCCAGATCTTTCTCTTGCAGATAATATGGTTAATGCTTTTCATAGTTGTACAAGTTTAGTGGGAACCACTTTCAACGATTGGAATGTTAGTACAATAACTAATATGAGCTCCATGTTTAAAAATGCCGAAGATTTTAACGGAAATATATCAGGATGGAATACTGCAGCAGTGACTACTATGAACGGCATGTTTAGGAATGCTCATGATTTTAATCAAAATATTAATACTAGTGGAAGTAGTTGGAATGTGAGTAATGTGACCGATATGAGTGGAATGTTTAATAATGATAATGGTTCTGGAGCGTTTAATGGGAATATTTCCGATTGGAATACCGTTAAAGTTCAAAGTATGTCGGATATGTTCAATAATACCCAATTTAATCAAGACATATCCTCTTGGAATACCGCTGCTGTTACTAATATGTACGGAATGTTTAGAAGTACTCCTTTTAATAGAGATATATCCTCTTGGAATACCGCTGCTGTTACTAATATGTCAGCAATGTTTAATGGCGCTAGTTCTTTTAATCAAAATATAAATACTAGTGGAAACTCTTGGAATACTGCTGCAGTTACTAGATATGAGCTATGTTTTCTAGTGCAACTGCTTTTAATGGAAATATAACTTCTTGGAATACTGCTGCAGTTACTAATATGAGCTCCATGTTTAATGATGCCGTAGCTTTTAACGGAGTTATAACTTCTTGGAATACTGCTTTAGTGACTAATATGCATAGAATGTTTAGGAATGCTCATGCTTTTAATCAAAATATTAATACTAGTGGAAGTAGTTGGGATGTGGGTGAAGTTACCACCATGGATTCTATGTTTAATAATGATAGTGGTTCTGGTTCTGGAGTGTTTAATGGGAATATTTCCTCTTGGGATGTTAGTAAAGTTACCAACATGAACTGGATGTTCAATGATACCCAATTTAATCAAGATATTTCTGGATGGGTTACTACCTCAGTAACTCAAATGAAAGGCGTGTTTGCTGCTACTCCTTTTAATAGAGATATATCCTCTTGGAATACGGCTGCGGTTACTACTATGAACAGTATGTTTAACGGTGCTTCTGCTTTTAATCAAGATATAAATACAAGTGGAAGTAGTTGGAATACTGCTGCAGTTACTAATATGAGCTCCATGTTTTCTGGTGCAACTGCTTTTAATGGAAATATAACTTCTTGGAATACCGCTGCAGTTACTGATATGAGTTATATGTTTAGGACTGCCCGTGTTTTTAATCAAAATATTAATACAAGCGGAAATATTTGGAATGTGAGTAATGTGACTAATATGGCTAGAATGTTCCAGGATAATTATGTTTTTAATGGAAATATTACAGACTGGAATACCGCTGCAGTGACTAGGATGGATCTGATGTTTAATGAAGCACGTGTTTTTAATCAAAATATATCTTCTTGGAATACCGCAGCAGTCACTAATATGATGGATATGTTTAGAAGTGCGACTGCTTTTAATCAACCTCTTGTCCATAGTGGAAATACTTGGAACTTAGGTAACGTGACTTCCATGGATAGGATGTTCGCATATGCTACTAGTTTTACCACAAACAACTACGATATCTTCCTTTACAGCCAAGCTAATAATCCAGGTATTGAATCCAATATTACGATCGATGTGTCCAGTAAATATTGCGATTCAACATCAAGAACCTTTTTAACAGGAACAAAAAATTGGACTATTAATGATAGTGGTGCAAGTAGTGATTGCAACAAGTTCGTTTCTACTTGGGCTGTTTCCTCTGGCACTTTTGAACTTCCTTTAAAAGATTACGCCAACATTACTATTGACTGGGGAGACAGTTCTACTTCCACTCATACTAATCAAGCTTTCCCAACACACACTTATTCCTCATGCTGGAACTTATACTATAACTAGTTGCGGTAAACGATGGTGCAAAAGACATTGGAGAAATGTATTTAAGTGGTACATGCTTCAAGAACTCTTATTAGAACTATAGAAAACTGGGGAGAGGGGAAATGGGAAACTTTTGATGCTGCTTTTAAGGGAGCAACTAATTTAACTATTCCAGCTACTGATGAGCCAGATCTTTCGTTAACAACTGATATGGACTGGGCATTTCGAGATTGTACAAGTTTAGTGGGAACCACTTTAAACGATTGGAATACTGCTACTGTAACTAAGATGAATCTATCTTTGTTTAGAAGTGCTACTGCTTTTAACGGAAATATAGGTTCTTGGAATACTGCTATAGTTACTAATATGACAAGTATGTTTTATGGCGCTACTGCTTTTAATCAAAGATATCAATACCAGTGGAAGCTCATGGAATACCGCTTCTGTGACTAGATATGAGTTATATGTTTAAAGATGCTACTGCTTTTAATGGAAATATACTCCTCTTGGAATACTGCTGCAGTATCTAAGTTTTGGAATATGTTTGGTGGAGCTACTAGTGTTTAACCAAGATATATCAACACTTGGAATACGTCTGCAGTGTTACTCTATGATTAGTATGTTTTATGATGCTGACAGCTTTTGATCAAACATATCCTCTTGGAATACTATCTTGCAGTGACAGATATGTATCATATGTTTAGATGATGCTGAACTGCTTTTAACGGAAGATATATCCTCTTGGAATACTGCTAAAGTAACGACCATGGAAGAAATGTTTAAAGTGCTTCTGCTTTTAATCAAAATATTAACACTAGTGGAGACTCCTGGAACACCGCTGCAGTGACAAACATGAGCGGGATGTTTAATGGCGCTTCTGCTTTTAACGGAAACATAACTTCTTGGAATACCGCTGCAGTTACCGATATGAATTATATGTTTTATGTTGCTACTGCTTTTAACGGAAACATATCCTCATGGAATACCGCTGCAGTGACAAACATGAGCGGGATGTTTAGACAAGCTACTGCTTTTGATGGCAATATTTCTTCTTGGAATACTGCAGCAGTGACTTACATGAACTTTATGTTTTATAATGCTCAAGCTTTTGACCAAGATATATCCTCTTGGGATACTGCATCAGTGACTACTATGCAAAGTATGTTTGCTGGCGCTTCTGCTTTTAACCAAAATATCAACACTAGTGGAGACTCCTGGAATACCACTGCAGTTACCAACATGAGAGAGTTATTTTATCTTGCTAACTCTTTTAACGGTAATATCTCTTCTTGGAATACCGCTGTAGTGACAGATATGTCACATATGTTTCGTGATGCTCCTGCTTTTAATGGAAACATATAGCTTCTTGGAACACAGCAGCAGTTACCGATATGGAGTATATGTTTCAATCTGCGGCTGCTTTTAATCAGCCTCTTACGCACAATGGGAATTCTTGGAACCTAGCAAATGTCACCAACATGACCAACATGTTTAATGGAGCTACTAGCTTTTACCACAAACAACTACGATATCTTCCTTTACAGTCAAGCTAATAATTCAGGGACTAATTCAAATATTACTATAACGGTTAGCAGTAATTACAGTGACGCTACTTCTAGAGCTACTCTTACATCAGCTCCAAAAAGCTGGAATATTACAGATCTAGGAAATACAGCTAGTGTTGCTCCAACTTTTACAAGAACTACAATAGCAGGTAATAACACAACAATAGCCGTTACATTTAATGAGGCTGTCTTCAATACAATGGTGGAAGTGGTGCATTGGAAGTTAGTGACTTTGCTTTATCCATCTCGGGTGGAGTGGCAACAGTTAATGCTACACCATCTAGTATATCGATTTCTGGAAATGTATATACCTTAGGTTTAAATCTAAGTGGAACACCTAGTGGAGCAGAAACCCTAACGGTTGTTCCCTCAGGAGCTACAGCCATATACGATGCTACAGGAAATGCAGCCTCGACCACTCAATCTAACAATACAGTTAGCTTAAACGATCAGGCAGCTCCAACAGTTTCAGGAACTACAATAGCAAGTAATAACACAACAATAGCCGTTACATTTAATGAGGCTGTCTTCAACAAATGGTGGAAGTGGTGCATTGGAAGTTAGTGACTTTGCTTTATCCATCTCAGGTGGAGTGGCAACAGTTAATGCTACACCATCTAGTATATCGATTTCTGGAAATGTATATACCTTAGGTTTGAATCTAAGTGGAACACCTAGTGGAGCAGAAACCCTAACGGTTGTGCCCTCAGGAGCTACAGCCATATACGATGCTACAGGAAATGCAGCCTCGACCACTCAATCTAACAATACAGATTAGCTTAAACGATCAGGCAGCTCCAATAGTTTCAGGAACTACAATAGCAAGTAATAACACAACAATAGCCGTTACATTTAATGAGGCTGTCTTCAACACAAATGGTGGAAGTGGCGCGTTAGAAGCGAGTGACTTTGCTTTATCCATCTCGGGTGGAGTAGCAACAGTTAATGCTACACCATCTAGTATATCGATTTCTGGAAATGTATATACCTTAGGTTTAAATCTAACTGGAACACCTAGTGGAGCAGAAACCCTAACGGTTGTTCCCTCAGGAGCTACAGCCATATACGATGCTACAGGAAATGCAGCCTCGACCACTCAAACTAACAATACAGTTAGCTTAAACGACCAGGCAGCTCCAATAGTTTCAGGAACTACAGTAGCAAGTAATAACACAACAATAGCCGTTACATTTAATGAGGCTGTTTTCAATACTAATGGTGGCAGTGGTGCATTGGAAGTTAGTGACTTTGCTTTATCCATCTCGGGTGGAGTGGCAACAGTTAATGCTACACCATCTAGTATATCGATTTCTGGAAATGTATACACCTTAGGTTTGAATCTAAGTGGAACACCTAGTGGAGCAGAAACCCTAACGGTTGTGCCCTCAGGAGTACAGCCATATACGATGCTACAGGAAATGCAGCCTCGACCACTCAATCTAACAATACAGATTAGCTTAAACGATCAGGCAGCTCCAATAGTTTCAGGAACTACAGTAGCAAGTAATAACACAACAATAGCCGTTACATTTAATGAGGCTGTCTTCAATACAATGGTGGCAGTGGTGCATTGGAAGTTAGTGACTTTGCTTTATCCATCTCGGGTGGAGTAGCAACAGTTAATGCTACACCATCTAGTATATCGATTTCTGGAAATGTATATACCTTAGGTTTGAATCTAAGTGGAACACCTAGTGGAGCAGAAACCCTAACGGTTGTACCCTCTAGGAGTACAGCCATATACGATGCTACAGGAAATGCAGCCTCGACCACTCAATCTAACAATACGATTAGCTTAAACGACCAAGCAGCTCCAATAGTAACTAATGTAACTTCAACCAAAGCTAATGGAAGCTACTCAATAGGTGAAGTCATACCAATCACCGTTACTTTTAATAAAGTGGTAAATGTAACGGGAATCCCACAAATAACATTAGAAACTGGAAGCAGTGATGCGGTAGTAAATTATAGCAGTGGAACAGGATCCAGTACCTTAACTTTTAATTATACGGTAGCTGCTGGTCATACATCTAGTGATTTAGATTATGTAGCGACCAGTTCGCTTGCACTAAACTCGGGTACTATTAAAGATGCTGCAGTAAATGTGGCTACTTTAACTTTAGCTAGTCCGGCAGCATCTGGTTCTCTTGGTGCAAACAAAGCAATAGTAATTCGTAACGACCCAGTGGCTTCAAATATTTCTGCCTCTACAATTCAAAACACCAATGCTTCCATTAATTTAGTGGCTAGTGATGCGGATTTTAATTCTCTTACTTTTTCTATAGTTTCTAATCCTTCATACGGTAGTGTTTCATTAAGTGGATCGACAGCTACCTACACTCCAACTGCCAATTTTCAAGGAACCGATACTTTTACTTTTAAAGCTAATGATGGTTCTGCAGATTCAAGTGTTAAAACTGTTACTATAAAAGTATTTGGAAATTACAGAACAACACAAACAAGAATTGGAAGCGATATTGATGGATCAGGAGGTGGTTTATTAGGTTATTCTCTTGATTTTAACGAAGATCACACTATTATGGCAGTTGGTGCTCCTTATAGTTCAAGTAAAGCAGGAGCAGTAAAAGTGTACAACTGGAATGGAAGCGCTTGGGCTCAACTAGGAAGTGATATAAGTGGAAGTACAGGTGATCATCAAGGATGGAATGTTTCATTGTCCTCAGATGGAACAACTTTAGCAGTTGGAGCGCCTTTTCATGAAACTTATAAAGGAACAGTGAGGGTGTATAATTGGAATGGAAGTACTTGGTCTCAGTTAGGTATTGATTTAGATGGAGCAGGTTCTGGTGATATGCAAGGACTTTCTGTTTCTTTATCCTCAAACGGAACGACTTTAGCAACTGGAGCACCTTACCATGATTCTGGAAAAGGAACGGTAAGAGTTTATAAATGGGCTGGAGGCACATGGTCTCAGTTAGGTACTGATTTAGATGGATTAGCTATAGGTGATTTGCAAGGACAAACCGTTGCATTATCCTCAAGCGAAACAACTTTAGCAACTGGAGCCGCGGGGCACGATAGTGCTAAGGGAACAGTCAGAGTGTATAATTGGAATGGAAGTGCTTGGTCTCTATTGGGAAATGAAGGTGATTTAGATGGATTAACAGGTGATAAACAAGGTCATTCTATTTCTTTGTCTTCAAATGGAACAATTCTAGCAACTGGAGCTCTTGAACATGATAATGACAGCAAAGGAACGGTAAGAGTGTATAATTGGAATGGAAGTGCTTGGTCTCAGTTGGGAATTGATTTAGATGGCGATGCAGAAGATGATGAACAAGGTTCTTCAGTTTCTCTTTCATCGGATGGAACAATTTTAGCAACTGGAGCCTGGCACCACAATGATAATAGAGGAAGGGTAAAAGTATTTTTCTGGAACGGAAGCAATTGGACTCAGCAAGGAAATAATATGGATGGTGTGCTTTCATGGACTATTACAGACGACGATGGAGAAGATGATATTGATGGTGATTCTCAAGGCTTTATTGTTTCTTTATCTTCAAACGGAACAGTTCTGGCGACTAGTAGACCCCCTACTCCAAATTCTAATTATAATGGAAAAGTATTGGTTTATAATTTAGTTAATTACATTCCTATTGCTACAGCACAAAGTGTGACGGTTACAGAACAAACTGCAGCTACCATTACTTTGGTTGGTACAGACGCAGACGGAACTGCCCCATCAGTTTATAAAATAATAAGTCTTCCCACTAGTGGAACACTTAGTGACAACGGAACGGTAATCGCCTCAGGAGACCTGCCTAAAACTACTACCGCAGCCAATGTGGTTTACACTAGTAATTCCGATACTGCAACTAGTGACAGCTTTACTTTTAAAGTGAACGATGGAACAGTAGACAGCACAGCTGCTACAGTTTCTATAACTATTACTGGGGAGAATGATGCGCCAGTAGCCGTTGCCAATACCTTGACTGTTGCAGAAGATGCTTCTATAACTAACACAGATGTAATTGCTAACGATACAGATGCAGATGGCGATACTCTTTCCTTAACTGCAGCTACTACTGCTGGAAGCTGGAACCGTAGCGGTCAATGCAGATGGATTGTCTGTAGATTACACCCCTGCTGCTAACTTCAATGGAACCGAAGTGATTACTTATACTGTATCAGATGGTACAGATACTACAAACGGAACTTTTACTATCACAGTAACTGCTGTAAACGATGCGCCAGTTGCCGTTGCCAATACCTTGACTGTTGCAGAAGATGCGGCGCTGACTAGCACAGATGTGATTGCTAACGATACAGATGTGGATCAAAATAATTCTTATTCCATTTCTGTTACTGCAAGTGGCAGTTCTAATTACACTCTTTCTGGTTTGGATGTTAATGGAAATGTCACTGGAAATGATCCTAACCTAACTTTTAGTGTTGGTGATCAAATTACTTTTTCTGTAAATGCAGCTGGCCATCCATTTTATTTGAAGACTCTAGCAGGAACAGGAACCAATAATCAAATTAGTGGTATTACAAATAATGGAACAGTAAATAACAATATAGTATGGACACCCACTGCTACTGGAACTTATTATTATCAATGTTCTTTACATTCATCAATGGTTGGTACCATAACAATTGTAAACTCTTTATCCTTAACTGCAGCAACCACTGCTGGAGGTGGAACCGTAGCGGTCAACGCGGATGGATTGTCTGTAGATTACACCCCAGCTGCTAACTTCAACGGAACCGAAGTGATTACCTATACAGTATCAGACGGAACACTTACAGATGAAACTGGAACACTAACAATCACAGTAACTGATGTGAACGACACTCCAGTTGCAGTTGCCAATACCTTGACTGTTGCAGAAGATGCTTCTATAACTAACACAGATGTAATTGCTAACGATACAGATGTGGATGGAGATACTCTTTCTTTAACTGCAGCAACCACTGCTGGAACTGGAACCGTAGCGGTCAATGCAGATGGATTGTCTGTAGATTACACCCCTGCTGCTAACTTCAACGGAACCGAAGTGATTACTTATACTGTATCAGACGGAACACTTACAGATGAAACTGGAACTTTTACTGTAACAGTAACTGCTGTAGCAGATGCGCCAGTTGCCGTGGCCAATACCTTGACTGTTGCAGAAGATGCAGCACTGACTAGCACCGATGTGATTGCTAACGACACAGATGGAGATGGAGATACTCTTTCCTTAACTGCAGCCACAACAGCTGGAACTGGAACCGTAGCGGTCAACGCGGATGGCTTGTCTGTAGATTACACGCCTGCTGCTAACTTCAATGGAACCGAAGTGATTACTTATACTGTATCGGATGGAACACTTACCGATGCTACAGGAACTTTTACTGTAACAGTAACTGCTGTAAACGATGCGCCAGTTGCCGTTGCCAATACCTTGACTGTTGCAGAAGATGCAGCACTAACTAGCACAGATGTAATTGCTAACGATACAGATGTGGAAGATGAAACTTTATCACTAACAGCAGCAACCACTGCTGGAACTGGAACCGTAGCGGTAAATGCAGATGGATTGTCTGTAGACTACACCCCTGCTGCTAACTTCAACGGAACCGAAGTGATTACTTATACTGTATCAGATGGTACAGATACTACAAACGGAACTTTTACTATCACAGTAACTGGGGTGAACGATGCGCCAGTAGCGGTTGATGATACAGCAACAGTTGCTGAAGATGCAGCGCTTAGTAGCACAGATGTAATTGCTAACGATACAGATGTGGATGGTAGCGATACTCTTTCCTTAACTGCAGCAACTAGTGATGGATCAGGAACCGTAGCAGTGAACGAAAATGGATTGTCTGTAGACTACACACCTGCAGCTAATTTTTATGGAAAAGAGACCATTACCTATACAGTATCAGACGGAACACTTACAGATGAAACAGGAACACTAACCGTGACTGTTAGTGCTGTCAACGATGCTCCTTTAGCAACCAATCAATCAGTTACAACAGTAGAGGAAACTTCCAAAGAAATTACTCACACTGGAACAGATGTAGATAAAGATTTATTAAAATTTATTATTGTTTCTCTTCCAACAAATGGGACATTGAAAGATGGAGACACAGAAATTATTAGCGGAAATCTTCCCGTGACTTTGTCGTCCACCAATGCTACCTACACACCTAATTCCAACTACAGTGGCTCTGATTCTTACACTTTTAAAGTAAAAGATTTATTTATTTTAAGTGATCCCGCTACAGTAAGTATATCGGTTAGTGGTGTAAACGATGCGCCATTTGCTACCAATCAATCAGTAACAACTGATGAAGAAACAACTAAAGAAATTACTCATAGTGGAACAGACAAAGATGGTGATGTGCTGACTTACATTTTGACAAGTCTTCCAACTAATGGAATCTTAAAAGAAAATGGAACAAAAATTACGAGTGGAGAGCTTCCTAAAAATTTATCCTCTGCTAATCTTCTTTACGTTCCTTACACTAATTATCCTGATGGTAATTTTACTGGTGTCGATTCTTATACTTTTAAAGTGAATGATGGAACATTAGAAAGTCTCGAAGCTGCTAAAATCAGTATACTTATTAATCCAGTAAATGACACCCCAATAGCGACACCACAATCCGTGACTACCATTGAGGACATACCTTTAAATATGGCAATGACTGGTACAGATGACGATATGGACGAATTGACCTACTCATTTGTAGATTACCCAACCAATGGATCCATTACTAAGGATGGAGCTAAAGTTGTGTACGTTCCTCAAAGTGGGTTCTTTGGATTAGATAGCTTTACTTTTAAAGTAAATGATGGAACGGTAGACAGTTCTCCAAGTAAAGTTTCTATAACAGTAACTAGCAATGATTTTGATGAAGACGGGGTATTAAATGACAAAGATGAGTGTCCAAATACACCACCGGGAACTATAGTAGATATAAAAGGCTGTGAGGTCTTTAGCATTCTTCCAAAAAATAATAAAGTAGAAGTTATTAGCGCCACATGTATAGGAAACAGCGACGGAGCAATTGGTTTAAGTGTGGAAAATAACTCCCATGATTACACCATTTCTATTACAGGTCCAAAAAATGATATTATTAAAATAAGTGGAACAAATAAAACCGCTTCACTAACTGGACTTTCCAAAGGCAACTACACAGTTTGCTTTAAAGTAGACGGAAAACCAAATTATGAAGAGTGCTTTGAAGTGGTTATTGAGGAACCTAAAGCATTATCTGCTTTCATTGATGTGGACAACGATAAAAAATCTACAAGCATTCAATTAAGTGGTTCTAATTTTTATAACATTGATATTAACGGAGAGAGGTTTGAAGTAAAAGGAGACCGCTTCAATGCTTCTCTTCCAACAGGACTTAATACCATTAAGGTCAGTACCAATTTAGATTGTCAAGGAGTAATAGAACAAGAGATTTTTATTTCAGAAGACATCATGTACTACCCCAACCCTACCCAGAGGGATGTAAAGGTCCATGTTTCTGGAAAAGACAGCAAAGTAATGATAAGTGTGTTTAGTGAAAAAGGAGATCTTATATATAGAAAAGAACAAGAGATTAAAGATTTCTCTCGACTTACTGAAATTGATCTTTCTCTACAAATCACTGGAACCTACATCGTGGTAATGGAAGGACCAACTGTGAGAAAAACCTTTAAAATATTAAGAAAATGAAAAGTATATTAAAGTTTTTTAGTTTTCTTTTAGCACTAACATTAGTAATTAGTTGTGAAGGTAAGGAGGATAATGAGCTCGATGCAACAGACCCTGGAAAAGCGACATTAATAACACCAGAAAATAATAAAACTTGCGAGACTGGATCGAGTATTTCAGAAACTCAAAGTCAAATTGAATTTACATGGACTGTCACTTTGAATACCGATTCCTATGATCTTGCTGTAACAGATTTAAATACTATTAGTACTATTAATAAAACTGGATTGACAAGTGCCGCGTCTTTAGCTGATTTGGATAAAGGAGTTCCCTATTCTTGGTACGTTATATCCAAAAATTCAGCTAGTTCAAAAACTACTAACAGCGATACTTGGAAATTTTATGTAGCGGGAAAAGGAATAGTCAATTATGCTCCTTTTACTGCAGAACTTAAAACACCCAAATCAGGAGATACTGTGGCAAGAGATGGATTTGGCAAAGTGAAATTTACTTGGGATGGTAGTGACCCAGATGCTGGGGATTCACTAAAGTACACTTTGTATGTAGATAAAATAGATGGGAAGCAAACTCCGCCTTCTAGCCAAACTGACATTGATGGTGAGACATTAGAAGTAGAACTGGAAGCTACAACAGCATACTACTGGAGGGTAAAAACATCCGACGGGGTAAATAGCAGTTTCTCCAACATATTGACTTTTAATACTGAATAAAATATTTATCTCAATCTATTGGAAGAACTTATTATTGCTTGGTCTTTTTTAATTCCCTTGAAAGTCATGAAAATTAAAATTAGAGAAATAATAAAATAATAAAGTCCAGGATCTTTAAAAGAATCCTGAAAAGACCTTTCGTCTAATAAGTTAATTAGACCAAACACAAGAGCTACACCAATAAATCTCAAGACATTTAATTGGATTTTTGATTTTTTAAATAAAAAGATAGTTATAACAAAAAGTAGGGTGATGATTTCGAAAAAGAAATATTCGTTAATGTAAAATCTAAACTCTCCGAAATAAGACTCTGGTAAGGAACTTGCAGAACTACTATCAATTAAAAAGATGAGTGTAAAATTAATAATCGCTAATAAAATCATGTATAGGGATTGAACTCTTTGGATCATATTGATGTAATATTTTTGATAAAATTAGGATTTTAAATTGATTTAATAAATAATTGTATATTTACATTGATTATTATAATCATTCCCACAATTTTAGGTAACGAATTACATTCCTCCACATATAAAATTAATATAAACAACATAAATGTTTGAAATATCCGCGTTAAAAGAAAAAAAGATTTCTGAGCTACAAGAAATAGCAACTGAACTTGGAATCAAAAAAATTACAGCTTTAAAAAAAATGGAACTAGCATACAAGATCATTGATCATTATGCAGCCAATCCTACAGTCTCTGAAGAAAAGGTTCCTCAGAAAATTGAAGCTGAAAAAAAAGAAATTAAAACAGAGGAAAAGCCTGTTGAAGAAACAAAAAAAGTGGATGCTCCAATTGAGGTTAAAACTGAAAAATCAGTTTCAAATACCCACAAACCAAAACCAAATCACTTTGTAAAAAAAGAAAAGAATCACAACAAGGACATTAGAAATAGGTACAAAGAACCTGATTATGAATTCGATGGAATAATTGAAAGTGAAGGAGTTCTAGACATCATGCAAGAAGGTTATGGATTTTTAAGATCTTCTGATTACCACTACTTGACCTCACCTGATGACATCTATGTTTCACAATCTCAAGTTCGTTTATTTGGTTTAAAAACTGGAGATACTGTACTTGGTCATGTAAGACCTCCTAAAGAAGGTGAAAAATATTTTCCATTGATAAAAGTTTCTAAAATAAATGGATTAAGTCCTGATGTGGTGAGAGATAGGGTTTCCTTTGAACATTTAACTCCTTTATTTCCAGATGAAAAATTCAATCTTGCCGATAAAAGCAACACTATTTCTACTAGAATAATGGATCTTTTTTCTCCAATTGGAAAAGGACAAAGAGGAATGATAGTTTCACAACCTAAGACTGGTAAAACCATGCTGTTAAAGGATGTAGCTAATGCAATTGCAGCGAATCACCCTGAAGTATATCAAATTATATTACTGATTGACGAAAGACCTGAAGAGGTTACTGATATGCAAAGAAATGTTAGAGGGGAAGTTGTTGCTTCCACCTTTGATGAACCTGCGGACAGACATGTAAAAGTAGCTAACATCGTTTTAGAAAAAGCTAAAAGATTAGTTGAGTGTGGTCATGATGTAGTTATTTTACTAGATTCCATAACTAGACTTGCTAGAGCATACAATACGGTTCAGCCTGCTTCAGGTAAAATTTTAAGTGGTGGTGTTGATGCAAATGCTCTTCATAAGCCAAAAAGATTTTTTGGAGCAGCTAGAAATATTGAAGGTGGAGGTTCTTTATCCATAATTGCTACGGCATTAACAGAAACAGGATCAAAAATGGACGAGGTGATTTTTGAAGAATTTAAAGGTACTGGTAACATGGAGCTTCAGCTAGATAGAAGAATTTCTAATAGAAGAATTTACCCTGCTATTGACCTAGTTTCATCAGGTACAAGAAGAGACGATCTATTATTAGACGAAAATACTATTCAGAGAATGTGGATAATGAGGAAATATCTTGCAGATATGAATCCAGTGGAAGCAATGGAATTTATTAATGATAGAATTAAGAGATCCTTAAATAATGAGGAATTTCTTATCTCAATGAACTCTTAATAGTTTTGAAAAAAACTATAGAGTAGCAACATGTTTTGAAAGCTTAGATTTAAGATTAGCTGATTTGTTAGAATGAATTATGTTATTCTTAACCAACTTATCAAGCATAGAAGCGACTGATGGAAATAATTTTGTAGCCTCTTTCTTAGTCTTTAAATCCTTAAGCTTTTTAATAGCGTTTCTAGTAGCTTTATGCTGTACCTTATTTCTAAGTTTAACAGCTTCATTTCTTCTAATTCTTTTTAACGCCGATTTGTGATTAGCCATATTATTAATTTAGTAGCCCGTAGGGGAATCGAACCCCTCTTACCAGGATGAAAACCTGGCGTCCTAGCCGATAGACGAACGGGCCAAATTTAAAACGAATGCAAATGTAATTCAAAGGTTACAAACTTGCAACTTAATATTGATCCTTTTGTTTGAATTGAAATCAATATGCCTTTGCAAATAAAACTCTCTGTTGAGAAGGTTTTTTTGAATATATGCAATTCCCTTTTTCTTTAACCCCATCTATTGGAATAAGTCGAATAGTGGCTTTTGTTTCTCTTTTTATTTTTTCTTCTGATTCCTTAGTTCCGTCCCAATGAGCAGAAACAAAACCTCCTTTTTTGTTAATTAGTTCTTTAAATTCCTCAAAAGTATCTGCTTTTCTAGTGCTGGAATTAGTAAAATCCTGTGCCTTTTTATATAAGTTTTCTTGTATGTCCGTAATTAAAAAATCTACTTTAGAATAAACCTTATCAAAGTCTATTGTTTCCTTTTCCATTTTATCTCTTCTAAAAATTTCTAAAGTTGAACTTTCGATATCTTTTGGGCCCGCTACAATTCTTATTGGAACTCCCTTAATCTCGTGTTCATTGAATTTATAACCAGGTTTGTAGCTATCTCTTTTATCAAACAAAACACTTACTCCTTTGGACTTCAATTTTTTAATAACCGGGTCAACATAATTACAAACCAAATTAAATTCTTCCTCAGATCTATAAATGGGAATTATTACTACTTGAATAGGTGCTAGTTTAGGAGGAAGAACAAGTCCATTGTCATCACTATGAGTCATTATCAAAGCTCCCATTAATCTAGTAGAAACTCCCCAGGAAGTAGCCCAAACATAATCTAGATCACCATTTTTATTTGCATATTTTACATCAAAAGCTTTAGCAAAATTTTGGCCTAAAAAATGAGAAGTTCCAGCTTGAAGTGCCTTACCGTCCTGCATCATAGCTTCTATACAATATGTTTCTTCTGCACCAGCAAACCTTTCACTTTCTGATTTAATTCCTTTAATAACTGGCATGCCCATATAATTTTGGGCGAATTCAGCATAAACATCATTCATTGTTATAGCTTCCTCCACTGCCTCGTTCTTAGTTTCGTGGGCAGTATGACCCTCTTGCCACAAAAATTCAGCGGTTCTTAAAAAAAGGCGTGTTCTCATTTCCCATCTAACAACATTAGCCCATTGATTTATTAAAATTGGTAAATCTCTATAGGATTGAATCCATTTTTTATAAGTGCTCCAAATTATGGCCTCACTTGTTGGTCTAACAATTAATTCTTCTTCTAGTTTAGCATTCTCATCTACTACTAATTTCCCTGGATTCTCTGTATCATTTTTTAATCTATAGTGAGTAACAATAGCACACTCCTTAGCGAATCCTTCCGCATTTTTCTCCTCAGCTTCAAATAAACTTTTTGGAACGAATAATGGGAAATAAGCGTTTTGGTGACCAGTATCTTTAAACATCTGATCTAGTTGTTTTTGCATATTTTCCCAAATAGCATATCCATATGGTTTAATTACCATGCAACCTCTGACAGAAGAATTTTCAGCAAGGTCAGCTTTCACAACCAATTCATTATACCACTTAGAATAATCGTCTTCTCTTTTAGTTAGTTTTTTGCCCATAAATTGTTTTTGGCATAATAATTGTTTAATTATGTACAGTTGCTAAAATAACTAATTTAATTTTTCTAACAACATTTTTAAATCATGATAAATTCAACTTTTAAAGTTATTCTTAAAACAAAATTTGTTTTCTGTTTGTTCTTAACCCTTACTATTACAAGTTGTGGTTCATTTAACTCAAATGGATATACATCTGAGGATGGAATTTATGGAAATAAACCAGCCAAAGAAACAAATCAAAACGGTTTGTATTATAAGAATTATTTTGATCAAAAAGCAGAGGAATATGGTTTAAATGAAAGTAATAATGATAGTATTGTAACTGATATTAATTCTTACTCAAGTCAGACAACAGGAACTAAACTAGCTTACTCAGGCAGCAAAGGTGCTTGGGGGGACAATCCTACATCAATAAATTTTATTTACAGAGACAATCCTCTTAATAGTTCGTACTGGAGTCCTTTTTACAACCCTTATTACAGTTCTTTCTACAGTCCGTTTAACTCGTTTGGGTATGGAATGTATGGCGGATTTGGATACTGGGATTACATGTTTAGACCGTGGGGCTACAGAGGTTATTACGGCTATGGAAGTTATTACGGTGGTTATGGAGGTTATTATGGTGGACACTACGGAGGGTATGGTGGATACAATAGTTACCAATTTCAAAACGAGAGATATGGAAACTCTAATATTGCTTATATGAACGGAAGAAGAGGAACAAATTTAGAATCATCTTCCTCCCTTTCAGGAAATGTAAATTCATCTGGTTCTTCATTAATGTTGGGTAAATCTATTTCCAACTACAATGTAGGAAGGAATGATACTGAAAGTAATAATACACCTGACTCAAGTAATTCTGATAATGAAACAAACAATACTAGAAATATAAATAGACTTTATTATTCTTTAAAAAGTTCAAGTCTAAATAACTCTAGCTCAATTAGAAATTACCAAAATGAAGGAGAAATAAGAAATGGCGGTGGTGCTAGTGGTACTAATCAAAACAGTGGAACAAGACCATCCTACACTAGACCTTCCAATGGAAATAAATCAAACTTCCAATTAAGTAATTACAGAAACTCCTCTGGAGTTAATAATGTATCTAGAACCAGTTCAGGTTCAACTAATAATTCATCAAGTTCTAACTCCTCAGGAAGATCTTATGATGTTTCTAGATCTAACCCATCTAGTTCTTCTAGTTCTAGCAGATCTTCTTATTCCCCACCATCCTCTTCTAGTAGCAGTTCTTCTGGGGGGAGACCTAGTTCGCCTGCCTCTAGCAGTGGAGGAAGTTCAAGAGGACCCAGATAATTAAAATTTAAATGACACAAAAGTCTATATTATTTTTATTTTTATTTATTTCCATTTTTTCACGTGCTCAAAATGTAAATGAAATATTAAATTTTTTAGTGGACAATCCAAATGGAACCGCAAGATTTGAATCCATGGGAGGTGCTTTTGGAGCTTTGGGAGGAGATCTTTCAGCTATCAATATAAATCCTGCAGGAAGTGCTGTTTTTAACGACAATGAATATGGGTTTACGCTATCAAGCGAGAAAAAAGAAAACAAAACAAGTTTCTTTAATAACCCTGAAAGTGAAGATGATAATAATTTCTCGTTTAATCAAGGTGGAGCTATATGGCTATTGAAAAATACTGGGGAAGGAAATATCAATAAAATTTCTTTTGGATTTAATGCTCAAACAAATAATTCTTTTAAAAATAATTTTGTTATTAAGGGAAGAAACTCTTCGAACTCCATAGACAAGTTTTTTTTAAATAATTCAATTGGTCTTAGTACTGCAGATCTTAGTGTTGGGAGTAATGAAAGTGTTTCTGGGGTATATAAATATTTAGGGGGAAATTATGGTTTTTCTGCTCAACAAGCTTTTTTAGGTTATCAGGCTTACCTTATAAATTATGATAAAGACTCCAATAGTTTTTACTCTTTAGCAAATTACAGTGAAGGAGTTGATCAGCAATATATTAGTGAGACTAAAGGGGTAAATACTAAATACAATATCAATTTTGCAATCCAATTCAAAGAGAATTTTTATTTCGGAATGAATGTTAACACACATGATGTTTATATTGAAAATTACACAGGGCATAACGAAAGTAATTTTTCGGAGAGTTCTGCGATAACAGGCATTAGTTTTGAAAATAGTTTAAAAACTCAAGGTGAAGGACTTTCTATTCAATTAGGTGGAATTGTAAAATTTAATTCTTTTCGATTTGGACTTTCCTATCAATCGCCCACATGGTATACCTTAAGAGATCAAACGTACCAGTCCCTTGAAGTTCAATCGGTAGACCTTGATGGTATTAAATATCAAGATAAAGTAAATCCACAAGTAATAAATGCTTATCCAGATTATAAAATAAACACTCCCTCTATAATTACTACTAGTGCGGCTATTGTTCTAGGAAAATTTGGATTATTAAGTATCGATCTTGTTAGTAAAGATTATTCTAAATCTAAATTAAAACCAAACAGAGATTTTTTAACTATCAACAGAGATATCAATACCAAACTTACAAATACACTTGACATTAGAATGGGAAGTGAAATTAGAATAGAAAAATTTAGTTTTAGAGGAGGTTTTACAAAAATATCGAGTCCTTACAAGAATTTAGATATGATGGGAGATTCAAAATCATTCTCCTTTGGGTTTGGATATGATTTTGGTGAAACAATTGTTAACTTTTCTCATAAACTCCTAAAATCTAATAAAAAACATCAATTATTTGATTCAGGTTTAACTGATTTAGCTCAAATTGATACAGACCACTCTCTCTCCAACTTATCCTTAATTTTTAAATTCTAAAATTGAGAACTACTTATGTCTTAATAAGTAAAATCTATTATTTTATTTAGTAATCTTTAATTATCTTTGTCTTACAAATAATTGATATGAAATATAACAAGTTTCTAGAGGATTTAGAATTAATTGATTCAGATCACAAAAACTTTTCTATTGATACTCCACTGAGAAAGGATGCATTCAAATTATCAGATGCTGAAAAAATTTCAATAATTGAAAAGAATGTACAAGAAATTCTTTTTACGTTGGGAATGGACATGAGTGACGACAGTTTAAAAGGAACTCCAAAAAGAGTAGCCAAAGCATATGTAAATGAAATTTTTGCTGGACTAAATCCAGAAAACATGCCTAAAGGGTCAACATTTGATAATAAATATCAATATTCTGAAATGCTGGTAGAAAAAAATATTACTGTTTTTTCAACCTGTGAGCACCACCTTTTACCAATTTACGGTAAAGCTCATGTTGCTTATTTTTCTAACAACAATGTTATTGGCCTTTCAAAAATGAACCGAGTTGTTGACTATTTTTCAAGAAGACCGCAAGTTCAAGAAAGATTAACAATACAAATCGTTAAGACCTTACAAAAAATGCTAAAAACTGAGGATGTAGCATGTGTTATTGACGCCAAACACATGTGTGTTAATTCTAGAGGGATTAGACATGTTGATTGCAGTACAGTAACCGGTGAATTTGGAGGTAAATTCAAAGATCAAAATGTAAAAAGAGAATTTTTAGATTATATTCGTAACGAATAGTTCACTTTAACTCATAATGAAATCTGATTATTTTAAAGATTTAAAAATATACAACTCTCTTTCTGGAAAAAAGGAACCTTTTGTTCCTATTAATAATAATAGTGTTGGGATGTATGTTTGTGGTCCAACAGTATACAACAATGCTCATTTAGGTAATTGCAGAACCTTTATTTCTTTTGATTTAATAAATAGATATATATCACATTTAGGATATAAAGTTAGGTATGTAAGAAACTTAACAGATGTGGGTCATTTAGAAAATGATAGTGATTCTGGTGAAGACAAAATTTCTAAAAAAGCAAGAATTGAAAAACTTGAGCCAATGGAAATTGTTCAAAAGTACACATTGGATTTTCATCAAATAATGGAGAAATTTAATACTCTTGCTCCTAATATTGAGCCAACAGCAACTGGACACATAATTGAACAAATTGATAGTATCAAATTAATACTTGAATCAGGTTATGCCTATGAAAAAAATGGTTCTATATACTTTGATGTATTAAAGTTTAATGAAAAGGGGACTTATGGAAAATTGAGCGGTAGAAAAATTGAAGATATGATGAATAATTCTAGAGCTCTTGATGGTAGTTCAGATAAAAAAAATCCTCAAGATTTCGCGCTATGGAAAAAAGCAGAAGAGAATCACATAATGTTTTGGAATTCACCCTGGGGTAAAGGTTTTCCTGGTTGGCATTTAGAATGTACTTCAATGAGTAAAAAATACCTGGGTGATTATTTTGATATTCATGGTGGAGGTATGGATTTAAAATTTCCACATCACGATTGTGAAATTGCTCAATCTGAAGCTATAAACAATAAAAATCCAGCAAAATATTGGATGCACACCAATATGCTAACTTTAAATGGTAAAAAAATGTCTAAATCAATAGATAATTTTATTTTACCAAATGAAATTTTTTCAGGAAATAATAAAGTTCTAAGTAAAAAATTTAATCCAAACGTGGTTAAATTTTTTATTTATCAGGCTCATTACAGAAGTATATTAGATATTAGTAACGATGCACTACTAGCTTCAGAAAAAGGTTTAAATAAACTACTCGATGGATTTAATTTGATTTCAAATTTAGACAGTAATAATAAAACCTCTGATTTTGATGTAGATAAATGGATCTCTAATTGTTATTCTAGAATGAATGATGATTTTAACACACCCATGCTTATTGCTGAGATTTTTGAGTGTCTAAAGTTTATAAATAATGTTTATTTAGGTGCCAAGAACTTAAACAAAAAAGACAAAGAAAAAATAAAATATACATTGGAAGTTTTTCTCCACGATATTCTAGGATTAAAAACAAATAAGGAAAAGAACACACTTGATAATAAAATATCATCTGAACTAATACAGTTATTAATTAAACTGAGGAATCAGTCTAGAGTAAATAAAAATTTTGAATTATCTGATCAAATAAGAGATGATCTATTAAAAATTGGGGTCCAATTAAATGACGATAAAAATGAATCTTCCTACAAAATGATTTAATGAGAAGAATCATTGTATATCCTTTTCTTTTAATTATTAAGTTTTATCAGATTATTATCTCTCCTTTACTACCCTCTACATGCCGTTATTCACCAACTTGCTCAGAATACACGAAATTGAGTTTAATAAAATATGGAATTATTAAAGGATCTATTTTGTCATTTAAAAGAATCATTAAATGTAATCCTTGGGGAGGAAAAGGATTCGATCCAGTACCTTAATTTTAATTATATTTATTAAAAATAATTTATGACTTTTTTGAAAATAGAATGGGCTCCAAATCCAATTTTTCTTGAAATTGGACCAGTTGCTATTCATTGGTATAGCATAATGTTTATAGTTGCTTTTTCTTTAGGTTATTACATCATTAATAAAATATACATTAATGATAAAAAACCAGTTGAACTTGTTGAACCTTTATTTATTTATATTGTATTGGGCACACTGATTGGTGCTAGACTCGGTGAAGTTTTTTTTTATAACTGGGAATATTTTCAAAATAATTTATTAGAAATTTTCTTACCTATTAAAAAAGACCCTAATGGTTCTCTATTATTTGGAATAATTGATGGTTTTAAGTTTGTAGGATATAGAGGTTTAGCTAGTCATGGGGCTGCAATTGGAATTGTTACCTCAATGTATATATACAAATATAAATTTAAGTATGATTCTATTTTATGGATTTTTGATAGAATTGTAATTCCCATTTCAATAGGGGGAATGTTTGTTAGAATCGGAAACTTTTTTAACTCAGAAATTGTAGGTAAATACACCGGATCAAACTTCGGAGTAGTCTTTTTAAATGATGGAGAAATATACCCAAGACATCCTGCACAATTATATGAAGGTTTTGGTTATTTTCTTCTTTTTATTATTTTATGGAAATTGTATTGGAAAACTGATTTAAAAAACCAAAAAGGTTTTCTTTTTGGACTTTTCTTCACTGGTTTATTTTCAATAAGAATTTTAGTTGAATTTGTAAAAGAAAGTCAAGGTGGGTTTGAAGATGCACTAGGAGTTTTAAGCACAGGTCAATGGCTAAGTATTCCTTTTATATTAATTGGAATATTCTTTATGATGATAAGTAAAAAAACTATTTAAATTACTTTTTTAAACTTTTTCTCAAGGTATCAAACATCACTGGCGTAGCAATAAATACTGAGGAATATGTTCCTACCATAACCCCAATAATAAGAGCGAACATAAATCCTTGAATAGATTCTCCTCCAAATATAAATATTGCTAAAAGAACGACTAAGGTTGTGAAGGAAGTATTCAAAGTTCTACTAAGAGTAGAGTTTAAAGCTCCATTAACTGTCTTACTAAATTCCCAAGATTTATTAATAAATCTGAACTCTCTAATTCTATCAAATACAACAACGGTATCATTAAGTGAATACCCAATTACAGTCAAAATCGCCGCAATAAAGGCTTGATTTATCTCCATATTAAAAGGCATGAATGAGTAGGATATAGAAAATACTCCAAGTACAATTAAAACGTCATGGAAAACTGCTGCAACAGCACCTAAAGAGTACTGCCAATCTCTAAATCTTATTAAGATATATAGAAATACAATAATTAAGGAACCAAAAATAGCATAAAATGAATTTGTTTTAATATCATCTGCGATAGTTGGACCGACCTTAATTGATGACATTATACCAACTTGTTTTTCATCAGAACCATTAACAAAATCATCATAAATTAAACCATCAGGAAGATGTTTTTTTAGTGCAGAAAACATTATTTGCTGAATTTCTGAATCTACCTCAGAACCTTCCACATCAACTTTATAATTAGTTGTAATTTTTAATTGATTATCAGATCCGAAAGTTTTAGCCTCAGCATTTCCTAGAACTGCAATTAAATCAGACTGTATTTGACTTTGATTTATATTACTTTCAAACCTAACAGTATAAGATCTTCCACCAACAAAATCAACACCTTGATTTAATCCATTAGTGAAAAGTGAAAAAATTCCTATACTTAGAAGCGATAAAGAAAACATATAAGCAAATTTTCTTTTTTGTAAAAAAGATATTTTTAAATTACTGAATAAATTTTTAGTTAAAGTGGTTGAAAAATCTAAACTTTTTCCTTTACTGATTCTTGCATCTACTAACATTCGAGTAATAAATATTGCTGTGAATAAAGAAGTGGCAATACCAATTAAAAGAGTTGTAGCAAATCCTTTAATTGGACCCGATCCAAAAATAAATAATATTAGAGCTGTCAAACCTGTAGTTATATTAGCATCTAATATTGAAGAAAGAGCATTACTAAAACCATCACTCACAGCCTGTTTTTGACCTTTTCCTTTTGCTAATTCTTCTCTAATTCTTTCAAATATCAGAACATTCGCATCAACAGACATACCTATTGTTAATACTATACCTGCTATACCAGGCAAAGTAAGAACAGCACCTAAACCTGCTAAAATTCCAAATATTAATACTATGTTTAAAACTAAAGCTGTATCAGCATAAATTCCAGCTCTCCCATAATAAAATGTCATCCATATAAGAACTAATACTAGTGCGATTGCAAATGAATTAACTCCTCTTTCAATTGACTCTTGACCAAGAGAAGGACCTACTATTTCTGATTGAATTATTTCTGCAGAAGCTGGCAATTTACCCGCTCTTAAAACATTAGCTAAATCAATGGCTTCATTTAGTGTAAATTGTCCAGAAATTTCTGACCTTCCACCAGAAATTGCTCCTTTAGAAACTCCAGGAGCAGAATAAACTATTTCGTCTAGAACAATTGCTATATTACTTTTTTCTTTATACGCATTTCCAGTCATTTCTTCCCACTTCCTAGCTCCTTTTCCATTCATCTGCATTGAAACAGATGGAGATCCAATTTGATCGTAACTTTGACTAGCATCTACCACAACACTACCACTTAAAGGTGGTTGGTTATCTCTGTTAGACTGAATTGCATATAAATCTACTATTTTTGAATTCGCATCAGGTTTGCCAAATAAAAACTTGTATATCTTTTATCCGCAGGTAATAACTTTCTTACTTGAGGCATGGATAAATATTCCTCAATCTTTTTTTGATCTTTTGCAAAAAACTGGGCAATCACAGGGCCCCCTTGATAACCAGTTCCTACTAAATAGTCATAAAATGGATTTTTAACAGAAGAGCCTATTGAATCATTTGCTTCAACATCTGCTAATAAGTCATCAATTTTTGAGGTTTCATTTTCTATTAACTCAACTTCATCTTCAACTAAAATTTCTTTTAAAACTTCATTGGCTTCAGATAAAAAGTTTAAAAAGGAATCGTTTTTTTCGGTTACCCAAAACTCTAATTGAGCTGTACTTTGTAATAAATTCTGGACCCTAGCTACATCCTTTGCTCCAGGTAGCTCTACCAATATTCTTCCAGAGTTGCCAAGTCTTTGTATGTTAGGTTGTGTAACTCCAAACTTATCAATTCTTTTTCTTAAAACTTCAAAAGCTGATACAATGGATTCGTCAATTTTTTGTTTAATAATTGGCTTAACTTCTTCATCTGTCATTTCAAAATTAACCACATCACTTAAAGATCTATTTGCAAAAATATCCGGAGAAGCTAAACTAGAATCTCCCTTAATTTCGTCAAAAGAAATGAAAAAAGATTCTAAGATAAGTTTCATTTGAATCTTTTTGTAATTCATCTGCATTATTAAGTGCATTATTAAAAATTGGATCTCTAGAGTTCTCTGCTAAGCCTAGTAAAATATCTTTAACAGATATTTGTAAAATAACATTAATACCACCCTTTAAATCCAAACCTTTATTAAGTTCTTTTGATTTAGCGCTTTTATATGTTGTAAATCCAAGAATTTTTTGATCAGAAATAGAGTCCAAATAATTAGCATATTTCTCTTGTCTTTTTGTAGAAAAATTTGCCTCTTTTTCAGAAATTGAGTTAATCGAATACTCTGTAGCGTTATTCTCAACACCAGAGCTAATGAAAGTAAATGAAATTTGATATAAGCTTACTAAGCCGAAACAAAAAGCAAAAAACTTTATAAGTCCATTATTTTGCATAAAATTAATTTTAAGAAAATTTCTTTTTTAAAAACGAGCAAATATATGATTTCCTACAAGATAAAGCAATTAATAACACAGCTTAAGAAAAGAGTCTTGCAATATTAATTTTCTTTTAATGCCAAGTTCATTCTTCTAACGGCTTCAGCACTTTGACTAAACTTTCATCATTTCTTGATCATTTAAATCTAGATTAATGATTTTTTCACAACCATTTTTACCAATAATACATGGAACTCCAATACATATATCGTCTTGATTATATTCTCCATCAAGAAGAACAGAACAAGGGATTATTCTCTTTTGATCATTAAGTATGGAATTAACTAAATAAGCTACAGAAGCGCCAGGGGCGTACCAAGCAGAAGTGCCTAAAAGCTTAGTTAATGTGGCTCCACCAACCATAGTATCTTGAGAAACTTTTTGAAGTTTTTCGTCAGAAATTATGTCAGAAATAGGAATTCCATTATAAGTTGCAAGTCTAGTTAATGGAATCATTGTAGTATCTCCATGTCCTCCTATAACCATCCCATGTATATCATTAGCTGGTCTATCTAGCGCTAGAGATAGATAGGTTTTGAATCTTGAACTATCTAAAGCACCACCCATACCAATGACTCTATTTTTAGGTAAACCAGTAGAGTTTAAAGCTAAGTAAGTCATCGTATCCATTGGATTTGAAACCACTACAATTATGGCATCACTAGAATGTTTCAAAATGTTTTGTGAAACATCCTTTACAATACTAGCATTTATTCCAATCAATTCTTCTCTGGTCATTCCTGGCTTTCTAGGGATTCCCGAAGTAATGACTACTACATCACTATTGGCAGTAACTGAATAATCACCAGTTGTACCTACTATTTTAGTTCCAAAACCTAATGTTGTTGCAGTTTGCATCATATCCAATGCTTTACCCTCAGCAAAACCTTCTTTTATATCAAGAAGAACTACTTCACTTGCTATGGACTGAGATGCTATTACATCTGCACAAGTTGAACCAACATTCCCAGCTCCTACTATTGTTACTTTCATTTATCTATTGATTTATATTAAACATCAATGTTTGCATAAGTTGCA
The DNA here is from genome assembly GCA_905181705.1 of Cryomorphaceae bacterium BACL29 MAG-121220-bin8. GTDB lineage: Bacteria > Bacteroidota > Bacteroidia > Flavobacteriales > Flavobacteriaceae > MAG-121220-bin8. The sequence goes on along the minus strand of CAJIYP010000001.1, from coordinate 329,873 downwards.
TTTTTCTCTATAAACTCTCTTCTAGGAGGGAACCTCGTCACCCATCAACATAGTAAAAACACGATCTGCTTCCACTGCATTTGTTATTGTTACTTTTCTAAAAGTTCTAAACTCAGGATTCATGGTTGTTTCCCATAACTGAATAGCATTCATTTCTCCAAGTCCTTTATACCTTTGAATAGTTGCGCCTTGTCCAAAATCTTCTAAAAATTTATCTCGTTCCTCATCATTCCATGCATATTGTTTTTTCGCTCCTCTTTTTACAAGATAAAGTGGTGGAGTTGCTATATATATGTTTCCATTAACTATTAATTCTTTCATGTACCTAAAAAAGAAGGTTAAAATCAAAGTAGCAATGTGACTTCCATCCACATCAGCATCACACATTATAACTACTTTATGGTATCTAAGTTTTTCTAAATTTAGAGCCTTACTATCTTCTTCGGTTCCAATTGTAACTCCTAATGCAGTATAAATATTAATGATTTCCTGATTTTCAAAGACCCTATGCTGCATCGCTTTTTCTACATTTAAAATCTTTCCTCTTAAAGGTAAAATAGCTTGAAAATTTCTATCTCTACCTTGTTTTGCGGTCCCACCTGCAGAATCACCCTCAACTAAAAACACTTCACATAGTTCAGGATTTTGCTCCGAACAATCAGATAATTTTCCAGGCAAACCTCCACCACTCATTACAGTCTTTCTTTGAACCATTTCTCTAGCCTTTCTCGCGGCATGTCTAGCTTGAGCGGCTAATATAACTTTATCAACAATAATCTTAGCATCATTAGGATTTTCCTCTAAGTAATTTTCAAGCATTTCAGAAACAGCTTGAGAAACTGCAGAATTAACCTCTCTATTTCCTAATTTAGTTTTAGTTTGGCCTTCAAATTGTGGTTCAGCAACTTTAACTGAAACTATAGCTGTAAGTCCCTCTCTAAAATCATCTCCTGCTATCTCAAACTTCAACTTATCTAACATCCCTGATGAATCTGCATATTTTTTTAGAGTAGACGTAAGACCTCTTCTAAAACCTGCTAAATGCGTACCTCCTTCGTGAGTATTTATGTTATTAACATAAGAATGTAAATTTTCAGAATAAGAAGTGTTATATATCATAGCTACTTCAACAGGAATATCATTCTTTTCACCTTCCATTGAAATAACATCAGATGTGAGAGGCTCTCTATTTTCATCCAAAAAACGAATAAATTCTTTTAAACCTTCTTTTGATTTAAAAACTTCAGAAACAAACTCTCCTTCCACTTTTTTTCTTTTATCAGTAACTGAAAGAGTTAATCCTTTGTTTAAAAAAGACAATTCACGTAACCTATTGGATAAAGTTTCATAACTATATTCTAATACTTCTTTAAAAATGGATTTATCTGGCTTAAAGGTAACTTCAGTTCCGTTTTTATCAGATAATCCATCTGTTTTTACAGGGTAAAGTGCCTTGCCTTTTTCATACTCTTGAATCCATATCTTACCATCTCTAAAAACTTTAGCAGTTAAATGGTCAGATAATGCATTAACCACAGATACTCCTACTCCATGTAATCCCCCAGAAACTTTATAAGAATCTTTATCAAATTTTCCACCTGCACCAATCTTAGTCATTACAACTTCTAAGGCCGAAACCCCTTCTTTTTTGTGTATTCCAACGGGAATTCCTCTACCATTATCCTCAACAGTAATTGAATTATCTTCGTTTATAAATGTTTTTATTTCAGTACAATGACCAGCCATGGCCTCATCAATAGAGTTATCTATTACTTCATAAACCAGATGATGTAAACCTCTCACACCAACATCTCCAATATACATAGATGGGCGCATTCTAACATGCTCCATTCCCTCAAGGGCCTGTATGCTATCTGCTGAATAATCATTTTTGTTAATTTCTTCGCTCATTTTAATTTTTTGTTTAAATAAAACTTGTTTATCAAATATAAGAAATAAGTGACCTTTTTACGTTATTTAACAGAGAAGAATAGGGTCAAGTTATCAACAATTTATGTAAAAAAATTAAGTATTTTAATATGAATCTAAGTGAATATTAGAAATGGATCTTCCTGAGGGATCGTTCATGTTTTTAAAAGACTTGTCCCATTCTAAAGCTGTAGGAGTACTGCAAGCTACGGATGGAACAGAGGGAACTGTTTTAGCTGCAGTTTCAGATGGGAAATGAGATTCAAAAATAGATCTGTAATAATATTCTTCTTTAGACATTGGGGTTTGAAAAGGAAAAGTAAATTTTGCGTTTTTAAACATTTCCTCAGAAACTTCTTTATCTACTAGTTCTTTTAAACTATCTATCCAATCGTAGCCAACACCATCACTAAATTGTTCTTTCTGTCGCCAAGCTACTGATTTTGGAAGATAATTTTCAAAAGATTTTCTTAAAACCCATTTTTCCATTCTTTCTTTATTAATCATCTTGTCTTTTGGATTAATTCTCATTGCAACATCAATGAACTCCTTATCAAGAAACGGGACCCTACCTTCAATTCCCCAAGCTGCTAAAGATTTATTGGCTCTAAGACAGTCGTATTGGTATAGTTTTTCTAGTTTTCTTACAGTTTCTTTATGAAATTCTTCTGGGCTTGGTGCTTTATGAAAATACAAATAGCCTCCAAAAATTTCGTCTGCTCCCTCACCAGACAGTACCATCTTTATTCCCATGGACTTTATTACTCTAGCCATTAAATACATTGGAGTAGATGCTCTAACAGTCGTTACATCATAGGTTTCTAAATGAAAAATGACATCCTTAATCGCATCTAAACCTTCTTGGATAGTAAAGGTTACTTCATGATGAATAGAGTCTATGTGGTCTGCAACAAGCTTAGCAGCCTTTAAATCAGGAGATCCAACAAGACCAACAGCAAATGAGTGTAGCTGTGGATACCAAGCTGCCTTTTTATCATCTGATTCAATTCTATTTTTTGAATACTTTTTAGCAAGTGCCGAAGTAATTGAAGAATCAAGTCCACCTGAAAGAAGAACCCCATAAGGGACATCACTCATGAGTTGTCGATGAACGGCTTCCTCTAAAGCATTTTGAAGAGACTCTAAATCTGTGTCATTTTCTGAAACGGCATCGTATTTCATCCAATCTCTTTGGTACCATTTAACTGGGCTAGTATCTTGACTAGACAAGTAATGTCCAGGTGGAAATATTTCTATTTTATTACAAATTCCCTCTAATGCTTTTAATTCAGATGCAACATAAAAAGTGCCAAATTTATCCCAACCCATATAAAGAGGAATAATTCCCATATGATCACGAGCAACTAAATACTCTTCTTTATTTTCATCGTACAAAACAAAAGCAAAAATTCCATTCAAATCGTCTAGAAACTTACTTCCCTTTTCTTTGTAAAGAGCTAAAATAATTTCGCAATCAGAATTAGTTTGAAAGTCATAACCAACTTGTAAAGCATCTTTTAATGTTCTGTGATTGTAAATTTCACCATTAGCTGCTAAAATCAATTTTTTATCAGAGCTAAAAATAGGTTGATTCCCCGATTGTGGATCAACAATAGCCAAACGCTCATGGGCTAATAGAACGTTTTTTCCACAATGAATCCCACTCCAATCAGGACCCCTGTGTCTTACTTTTTTAGACATTTCTAAAACTTTAGGTCTTAATAAATTAGAATCTTGTTTTATATCTAAAGCACATACTATTCCACACATAATAATTTTTTTACAAATATTGTTAAAATATATGTAAATGAAATCAATAAACTATTAATTAGCTACATATTTTAACTAATAATAAATAAATAGTAATAAATATCAATAATAATATAAAAAAAAATAAAATATACTTATGAATTGAAAGATTTAGTAAATTAACTTTTTTTATATATTCATATTAATAATGGAAAATTCTATAATTGATTTAAAAAACATCAACATAACTATTGATGAAAAAAAAATTCTAAGCGACGTATCTCTTTCAGTTAAAAAAGGAGAGTTTATGTATTTAATTGGTAAAACTGGAAGCGGAAAAAGTAGTTTACTTAAAATTTTATATGGAGATATTAAATTAAAAAAGGGACAAGGAAATGTTGCGGGAATGGATATCGTGAAAATTAAAGAAAAGAAAATTCCTTTTTTAAGAAGAAAACTCGGAATTGTTTTTCAAGACTTTAAACTTCTTCCAGACCGATCTGTTGGAAAAAACCTTGAATTTGTTTTGAAAGCCACTGATTGGAAAGATAAAATTAAAATTCAAAAAAGAATTGAAAAAGTCCTAGAAAAAGTTAAATTAAATGAACTAATAAATAAATTTCCTCATGAACTTTCTGGTGGAGAGCAACAAAGAATAGCTATAGCAAGAGCTCTTTTAAATAAACCTAAAATAATTTTAGCTGATGAACCTACAGGAAATCTAGATCCGGCTACTAGTTTAGAAGTAATGGAAGTTTTAAAAAAAATAAATAAAAATGGAACTACCGTTGTAATCGCAACTCACGATTATGAAATAATATCGAAATTTCCTGCAAAAACCCTAAGAATTGAAGATGGTAAATTTTATCAACTATCTAAAAAAATACCTAATTAGTCTTTAAGCTTTAAAAGTAATTTTTCTCATACGTAGACTAGCTGGAGTAACCTCTAAGTACTCATCACCTTTAATATACTCCATACATTCTTCAAGAGAAAAATCAACTTTAGGAGCAATTTTCATAGCTTCATCAGTTCCAGACTTTCGCATGTTAGTCAATTGCTTTCCTTTGATTAAGTTAACACCCATGTCGGAATCTTTACTGTTTTCACCAACCACTTGACCAATATAAATTTCTTCATTAATGTCTATAAAAAAGCGTCCTCTGTCCTGAAGTCTATCAATTGCATAAGCAGTCGCTTTTCCAGCTGCAGATGAAACAATAGCACCTTTAATATCCTCAGAAAACTCTCCCTTGAAAGGACCATACTCACTAAATCTATGATTAATAATTGCTGTACCTGCAGTTGCAGTTAAAATTTTATTACGTAAACCAATTAATCCCCTAGAGGGAATTGTAAACTCTAAATGCTGTAAATCTCCTTTTGGCTCCATTACCAATAAGTCTCCTTTACGTAACGAAACTAAATTAATTGCTTTTGAAGAACCGTCTTCTGGAACATCAATAGAAAGAGTTTCATATGGTTCAGATTTTACTCCATCAATATCTTTTATAATCACCTGCGGCCTTCCAACTTGTAATTCGTATCCTTCTCTTCGCATTGTTTCAATCAATACTGATAAGTGTAAAACTCCACGTCCATAAACATTAAATTTATCTTCACTATCAGTTGTATCTACACGTAAAGCCAAGTTTTTTTCCATTTCTTTAAACAATCTATCACGCAAATGACGAGAAGTTACATATTTACCTTCTTTACCAAAAAATGGTGAATTATTAATAGTAAATAGCATACTCATAGTAGGTTGATCTACTTCAATTCTTGGTAATGCTTCTGGGTTTTCAACATCTGCAATTGTATCACCAATTTCAAATCCTTCTAGGCCAGTAATAGCACATATATCTCCGCTTCTTACATTAGAAACTTTCACTTTACCCATTCCCTCAAAAACATGTAATTCTTTAATCCTTACCTTTTTAGTAGAACCATCTGCTTTACACAACATATAATCCTTATTGTCTTCTAAATCTCCTCTAAATACACGTCCAATAGCGAGTCTTCCTGTAAATGATGAAAAATCTAATGATGTGATTTGCATTTGTGAGGACCCTTCTCTGTAAGGTGCTTCAGGAATTGACTCAATTACAGCATCTAATAAATCTAAAATATTTTCTTTGGGATTTTGCCAATCCGTTGACATCCATCCATTTTTAGCTGAACCATAAATTGTTGCAAAGTTTAGTTGACTCTCCGTTGCATCTAGTGCAAACATTAAATCAAATACTTTTTCATGCACTAAATCTGGTGTACAATTTTCTTTATCTACTTTATTTATAACTACAATTGGTGTTAAACCTAATTCTAATGCTTTTCCAAGTACAAAACGAGTTTGTGGCATAGGTCCTTCAAAAGCATCAACTAATAACAATACTCCATCTGCCATTTTCAAAACACGCTCTACTTCACCACCGAAATCAGCGTGACCAGGTGTATCTATTACATTAATCTTTACGCCTTTGTAATCTACCGATACATTTTTAGAAAGAATAGTAATTCCTCTTTCACGTTCCAAATCATTATTGTCCAATAATAAATCCTTACGCTCTTTACGATCGTCTAAGATTTTGGCTTGATCTATAATTTTATCGACTAAGGTTGTTTTTCCGTGGTCAACGTGCGCAATGATTGCGATGTTTCTTATTGATTGCATCTAAACTTTCTATATTTTCGCGCAAATGTAATGTCTTTTTACATACTAATTGCATCAAAACCATAGAACTAGAGAATATTATTTAATTTAGCATATATTTATTTTTACACATGATTGATAAAATAAAAAATATTAAACATATTGATTCAAATAATTTCTTTTTAATAGCCGGACCATGTGCTATTGAGGGAGAAGAAATGGCATTTGAAATTGCTGAAAAAATATTTGATATATCAAATAGATTAAAAATACCGTTTATATTTAAGGGAAGTTTCAAAAAAGCAAATAGAAGTAGAATTGATAGTTTTACTGGGATTGGAGATGAAAAAGCATTGAACATTTTAAAAAAAGTAGGTAAAAAATTTCAAATACCCACTATCACTGATATTCATGAAATTAATGATGCTAATCTCGCTGCAAAATATGTAGACATTCTTCAAATACCTGCCTTTTTAGTGAGACAAACTGACTTATTGGTAGCTGCAGCAAAAACTGGAAAACATGTTAGTTTAAAAAAAGGTCAGTTTATGAGTCCTGAGAGCATGTCTCATGCTGTAAAAAAAATTAAAGATTCCGGAAATAATAATTCTTTTATTACAGAGAGAGGTAGCATGTTTGGTTATCAAGATTTATTAGTTGATTTTAGAGGAATACCTGTAATGAAGGAGTTTGCACCTGTTGTTCTAGATGTTACGCACTCACTTCAGCAACCAAATCAATCGTCTGGTGTCACAGGAGGAAGACCTGAAATGATAGAAACTATTGCTAAAGCAGGGATTGCTTGTGGTGCTGATGGAATTTTTATAGAAACTCACTTTGACCCTAAAAACGCAAAAAGTGATGGAGCTAATATGCTTAATATTAGTAAACTGGAGAATCTTTTAGAAAAGCTAGTTATTATTAGAAAAGCAACGAACAGCTTTAAATAAATCAAATTAATATATATTTGCGCTTGCAAATTTTTTGTTCTTTGAAAATAAATTGGGGTCGACTGGTTTTGACAGCGAGTCCGATTGAATGGTAAGCAGATCGAGCTCTGGACTATAGCTCGTAAATATTCTAGTACCAAACTTTAAATGGCGAAAACAATTACGCTCTTGCAGCCTAACAACCGAATTATAGTAGGTTAAGGCCTTGTCCCGCCAGGCGGGAAAGTGAGATGTCTCAGAACAGCCCTTGTTGACGGCGATTCATTATGAGACACCATCAAAGTCAACATAGAAACCCTAAGGCTTTGGTAGGGTTTTAAAATAAAAAAGCTAAGTAACATTTAGGCAGTTTTCAGTCAGAATGTTATCGAAAATTAAATGAAAACTATATCTGTAGAAAGCTATTTTGTCGCTTGTTTGGACGAGGGTTCGATTCCCTCCGACTCCACAATTTAAAACCCTAACTACTTTATAAACAAGTGATTAGGGTTTTTATTTTTAAAAATTATACGATTATTGTAGGGCCAACACTGTTTTTTTTCCCATTCAAAAAGATAAGGGTGTAAAAAAAGGATTATTTCAAAGTTTTTGTTCCAGTTAAAAAATCTTTGATAATTACTGCCTTATCATATTCCTGTCCTAAAACTGTATAAGCCTTATAAATTAATTGGTCATTCTCAATAGAAATAACTTGAAAGAATTGTGTCTGTTCACCCAATTTATCAGCCTGATATCCATCAGCTTTAAAGCTTTTTATTTGCTCTAGACCTAATTTGTATTGTTTTGGTCCACTTACAGAGGTTACGTATAAAGTATTAAAATTTGCAGATTTATTAAGATCTGCAGTTATTACCGGAACATGTCCCCTAGCATATGTATGGTCATGACCGTTTAAAACTAAATCAACACCATACTGATCAAATAATGGCTTCCAATGTTTTCTTGCATATTCAAAATCCCTACCCTTAGCTGGTGAAAATATAGAATGATGACATGTGACAATTTTCCACTTAGCAGCACTATTACTGAGCTTGTCCTTAATATATTCAGTTTGTTCTTCAAGAAAATCTGTAGAGTTTAGAACTAATATTAATACATCTTGGTAATTAACTGTATAAACAGTTTCATGAAGCTTGGAATTTAAACTTTTCTCAACAGGTAATGTAAATTGAGGCCTCCACTGAATAGATAATTTTTTAGGACTTGATTTATTAGTTCTTTGAAATTCGTGATTACCAACAACAGGAATTGCTGTCCATTGACTGTGAATAAAACCTCCAGCCTTAAACCATTGTGCCCATTCATAATCCTTGTGAGCAGTATCTACCAAATCTCCAGCATGAATTACAAAAGATGCATTTGGAGCTGTTTGATATGCCATTCTAATAACCCTAGACCAGTGACTTAACACATCATTTTGAGCGTCTCCAAAGTAAACAAATTGGGTAGGACTGTAATCATTATTAGCGGTCAAAAATTGGATCCATTCAGACCAATTGGTTCCGTCTCCAACTCTATAGGCATACAATGAGTTTGGTTCCAATTTTTCAAATGTCACACTATGGTAATTAACCATATAAGAATTGTTTGATTTATAAAGGCCTACATCAAATTTCTCAGTAGATGCAGTGTAGGTTATTGCATTTTTGGAAAACCTAGAATTAACACCCGCAAGGGCAATCTGTGCCACAGATTTCTTTACTGTGGAGTCTGTTCTCCATGTTACCGCTCTTTTCGATGAGGGATCTCCATTAAAGGTTAGTATAATTCTATCTGGATCTTTACTAGGAATTTCCCAGTGATGTAAACCTACATGATTGTGATTATGGGAATCATTAGATTTTTGAGAAAATATATTTAAACAGTAAATGACTGTAAAAAAAGAAATAAAAAGGTTTTTTTTCAATAATGTAAAATTAATAAAAATATAGTTTTAAACGAATTTTTATTTAATCAAGATGAGGTAATCTCTTTAACTGCCAGCACTATGTTGTTATATAGTAAAGTTAGTTTAACCTACTTACGAGGATTAGAAGTTTCAGAATTGACTGAATCTGATATGCCTAAGGTGTAGTTATTTTTTATTATTCTTCATTTAATAAATTTTTTGTAAATTATAACAATGGGGATTAAAAGTTTTCAAGGACCTAAAATTCTAAAAAGCAAGAAAATTTGTCAAGATATACTTGTAAAGGACTATATGTTTAAAAATGTAATAACCTTTTCCAAATCAGATTGTATTTATGACGTAATGCGCGAGTTATTTGAACAAAAAATATCTGGTGCGCCAGTAGTTAATAAATACGGGGAATTAGTTGGAATTATTTCTGAAAGTGACCTTATGAAAAACATTGTTGATGGGCAATATTATAATCTGCCTATTTCAAATACAAAAGTTTCTAAGTATATGAAAAAATCAGTAGACTATATTTCTCCGGACAGAACAATATTTGAAGCAGCATCAAGATTTTTAAAACTACGCAGAAAAATATTCCCAGTTGTCAAATCTAACAGAATTATAGGCATAATTAGCAGAGTTGATATTATGTATGCAGCATTAAAGATTAGAAGTCAAATGTGGAATTCTTAATTAATTTGTTTTGTTGTAATCCAATACAAATTATCTAAACCCTATTAATCTACTCCCTTTATAAAAGTTGCTGAATTAAAACTATTCTAATAACTTTGCAAGAAAAAAAAGTATGTGGCTTTCAGATTTTAAACAAACGCTTGGTGAATTAGATACCCTAAAGTTTCAACTCCCTAATGGGCAGTTTGTGCCTGAGCACTTTCATATCACGGAAGTAGGAATTGTAACTCGTAACTATATAGATTGTGGCGGTATGCTACGGCAAGAAAATAAACTCAATCTACAACTTTGGGTGGCTTCTGATACCGACCATCGCATAAAACCTAAAAATGTATTGGATATACTGCAATTGTCAAAAAAACAATTAGACTATTCTAATATGGAAGTAGACATCGAATACCAACAAAGTACAATTGGGCGTTATGAATTGGATTTTGACGGTGCTGTGTTTCAGCTTATCAATACCCAAACAGCTTGCTTAGCCCCAGACCAATGCGGCATTCCTCATGAAAAACCTCGTGTTCGTATTTATGCAAATGGTTTAAGCTGTAATCCTGACTCGGATTGTTGTTAATAGAATTATATGTAGATTTTAATATACCAAATAAAGAATAAAAGAAGAAGATACGCCTATAGTTTAGTTAGAATGGATGTTTTAGCGGAATTTATTCTTTTTTTAAATTAATTGTTTCATTATATCCAACGGGAATCTTGAGAAATTCATCTGAAATTTTTCCAAAATATTGATATGTAATGCCAAATGAAGAAACTCCAGCATAGCTGCCTCCACTAAATGTTTTTATATCGTATTCTGTACCATTAAAAGACCACTTCAAATTCTTTGTCGAATCTAATTTACATCCGTATGTAGAGTTGTTAAAATATATAACTTCCTGTCCTGTTCCATCATTTAAAAATAAGAAATATCCTTTTTGTTTACACTCATCATAGACTGCATCAACATTATCTATAGTGTAAGTATTGAAGTGCCATTTTCCAACTATTTGATTAATAAGTTTGATTTCAACTAAATCATCTTTTGAACAAGAAAATACAATTGGAATAAACAGTAATAGTAGAATTAGTTTTTTCATAATAAGTAATTTTACAACAATTTTTTTTCATGTTATTATTGTAAAGGAATAAAAAGAGAGTATGAATTTTGATTTTCTTCGAGTACTGCAACAGTTAACACTTTTGCAACACCATTCTCAACGTAGATAAAAGGTCTCTCTAATCTATTTGCAAATATTTCTGTCCCATCAGCTTTTTTTAAAGCTTTATCCAATACTTTGTAATGTTTTGCCTTTTCCCAATTGATTCCATCAACAGAAGTGATCATGGCCATATATCCAAAGGCATGATAAATACCATAATAACGACCTCTTTTTTTATCATACCAAATGGCAGGATCTTCTGAATTTAAATTTCCTACAGCAGGTTTGGGTTGAATTTCCCATGGCCCAAGAGGTGAATTCGACAAAGCTATAGCCTGACTTCTTATCAGTTCATTGTGATCTGGCCATTTACCATTGGCATATTTGACGTTAGGTTTGTCACCTCTTAAAATCATGATATATCCTCCATCAGGTCTTTGTGAAACAGCTGGATTACATGTAATTTGAGCAATTGGACCTGATGGTTCTAATATAGGTTGGTCAAATCTTTTCCACGGCCCATTTACACTTTCGGAAACAGCAACTCCTATTCGCTGATTCATTCGTACAAGGGCTCGGAATTCATTAGTTATAACTCCATTTCTTGCCTGATCGAACTCTTTTTTGGAAAGTTTACTGTCCCCTGTATTGGTTGATATATAATATAAGTAGTATTTACCATCAAAGAATTTGATCCGTGGATTGTGAGCTGTATAGGCATCCCAGTAGCCTGGTCCGCGACCTTTTAAAATAGTTTTTTTATGAGTGTAAGGTCCTGCAGGAGAATCGGATACCGCGTGAGAAACTACACCATCTGTAAGCCAAGATTTAAAGCCAATTTTTTTAGACATTTGAGCATAGAAAAGATGATATTTTCCATCTTCGCCTTTAATTATTGATGAGCCCCAGTTATGAAAGTCGGGATTGCGCAAAATATTTTCTTCATTAACTTCTAAAATTTTGTCAGCTAAATTCAGATTGTCTGAATTTGTTTGTGAGAACATATTTAGTGGTATACCAAACCATATCAATACTAATAAACGTATAAGGATTTTTTTCATATTTTTAAATTTAACTTAATTGTTATTGCAATCAAAATGAACAATAATTTTTATTTCAATTTTTTTAATTAAATCATCACCAAAATAGTTGAATTTTTCTCGCTTTTAATCAATTAATAACCCCTTAATTCATTTGATTAACAAGGTTTTTTATTTAAGAATATCATTCCAAAAAAACAATATTTTTCGCCTATTGAAATCATAAGTAAAGAAAATATAGAATTTATCAATCTTTATGGGTGGAACTTTACAACAGGTAATAATGATTAGTGTTTGTGTTACAGAGCTTAAAAAAGCTTGTTAATTTAAATCCTTTGGTGAAAATGCTCTTATTTTTTTATTATTCATAAGATCTTCATAAATCATTTCAGTTATAATATTCCAGTTTTTATTTTCAATCCAGTTCGGGTTTTTTAATTTTTTTTCCCAATTAGATAATTTTTTTAATAAAGAGTCATGCACAAGTGGTTGTTTAATTTTCAAGTCTAAATCTTCGTAAAAATTATTTTTTATATTATACAAAACAGTTGAAGTATCATTTAAACGAATAAGCTTGAAATCTCCTGAGCGTACTGTTGCCATTTTATCTTTTCTCCAAAATAAATCTTCACTATAAACTTTTTTATCATTTAGGGAATTAATAATATTCTTTCCATCAGCATTAATTAATAAACTTTGATCTACGCCTGAAACTTCTAAACTTGTTTTAAAAATATCTAATGATGAAATAAATCCATCAAATTGAGTTTCAGGTTCTATTCTATTTTTCCAAGTCATTATCATTGGGGTTTTAATTCCACCCTCATACTGATTTCCTTTCCAACCTTTGAAGGGGAATGGAGAAGCATCATTAGACATAGCAGCTCCATTATCACTTAAAAAATAGATTATTGTATTATCATATTGATTATTTTCTTTTAATTTATCCACAACACTTCCAATTGCTTCATCCATAGACCACATCATTGATGCGTATATTTTTCTAGGATTGTCTTTAAATTTTTTCAACACTTCCTTCTTAGCATGCATTGGAGTATGAGGGGCATTAAAGGATAGAAATAAAAAAAACGGTGAATTTGCTTTATGATTTTTATTAATAAAATTAATTGCCTTCTCCCCCAAAACATCAGTTAAATAACCATCAAACTTTGTCTTCGAATGATTTTCAACTACATTTCTAATACTATTTCTAGATTCTTCATTTGGGTTATAAAAATAATTTCTGGCACCTGAAATAAAACCCCAGAAATAATCAAATCCATTATTTAAAGGATGATTTTGTTTCTTATCACCAAGGTGCCATTTTCCTATCAGTCCCGTATTGTATCCTTTAGTTTTTAAAGCCTCGGCAATTGTAATTTGACTAGGGTCAAATGAATTATTTACATCGCTATCCAAATTACACTCATGACCAAAACTCTGTTGGTACATTCCAGTTAACAAGCCAGCTCTAGAGGGACTACAAACTGAGGCAGAAACGTATGCATTATTAAACAATACTCCATCTAAGGCTAGTTTATCAAGGTTTGGAGTTTTAATTTCATCACTTCCCATAAAACCAAAGTCAGAATAACCAGCATCATCGGCTAAAATTATCAAAATATTTGGTTTTGAATTAGTACAAGAAACTACAGAAATTAAAAAAGGAATTATTAAAATTCTTTTGATAAAAAATTTCATTCTTTTGTTCATATTGTTAAAATTCTTTGATTTTTATATTCTTAAACAAAACTTCATCTCCATGATCTTGTAGTAAAATATGACCTGATTTAGATTGACCAAAATTTTCCCAAATAGAATATTTACTGTATTCAACTAAAGATTTAAAAACTTGTGAAAACCTATTATATTCTAAAACTTTAACGTTATCTAACCAATGTTCCACATGACCGTTGAATGAAATTATTTTTGCTCTATGCCATGTATTAGGAACCACACTTTTCCATTGAACTTGCTCAGCTTCTATTAAATCATATAAACTTGAAACTCCTCGGTTTTTTTTAACACCCTCTTTAAAGTCAACCCATTTACCATTTTTAAGTTCAAGAACTTTAAATCGCTGAGAACCATCAGGATGAGATTTATTATCTAAAATTTGGTATTCAAGTCCAATGGCAGATCTAATTTCTTTATTAAGGCTTGTATCTACAAAATATTTTATCCCGCTGTTAGCTCCTTTAGTAATTTTGAAATCAATTTCTAATTCAAAATTTTCATATTTATCTAAAGTAATGATATCTCCTCCATTTCTAGATTCTAATCCACTTGAACTTTCTACAGAAAGAATACCATTTTCAATTTTCCAACCATTTTCTGGGAATTTATCTAAAAAAGCACCTCTCCAACCCTGAAAAGTTTTTCCGTCCCATAAAAACTTCCAGCCAGACGAAATTTGATTTCTAGTCAAATAATTATCAATATAATTTATCTCTGGGGCATAACTTTCCAAAGGCCATCTGTTTTTTTCAATATTTTCCGTCAAAATTCTCATGTTTCTCCACTTGACTTTTTTACCATTATTAGATTTATTATTAATGCTATGAATTTGAAGCGCAATGAAACCCTTTTTAGTAGCGTCATCAATCAAATTAGCACATTGAGTTCCATTAACCCAAGTTCTGATAACACTTCCAACTGCTTCAACCCTAATCTTATTCCAACTATCATTTTTAAACATTCCCCTACCCTTGTGGTCATCTGCCAATGGATACAAAAAGAAATCACGTCTGGACTGGTCATATATACCTCCACTCCAAAGTCTATCAGATTTATTCGCTTCTAATTCTATTTGATATCCATATACTGATTTTGTTGGATTATTAGTATTAATTAAAGATCTGAATTGAACTCCAGAATTTAATCCAGTACTTACATTAACTTCAAATTCAAGAATAAAATCATCAAAATAACTTTTAGAACATAAGTAAGTACTTGGTGAATTTAAAATAGAGGTTCCTTGTATAACTCCGTTTGGAAGGATTTCAAAATTTGCTTTTCCTTGCTTAATTTCCCATCCATCAAGATTTTTACCATTAAATAGTTCTACCCAGTCAGATTGAGAATAGCTACTATTTATAAATAAAGTCAAACAAATAATTGAAAATTTTTTTATTAAATTCTTCATGTTTATTATTTTAAACTAATTTATTTATTAAAATAAATTAATAAGTTTTAATAAATCATTTAACATACTTGTCTATGGTTATATGATATTCTATTAAAAAGCATTAATAAAGCAAAATATTAAACTCGCTCAATTACAATGGAACTAGCTCCCCCTCCACCATTACAAATTGCTGCACAACCTACTTTAGCATCTCTATTTTGTAGTACATTAATTAAAGTGGTAACAATTCTAGCACCAGAAGCCCCAAGTGGATGTCCTAAAGAAACTGCACCTCCATGAACATTAACCTTATTAATGTCCACATCTAAAATCTTATTAAAGGCTAGAGGGACAACTGAAAAAGCCTCATTAACTTCAAAATAGTCTACATCTGAAATTGTAATTTTTGCTAATTTTAATGCTTTTGGAGCAGCTATAGTTGGTGCTGTTGTAAACCATTGAGGCTCATGTGCAGCATCAGCAAAAGATAAAATCTTAGCAACAGGTTTTAAATTATATTTTTTCAATGCTTCTGCGCTAGCTAAAATCAATGCAGATGCACCATCATTTATTGTTGATGCATTTGCAGCAGTAACTGTTCCGTTCTTTGAGAATGCGGGGCGCAACTGAGAAACTTTTTCAAATTTTACTCTTTTATATTCCTCATCTTCAACTATTAATATAGGTTCTCCTCTTCTTTGAGGAACAGATACGCCAATAATTTCGTTAGAAAAAAATCCATTCTTAGTTGTTAATGCTGAATTTTCATATGATCTTAAAGCAAAAGCATCTTGTTCTTCTCTTGAAATATCATATTTACTTGCTGTTTTATCAGCAAAAACACCCATAGATATTTCATTATAAGGATCTAACAATCCATCCTTATGTAAGCCATCAATTAGTTCTGAATTACCATATTTATAACCATACCTGGCTTTTGGAACATAATATGGAACTGAAGACATATTTTCCATTCCTCCAGCCACAATTATATCTGCTTGATCCAAAAGAATACTTTGAGCTCCAAACATAATAGATTTTGCTCCAGAGGAACATACTTTATTGACAGTGGTACAAGGAACAGTATTAGAAATACCTGCTGACAATGCTGCTTGTCTTGCAGGTGCTTGTCCAAGGTTAGCTGAACAAACATTACCCATAAAAACCTCATTCACATTTTTAGGATTAACCTTTGCTTTTTCTAAAGCACCCTTAATTGCAATAGCCCCAAGTTGGGTAGCAGAAATATTAGCAAAAACACCTCCAAAACTTCCCAAAGGAGTACGAACAGCAGAAACAATAAATACTTCTTTTTTTACCATTTTTTTTAATTTGTTATTTATAAAAAATTAAATAAATTTTATAAGTGAAATGTAAAGAACCCTTATCACATTAACAAATTTTTCATTATGATATAATTGTTTAAAACATTAACTTTGGATTCAATTTTATAAAACTTTTTCGTTAAAAAGTTATTGTATTATTAAATAATATTGAAAGATTTATTTTAATATAAACCATGGGCTCAAACACAAATCAATATGGACTAAATGAAGAGCAAAAAGCCATATTAGATGCCGCTGACCAATTCGGAAAAAAAGAACTTTATCCTTTAGCTGAAAAAATGGATAATGAAGAGTGGTGGCCAAAAGGAATTTTTAAAAAAATGGCAGATTCAGGATTATTAGGGTTAACAGTTGATCCAAAATATGGCGGAGCAGGTATGGGTTACATGCAAGCAGGCTTAGTTTGTCAAGCTTTTGGAAGGTGGAATCATGCAATGGCATTGAGTTGGGTAGCACACGACAATTTGTGCTTAGATAATATTTACAGAAATGGATCTGAATATATTAGAGAAAAGTACCTCCCTGGTCTTTGTTCTGGAGAACTAATTGGGGCATTGGGATTAACAGAACCCGGTTCAGGTTCAGATTCCTTGGGTTCTATGAAAACTTCAGCTAAAAAAGATGGGGACTATTATATTCTAAATGGAAGTAAAACATACATTACAAATGGATCTATTGCTGACATAATTTTGGTTTATGCAAAGACAGATTTTACTAAAAAGAATAAGGGGATAACAGCTTTTCTAATTGAAACTAAAAATCCTGGATTTAAAGTTGTTTCAAAATTAAAAAAAATGGGTTTTAGAGGAAGTCAAACAACAGAATTATTTTTTGAAAACTTTAAAGTTCCTTCAAAAAATATTTTGGGAGAAGTTGGAAAAGGACATATTACAGTAATGAACGGTCTTGATTCTGAGCGGGCAATGATTGCACCAATTTGCCTTGGAATCAGTGAAAGAGCCTTAGAAATTTCGGTTGAATATTCTAAGATTAGAGAACAATTTGGTAAACCTATATCTAGTTTTCAAATGATCCAGTCCAAACTGGCAGATATGTACACTTTAGTGGAGTCTGTTAGGGCATTAGTATACAGTGTATTATCAGAATGCGATAATACTGATAAAAAAGAATTTGGAAGAGGAAAAATTCATATGAATACTGCAGCTTCTGTTATGTACGCATCCAGTACCTCGAATAAGATTTTAGATGAAACAGTCCAAATTCATGGTGGCATGGGTTATATGTGGGAAAGTGAAGCCAATCGTTTGTATAGAGCCAGTAAATTACTGGATATTGGGGCGGGTACGACTGAAGTACGTAAAATGATTATTAGTAAAGAACTCCTAAAATAGTTGTATTAAAAATAATTAATGAAAAAAATAATATTAATTTTCTTAATATTAATTACAATAATTTCCTGTAGCAAAGACGAACAAGTACCCGAGGAAAACAATAATTTATTTTCACAAAACGCATTGGTAGTCGGTTATTTACCCTCATGGAGATTTGATTTAAACGAAAAAATAGAATATTGTAAAATAACTCATTTAAATTTAGCTTTTGCAAACCCTGACTCAAATGGAAATCTTATAATGCCAGACATTTCTAGCGTAGTTAGTAAAGCAAAAAAAGACAACCCAAATATTAAAATATGTATTTCAATTGGCGGAGGAGCTTTAACAACTGAACAAGCGACAAACTGGTCTAATTTGATGGGAAGTTCTGAAAATAGAACAAATATTATTTCTAAGACTGTAGAATACGTACTTAAAAATAATTTGGACGGGGTAGATGTTGATTTGGAATGGGAAAATGTAACTTCTGGTTATAGTGATTTTGTTATTGATTTAAACGACGAGTTAGACAAACACTCAAAAATAATAACAGCTGCTCTTCCAGGAACAACAAAATATACTAATATAACAAGTAATGCTCTTCAGGTCTTTGATTTTATTCATATAATGGCCTACGATTTTAAAGGTCCATGGAAACCTACAGACGCGGGGCAACACAGTTCATATTCTAATGCAGAACAATCTATAAATTTTTGGATGAATTCTGTTGGCATTTCTGGAAAAAAACTAACCCTTGGAGTTCCTTTTTATGGTTATGATTTTACAAACTCATCAAATGTAACTGCCTTTACCTTTTCAAGCATGGTTTTATCCAATACTTCTTTTGCAGATATAGATAAAGTTGGTTCAAAATTCTATAACGGAAGAACGACAATTCGATCAAAAGTGAAATTGGCTAGCAATAAAGTCAATGGTGTAATGATTTGGGAATTAGGTCAAGATTCAGGATTATACGACTCATTTTCTGAGTATTCACTTCTAAAAACTATTCACAAAGAATATTCAAAATTAGGAGTAAAAACAACCAATCTTTGTATTGATTAAATAAACCTTATTTAACAATAAGTTGGCCTTTCATTAATTGATAATGAGCAGGAAAACTACAAATAAAATTATAAATTCCTTGGGCTGGCGCATCAAAAGTAATTGTGACACTTTCTCCACCTCCAATTAATTTAGTATAAGCTATCATTTCATCTCCCTCAGGAATATATTCATTATTTCTTGCTTCTACTGCTTTTCTAGCAAAAATATCTACATCAACATCCTTTTTTAATAAGACAAAATTATGACCCATAATCATCTTATTACCCCTACCTGTATGATTTAAAGTTAAGGTAACTTTCTGACCAGGACTAGCAGATAAAACCTTTTTATCAAACTGCATTTGATCGTTAGAATTTAAAATAATCTGGACTTCATTTTCTGTTTTTGAAACAGTTATTTTATTTGGAGTTTCTACTTTTTTCGCAGGAACAGAACTATTACAACTAATAGCAAGAGACACCAATATCAATAGTAAAAATATTTTATTCATTTCTAAATTTTAAAGTTCAAATTTACAATAAGTTTGTTCAAAAAAAACATATAATAGATACAAAATATAGTCTATAAACCAAGTTCATTTTTTATTTGTTTCACCCATTTATCTATCCGTTCTTCGGTATGTTCTTGTTGGTTATCCTCGTCGATTGCCAAACCATAAAACATTCCATTTGGAGCCAAGCCCAATGAGTCGTTAAACTCATAACCTTCGTTTGGCCAATAACCAAATATCTCTCCCCCATTATTTAAGACTACTTTACCTAAAATACCTATTCCATCAACAAAATTATCGGGATATCCATATTGATCTCCCAAACCAAAAAAAGCAACTTTAATTCCATTGAAATCAATTTTTTGAAAATCAGGGAAAAAATCTTCCCAATCACTTTGAAGATCACCAACATACCAAGTAGGCACACCAATTAATATTATATCGTACTTCAAAAAATCAATAGGTTTTATTGTGAAAACTTCAATAATATCCAAGTTTTTTAAATTCAATTTATTAGTCAATAAAGTTGTGATATAGTCCGTAATTCCAGTGTCAGACCCATAAATTATAGCAATTTTATTTTCAGACATTTTCAATATAATAATTTTCAAAATTAAGCTATTTAGAATAATTTTAAATAATAATCTTAAGGATTTTATGAAAATTATTTATAACCAATGCAATTGATTATAAGTTATAATTAAGCTATTTTTAGTTAAATCATTAATTATGAGAACAAGGGCTGTTGCTCCTTTTGGAGGAGTAAAATCTTCAGGTCAAGTTAGAGAGGAATCAAAATATGGAATAGAGGATTATGTTGAAATCAACTTTATGTGTTTTAGTAATGTAATTTAGAAGACTTATGAGTAGAGAAAAAGAAATAAAACGTAAAGATTATAAAGTTTTTTATCCCATGTCTACCAGATGGATGGACAACGATATTTATGGCCATATTAACAATGTCACTTACTATTCCTATTTTGATACAGCAGTAAATAAATATCTTATTGAAAATGCTGGTTTAGATATTCATAATTCACCAATTGTAGGATATGTAGTTCATTCCAATTGTAATTATGTTTCAGGACTCTCATTTCCTGACGTAATTGAAATTGGTTTAAGAGTAGACAAAATAGGAAATAGCTCAGTTACTTATGCAATAGGAGTTTTTAAAAAAGGAGCAGAGAAAGTTTCTGCCCATGGAGAATTCATCCATGTTTTTGTTAATAGAAAAGAAAATAAATCCGTTTCAATTCCAAAAAGTATTCTAGTAGCATTAAAAAAAATTAAGCTACAATAGTAATATCTATTAATCTGGTTTTAAGTATTTTATTATATATTTAAAAAAAAAAAAATATGAAAAAGATTTTATTACTATTCTTTGTCACATCAATTTTGATTTCTTGTGACAATACTACAAAAGTTACTGTTGAAGAGGAAGGTCCTGCTCCAGGTTATATGATATCAAATGGAGAAAAAATTTCCGCAAGAGATGCTAATCCAGCTAATCTTGAAATATGGGAAAAATACATTGATGCACATAACAATAAAGACCTTGAAACCATCGCAAGCATGAATAACGATTCTATACTTGTTAATGCATGGGATGGAAGAAACATCCAGGGAAATAATGCTCACATTGAAGCATTACAGGCTTGGTATGATGAAGGAAATCCTGAATGGAATATTTTCTTTTCTTACTCTATGAAAGTCGATGGACAAAAAGGGGAATGGGTTATTTCTGGAATGGAGATTAAAGATACAGTTGATGGGAAAGAGGTTATTGTTCAAGATGTTACTGATGCATATATTGTTGATGGCAAAATGAGAAGAATAATTGTTTATAGAAAAGAAAATTTATAATTATTAAAATTTCCTTTTGAATTACGAAACCCTCAAATTTTTTGAGGGTTTTTTTTTAATTTATCAATTATTTTTTAAATGTTCATCTATTTCATAAAAACATACTTTTAAGAATGTAGGATTGTTATTTTTTATATATTTGAATTAAACAAAAATTAAATAAATATGAAAAAAATTTTACTTACTTCACTAATGTCTTTTGCTTTTTTGATTAATGCAAACGCTCAGCAGTGGATTGAAAAAACTTCTTGTAACAAGGATGCTTCAAAAATTGTCAATGAGGCCATCACTTCTCTTTCAAACTTAGAGCATTTAATGGCTATTGGAATGGCAAAAGCAGCTTTAGTAGTAGACGAAAATTGTGAATGTGCTAAATTAGTAATAGCAGCTGCAGCAAGTAATAACTCGGACTGGGGATCTAGATCTGAAAAACTTCAAAACATAAATGTGAAATCTTTAACTGAAATAGAAAGAACTTGGCACATACTGCTTTCTACCTCAAATGACAATTATAATAAAGCCGTTGAAAAAGCTATAAGTATGCACCCAAACAGTCCATTAATAAATTGGTTTGGAACTAGTGTTGGTAATTGGGAATCTTTCAGAGAGTTTTCAAAAAAATTTCCAAGAAACTCATCAGCAGCATATAATATGATGGCGTATGCTTATGCTAGAGGAGATTATGGTAAAGAACCTGATTTTGATAGTGCTTACCAATCTATAGCAAAATCTTTGATATTACATAAAGGTCCAAATGCATTAGACTCAGAAGCTGAAATCGCTGCTATGCAGGGTGATTATGAAAAAGCTGTGAATAGTCAATTAAAAGCATTCGATTATGCTCCTTTTGCATCACCATATTTACCAAAATTAAGAACCTACTCTAGAAACTTAAATAAAGAGAATGTTGTCAAGAATTTAAAACAAGCTCAAATTGATGTTCAAGAAGCTATTGAAAATCAAAATATTGAGGTTTGGAAAAATTATACTATGGACGACATGAAGTTAATGACTGGAGATTCTAGTTTGACAAAATTCTATGAGCAAACTGATGAACTTTTTTTAGAAAAAAGAAATTTCTCATGGGACAGTTTTGATCTAAGAGATATCGATGTTAATTTTTCTCCTGACATGAACATGGCAATATTAACATTTTACGCTAGTGGTGCTTATACTTTAAATGAATCAAATGAAAAAGTAGATTACAGCACAAGAGCTTCAGCGGTTTGGATTGCAACAGATTCTGGATGGAAAATGGTTCACGCTAACTGGGCACCTTTTGGTGGAGCTGGAATTCCTCAGTAAAAAAAACATTATATAAAATAAAAAAACCTTCAAGCAATTGAAGGTTTTTTTTTAAATAAAATTGAGATTATTTTCTAGCTTTTCTATTTGCAATAAAACTTTTAATAAAATAAACCATAGCTGTAATTGATGTTAAAATCATTACTGAAACTCTGACTACACCAATAGTTTCTTCCCTTTCAATAGTTCCTTTTAAAGGCATAAACAAACCTAAAAGGCATACAAAAGTTAATAATACAGCAATGTGGGCTATAACTTTATTTTCTTTTTTAAGTCCAGGTGAACAAAACAACAAAGCCCATCCAAAAATCACAGGAATTAAAGCAGTTGAGGATGTTGCCTCTAAATAACCCCAAAGACCTATAACAATTAAACATATTGAATTTAAAATATTTGCTTTTAACGAATTCATAATTTATTTTTTAATGATTAATCTTTTATGAAAATAAGTGATTTATTACTATAGCCCATTAATATAATCTGAAAACGAGTCACTAAAAGACAATCCTTTAGTTGTCCTAGTTACGGTAACTTTTTTAAATGAAGAAAGTCCCCAAAGTAAAAATTCACACATAAAATTTTCATCTTCAGGTTTTAAGTCTTTTATCTGTTTCTTAACAAATTGTTTTAAAACCTTTATTGTCTTAAAAGTATCTTGATAGGACTTATTATCTAAATTTTCATCAATAAAAAGTTCTTTATCCTTAAACCAATCTAAAATACTTTGATAAGGGTCTAAATCTTCTTCTTTTGTAAGCTTTTTAATTTTAGGAAAAAAATCATTAAAAAAAGCTTTTGCGGATTCAACAATGAGTAGTCTTGAAATTTCAGTTGCTCCCTCCTGCTCTCCTTCGTAAACTAATTCAATTTTTCCATTAATAGCAGAAATCACAGCATTGAAATCAGTCATTCTAATACTGGTTTTTGTTTCTCCGTTAATAAGCATTCTTCTTTTTGCCGAACTTATTAAGTTTTCAAAGGCAGAAATACTCAACCTGGCACTTACCCCACTTTTAGAATCAACATAAACACTTTCTCTAGCTTCAAAACTAATTTGTTCAATAAGGTCTTTTGCTAATTCGGGAACATAAATACCATTATCTAAATCTATTTTAGCTTCTTGGTGTGTTATAATCTTTGCAGTTTCAACAGTTTTCGGGTAATGGGTCATTATTTGAGAACCAATTCTATCTTTTAAAGGAGTTACTATACTTCCTCTGTTTGTATAATCCTCAGGATTAGCAGTAAATAAAAACTGAACATTAATAGGTAATCTTAGTTTGAAACCTCGTATTTGAATTTCTTTTTCTTGAAGTATAGAAAACAAAGAAACTTGTATTCTTGCTTGGAGATCTGGTAGTTCATTTAGAACGAAAATACACCTGTGAGCTCTAGGTATCATTCCGAAATGAATTACTCTGGGGTCCGAGTAAGAAAGCTTTAAACTTGCTGCTTTAATTGGATCTATATCGCCTATTAAATCTGCTACAGTTACGTCAGGGGTTGCTAATTTTTCGAAAAATCTATCCTCTTTATGTATCCAATCGATTTGTGTTTTATCTCCTTGTTCATTAATTGTTTTTTTGGCAAAATGAGAAATTGGATTTAATGGGTCATCATTAATTTCTGATCCAGAAACTATAGGAATCCATTCATCCAGAAGATTGGTCAACTGCCTAGCTAATCTAGTTTTGGCTTGTCCTCTTAGTCCTAATAAATTTATATTGTGTCCCGATAAAATTGCACGTTCCAAATCAGGAATTACTGAATCCTCATATCCATGAATCCCTTCAAATGTAGAAATACCTTTAGACAGGTTTGATGTTAAATTCTTTATCATTTCCTCTTTGATATTTAAAGAAACGTAACCTGATTTTTTTAAGTCTTTTAATGTTTTAATTTTATTAATCATTCTATTTTAATCTTTTTTTTCTGTTAGTTTCATAATCTTCGAATATCATTTCACCCAATCCTTTTAAGCCAGTATAAAACGCTTTTCCTTTATTGGCTTTAGTAAATTCTTGAACAAACTTTTTTAAGTAAGGATCTTGGGCAATCATAAAAGTCGTTATTGGTATATTTAATCTTCTAGCTTGCTGTGCCATGTTGTAACATTTATCTACAATGTGAGGGTCTAATCCATTACTGTTTTTATAATACGTTCCGTCTTTTAACTTTAAACAGCTAGGTTTTCCATCTGTTATCATAAAAATTTGCTTGTTAGAATTTCTATTTCTTCTTAAAATATCCATTGCTAACTCTAATCCAGCAACTGTATTGGTGTGATAAGGCCCAACTGTTAGATAAGGCAAGTCTTTGACAGCAATAGGTTTTGCATCATTTCCAAAAACTATAATATCTAATTTGTCTTTTGGATATCTAGTCGTAATAAATTCAGATAATGCCATTGCTACTTTTTTAGCAGGGGTTATTCGGTCTTCTCCATACAGAATCATACTGTGACTGATATCTATCATAAGTACGGTACTCATCTGAGCTTGATGAAATTGGTCGTTAACTACTAGATCTTCTCTAGTTAATTTAAAATCCTCTAAGCCACCTTGAATTTGAGCATTTTTAATACTTTCAGTAATTGCAATTTTCTCAATAGAATCTCCAAATTCATAAGCTTTTAAATCCCCTGAATCATTCTCTCCTAAGCCGGGCTGTTTGGTATTATGATTTCCATTTCCGATACGCTTCATTTTTCCAAAAATCTGTTTTAGCGCATGTTGTCTTAATAACATTTCTGTTTTAGCAGTTAAACCAATTCCTTCTCCACTACCTTTTGGATCAATTTCCTTTTTAATATATCCCTTATTGAGTAATTCTTCAATAAAATCATCCATTGTATAATCATCAGAAGTTAGGACAAACTCCTTGTCAAGTTCTTTTAACCAATCAATTGCTTCGTCAAAATCTCCAGAGGTATAAGTTATCAACTCTTTAAAAATTTCAAAAAGTTTTTCAAAAGGAGTTTGAGATTTTGCTTTAAAATTTGTAAAAAGAAAACCGGATTGATTTAATAAATTCATTGAGTCATAAAATTATAATACTTTGAATCTATAGGCAAGTTTAAATCGATAAATAATTCTAATTATTATCGGATGAAGAAGTGTGGTCGCTAACAATTAACCATTTGCCATTTATTTTTTTCCATAGCAAGGTGAAATGTCCAAAACTGTCATCAATTATTCGTTTTAAATAGTATTCCCCAATCAAATAAGCTGTATTGGATGAAAGGGATTTTATTTTACTAATTCTAAAAGTTAACTTACCCATAGTCTTTAAATCTGGGTACGATTTAAAGTATCTGTCTTTTGTTGCTTTCCAACCATACACTGGGCCCCCTGAACCAGAAAAGACTAATTCTTCAGACTTAATATAACCTTCCATAAAGAGATCAATATTTCCGTTGTTCCAAGCTTTTTCCTGAAAGGACATAACTTTCATTATGTCTAATGAGTCAATTTTAGAAATTGGACCCTGAGAAAACAAGTGAAAAAGAAAGAAAAGTGACAGGAAACTAATCCAAGTTTTTTTAATGGACATTATTATTTTTTACTTTCCATTTTGCATTGGATCCGTTTCAGGCATGATTTTATTTAAAATAAAATATACTGGACAAAACTTTGTTACAGGACTAATAACTTGTAGTGCTCCAACACCAACAGCTATATATAAAAAGTCTAAATTACCTGTATTAAAAGTCAATCCAACACTAATGAGATATAATACTCCGCATATAGCATCGTGAGCTCTTACTTTAACTATATTTTTTTCTGCATTCATTTTTTTTATTTTTTTGGTTAATAAAAAAACCCAAGTATAAACTTGGGTTTTTGCTTACATTTAAATATAAAAATTATTTAGCAATTGTAAAAATCTTAGTAGATGTTGTTACATTAGATCTTGTGCTTCCTAAAAAAGTAGTAATCTCATCGTTATGACTTCCTCCAATATCCCACATTCTTTTTCTATCATCTGACATAGGACCTGAACTCTCTAAGTCCTTTTGATTAGCTATAAACGATTCCCAGGAGTCGTACCAAAAAGCAGCTTGAAAAGAATAAGAGCTTCCAGTAAAATGTCCTGTAGGTACTATAGCTAGAGCTTCCCCTAAATCAACAGCAGGTTGTTTAGTAAACTGATTCCATAAAGAAATATATTCTCCACGGTCAGACCACTTGGGGTCATTATTATTAAAAACTACGATATGTTTTTTTGAAAAATCCATTTCTTTGTCGGTAACAAATATTTGTTTATCAAATGTAACTCTGATTTCATCGTCGTGTCCTTCAATAAATAATTGAAAATAAGTAGACCATTCGTCTTTTAACATCTTTTTATCGTCATATGAAATATCCATAGCATCTATATTCTTGTTGACTTCACCTCCATAATTAACAGCACTTGCTTGGGCTATTATGTTTGGATAAACTTCTATAATTTTAAAAGTATAGTCGCTTCCATAAGTATGAGCAAAAAGCCATGTAGATTCCATCTTATTTTCTTCAGAACCCATCAAATAAATATCAATGAATTTTTTATGCATCTTGACAAAATCATTGGCCTTGGACCTTGGCACATCCAAAGTATAAAAAGAATGTATTTCTTGTGACACTGAAGAGAAAGAAATAAATAAAGTAAGTATTAAGATTAATTTTTTCATATTAGTTAATTTAAGTTAGATTGATTATTGATAAGCACAAATATAGACAAACATTAAATAAAACATACTTTTAAGTATGTATGTTATTTATTTATTCACTATATTAGTTTATTCTATTGAAAATGAGAATGTTATAAGTAAATAGTATTTAAGTTAAACTACCATGAATCAAAAATTAAAATCGGAGGAAACCCAAAAGTTAATTATTCAAACTGCTTTTGAAATGTTTTACCATAACGGGTTTAACAATACAAGTGTTCCTGATATAATGGAGGAAACAAATCTGACAAAAGGAGCTTTTTATCATCATTTCAAAAATAAACAAGATATAGGAATAAAAGTAATAGAAAATATTTTATCCAAACGAATTTACAACGGATTTATAGCCCCTTTAAAAGAAAATAAAACAAGGAAAGTTCCAGATCTTTTGTTGTACGTCTTTACAGAAAGAATCGAAAACTTTACAGAAAAAGAAAAAGCCTTAGGATGTCCTGCAAATAACATGATTAATGAAATTGGATGTTCAATTACTGCGTTTCGTGATCCTCTAAGAAAACTAATGGATGGATGGAAAGATGCTTTGATTGAGACAATTGAAATTGGTAAAGAGAAAAATGAAATTAAAGCTAGTGTAGATTCCAATTCTGCTGCTACTTATTTAATATGTTCCTTTGAAGGCGCAAGAGGAATAAGAAAAATTTACGAAGACGATGCGCTTTTTAATAACTACCTAAAGGCAGTAAAAGAATACATCAAAAGTATTAGTTAAACTTCCTACCAATTATCTGATCTGAATGAAGATGCTGGTAAACCTTGTGAGTTGTACAGGTTTCCTTCAAGATAATTTTTCCATCCATATCTAACTGCTTCTGGATTTTTAACACTATCACTTGAAACCTCTAGCTTAGATCTATTTAATCCGTAGCCTCTTATGACTTTAGCATTGGCTTTATAAAAGACCTTATTAGAACCTGCAATTTCAAAACCAACAATTGGTTTATTATAACTAGTGATTCCATTTTGGGCATAATCAAAATTAACAATAACCTTATGCCCCTTAATATCTAAAGATTTATACACTGGACCAGAAAATGAAATACCTCCCAACTTATAATCCTTTACTAAAGCCCAATACGCAAGTCTTTTACCCACCAGTATTTTTTCAGGAGGATGAACAGTATATTCACTTCCTATATCTAATGTTACTACCATTCCAGTGTTTTCGGTCTGTAACATAGTCATTAATTGAGCTTCTCTTAAAAAAGCTTGACTTGTCTTATTTGTATTTCCTCCGGCACCATTAGGAGCAATTTGAACAAAATAAAAAGGAAAAGAACCTTGATTCCATTGTGATCTCCATCCATCTATCATATTATTCATAAGCTTGGTATAATTGTTAGCTCTACCAACATTAGACTCTCCTTGATACCAAATAGCTCCTCTAATTTTAAAAGGGATCAAAGGGTTGATCATAGCGTTAAAAAGCCCAGAGGGATTGTGGTGAATGGCTTTGTCTTTATGTCTATTTCTGATTTCAGACTTTTCGAAAATGTTATTTAGTGTTTTTTGATCTGTCCAAGCCTCTGCAGGTGAACCTCCCCACGAACTATGGATTATTCCTATTGGAATATCAAGCACTTTATTGAGATAATTAGCAAAAGAGTAAGCCACAGCGCTAAATCCCGAAACATTTGAGGGACTAGACACAAGCCATTTACCATTTAAATCTTTTTTAGGTGTTTCACTGCTTCTGTGCCGTACAGTAAAAAGGCGAATATTTGAATTATTAGCTTGTGCTATCATATCTATGGAACCAAAAACAGGTTCCTTGCCCCCGCCATAAAGAGCCATTTGCATATTTGACTGGCCTGAAGCAATCCAAACTTCTCCAATTAAAACGTTGGAATAATTTAATACACTATCTCCAGATGATATATTAATTTCATATGGTCCTCCAGCTAGAGGTGTTTCTATTTTTACAATCCAATTTCCTTGATTATCAGCTTTTGTACTAGCTGTTCTATTATTCCAGCTCGATAGTATAGTAACTTTTTCATTAGGACTTGCTAATCCCCATATTGGAACCTGAGATTCTCTCTGGAGAATCATGTCATCAGAAAAGAGAGGACCCATTTGAATTTGAGCACTAATTCCAGTAACAAAAAATAAAAATATAAAATTTAAAAATCTAATCAACTATTGTTATTTATTCTTATAAATGAATTTTTTGTCTAATTCCTCAGAATCTTTGTACTTAACTCTCATATCATTCAAGTCTTGAGTTAAACTTTCCACAACCTCTTTGTATTTTGGATCATTATAAACATTATTCATTTCGTTCGGATCATTTAAACGGTCATACAGCTCCCACTCATCAACATCGTAATAGAAATGAGCTAGTTTAAATTCTTTATTGACTATCCCATAATGACGTTTAGCCATATGAACAGAAGGGTATTCATAATAATGGTAATAAACCGCTTCTCTGGTCCAACTATCAGAATCACCTGTTAAAAGTGGTATTAAACTTTCTCCTTGCATGTCATCAGGTGCATCAATCATGGCCGCTTCTAGAAAAGTTTGAGCATAATCTAAATTCTGAACCATTTCTTCGCTAGTTGTTCCAGGCATAATTTTATTTGGCCATTTTATCATTAAAGGAGTTTTAAATGATTCATCATAAATAAATCTTTTATCAAACCATCCGTGTTCACCTAAATAAAAACCTTGATCAGATGTATAAACCACAATAGTATTTTCATCCAAGCCTGTTTCCTCTAAGTAATCCAGTACCCTTCCCACATTGTCATCGACAGACGATATGGTGGCTAAATAATCTTGCATGTATCTCTGAAATTTCCATTGCATTTTCTCTTTATCGTTCATTGTAGGCCAATTTTCTTTAAAGTCCTTACTAATCTTATCCAATGTTACATCATATTTTTTCTTTTGCTCTTCATTAGCTCTTCCAAAAGGACCATAAAACCCTTGTGCAGTAGGACGCATTAAAGTACCATCTCCCCTAACATAAACAATTTCAGGCTCTACTTTACCCATTTCTTTCATTGTCTCAGGTCTTACCTTACTATCGTGCATGTACTGCATGTGAGTTAAAATATTCATCTCAGCAGTTTTAGCTGCAGTTCCTCGGTTTGAGTAATCATCAAATAAAGAGGCTGGTTCTGGAAATTCTTTTTCATAAAACTCAGCAAACTTTTCAGGACTTGGCCACCAAGCTCTATGTGGAGCTTTGTGTAAATACATCATCATAAAAGGTTTTTCTTTATCTCGTTTTTTATCTAGCCAATCTAAAGTTACATCAGTTATTACGTCGGTAACATATCCAGTAATTATCGTGTCACCCTTAGGACCAATAAACTTAGGATTGATGTAGGAACCTTGACCTGGTAATATTAGAAAATCATCTACTCCTTTAGGATTATTCCCAAAGTGTAGCTTTCCAAACATGGCAGTTTGATAACCTGCATCTTGAAAAAGTTGAGGAAAGGTAATCTGGGTATCATCAAATTTAGCATGATTGTCTATTTTACCATTTAAATGACTATGTTTTCCTGTTAATATTACAGCTCTTGAGGGAGCACATATAGAGTTAGTTACAGAAGCATTATTAAAAAGCATTCCTTCCTTTGCAATTCTATCAATGTTAGGAGTCTGTATTAACCTATCATCATAAGCACTAATGGCTTGATAAGCGTGATCATCTGACATTATGAATAATATATTGGGTTTTTCAATATTCTGTTGTTTTTGATTACAACTAGAAATAAAAAAGGTTGCTAGTAAAAGGAAAAAATATTTCATTATTTATTTTTTAAAATTTTTATTGACTAAAACAGAATTTGCATTACTTTCTTTTTGTAATGTATATAATTTTTTAAGCAAATCTTGTGTTTTTTTGGGATAAGTAGAGGATAAATCGTTCATTTCACCTATGTCTTCTTTCAAATTATATAATTCTAACGTATTTGATTCGTAGTTTTGAATCAACTTCCAATCACCAGATCTAATAGCTGCTCCTGGCTTCCATAAACTACCATGGTAATGTGGAAAATGCCAAAACACATCACCTCTATCTAATTTTGATTCGTCTTTAAATATTGGCATCAAACTTTTTCCATCAATTATTTGATCACTACTCAATCCTGCATAATCTAAAATAGTAGGAAACAAATCATATGAAACAGTTACTTCATCAATTTTAATATTTTGAGAATGATTAGGTGGTTTAATTAGTTGAGGAATTCTAATACCTCCCTCGTAAAGCCATCCTTTTCCACCGCGTAGGGGAAATACAGAGGTTGGAGCAACTCTTCTTTGAGTAGAAAGACCACCATTATCAGAAGTAAAAATTATGAGCGCATCTTCATATAAATTATTTTGTTTTAGGCTAGTAATTAGTCTTCCTATATTTTCATCCATGGCATAAACCATAGAAGCGTAATCGGCATTAACCTGATTCATTACACTGATAGCCTGATCCTCTTGACGGGTTCTGACCTTATTATCTTTTTTTGATATTAATTTATCTTTAAAATAATCAACATGCTTAATGTTAGGTTGGATTGGGGTGTGCACATTATAAAAAGAGAGAAATAAAAAGAATGGCTCACCACTATCATGATTTTCTATGAATGAAATAGACTCATTTGTTAACCTATCTGTTAAGTATTCTCCATCAGGACCGTTGTTTAATTTTGGATTTTTCCAAGGGGAATAATAACCTCCAATTGGGGATCCCTTTTCAAAGCCTCCAATATTAATGTCAAAACCATTTTGTTCTGGGTAAAAACCTTCAGAACCAAGATGCCATTTACCAGAGTAAAAAGTCTTGTAACCTGACTCCTTTAATTTTTCGGCAATAGTTATTTCCTCCAAAGGAAGTTGATTAAGGTCTGTAGGTCCTAAAAGCGGTCTATTTTTAGGGTCAAATCCAGGTATCCAATCAGTTATATTTACTCTGGCTGGATGTTTACCTGTCATTATGGACGCTCTTGTGGGTGAACAAACTGAACTAGCAGCATAGGCTGTTAAAAATTCATAACTGTCTTTACTTAAAGAATCAATGTTGGGACTCTCGTAAAAATTGCTTCCGCTGTAACCCAAATCATTCCAACCTAAATCATCAACAAGGATAAAAATTACATTTGGTTTTTTGGTATCAGTTTTTTCCTTAGAATTACAAGAAAAAAACAAAAAACAGAAAAATAATATTAATATTTTTTTCATTTTAAGTTAAATTTAAATCCACTATATGGGGCCAACCCTTAAATTGTTTCGCTCCTTTTTTTGAAACGTCTCCAAACCTTGGCCAGCACTCGAAAGTTACGTTGTTTTTTTCTTTATTGAAAAGAACCATACCATATCCTGCTCCACTGGAAGGC
The DNA here is from genome assembly GCA_905181705.1 of Cryomorphaceae bacterium BACL29 MAG-121220-bin8. Lineage (GTDB taxonomy): Bacteria > Bacteroidota > Bacteroidia > Flavobacteriales > Flavobacteriaceae > MAG-121220-bin8. The sequence goes on along the minus strand of CAJIYP010000001.1, from coordinate 297,201 downwards.
GAATCTGGATTAGCATAGGCATGCATTGTAATTTTATTACTGAACCCATCTAAATACCTTCCTGTCCAGGGTAGTTTTTTATTAGAATTTTCACCAGGTTTTTCATCCTCTGGCCACCACCATCTGCTGTAATAATTATTAACCAGTGCTGGTACTATAAATTGAAACGGGCCATCTTCAAAATCATCAATCCCATGATGAACAATTGAAGCTAAATGTTGATCCCCTCCAATGTGTACTGCATTGGCTTTTTTAACAATTTTCAAAGCTTTATTTCTTCCAGTCTGGGGCCAACCATTAGAATCTAAATCCGCGTGAAGCCTATTGCTTTGTTTACCATGTAAATGAGCCGCTCCACAGAAACTGGTTGCAGAAAGCAAAGCCTTCATTGTATTTTTTTTTGATTTAACTGACCACGATTTTAAAAAGTCCAACTGCCTGTCTCCAAGTAATTTTAAACCACTTATATCAATATCTTTTGAATTATATTCAGGATTTAAAATATGATCAGGACGAGGACCTTGATATGGAATTTTGTCTTTTGGGCCTGATTTAAATTTTCTATCCTCAATGATAGCAAAATCTATCTCACCATATTTTAAATTAGTATAATACACATTAATGCCCTGCTCGATTGGTGTGGGATCAAATGGATCTGGTAAATGTGATGTTTGACATCTTTCAACCATTTTTACATATTCGTGATGATAATAATATCCTCCATCATCACCTTGTCGTCTCAAGGCCTTTTTACCTCCTTCCCCCCACAGATTACCTTGACCAATATCATGGTCGTCTGGGATGGTAATACACGGTCTTTCTCTAAAAAGTTCTTTAAACTGTAAACCGAATTTTAGCCATGCCGCCGTATGCTGTTTGTGATCATAAGACTGATCCCCTCCAAAAAAAAGAATATCAGGGTCTTGATGGTTTACATTTTTAATGTAATTATTTCTATCTCCTCTATCCTTGTTACTATTACATGAAAAAGCAGCAAGTTTTATTATTTTTTTGTCAACGGGATCTTTTCTAATCTTTCCATTAAAAACAGAACCGTTGTCATGAACCAACCTGTATTGTTGGTCAATTTTACTATTCCAATTTGGGAATCTAAATAAGGTTGACCAACCAATATCATTTATTTTTTGTTTAGAAACTTCTTTCCATTTATCATTAGTTTTAATTTGAAAAGAAATAAATCGACTTTCATTTGGATAAAGGGGATAAGTTTGTGCCGAAAGCTTTAGAATATTATTAGACAGCGTATAGATGCCAAAAGCAATAATATTGCTTCTTTCTACTTTTAAATTTATAATTTGATTGTCTTCTCTATTCCACCAATCATTCACGCAAAAGGTATCAAGATCTTCAAAAGGGGCATTAACATAATTAGAAGAATCCTTATTGAAAGAATAATGAAGTGGAATTAATGAGGCACCTGCAATCAGTGCCGCGTCTTTTATAAATTTTCTTCTTTCTTTTTTCATATGAAAAATAGATACAAAAAAGGCTCAAACATGAAACATATTTGAGCCCTTTTCAAACATTGAAAAAACTAATTTTTAATATCCTGGATTTTCAACTAAATTAGGATTTTGAGCTAACTTATTTGTTCCAAAAGGAAGCCAGTACATTTTCTCTAAAAATGGAGTGTTTTGTGAAAAATTCCATTTCCACTGTTTAGCTTTATACATTCCATCACTCTTTCTTCTATACCATTTAGTACCAAACTTAGTAACAAGGTGTAATTCTTTTACAGCATCTTTCCATGTTCTTAAATCCCAATACCTGTGATTTTCACCATAAAGTTCAACAAATCTTTCGTTTTTGATGTCATCTAACGTGACAGTTGTTTTTGCAGGCATACCCACTCTATCTCTAAGTTTATTCAATAAACCTTTTGCTTGAAAAGGTAAGTTTAATTCATGAGCAGCTTCAGAACCATTTAAATACATCTCACCAGTTCTAAGCACTATGTAAGGAACCTCGTCAGTTCCACCAGCAGGAAATTCTATAGCAGGATTAGTTCTTTTTTGAACCAATCTTCCTCCTCTGTTTCTGTTTCTACCTGGTGCTCTTTGAGGAACCGCGTTTCCAGCTCTTCCTTTTACATCTCCCGCGCCTACACTATTGTCATGGAACCAAACCTCTCTACCTTGAAAAATTTCTTCAGGTGTGAAAAGAGTAGCTAAATATCTAGGGTCTTTCGTGTAAATAACCTCTTCTAGATCGAACCAAGTTTTATTATCAAACTTAGAATGGTACTTGTCTCCAGGAGACCCATCTTGGTGCTCAAATCTAGCATCAGAAGCTGTATACATATGAATATTAGAACCCCATCCTGATTTAAATCCATCAGGCAAAGCATAAATAGAGTAACTGTGAGTTTTTCCTAAAGTTAAACTATAGGTTTCAGCAAAAATAATTTCAGAATTTTCATCTTCATAAAATAATTTTTCAAATCTATCAACCATATTAGCTCCTCCAGTATATAATGGGTGTTTTCCACCATCAATAACAGCTCTTGCTGATGCAAGTGCTGCAGTGTAATAACTATTTGCAGAACCAGCTGGAATAGAAGTTAATCCATCTGAGGACTGAGGGTGGTATTTTGCTATTCTCGCAGCGTATAATGCCGCTCTACTTTTTAATCCAAAAGCAGCCCATTTAGTAGCCTTTCCATATAAAGCAGTTCCAGGTAAATCTGCTGCTGCTGCTGTTAAATCAGATATAATTTGGTCGTAAGTTTCTTGCAAAGTATTTCTGGGAATCATAAGTTCTTCGGGTGTAGAATCTACAGATTTAGGTGTTAACTCAAGAGGAACACCTCCATACCTTTTTGCCATTTCTAAATACATAAAAGCTCTTAGAAACTTTGCTTCTGCTACTTGTGTTTTTATAATGGCAGGATCAAAAGTTGCATTATTTAAAATCTCAATAACTTCATTACAAGATCTAATATTTGGATATTGCCATTTAACTAATCTGGAATGACCTCCAGAAGCAGTTGGAATATTATACGACGCTTTAACTCCATTTTGCCATGGTGCCATTAGCGTGTACTCTGCTCCCACTACACCATCGGTAAAATGGTCTTGTCTAGGATATCCAACACCTTCATTAGGTTCAAAATTTGCATTTGCATAAATTTTAGTTAAAAAAGCTTCCACTAATTTTGGATCTTTTTTTACAGCATCCTCAGCGATCATATCTGTTGGCGAAAGGTCTAAATCCGCACATCCAACTGCTAAGAATAAAATTAATAAGTAAGATAAGTTTTTCATTTGTTTAAGTTTATTTGTTATTTGATTCATTTTATATTAAAAGGTTTAAAATCCGATTTTAAGTCCAGTAGTAACTGATTTTACATTTGGATAAGCCCTATCGACATTTCCTCCAGCAGTTCCTGAAACTATTTCAGGATCATAACTTCCAGAATAAACACCTAGATTATCAATTGTTAACAGATTAGATCCAGCTAAATAAAGCTGAACACTTGACAATCCTAATTTATCAACAAGGTCTTTACCAACATCATAGCTTAGGCTTATAGTTTTAAGTCTTAGATACATAGCATCCAATCTATCAAAATCATTGGCAGGGTTATCAATTTCAGGTCTTCCTCCAGTTGTAAATACAGGTGGAAACTTTCTTAAAATATCAACATCTCCATTAGCATCCAAAGTAGATCTGTTCTCATAAGCAAAACTCTTAGCAACGGTTTGGTGACCTGAATGAGACCATGGACCTGCACTACCACCAAAAGTAATAGTATAACCTTCAGCCCCTTGCCATAACATATCAAGGTTCCAATTTTTATGTTTGAAGCTCATATTTGTACTGTAGTTCCACTTAGGTAATCCACCTTGACCAATTACTATTTGATCTTTCCAATCTATCAATCCATCTCCATTCTGATCAATTTTGATTAAATTTCCAACAATCATTGTTTGATTACCAGCTCCGTCAATATCAACTGGATGGTTATCAATCTGGCTTTGTGAGGTAAAGAATCCATTTGTTTGGTATCCCCATTGACGATCATCCCAATTTCCAGTCAGCACGTATCTTCTGTTGTACTCTGCATTTGCAGCAGCATCATCGCCAGTTTCTGGAAGAATGTTTTCTTCCCAACTAACATACTTTCCTCTAGAATAAGAAACCATAGGAGAAATGCTGTAGGAAACATTTCCAATTTTCCCTTTGTGTTTCAACATTAAATCAAATCCTCTATTGTCTCTAGAATTTAAGTTAGTTCTAGGAAGAGCTGCTCCAAAATGAAAAGGAATTTCTGAATCTGGAAGAGCTAAAATATCTTCTCTTAATCTATAGAAAACATCTAGTTCAAATCCTAAACCTCCATCCCATAAAGTTCCTTCAATTCCAACGTTGGCTATTTTCATGGTTTCCCATGTAATTAGCGCATTAGCTAGACCGGCTGAGGAAATAATTGGATAAGGATTTCCACCAAACATGTAAAAACCTCCAGAAATATTATATCCAGTTAAAAAATCATAATTAGAAACTCCGTCATTACCCATTGTACCATAGGACATTCTAAGCTTTAAGTTATTCCAAGCAGAATTGTCTTTCATGAAATCTTCTTCAGAAATTCTCCATCCAAAACTAAGACTTGGAAAATAACCCCATCTACCGTCTACAGAGTATCTTGCAGTAGCATCTGCTCTCATGGTAGCTTCAATGAAATAGGTTTGAGCTACACTATAATTAACCCTACCAACATAACTTTGTCTGGCAGATTGAGAAAAGATTTCAGCATTATTTAACTCAGCTCTAGATGAATAATTTAAATAGGGTGCCTCAAAAGATAATGGATCTGTTCTAGAACCCATTAAATAGTCTCTTTCAAATGTTGTAGACTCAGCTACAAAAGTTGCTTTTAATTCACTGTTATCAAATTGAGTTTCATAATTTAAAGTAAGTTTTGGAAGTAACTCCATGTCACGATCAGAATTAACAAGTATAAAATCTCTTAAATGAGTTCCAAAAAAGACATATGGGTCTTCCTGCAATGGATCATAACTATAAAGATTGTATTTTTTACTTACTTGTTTATTCCACTCAGTTTGAGTTTCCATATTTAAACTTGCAGTAGCTGTCAATCCATTTATAAAGGGAACGTCATAAGTTAAACTAATTCTAGCCGCTAAGGTATTATCACGATCTACTCTTGTTCCTGAGGACGCTTTTCTTGTCATGTAAATTGGAGAATACGGGGTAGCAGCTCCAGTATGAGAGGCATATGACTCATCAGGAAAAAGAGGTAAGTTTGTTGGTTTACCTGTCCCAAGTCTATTATACATCTCTGAAATACCAAAATTCGCTCTATCTAAGGTAGTTTGACGGTAACTAAAGTCAAATTGAGCACTCAAATTATCATTAAATTTTGCATCTAAATTAGATCTAATGTTATACCTCTGTTGAGTGAAATCAGCATCTCTAAATGCACTTTCGGTATCAGTAAAACCTAGTGAAACAAAATAACCCATTTTCTCACTTCTTCCTCTAGCACTTAAATTATGTTGTTTTTGAGCATTATTATCTTTATAAATAGCTCTATACCAATCCACACCATCAAAATCTTCACCTGTAATTCTGTTAAATACTCTTTTTCTAGTTGTATCATAATCTAAATATTCTGGCATCTCATTTTCAGCTCCAAGACCATTTTCCTCCATTAATTCTGCAAACTGATGAGCATTAACAGTCTTTGGCATTGTGATTAAAGATTCATAACTAGTTGTACCGTGATAGGTAAATTTGGCACCTTCAGCAGCATCAGATCCTCTTTTAGTAGTAATAAGAATAACCCCATTACCAGCTCTTGCCCCATATACTGAAGCAGAAGCATCTTTAAGAATGGAAATAGATTGAATGTCGTTGGGATCAATTTGTCCGATAAAAGACTCCACACCATCTACCAAAACAAGAGCAGAACCAAAATTTCTGATACTTAAATTTGCTTGGTTAGCTCCAGGTAATCCCCCAATACTTCTTGATGACAAACCAGCTACTTGTCCTACTAAAAGTTGCGTAGTGTTTGCCGCAGGTTTTAGAGTTAAACTTTCTGAAGAAATAGTTCCAATAGAACCTGTTAAAGATTTTTTAGATTGTGACCCATATCCAGTTACAACTACTTCCTCTAATTGAGCGACATCTTCGTTCATAACAACGTTCATAGTTGCAGAAGCAGCAAGTGTTTGAGTTAAGTAACCTAAGTAACTAAAAACCAATTGAGAGTTCTCGTTTTTAAGGTTAATTGAGAAATTACCGTCAAAATCAGAGGTTACTCCATTAGCAGTTCCTTGCTCAATCACTGAAACCCCGGGAATAGGCATTCCGTTTGCTGTTACAGTACCTGAAACAGTTTGCTGAGCAAAAACAGAACCTAATCCAAGTGCAAAAGACACTAGAAAGGATAAAAATTTAAATTTTTTCATAATTGTTATTTGGTTTGTTTAATTGTTTGTTTGTTCAAACATAATAAAAAAAAATATTATAATGGATGCAAATAAGTCACGAAATGTGCCTAAAACGTCATCTTGAGATAATATTATGAATTGATTACGTCGATTTGAACCTTATGAGTTTTATATTTTGAAGGTAGGCAACCAAACTGCTGTTTAAAAGAAGTCCTAAAATATTTGTAATCATTAAAACCTACTTCATAACATATATAAGATAATTTGGTGTCTGTGGTTGAAATAAGCAAAGCAGCTTTTTTCAGTCTTACTGACCTTATAAAAGCAGTAAGAGATAAACCTGTTAGAGATTTAATCTTTCTATACAAAGTAGATTGACTCATACAGAAATAGTCAGTCATTTTTTCAATTCCAAAATTTGGATTTTGTATGTTTTCCTCTACCAAAACTATTGCTTTTTCTATAAAGCTGATTTCAATATCTTCGTTTGAATTCGGATCAATAACAGGTTCAAATCTAACCTTGTTTAAAAAATGTTTTCTTGTATTAATCCTGTTTTCTAATAAGCTTTTTACCCTTGCTTTTATAACACTTGCTTTAAAGGGTTTGGTTATATAATCATCTGCTCCTGATTCCAATCCACTGACTTCAAAAAGAGTGGAATTTCTAGCCGTTAGTAAAACAATTGGAATATGAGATGTGCTTAACTCATTCTTCAATTCACTACAAAGTTCAATACCATCTTTAATCGGCATCATTATATCGCTAATTATTAAATCAGGGATTTTTTTTAAGGCAATTCTTTTTCCAACCTCTCCATTTTCAGCTTCTAAAATATTATATTGAGAAGACAACAGAGATCCTACATAAGTCCTAATGTCTTTGTTGTCATCCACCACTAAAATAGTTTCTTTTGAATCTACACTTAGATCCGATAGATTAATAATTTCATTTTCAGATTCATAAACACTAAAATCTTCAGATTTCTTGAAATTTAAATCCACCTCTCTGTACTTGGTAGGATCCATAGTTAAAGAAGATATAAATTCAGAGCCTTTGCCAAAATCGCTTTCAACAGTGATTTTTCCGTAATGTAATTCGATTATTTTTTTTGATAGAAAAAGTCCTATTCCAGTTCCAGGAGTTTGATTTTTTAATTTAGATTTAATCATATAATATTCATCAAAAATTCTATTTAAATCAGACTGTAAAATTCCAATTCCAGAATCTTTAACTGAAAAAATACAATTTCCATTTGAAGAGCCCACCGAAACTACTATTTTACCTCCATTTTCAGTAAACTTTAGGGCATTTGAAATCAGGTTACTTAACACTATTTCCATTTTATTTCTATCAAAAGGAAAAGTAATTTGATTTTCTTTATACTCGAAAACGTAATCTATTTTTTTTGATTTAGCAACCTCAGTAAATAAAAGAAAAATTTCATGACTAAAAATTCTGAAATTCCCATAGGCAACTTTGACTTTAAGTAATCCATGATCTGCTTTTCTAAAATCTAAAAGTTCATTGATTAAATTCAGTAGTTTATTGGCGTTTTTTTCTACGTTTATTAATTTAGAATTAATCTCTGACTTCAAATTAGAAGAGTTTAAAATTTCTTGTAGAGGGCTAATGATTAAAGTTAATGGAGTTCTAAATTCATGAGAGATATTGGTGAAAAATCCTAATTTGGATTCTGCAAAATCAATGCTGTTTTTTAATTTTAATCTTTCCACGTAGACTCTAATTATCCAAAATATAGTCGAAAGCATCAATAGTAAATAAATAAATAATGCTGGAAGTGATAAAAATGGGGATGGTTTAATGTTAATTAGAAGCTCCGAGGTATTGTCCCAATTAACGCTATCAATGGAAGAGGCAACAATTAATTTGTATTTTCCACTAGAAAAAAAGGAGGAGGATAACCCCGTAAAGTCAATTTCACTTTTATAACCTAAGTCTATCCACTTGTCTTGGTAACCAATAAGTTTATAAGCATATTTAGTTCCTTTAACAAAATCATTATTTATAAATCCAACAGAAAAGGACTTTTCTTTATGATTGAGCGTAACTTCATCAATGTAGTTTAGGTTTTTATTTAAAACTACTCGACCATTGTATTCTTTATTGGGATAAATTTTATTTTTATTGATTTTTAAATCTGTAAACAATAAATTTCCCCTTGTTGGGGTTTGATTAATTTTTTCTAAATCGACTTGATAGGAATTATCTATGCCTCCAAAATATATGTAAGAATCTTTAAAATTATAGGATGAACCTAAATTAAACATACTAATATCTAAACTAGCATTATCTCCTGTTCCATAATTAATAATCCCCCCTGTTTTATCATTGTAATTTACAATTGTCTTGATACTTGTAATCCAATAAGAACCCAAATTAGACTTGTTATCATTAATCTTAACTATTGAGTTCACGAATTCATCCTCCAATCCGCTTTTCTTGTCAATTTTTTTATCCAAGGATAATTTATATCCCTCACTACTAGAATAGTAAAGCTGTAGTTTATATAATCCTTGCGCAGTAGCTATCCATACAAATTCATCTATCACCAAATCATTAATAATTTTAGGTAAAGAGAATTCTGAAAAGTCACTGAAGTGAACAAGTTTATTCTCCTTATCAACAAGAAACAGTCCGTTGTAAGTACCTACCCAAATATTATTGAATTTATCTTCTTTAACAGATGTTATTCTTCTACTGTTATCATAAGATTTTATAGCATCGAGTTTTTTTAACTTTTTAGAAAGTGAAAACAACTCTCCTTTTTTACTTAAAAATAAACCGTTTTGTTGCGTTCCAATCCAAATATTATTTTTTGAATCCTCAAAAAATGACACGATAGATGGAAAAGAGGCAGTACCATTCAAATTACCATTCAAATTAAAATTTTCAAATAAAAGGTTTAGTGATTTTAATTCTTTTCTTTCATTAATAAAATACAAACCATTATTTGAACCTATAAGAATTCTATTTTCATACTTAACAATACTATTGACCTTAAATTGCGTTATGTCATCTGAAATAGGAATGCCATAAACCTCAGTCTTTCCATTGTTGTTTAATTTTATAAGACCTCCAGCGAATGTTCCAAGGTAAAATGCATCCTGGTCTTTAAAAATTGCTTTAATGTTTTTATTTTTTTTAACAATAGCGTTGTCATTAGATAATTCTTGAATTGTTTTAAAAGGATTCAATGGAGACAACTTCACTACCCCCCCATTTGCCATGGAAAGCCATGTTGAATTATCCTTCGAATGCTCGATATGATTTATAGTAGAATAATTAATAGAAAGCTTTCCACTAGAGGGTTTAATTAAATTAAATTTTTTGAAATTCTCTATTTTTTCATCGCTAATAAACAAGCCGTATCTCCAAGTTCCAACCCATAACCTCCCTTTATAATCTAAGGCTAAACAAGGATTAAATATGGATTTAAACCTTCGCAACAAGCTTATTTCATTTGTTTCTAAATCAAGCTGATTCAATCCTCCTCCAGCATAGATAAATAACATTCTGTTGTTTTTTTTATCTTCTATAATATCTCCAATTTGTTTTGTTTGATAATATTCTATCTTCTTCTTTTCTAGGTTATAAACATTCAATTTACCCTGAGAAGAAAACCACATATTTCCTTTAGAATCATTAATAATAGTTTGAACACTTTCGTTGACTCTAAAATGATCAATCAATTTCTTTTCAACAGGGTCAATAACAAAGACACCATTAGAGAAAGTCCCAGCCCATATTCTTCCTTGATTGTCTTGTGAAATTGAAAAAATTCTGAAAGTATTTTCATCATTAATTCCTATTATGGAATTATAATTTTCGGATTTATTTGAAACTGGGTCAATTGAGGACAATCCACCACTTTTGGTTCCAATCCAAATTATATTATCTCTGTCTTTAAATAGAGTTTCAATATTTTCATTTAAAAGACCAGGAAATTCTTCTCCAGGTTTAATGAGTTCAATTGATTTACCATCGTATTTAGAAATACCATTTTCTGTTGCAATCCATTTAAAATTAGACTCATCACTAATTATTTTTGTAACATAATTACTGCTTAAATCATTTCTTGTTGTCAAATATTCAATATGATAATCAAGTTCTTGAGAAAATAAACTGAATGGAAAGAAAACAAAAAATGTAAAACAATATTTAAAAAATATCTTCATCATTTCAAATTAGAAATTGGTTTAATTACAAAAGAATATTTATAATTTCCAGGCTGAATTAAATATTTAGGAAGCGGTCTTGCTCCCCAACTATTGTCACCTCCAACTCCCATTTGTTTTAAATCAATATTCAAACTTATAAAATCTCTCTCCTCAATATCTACTGGTTTTCTTTGTTTTTTAACCATTCTATTTCTTGCAGATCTTTTTTCTCCTGGTTCTTTTTTTCTTACACCATCATCAAAGTCTTCAATAGTATTATAATGAGCACTAAAAGATATATAAGGGTCACCAAATATTTTAATACCAATTCCATTTTTGTTTTTCATTTCCAACCATTTTGTTTCCGTTCTGTATCCATTTTCTTGAGGTCTTGAATAATCAAATCCTAATTCTCTAACAGAAGAATTATAAATTCCCATAAAAGCTGAATCCGTTCTGTCGATGTAATTTTCATGAGGCCCTCTACCATACCAAGACACATTATTATAATCCTTTGGAATCTGAATATTCATTCCAAATCTTGGAATTTGGGCGTCTTTTAAATATCCTCGATATTGGAAATCATTGGATATTTTAATTTCTCCTTCAGAATTTATTAAAAATGTAGTGGTATAAAAGGATTGAATGTTCGGTAATACATATTGAACTGTTACCTTAACATTATTATCTACAAATTCATGATTAAAACTTTTTAGGACTCTATTGCTTGATGCTATTTTCCAATCGTTGGATCTTTCAGGCAAACCATTTCCATAATCATTATCAATGGGTGCTCTCCAAAAATTTAAATAAGGAGCTTTATTTATGTATTCATTTTCATAAACCACATAACTATTCATCTCTCCACTAGAGGTGTTGAAAACTAACTTCAAGTTCTCATTAAATATTTCAAGCAATCCATTATTAGTTTCTGCTTTTATAGCTTTTGATGATTTTGAAATAACTTGATTCGTATTGCTTTTTTGAATTAACATCTGTTCAGTTAAAACCAAATGATCAGAGGGGATTAAATTCTTTTTGTTTCCTAAATATCCATAAATATTAATATGGTAATCATGATTTCTTTTTCTAAAACCTTGTTTTATTTCATTAGTTAATTCACTAGAAATTGGAATCTCAACAATCTTGTGAGATTGAGGGTTTAAATCAATATTAAAATTTCCTTTATCTATGGATTTTCCATCTTTTAATATTTCATAATTAAAGTAAAACTCGTTCAGGTTAGTAAAAAAATATTGATTTTCTATTTTAAGTGAAATACTTTCTGAACTATTTTCTAATGAGAATTTTACATCTTGGTATACTTTTTTAATTTCTGCCATTGCTGGGTGAAAAGTTCTGTCAGGATTGACTAAACCGTTCATACAAAAATTAGTATCATTATGGTAGTTACTTGGGGAATAATCCCCACCATAATTCCAGTATTTTTCTCCTTTTTCGTTATAGTCAGCTAATCCTTGGTCGACAAAATCCCAAATAAACCCCCCTTGCATTTGTCTTTCATTGTGTATCATTTCCCATAAATCTGCTATATTTCCATTGCTATTTCCCATTGCATGAGAATATTCTAGCCATATAAAAGGTCTGTATCTAAATTTTCCTATATATTCCTTTTTCAACTCATTCATTCTGGCATACATCCAACCTAAAACATCTGTATGAGGCTTTAGGTTTATTCCCATCTTTCTTTGTTTAAAATGTTCAGAGGTCCTCTCGTAAATAGTAAGGCGTGATTTATCATAAGATTTAATCCAATCATACCCTTTGACGAAAACTGGTCCATCTCCAGCTTCATTTCCAAGTGACCACATTATAATTGAGGGATGGTTTTTATCTCTTTCCACCATTCTTATCCACCTATCCATATGCATTGCGTCAAACTCTGGTTTAAAAGCAGGAGTATCCTCTTTTTTATAACCAAACCCATGGGATTCAACATTGGCCTCATCAATAACATAAATTCCATACTTATTACACAGTTCATACCAGTAGGGATCATTAGGATAATGAGAAGTTCTAACGGCATTTATATTATTTTGTTTCATTATTTGTATGTCTTTCAACATGGATTCTTTTGAAACTACGTGTCCGGTAAATTCGTCGTGCTCGTGTCTATTTACTCCCTTAAAAAGTATAGGCATATTATTGACTAAAACCTGACCTGACTTAAGCTCAATCTTTCTAAACCCAACTTGGTGACCAACAGAATGAGTTTCTCTTCCCTCTTGAACTAAAGTGGTTGTTAGATAATATAAATTAGGCTGTTCTGCACTCCAAAGAGAGGGATCTGAAATTTCTCCATTAAGATTTAACTTTAATAAAGATTGGGCTTTAACATTAATATCTTCCATCAAGGTTTTAATTATTTTGTTTTCATCATTGTATAATTTTGATAAAACCTGTACTTTGGAATCGTAATTATTGTAATTTCTAATATCTAGATCAATATTAAAATCTGAACTCTTTAAATCATCACTTAGATTTGTTTTTACAAAAAAATCTCGTATTGCAACTTTAGGTTGAGCATACAAAAAAACATCTCTTTCAATTCCGCTTAATCTCCAGAAATCCTGATCTTCAAGGTAAGTTCCGTCTGACCATCTTATCACTTGAAGAAATATAGTATTATTCCCTTTTTTAATATATTTTGAAATGTTAAATTCAGCAGGGGTTTTACTTCCTTCAGAATAGCCAACTTTTTCTCCATTAATCCATATATAAAAGGCAGAATTAACTGCTCCAAAATGAATAAAAATCTCTTTATCTCCCCATTCTTTTTTTATCCTAAATTTCTTGTGATAAATACCCACTGGATTGTAGTCATCAGGCATAAAAGGTGGATTAATTTCATAAGGATAAATTATATTGGTGTAAACAGGAAAATCATCAGTGTGAAACTGCCAATTTGAAGGTACTGGAATTGTTTTCCACTTTTTAACATTACTTTTTTTTAAATAAAAATTTGGCGGGACTGAATCAATATTTCTGTAAAGTTTAAAATTCCATTTACCATTTAGTGAGGAATACAAGGTGTTTTCTGACAAATCATTTTCAATTAAAAGTTTTTCATTAGAAAAAGGATAAAAAGTAGCATGTGGTTTTTCTGTGTTTATGGTGAAAACAGATAAATCTTCCCATTCTCGGTTCTGTCCATTTAGGCAAGTGGAACTTAAAAAAACTAATAAAACAAATAATTTAAAATTTTTCATAATTGATAATGTCACATTAAACATACACAAAAAATTAATTTTTTAATGAATGGTTGTTATAAATGAATTATTAAGCCATATCTTTTGACTCATTGAAAATTATTTTTATTAAATAATTATCTATTTTTATTAAAAATCAAGAATGAAATCAATAAAACTTTTTTCGCTGTTAATACTCTCTTTTTTTCTAATTAATTGTGATTTTCAGAATCAAAACAATAATGAAAAACCCAATATTTTATGGCTAGTATCTGAAGACAATTCCATTCATTACATGAACTTATACACAAAAGGAGGTGCGGAAATGCCCGCAATATCTTCTTTAGCTAGTAAAGGAGTAGTATTTGATAATGCCTTTTCAAATGCTCCGGTATGCTCAGTTGCTAGAAGTACAATAATTACTGGGGCCTATGCTCCAAGAATAGGAACTCAATACCACAGAAAAATGTCTATGGTTAAACTACCTAATAACATAAAACCTTTGCCAACATATTTAAACGAAGCCGGGTATTACACAACCAACAATGCCAAAGAGGATTATAACTTTATAAAAGAAAACAAAGTATGGGATGAATCTTCTAAAAAAGCAACATATAAGAACAGAATGAAAGGACAACCCTTTTTTCATGTTCAAAACTTTCACAACACCCACGAGGGGCAACTTCATTTTAATTCTAAACAATTAGCTGATGCATTACTTAGCAATGAATTAGATAGTATTTCTCCCTTTCCATATCATCCTGACACGCCAACTTTTAGATACACGCAGTCATTATATCACAATCATCATAAGGATGTAGATAAAGAAATGGGGGAATTTATTGAAGATTTAAAAAATGAAGGATTGATGGAAAATACTATTATTTTCTATTATGGTGATCACGGTGGGGTATTACCTAGAAGTAAAGGTTATTTGTATGAAACTGGATTAAACGTACCCATGGTAGTCTATGTCCCAGAAAAATGGAAACATTTAAATCCATTTAAAATTGGATCAAGAACCTCAGCATTTGTTGATTTTGTAGATTTAGTACCTACTGTTTTATCTTTAGCTGGAATAGAAATTCCCAAGGGTGCTGATGGCACTCCTTTTTTAGGAAAGAATTTAGACAAAAGTAAAATTGAACAACAAGATATTACTTTTGGATATGCTGACAGGTTCGATGAAAAATACGATTTGGTTCGCTCAGTAAGAAAAGGGAAATACAAATACATAAGAAATTACCAACCATTTAATGTAGATGGGATTTATAATTTTTACCGATATAAAATGTTAGCCTATAAAGAATGGTACAAGCTATTTAATGAAGGGAAATTAAATGATATTCAAAGTCAATTTTTTAAACCCAGACTTCCTGAGTCACTTTTCGATATAGAAAAAGACCCATATGAAACTAATAACTTAGCTTCTCTTAATGAGCATAAAAAAACATTATTAGAACTAAGAGAATCTTTAAATAGCCACGTAATCTCACAACCCGATTTAAGTTTTTTACCAGAACCTTATTTTTTAGAAAATGGATTGGAAAATGGTGTAGATTTTGGTCAGAAAAATAAAGAATTAATCAAAAGTCTTGTACAAACAGCCAACCTTAATCTTTCTCCATACAATGAAGTTCGTAGCGAGATTTTAGAAGCGCTAAATAGTGAAAACGCTTGGATAAGATATTGGGGTTTAATAGTATGTTCATCATTTGGAAAAGAAGCTTCTGAGCACCTCGATAAAATAAATATAATTTTTGATAATGATTTTGAAAATTTAGTTAAAATTAGAGCTGCAGAATATCTTTTACTAAATAATTATAAAATCGATTCTTCAAAAATTAGTGATTTATTAAAAGGGGCTAATTCAGAATCTGAAGCTAATCTTATGCTTAATACTTTAGCGCTAATAAAAACCCAACAACCTACTTATAAATTAGATTTAAAAAAAGAGGTCTTCCCCAAGGATTGGCTTCCTCCAATTAGGTCTGATAATGCACTTGTCAACAGAAGAATGAATTACTTAACAAATAATGAATAGAACAATAAAAATATTATTAACTCTGTTTTTAATAGTTAGTTTTTATTCATGTCAAAATAAAAATTTAAATAAAGAAAAGCCTAATATAGTCTTAATAGTTGCTGATGATTTAGGTTGGTCCGATTTATCTTTTATGGGTTCAAAATATTATGAAACCCCTAATATAGATAGGCTTTCAAAAAGCGGAATGACTTTTTATAATGGATATGCCTCTTCAGCAAACTGCGCTCCAAGTAGAGCCAGCATGCTTACTGGAAAGTACCACCCCTTTCATGGAATTTATACTGTCAGAAACTCGGACAGAGGAAATGAAAAAACAAGAAAAATTATTCCAATAAAAACGAAAACTAAACTAGAATTAGAATATTTTATTCTTCCTGAAATGCTAAAAGCTGAGGGATATAGTACAGGACATTTCGGAAAATGGCACATGGGGCCTAAAGGATATTATCCTAAGCAAATGGGGTTTGATGTAAATATAGGCGGAAATCATCATGGAGGACCAGGTAGTTATTTTCCCCCCTATTTGAAAGTAGATATAGAAAATGAGAATGATAAAGAGTATTTAACCGATAGAATGGGAGATGAAGTAGTTAAGTTTATAGATTTTAATAAAGAGGAAACTTTTTTTGCTTACGTCCCTTTTTACTCTGTTCATACCCCAATTCAATCTAAAAAATTAATTCAAGAAAAATATTCTAATAAAATTGGAGATGAAAATCATAACAGAGCAGATTATGCTGGAATGATTCAATCGCTTGATGAAAATATAGGAAAAATTTTAAATAAAATTGAGCAATCTGGATTATCAAAAAAGACCTTAATTATTTTTACATCTGATAACGGAGGAATTAAATCTATTTCTAATCAGTTTCCTCTTAGAGCTGGTAAAGGATCTTACTATGAAGGAGGGATCAAAGTACCTTTAATTTTTTCTTGGAAAGGTAAAATAAAAGAAAATAGCGAATCATTTGAAAGAGTTAGTAATATTGATTTTTTTCCAACAATAAAAAACATTTTAGGATATGAAAATGACAACTTAAATCTAGATGGCCTAGACCTAAATCCGATTTTTGAAGGAAATAAAATTGAAGAAAGAGCATTGTTCTTTCACTTCCCCATTTATTTAGAACCCTATAACGTTCACAAAGATGATGGTACTGATCCTTTATTTAGAACAAGACCAGGATCAGTATTGATAAAAAATAATTGGAAACTTCATCATTATTTTGAGGATAATAAAATAGAGCTTTATGATATTGAGGAGGATGTGTCAGAATCAAAAAATTTAAGTGAAATAAACATAGAAAAAACAAAAGAACTTTTTGATGATTTAGAAAAGTGGAGAAAAGAAAATAATGCTCCCATTCCATCAATGAAAAATCCTAATTACAATCAGAAATTTGTGGATAGTTTAAACTTTCTGATCAAGAACAAAAAAATTAGTGGTAAAGTGAATAAAAATCAAACAATGGATGACAAAAACCCTTTCTAAATTAATTTTTGAATCTATCAGGATTTAACTTATTGTATTCTTTATTAGCCAATAAACCTAGGAAAATTGGAGCCTTTAGAGTTTCTAACCACTTTTTATGTTCATTAACAAGTTTGTTGTAATTATCAATATCTAGATTTTTTAAATCGGTTTTTTCAGAAATATCATTTTTTAAATTATAAAGAGCATCTACCTGTTTGTTTTTTACAAACTTAAATTTTTCTGATCTTACAGCAGAAGCTTCTACCCTATTCTCTTTCTCTTTTTGCATTAAATTATTTCTCCAAAATAAAAACTCATGGGGAGCTTCCAAATTATCACCCTTTAAAAATGGAATTAGATTGACTCCGTGCAATTCGTTTTTAGATGGAATATTTGGTGAAGTTAATGCTTTTGATGTAGCAAAAATATCAAGTGAAATTATAGGTTTATCAAATACTTGACCTCCTTTAATTTCTTTTGGCCATTGCATTGCAAATGGAACTCTAATCCCTCCCTCAAATAAATTTCCTTTTTTACCTCTTAATTCCCCATTATCAGAATCTCCTTTTAATCTTCCTCCGTTGTCTGATAAAAAATATATAATGGTATTATCATAAATTCCTTTTTCCTTTAGCTTTGAAATAATATTACCAACCCCATCATCAACCGCACTAACCATTGCAGCATAAGTTCTTCTATTTTCCTCTTCAATGTGACTATATCTTTTTAGGTATTTTTCAGTTGCTTGTAGTGGACCATGTGGAGCATTATAGGCTAAATAAATAAAAAAAGGATTATCTGCATTTCTATCTATAAAATCAACACTTTCTCTAGAAAGTGCATCAGTTAAATATTCTTTTTCATCAATTCTCTTTTCATTTCTCAATAGCTTAGTTCGATAAGCAGATCCCTGATTTGTAACTTTAGTTTCATCTTCTAAATCCCACTCATGTGGAAAATACCTATGTCCTCCTGTTAAAAATCCAAAAAACTCATCAAATCCTCTTTTTAATGGTCTTAAGGTTTCGTGAGCCCCAAGGTGCCATTTTCCAACAGCCAAAGTTTTATAATTAGATAATTTCAACATATCAGCAATAGTTTGCTCTGAAATTGGCAGTCCCATATTTGGATCTTTAGGAGCAAATAATGGGTTTTTTCCAAATCCAAAGGTGTCTTGGTATCTACCAGTAATTAGACCAGCTCTACTTGGCCCGCATACAGGATAAGAAACGTAGCCTTCAGTGAACCTAACTCCATTTATAGCAATACCATCAATATTAGGGGTTTTAATGTCTTTAGATCCATTAAAACCAACATCAGCATAACCTAAATCATCTGCCAAAACAAGAATAATATTTGGCTTTTGTTTTTTTTTAATTTCATTGTTATCACAACTTAAAAAGTTGAAGGATATTAATAATAATATGATTTTTAAATACATTTATATAGATTTTATTTTAAGATACTACTTTTTAAAAATTAAAAAGTATTTATTTATAAGATTGGTTGTTATAACCCAGTTTATGATTAAAAAAACCTAGTTTTAGGGGTTTACAATTAATATATTTATATATATGAAAAATATATTGTTCTTAAAATTATCGTTTTTAATAGTTTCTTTTATATTCATTGGTTGTTCTGATAGCCAAAATAAGAAACAAAAACCAAATATTGTAATTATATACTTAGATGATCTTGGTTATGGGGACGTCAGTGCATATGAAAAAGGAATTTTACAAACTCCTAATATGGATAAACTTGCAAATGAGGGAGTTAGGTTCACTAATGGATATGCATCCTCAGCAACATGTAGTCCTAGCAGATATGCCCTTTTAACTGGAACGTATCCTTGGAGAAATTCGAGAGCAAAAATAATT
Organism: Cryomorphaceae bacterium BACL29 MAG-121220-bin8; assembly: GCA_905181705.1. Classification (GTDB taxonomy): domain Bacteria; phylum Bacteroidota; class Bacteroidia; order Flavobacteriales; family Flavobacteriaceae; genus MAG-121220-bin8. Next base: position 277,970 of record CAJIYP010000001.1, on the reverse strand, counting down.
ACAGGAGGATCTCTTATCATCGATACAACCGAAATGACAATACCTAAATTATTGAAAACTAAAGGTTATAAAACTGGAATTGTAGGTAAATGGCATTTGGGATTAGGATCAGGTAAAATTGATTACAATACTAACTATTTCACCAGGACCCAACCAAGTTGGATTTGATTACTCACATATCATGGCAGACACTCAGGACAGAGTACCTGCGGTTTATATTGAAAATGGGGACGTTGTAAATCTTGACTCTAACGATCCTATTGAGGTTAACTTCTCTATGAATAAAGAAAGAAAGAATTATGGTCTTCCAACTGGTTTAAAGAACCCTGAACAAACCACAATGAAATGGCATCACGGACACAATGGTTCAATAATAAACGGAGTGCCAAGAATAGGCTTTATGAAAGGTGGAGAAAAAGCAAGATGGAGTGATATTGATATGGCAGATCATTTTTTAATAAAGGCCAAAGAATATATTAAAGAAAATAAAGAAAATCCTTTCTTTTTATACTATTCACTTCAACAACCTCATGTTCCAAGAACTCCACATCCTAGATTTGAAGGAAAATCAGGAATGGGTCCAAGAGGAGATGTGATTTTAGAAGCAGATTGGTGTGTTGGTGAATTCTATAAAACTCTAGAATCCGAAGGTATTCTTGACAATACATTGATAATTTTCTCCAGTGACAATGGTCCTGTTTTAAATGATGGATACTATGACGATGCCGTTGAAAAAATTGGTGATCATACTCCATCTGGAAACTTGAGAGGAGGTAAATACAGCTTGTTTGAAGCGGGTGCAAAAGTTCCTTTTATGGCTTATTGGAAAGGGAAAATAAAACCGAATGTTTCTGAAAAAGTCATATCTCAATTAGATTTACTTAATTCTATTTCTACTATCGTGGGAAGTGATATTAAATCCTCCGACGGAAAGGATTTATCAAATTTAATTTTATATAACGAGGGAAATGGGAGAAAGGACCTTATTTTGGAAGCTACAACTAGAACTGCTTACAGAAATGGAGATTGGACAATGATTCCTCCATACAATGGTCCCGAATTACTTGTTACTGTTAATATAGAAGTGGGTAACTCAAAAGAGTTTCAACTTTACAACATCAAAGATGACCCCTCACAGCAAAATAATCTTGCGGAAAAAGAGCCTGAGAAACTAAAAGAAATGGTATCAAGTTTCATTAAAATAAGAGGAAATAAATTTTCAAATATCGAAAACTTATTTTTAGAATAATCGATTTTTTAATTCTATTTAGTTTTAATACTATTATCTTTATTGAAAATCAATAATGCCAATAAAAACAAAAATCATAGTAACTGGAGGACTTGGTTTTATTGGTAGTCACACAGCTGTTGAACTTTACTTTAAAGGTTTTGAAGTAATTATAGTTGATGATTTATCGAATTCTTCTATTGATGTTTTAAAGGGTTTGAAAAACATCACTAAATCTAATCTAATTTTTGAAAAAATTGATTTAAAGAATAAAAAATCCGTAAAAGAATTATTCGAAAAGCATGTTGACATTAAAGGAATTATTCATTTTGCTGCATCTAAAGCAGTAGGAGAAAGCGTACAAGATCCTCTTAAGTACTACGAAAACAATTTAATTTCATTAATCAATATCCTTCAAGAAGTTGAAAAATTAAAAAATTCTATTAGCTTTATTTTTAGCTCTTCATGTACGGTATATGGAGAGGCAAATAATCTACCTATTACTGAGAAGGAAACTATTAAAAAGGCTGAATCTCCATATGGAAATACAAAACAAATTGGGGAAGAAATAATAGAAGATTTTAGTAATTCTTCTGATTCATTTAAAGCTATTTCACTTAGATACTTTAATCCAATTGGCGCCCATTCATCTAATGAAATTGGAGAACTTCCAATTGGAAAACCACAAAATTTAGTTCCATTTATTACTCAAACAGCTGTAGGAAAATATAAAGAATTAATTGTTTTTGGGGATAATTATCCCACAAGTGATGGAACATGTATTAGAGATTATATTCATGTAGTAGATTTAGCAAAAGCTCATATAAAATCATTAAACAGATTATTAGACAATAAAAATAGTTCTAATTATGATGTATTTAATATAGGAACCGGGAAAGGAAGTAGTGTTTTAGAAGTAATAAAAAGCTTTGAAAAAGTATCTAATCAAAAATTGAATTATAAAATTGGATCTAGAAGAAAAGGAGATATTATCGAAGCTTATGCAAATACAAAGAAAGCAAATTCAATTCTTAATTGGGAAGCTAAACTGAGTTTAGATCAAGCTGTTAACTCCGCTTGGAAATGGCAACAAAAAATACAATGATTTGAAAACAGAGACAAATATAACTGTTGAATCTCCTGGAAGAATTAATTTAATTGGAGAACATGTTGATTATAATGGAGGGTTTGTTCTTCCGGCTTCAATTAATAAAAAAATAATTATTGAGTTCAATACCCTCTCTGGAAACGAGTGTTATATTGAATCCAAAACTGTAAAGAAATCCTTTTCATTAAATCTTAAAAAAATATCTAAAAGTAAAATACAATGGGAAAATTATATCATTGGAGTACTGTATAACCTAATTATAACAAGAAAATTTAAAATAAAAGCGTTTAACTGTACTATTAAAAGTAACCTTCCAATTGGAGCAGGAATAAGCTCCTCCTCGTCTTTAATATGCGGGCTAATAAGTGGGTTTAATTACCTCAATAATTTAAAATTAGATCACAATGAAATTGTCGACATTGTTAGTGACGTAGAACATAATTTTATTGGGCTAATGGGAGGAATAATGGATCAGTTTACAATTGTTAATGGCAAAAAAAATAAATTGATACTTTTAAATTGTCAAAACAGGAGTTTTCAATATATAAATTCCAACTTCAGTCCATATAAAATAGTATTAATCAATACCAATGTGGAACATAATTTAGCTAATTCATCATATAACCAAAGAGTTAAAGAATGTAATGAAGCATTGAATATTATCAATAAAGATTATAAAAAATATAATTACCTGGTCGATGTAGAAGAAGAAGTCTTAAATGAATTTAAAAACACTTTGAAAGAAAAAGTTTTTAATAGAGCGCTCTTTGTAGTTCAAGAAAACAAAAGAACTCTTGATTCTGCCAATAAAATAAGTGAATCTAAATTAAAAGATTTTGGGAAGTTGATGTACAAATCACATTTTGGCTTAAAGAACTTATATGAGGTTAGTTGTAAAGAATTAGATTTTCTAGTTGATTTCACAATTGATTACAAAGAAATAATAGGTTCTAGAATGATGGGTGGCGGATTTGGGGGATGTACCATCAATTTAATAAAAGAAGATTTTGTTGAAGATTTTATAAAATTAGTTTCCAAAGCATATTCAAATAAATTTAATATTAAATTGGATGCGATTCATGTTAATATTGACAGTGGAGTAACGGTAAAAAACAATTAATGAAACTTAGTCAAAACTCACATAGAAGGAAAAATATTTTAACTGGTGAATGGGTTTTAGTTTCTCCAAATAGAACAAAAAGACCATGGCAAGGAAAGAAAGAAGTCAACAATAAAATTGAAAATATTAATTATGATTCAAATTGCTATTTGTGCCCAGGAAATAAAAGAGCAAATGATAAGATAACTCCTAAATACAACAACACATATAGTTTTGTTAATGATTTTTCAGCACTTCAAGATTTAAAAGAAGTAAATAATTTTAATGATGGTCTATTGGAAGCTCAGACTGAATCTGGTATTTGTAAGGTAATATGTTACTCGCCAAATCATTCATTAACAATGCCTTTAATGAAAACAAATGAAATAGTTTTAATTATTAAGTTATGGCAAGAGGAATACAAAAAATTAGGTGCTTTAAGTTCCATAAACCATGTTCAGATTTTTGAAAACAAAGGAAAAATCATGGGTTGTTCAAATGCTCATCCACATGGACAAATTTGGGCACAGCAATCCATTCCTCAAGAATCCCTAAAAAAACAATACCATCAAAAAGAATTTTTCAAAAACAAAAACAAGAGTCTATTACTTGAATATGTAGAACAAGAACTGAAAAATAATGAAAGAATTATTTGTCAAAATAATTCATTTGTAGCTCTTATTCCTTTTTGGGCCACATGGCCATATGAAACTATGGTTGTTCCTAAAAAACATCACAAATCTATATTAGAGTTGTCAGAACAAGAATTGATTGATTACGCCGAAATACTTAAAAAAATCACAACTAAATATGACAATCTTTTTGAAACTTCTTTTCCTTACTCTGCGGGAATTCATCAAGCCCCAACTAATAAAAATAAGAATGATGAATGGCATATGCATATGTCATTCTACCCTCCTTTATTAAGATCTGCCGATGTAAAAAAATTCATGGTCGGATATGAAATGTTTGCAAATCCTCAAAGAGATATTTCACCCGAAATTGCAGCTGAAAATCTAAGGAATTGTTCCGAGATTCACTTTTCTCAGATTAAGTAGCTATGTGCACTGATCTAGTTTCTCTTATAACTGTTACTTTTACCTGACCAGGGTAAGTCATATCTGTTTGTATTTTTTGGGAAATTTGAAATGATAACTTAGCAGCTTGATCATCAGAAACCTTTTCACTTTCCACCATTACTCTTAATTCACGTCCAGCTTGAATAGCATATGCTTTATTTACCCCTTTAAAATCATAAGCTACATCTTCCATTTCTTTTAATCTCTGAATATAACTGTCTAAAACCTGTCGTCTAGCACCCGGTCTAGCTCCTGAAATTGCATCACAAACTTGAACTATTGGTGATATTAAATTATTCATTTCAATTTCATCATGGTGAGCCCCAATAGCATTACATACATCTGGCTTTTCGCCATATTTTTCAGCCCATTGCATTCCTAGTAAAGCATGAGGAGTTTCTATATCTTCTTCTGGAACTTTACCAATATCATGTAATAAACCAGCTCTTTTTGCTAGTTTAGAATTTAAACCGAGTTCAGATGACATGATTCCACAAAGTTTAGCGACTTCTCTAGAATGTTGTAAAAGGTTTTGTCCATACGAAGATCTATATTTCATTCTTCCAACAGCTTTAATAAGAGCTGGATTTAATCCATGTATTCCAAGATCAATTACTGTTCTTTTACCAACTTCAATAATTTCATTTTCTATTTCTTTTGAAGTTTTTTTAACAACTTCCTCAATTCTAGCTGGATGAATTCTTCCATCAGTAACAAGTTTATGCAAGGATAACCTTGCTATCTCTCTTCTCACTGAGTCAAAACAAGATAATATTATTGCCTCAGGCGTATCATCAACAATAATTTCCACACCAGTAGCAGCTTCAATTGCTCTAATATTCCTTCCCTCCCTACCAATTATCTTACCCTTCAAGTCATCAGATTCAATATTAAAAACAGAAACACAGTTATCGATAGCTTCTTCAGTTCCAACTCTTTGAATTGTATTAATAATAATTTTTTTAGCGTCCTGTCGAGCAGATAACTTAGCCTCTTCTATTATATTTTGAGTTAATTCTAAAGCTTCTGTTTTGGTTTCTTCTGTTAATGTTTTTAAGAGTTCTTTTTTCGCGTCAGTTGCAGACAATGAAGATATTGCTTCAAGTTTATCTATTTGCTCTTTGTGCATTTTTTCAACTTGATTACTTTTCTTATCAAATAATTCAATTTTTTTATCCAAAGAATTGATTTTGTCTGTAACACTTTGGTTATTTTTTTTGTTTACAGCAAGTTCATTTGAAATTTGAGATTCTTTATCTTTTATTCTTTTCTGAACCTCCGCTAGATCCTTTTCTTTATTTAAAATATGTTTTTCGTGTTCAGATTTTAATTCTAAAAACCTTTCTTTAGCTTGGAATATTTTATCTTTTTTTAAATTTTCACCTTCAATTTCAGATGATTTAATAACTCTTTGAGCTTCTGATTTAGCATTACTAAGTGTTTTAGAAATAGATGATTTTTCTAAGATTTTGGAAATTATAAAACCAATTAAAATTCCAACTAATGTTATAATTATATTTGTTAATGTGAAGATTTCTGTTGTCATAGTTTATTGTTTAAAAAAATGCCTGCACCATGAATGTTTGTATAAACTCTTGTTATTACAAGATTAGGGCTAACACACTGATCAAGGGTCCTTAGAAGGCAAGGCATGCTTTAGCAGTATTGACTCACCCTTTATAAAAAATTCGCGTTGAGTTTATCAAAAAATTTGATGCAGGCAGTAAATTAATTATTTAAATGAACGTATTATAAGTCAATAATTTGTTGAACAGATTCGTTTAAATCCTCCAACCTTTTACTAACCTCTTCATTAACTTTAGCTTCAGAAATATTTTCTTGTTCAGATTGAGTCGCAAGTTGTAAAGCACACATTGCTAGAGCATCTTGCTTGTCTTTTACAGCATATTTTTCTTCGAAATGTTTAATCATAATATCAATTTTTTTAGATGCTGTTCTAAAACCTTCTTCTTGGTCTGCTTGAGCAGTAAGAGGGTAGACTCTATTAGCAATTTTTAATTTAATTTTTTGCATCTAATATTATGAACTTAAATTCATTATACACCTATCCAGATCTTTAATCATGTTATTAATCTTCAACTTAGTTAATGATTTATCATTACTAACTAAGAAAGTATTAGCCATTTTTAACGATTGATATTTTTCCTTCCATTGCTTTAAGTCGTTAGTTTGTTTTAACAACAATTGATCTTTAGAATTTAAAACGTTGTTAATATTTAAATTTTCATTTTTTAATTCTATTATTAACAATTTTAATTTCTCAATATTTGATTGTAACAAAATAAGATTCTCAATCGATTTTGACATTTAAATAATACTATCTCACTCAAATTTAGTGTTAGTTAAATTGATAAACAAGTATGGTTATAATTTTAAATATATTAATTTTAGAAATTAATGTATTAAATGAAAATTTTTAAATTTTTTTTACTATTTACCATTATTAACTTTGGTGCGTTAGCGATAGGTAGTTTACTAATGAATGATGGAGCTAGTTCTTTTTGGTACAAAAACCTAAATAGGGCATTTTGGGAACCCCCTGGTTGGGTTTTTGGATTTGCTTGGACTATTGTCATGACATGCTTTTCTATCTACTTGGCTTTTTTGTTTAATATTAAACAAAAAATAAATATTATATTTTATAAATCAGATCTTGTAAAAATTTATATAGTTCATTTAATTTTAAATATTTCATGGAATTATCTATTTTTTAATAAACAAATGATTGAAATTGCTTTATTTGATATTCTTCTTTTAAGTATATTAATGTTCTATTTTTTGTTTAAATATTTTCCGTTTATTAAATTTAAAAGTGCTCTTATTATACCCTATTGTATGTGGTTACTTATTGCAACTTCGTTAAATTTATATATTGTAATTTATAATTAATGAGAATATTTTTTGCCATTATTTTAATCATACCATGTATAATAAATTCGCAAACTAAGTTTCCAGGAAATTATTTTTCAAATCCTGTTGAAATCCCTCTAATATTAAGTGGAAATTTTGGAGAATCAAGATCAAATCACTTTCACTCTGGACTAGACATAAAAACACAATCCAGAGAGGGAATAAATATTATTAATTCAGCAGACGGCTACATAAGTAGAATTAAGATATCACACGGTGGTTTTGGAAAAGCGCTTTACATAAATCACCCAAATAACTTCACCACAGTTTATGGACATCTGAAAGGATTTAATAAAAAAATTGAAAACTATATAAAGAAAATTCAATATAAAAACCAGTCTTATGAAATAGATATTTATTTAAATAAAAATAATATTAATGTTTTTAAAAGTGAGATAATTGCATATTCAGGAAATACTGGTAGTTCTTCAGGACCTCATCTTCATTATGAAATTAGAAAAACATCAAATCAAAAACCACTTAACCCACTTTTATTTGGAATGGAGGTAAAAGATACTAAAAGACCTGAAATTAGTGGATTATACTTATATGACGATATTGAAAATACGGTTGACCCTATTAAATTAGAACTAATAAAAATTAACGATAGCATATTTAATACTAATGAAATAAACATAAAAGATTCTGCTGGTTTTGGAATAAATGTTTTTGACAAACAAGATTTTGCAAATAATAAAAATGGAGTATATAAAATTTCAACTTTTTACAATAATGAACTAATTAATTCGATAAATTTTGATGGTTTTCTTTTTGAAGAATCAATTCTAATTAATACACTCATTGATTACAAACATTATGTGAATAATAAAAAAAGAATTGTAAAATTGTTTAAGGCCCAAGGCAATTCCTTAAGTTTTTATAAAAACAGTAGTAATGGGTTAATTAATAAAATGATGGATTATTCTGAATTCAAAATTCAAATCAGTGATATAAAAAAAAATAATATTTATGTAATAATTCCTATTAACAGTAGAAAAAATATAATAAAAAATAAGGTTGATAAAAAATCGAAAATAATTTACAATAAAAGAATTAGGAATGATTTAGAGTATAATATAAATTTCGAAAATCACAAAATAAATATCCCAAAAAACACTTTTTTAAAAGATACAGATTTATTTATAAATGAATCAGTTGATACCTTAAAAATCATCAATTCAAATATACCAGTTTTTAAAAATATCAAAATAACATTTCCAAATTTAAATGATGAAAAAGGAAATTATTTAGCAAATTTTGATCAAAAGAAAAATGAATATTTTATTACATCAAAATTAAATTCAAAAAATAATTTTGAGGCAAAAACAAAAAAATTAGGTACTTTTTTTATAAAAAATGATTCTATTGCCCCAAATATAAAAAGTTTAAGTTTTAAAAATGGAGATTGGATTTCAAACAAAAGTTCTATAAAATTCAAAATTACAGATAAAGAAACGGGAATTAAAAAATATAGAGGAACAATTAATGGAAATTGGGTTTTATTTGAATATGAGTACAAAAAAAATGAATTATCATATAAGTTTGACGAATATTACAAAAAAAGTTCTAAAAACGAAGTAGAAATATTAGTTGAGGATATGGTTGGAAATATTCAAATTTTTAAAAGTACGTTTTACAAAAAAACTAATTAGATTCAATAAAAAGTTTCAAAGTATTCACTACTATATCTACTTCTTGAATGGTATTGTACTTAGAAAAAGAAAATCTAAGTGATGGTTTTTCTAAATCCTCTTTTTCCAAGATATGATTCAATACATGTGAACCTTTAGAGCTGCCCGATTGACAAGCGCTTCCTCTAGAACATGCTATTCCCTTTAAATCTAAATTAAATTCAAGTAAAATAGATTTTTCTTTAGCTACAGGCAAACAAACATTTAAAACAGTGTAAGAATTGGTTTTATAGTCATCACAATTTGCATTGAACTTTATATTTGGAATTAATTCTTTAGACTGTTTTATGAAATGATTTTTTAAATCTTTAATGTATTTTTTATCATTCTCTAAATTATTATAGGCCAACAATAAAGCTGTTTCCATTCCAGATATATTGTGAACGGATTCTGTTCCAGCTCTTAATCCCCTTTCTTGACTCCCTCCAATAACAATAGGTTCTATATTAAGTTTTTTATTAACATATAAAAATCCAATTCCTTTGGGTCCGTGAAATTTATGAGCTGAGCCAACAATAAAATCAATGTTAATTAAAGATAAATCCATGTCATACCTTCCAATAGTTTGAACCGTATCAGAATGAAAAATTGCATTGTATTTTTTACAAATCTCACCAACTAGTTTGATATCTAAAACAGACCCAATTTCATTATTAATATGCATTAAACTAACTAGTGTTTTAGATTTATTAGAGTCTAAAATTTGTTCTAAATGTTGATAATCAATACATCCGTTTTTATCAATTTCTACATAGATTACTTTTGTTAAATATTTCTTTTCTAAATATTTAACAACATTTAAGACTGCATGATGTTCAATTTTAGAAGTAATTATTGTTTCTACTTTTAAATCTCTTACAGCTGAAATAAGAACCATATTATCGGATTCTGTCCCGCCTGATGTAAAAAATATCTCTCCTGCCGTGACTTTAAATTGTTCTGCAATAGATTTTCTAGCTTTCTCAACTATAGTTCTAGATGCTCTTCCAAAGCTATGAGTTGAAGATGGATTACCATAATTTTCCTGCATTACATTGTTAATTGTACTTAAAACTGAAGAATCAATTTTAGTTGTAGCTGCGTTATCAAAGTATATTTTATCCATACAATTCAAAATCTTTAATAGAATTTATTATAATATTAATGGCCTCACTCATCTCACTTTCTGAAATAGTTAAAGGAGGAGCAAATCTAATTATATTACCATGAGTTGGCTTGGCTAAAAGGCCATTTTCTTTAAGCTTTAAACATATTTTCCAAGCTGTGTCGCTATCTTCACTATCATTAATAACAATTGCATTAAGCAAGCCTTTTCCACGAACAAGCTGTATTAAATTACTTTTTTTAGTACTATTATTTATTTTATTCCTGAAATAAACCCCCATTTTTTCTGCATTTTCACATAAATTTTCATCTCTAATTACCTCTAAAGCTGCTATAGCAACCTTACATCCCAACGGATTTCCACCATAAGTTGACCCATGCTCACCAGGCTTAATTGTTAACATAATTTCATTAGAGGATAAAACAGCAGAAACAGGGAATATTCCCCCTGAAAGTGCTTTGCCTAAAATTAAAATATCAGGCTTAAAACCATGATGATCACAGCACAAAATCTTTCCAGTTCTAGCAATACCTGTTTGCACTTCGTCCGCAATAAATAATACATTTGATTTTTTACATAGATTATAAGCTTGAAGTAAATAATCATCATCCGGGACAACTACACCAGCTTCACCTTGAATAGGCTCTACCATAAAAGCTGCAACATTTGGGTCAACTAAAGCATCTTTAAGAGCTTTGATGTTGTTATAAGGAATAATTTCATACCCTGGCATATAAGGACCAAAACCATCTCTACTTAAAGGATCGTTAGAAGAAGAAATAGCTGCTAAAGTTCTACCCCAAAAATTTCCCTCAACAAAAATAATTTTTGCCTTATTTTTTTCTACTCCTTTTATTTCATATGACCATTTTCTAGCTAATTTAACAGCTGTCTCTCCACCTTCAACGCCAGTGTTCATCGGAAGTAATCTATCGTATCCAAAAAAATTGGTTACAAATTTTTCATATTCTCCCAAAACATCATTGTGAAATGCTCTTGATGTTAAAGTAAGAACAGAGGCCTGATCTATCAAAGCTTTAACTATTTTAGGATGACAATGACCTTGATTAACAGCCGAATAAGCAGATAGAAAATCAAAATATTTTTTTCCTTCAACATCCCATACATAAACACCTTTACCTTTATTTAATACGACTGGTAAAGGATCGTAATTATGGGCTCCAAATTCATTTTCTACACTGATATATCTTTCTGACAATGATTGTTCCATAAAAGAGATTTTACTTTTTTATAAAATTATAATACTTAAGTAAACTAAACAATTTAAAATGAAAATACATATATAATTATTGATTTTAATTAGATTTGAAATTAAATAACCAGTTTGAAATATATAGAAAGTAAAAACAATGATGTTTTTAAAAATATCAAAAAACTAATTTTTAAATCCAAAAAAAGAAAAGATTCTAAAACTTTTGTTGTTGAGGGTTTAAAGGAGATAACGCTTTGTGTACAATCTAAATATGAAATTATTGAATTATATGTTTGTTCTGAAATTCATTTTGATAAACACAACGATCTTTACAAAAAATACAATTCAATTGACTTATCTCTGAATCTTTATAAAGAATTATCATACAAAGAAAAAGGAGATGGTTTTCTTGCTTTAATTAAATCAAAAGAATTCAATTTAGATAAATTAGTGTTACCTAAAAACCCTATTGTATTAGTAGCTGAATCTCCTGAGAAACCTGGAAATATTGGAGCAATTCTTAGAACTGCAGATGCTGCAGGAATTGATGCAGTTATTATCGCAAATCCAATAACAGAAATATATAACCCTAATATAATTAGGTCTAGTTTAGGCAGTCTCTTTACTACTCAAATAGGAATGGGTAAAACCAATGAGGTTATTCACTTTTTGAATAAAAATAAAATTAAAATATTTTCAACTGTAATAAAAAATAGTGTTGATTATTGCTCAATAAAATACACTAAATCTTGTGCTATAATTGTAGGAACCGAATCTTCATCTTTGACAAAAGAATGGTTAAACAATTCTGACAAATTAATTAATATTCCAATGAAAGGAAAAATGGACTCATTAAATTTATCTGTTACTGCTGCAATAGTTATATTTGAAGCCTTAAAACAAAGAAATGCAAATTAGTTCAGAATCAATTTTTTTATTAATTATAGGAGTGATAGTCTTTAATTTTATTAAGGATTTTTTATTAGATTATTTGAATTCAAAAAATTTTAATAATAAAATACCCTCAATAATTTCAGATGTTTACGATAAAGAAAAATATTTAAAATCTATTGAATACAAAAAAATCCAATATAGTTTTTCTAAATACTTAAAAACATATAGTCTCCTAATTATTCTTTGTTTCTTTTATTTTGATGGTTTTGTAATACTTGATGATTATTGTAGAGTACTATTTGAGTCTCCTCTATTAATTAGTCTAACTTTTTTTGGAATACTATTTTTTGGAAACGAACTATTAGCCTTACCGTTTTCTATATATTTTACTTTTGTAATAGAAGAAAAATTTGGGTTTAATCAAACTACAATTAAAACTTACGCTTCTGACAAACTAAAATCTTGGGTTTTGACTATTTTGTTTGGCGGAAGTATACTAAGTTTTATTATTTATCAAGAACAACTAATTGGTAATAATTTTTGGATTGTTGCATGGGTTTTTATTACAGGAATTTCCGTTCTTTTAAACGGATTTTATGCTCAAATAATAGTTCCGCTTTTTAACAAACAAAGTAAGTTAGAAGAAGGCGAACTGAGATCTGAAATAGAAAAATATTCTAGTAAAGTAGGATTTGATTTGAGTAACATATTTGTTATAGATGGATCTAAAAGGTCTACAAAAGCAAATGCATATTTTTCAGGATTTGGAAAACAAAAAAGAGTAACATTATTTGATACTTTAATTAATAAATTAAATAAAAATCAAATTGTTGCAGTAATAGCTCATGAAATAGGACATTACAAAAAAAATCATATTATTTATAATTTATTTTTTTCTGTGATTCAAACTGGAATAATGCTTTATATACTTTCTCTTTTTATTTACATGCCAATTTTTTCAGAGTCATTGGGCATTAATTTACATAGTTTTCATATTGGACTTATTACTTTTTCTATTTTATTCACCCCATTTTCAGAAATTATTTCATTATTTTTTAATTTGTTTTCAAGAAAATTTGAATATGAGGCTGATGAATTTGCTAAAAATACATATGAGGGAAAGTATTTGATAGAAGCTTTAAAAATATTATCAAAAGATAGTCTAAGTAATTTAACTCCACATCCAAAATATGTTTGGTGGCATTATTCTCATCCAACTCTTTTACAAAGAGTTATTCGATTGTAAATCATACAGAAATATTATTTTTTTTAAGTATTTTTAATAGATGATCTTAACAGACTCTATAAAAGAGAATAGCTCAATAGCTAAAGAATATAAAGAATTACTCAAAATTAGTTATCAATCTTTTAATAATGAAGATAGAAAACTAATTAGGTTAGCTTTTAATACATCTGTTGATGCTCATAAAAATCAAAGAAGAAGATCTGGAGAGCCTTATGTATTTCATCCTATAGCAGTTGCTAAAATTGTTGCCTCTAAAATTGGTTTAGATGCTACTTGTATAGCGTCAGCCCTATTACATGATGTTATTGAAGATACCGACTACACAGAATCAAAAATTCAAAAATTATTTGGAAGAACTATAGCTAGGATAGTTATGGGATTAACAAAAATATCTAAACTTAAAAAAGAAACTGATGTATCTCTTCAGGCAGAAAATTTTAGAAAAATGCTGTTAACTCTTAATGATGATGTTAGGGTGATATTAATAAAAATTGCGGATAGACTTCACAATATGCAGACTTTGGAAGCAATGCCAATTGAAAAACAAATAAAAATTGCCTCTGAAACTTTATATATATATGCTCCCATAGCTCATAGAATTGGTCTTTATGATGTAAAATCTGAATTAGAAGATCTAGGATTAAAATATACTGAGCCCGAGGTCTTTAATGAAATTAAAAATAAAATTGAAGAAAGTAAAGAAGAACAGGATAAGTATATAAAGAACTTTTCAAGAAGAATTAGTGAAAAATTAAAAAAAGAAGATCTTGGTTTTAAAATCAACGGAAGACCTAAGTCAATTTATTCAATAAGAGATAAAATAATTAAAAAGAATATTTCATTCGAAGAAATATATGACAAATTTGCAATAAGAATAATTTACAAATCTTCACAAGAAACAGAAAAATTTATTGCCTGGAAAATTTACTCAATAATTACTGACCATTATACACCAAACCCTCTACGACTAAGAGATTGGATAACTTCACCAAGATCAAATGGTTATGAAGCTCTACATGTTACTGTCGTTGGTCCTAGTTCTAAATGGGTAGAGGTTCAAATAAGATCTGAAAGAATGCACGAAATTGCCGAAAAAGGATATGCAGCTCATTTTATGTACAAACAAGGCAAACAAGATGAAAATGGATTAGAAGAGTGGTTGAACAGACTGCAAGAAGTTTTAGAGAATTCAGAAACCAGCGCATTAGATTTCGTAGAAGACTTTAAATTAAATTTATATTCGACTGAAATTTTTGTTTTCACTCCGACAGGAGAATTAAAGTCTTTACCAAAAGGATCAAGTGCTTTAGATTTTGCATTTACCGTACACACAGGTTTGGGTTTAAAAACAAGAGGAATAAAAGTAAATGGTAAAATTGTTCCATTAAGTTACGAACTTAATAGCGGAGACCAAATTGAAATAATTAAATCTGACAATACCAAACCTTCTGCAAACTGGTTAGATTATGTTAAAACATCAAGAGCAAAATCAAAAATTAGATCTGCATTAAATGAGGAAAAAAAATTATTAGCGGAAGATGGAAAAGAAATACTCAGAAGGAAATTGAAACAGTTAAAAATTAATTTTGACGAAAGAAATATAAATAATTTAGCCAATTATTTTAATTTGAGAACAAGTTTAGATTTATTTTACAGAGTAGGAATTGGAAAAATAGACAACTTATCTTTAAAGAAATTTGCTGCTTCAAATAACAACAGACTTATTAATTTTTTTAGAAATAGGATTTCAAAAAAAGACAAAAAAATAAGTCATAACGATATTGAGGTAAAAAATAATTTTGATCAAATTGTTTTTGGTAATGAAGAAGAAAAATTGGATTATACTTTTGCTGAATGCTGTAATCCAATTCCTGGTGACACTGTATTTGGTTTTTTAACTATTAAAGAAGGAATCAAAATTCATAAAAAAACTTGTACTAATTCTATCAGCTTACAATCTAAATTTGCTTATCGGATAATAAAATCTAAATGGATAGATTCTAGCCAAGAATACTTTAATTCTAAAGTAAAAATATCTGGAATAGATAATTTGGGTATTGTTAGTGAGATAACAAGAATAATTTCAAACAGTTTAAATATTGATATAAAAAAAATGAGTTTTGATACTGAAGAAAATACATTTACAGGAAAAATAACATTAAAAGTAAAAACCAAAAGCATATTGGATAAACTTATTGATAGATTAAAAAAAATTAATGGAATTGAAAAGGTTATTAGAGAATAGTATTTTCACCATTATTTAACTTAATTTTACGTTATGGAAAAAAAAACAAATCAGGAAATTGTTAAAGATGTTTTCACTAAATTTTTGGATAATAAAACACACAGAAAAACACCTGAAAGATTTGCTATCCTACAAGAAATATATGACTCCTCTGAACATTTTGATATAGAATCATTATATGTTAAAATGAAAAATAAAAATTATAGAGTTAGTAGGGCTACTTTATATAATACTATTGAACTTTTATTGGAGTGTAAATTGGTGAGAAAACACCAATTTGGATCAAATCAGGCTCAATACGAGAAATCTTATTTTGACCATCAACATGATCACATAATTTTAACTGATTCTGGGGAAGTAAAAGAATTTTGTGACCCAAGAATTCAGACAATTAAACAAAATATTGAAGAAATATTTGGAGTGGAAATTCATAATCATTCTCTTTATTTTTATGCTACATCAAAAAATAAAACTAAATAAGAATATATGAAGGTTGATTTATTACTAGGATTACAATGGGGAGATGAAGGAAAAGGAAAAATTGTAGATGTATTAACAAAAAATTATGATGTAATCGCTAGATTTCAAGGCGGACCTAATGCAGGTCACACTTTAGAATTTGATGGAATTAAACATGTTTTACATACTATTCCATCAGGAATATTTCATGCAAATTCAATGAATTTAATAGGAAACGGCGTTGTAATAGATCCTGTGATTTTTCAAAAAGAAATTGAAAACTTAGAACCATTCAATATAGATTTCAAATCAAAACTTTGTATTTCAAGAAAGGCACATCTTATATTGCCAACTCATCGATTACTTGACGCTGCATCAGAGCTTTCAAAAGGCAAGTCTAAAATTGGTTCAACTTTAAAAGGAATTGGACCAACTTATATGGACAAAACTGGAAGAAATGGAATTAGAGTTGGAGATATAGAGCTTGAAGGATGGTTAGACAAATATCGAAAATTAGCCAATAAACACGAATTATTAATTAAAAATCTTAATGTAGATCTTCAATATAAATTAGGTGAATTGGAAAGTGATTTTTTTAATTCAATAGAAAAACTTAAAAACATACCATTTATAGATAGTGAAAATTATATTTTTAATCAATTAGACAACAATAAATCTATACTTGCGGAAGGTGCTCAAGGATCACTATTAGATATAGATTTTGGAACATACCCTTATGTAACTTCTTCAAATACTACTGCAGCAGGAGCTTGTACTGGGCTAGGTGTACCACCTAATAAAATCAAAGATGTTTTTGGTATTTTTAAAGCGTATACCACAAGAGTTGGAAGTGGTCCATTTCCAACTGAATTGTTTGATGAAGATGGAGAAAGAATGGCCAAAGTTGGAAATGAATTTGGAGCCACAACTGGAAGACCAAGACGATGTGGATGGCTTGATTTAGTTGCACTAAAATATACTGTAAAAATTAATGGAGTTACAAGTCTAATGATGATGAAAGGCGATGTATTATCGGGGTTTAAAAAAATAAAAGTTTGTACTGAATATAAATACAAAGGGGAATCAATCAAACACTTCCCGTATTCTTTAAACAATGATGAATTAAAACCTGTATATACTGAGTTTAAAGGTTGGAAAGAAGATATTAGTAAAGTTAATAATGAGAATTCGCTTCCTAAAACATTTCTTGAATATATAAAGTATTTAGAAAAAGAATTAGAGGTTCCCATTTCAATAATATCAGTTGGTCCCGATCGAACTCAAACAATAATACGTTAATTCATTTATCAAAACATTGAAAATAAAAATATCAATACTATTTCTAGTATTCACCAATTTAATTTTTACTCAAGAAAAAAAAATTATTGAAATAATAGAAGCTGGCTCATTTGATAGAAATGAAAAGACTAATCCTGGCGCAAATATTTTAAAAAAAAATGATAAAATAAGAGTTCATCTTTTTCACGATGGGATGAATATTTACTCTGACTATGCATTATTTTTTAAAAAAAATAACACATTTAAAGCATCAGGAAACGTAGTTGTAAAACAAGGAGATAGTATTGAATTATTCAGCAACACTTTGGATTATGATGGTAACATTAGAAAAGTTATCGCTAAAGGTGATGTTGATTTCTATAACAACGATACAAATCTAAAGACGAATCACCTTTTCCATGACAGAGATGCTAAAGAAATTTTTTTTGAAAAGGGGGGTGTAATTAAAGATAGTGCAACAACTATAAAGAGTCTAGAAGGTAAATATTTTTTAGAATATTCTAAATATTCATTTGTTAAGAATGTAGAAATAGAAAACCCAAAATATAATATTCAGTCAAATAAATTGGACTATTTCACAAAATCTGAACATGCATATTTTTATGGACCAACTCTAATAAAAGGTTTGGATTATGATATTTATTGTGAAAAAGGTTTTTACGATACAAAAAATCAAAATGGGTATTTCACAAGGAAATCAAAAATAAATTATAATAATAGATTAATTGAGGGAGATAGCCTAAGCTTCAATGACAAAACTCAATTTGCATCAGCAACAAAAAATATTACTTTAACTGATACACTTAATAAGACTATAATAAAAGGTGATTATGCAGAAATATTTAAAGCTATTGATTCAGCTATGATTACTAAAAAATCTATGGTAATAAAAATGGTAGATAGAGATTCATTATTCATTAAAGCTGATACATTATTTGCAATTGGACCAGCAGAAAATAGGATTATAAAAGGACGATATAATGTCAGAATATTTAAACAAAATTTAAGTGGAAAATCTGATAAAATTATTATTAATCAAAAAAGTGGTTTAACAAAGCTTCTTAGAAATAAGTTAAGTGAAAGACAAAAGCAAATATTAACAGCAAATGAAATAGCCAAAAAAAACCCTATCATATGGAATGGAGATAGTCAAATGTCAGGGGATGAAATACATATAACTCAAGATATTAAAACAAACAATTTAGATTCTTTAAAAATATTAAACAATGCCTTTATAATTGAAAAAGATACGTTAGGAATTGAAAATTTTAATCAAATTAAAGGAATCAACTTATTTGGAAAATTTCAAAAAAATGAATTAAAAACGATAGAATTAATTCAAAATACTGAAATGATATATTATTTATATGATGACAATACTAAGGATTTGATTGGAATTGATAAGGCAATTTGTAGTTCTATTCTTATGGAAATTGAAAATAATAATATAAAAGAAATTATTTTTACGACTAATCCTGAGGGTGAAGTATTTCCAGAGGAAGAAATGGAATTAAACCTTAAAATATTAAATGGTTTTAATTGGAGAATTTCTGAAAAAATTAAAAATAAGGAAGAACTTTTTATTAAATAAGTTTTGAAAAATAAATTTTTAAAATATCAAGCTCAAACAACAAATCACCCAATTGCATTAGAAGTTTCTCATGCAAAAGGAAGTTATATTTTTGACACAAATAAAAAAAAATATTTGGATTTTGTTTCGGGTGTTTCAGCATCAAATTTAGGTCATAGAAATAAAGCAATAAAAAAAGCTGTAAAAAAACAAATTGATAAATATTGGCATGTTATGGTTTACGGAGAGTTTGTTCAAAAGCCAACTGTAAAACTATGTGAGTTGTTATCTGAAAATTTACCTAAATCTTTATCAAACACTTACCTGACTAATTCAGGGACAGAGGCTATAGAAGCAGCAATGAAGTTAGCTAAAAGAGATACTGGGAGAAGTAAAATAATTGGAGCAAAGAATGGTTATCATGGTAATACTCAAGGTGCAATGAGTATAATGGGTTTTGAAGAGAGAAAAAGAGCATATAGACCATTGTTGCCAAATATAGATTTTATTGAGTTTAATAATGAAAAGGATATAGAAAAAATTGATTATCAAACTGCTGCTGTGGTTCTAGAAACTATTCAAGGAGGAGCTGGGTTTCTAATACCAAAAAATAATTATTTAAAAAAAATAAGAAAAAAATGTAATGAAGTAAATGCATTATTAATTTTAGATGAGATACAACCTGGAATGGGAAGAACTGGGAAATTATTTGCTTTTGAGCATTATGAAATTGTTCCAGATATTTTAGTATACGGAAAAGGACTTGGAGGAGGGTTTCCTATAGGTGCATTGAGCTCAAGTAAAGAAAAAATGAAATTATTTAAAGAAAAACCCGCTCTTGGCCATATAACTACTTTTGGTGGGCATCCTGTGATAGCAGCAGCAGCTTTAGCAAATTTAAAAGAAACTTTGAATTCGGGTGTAATGAAAAAAATAGCACAAAAAGAAAATTTAATTAGAGAGTTATTGTGTCATGAATTAATTCTAGAAGTTAGAGGGAAAGGACTAATGCTTGCGCTAATTATGAAAAACACAACGATTGCAAATACTTTGGTAAAGAAATGTTTACATGAGGGTTTAATATTGTTTTGGTTGTTATTTGAGTCTAAAGCAGTGAGGATAACTCCTCCATTAACTATTAGCAAAACTGAAATAAAATTAGGTTGTAAAATAATACTTGATGTTTTGAATAAAATAAACAATAGTGTTAATTAGTTTGTTAAAAAGATAATTTAAATACTAATATCTAATTATTTAGTCTTACTACTTTTATGAAAAATATATTATAAATGGAAGAAGAATTTGAAGAATTTCAAAATCAATCTATTTTTAAATTTGAATCAATGCTAAAAACAAATTCATTTTTGTTTTTTGATTCAAATGAATTTGAAGAAATAATAGTTTATTATTTAGAAATTGGCAATGCTTCACTTGCAAAAAAGGCTGTTTCTTTAGCTTTAAAACAATACCCTAAATCAACTATACTTTCACTTTTGCACATTGAAATTTTATTGTTAAATAATGAGTTGATCGAAGCAGAGAAAATTGCTGAAAATATTTATGAAATAGACCCCTATAATCCAGATATTATAATTCAAAAAGCAAAAATCCTTTCTAAGAAAAAAAATCATCTTAAAGCAATTGATTTCCTAGAACAAATTAACGAAAATTCAGATTTGTACTTTGATGCGATATCTTTAATTGGTAAAGAATATTTGTTTTTAGATGATTTTCATAAAGCAAAAAAAATGTTCATCAGATGTTTGGAACAAAACAACTTTGATTATTCTATTTTAAATAATATACTTTATTGTTTTGATGCTATAGGAGATTCACAAAGTACAGTAAGCTATTTAAATGATTTTTTAGAATTAAATCCATATTGTGAAATTGCATGGCATCAATTGGGAAAGCAATATGCAAAAGATAAAATGTATGAAGAAGCATTAAGCGCATTTGATTTTGCAATTATCTCAGACGATTCTTTTATTGGTGCTTATATAGAAATGGCCAAAATTCTCGAAAAATTAAATAGAATAAATGAAGCAATTGAAAAATATGAAATATCTATAGGAATTAATCAACCTACTTCATTCGCATTATTTAGAATTGGGAGATGTCATAATAAATTAGGGAATCATGACATAGCTTTATCTTATTTTGTTCAAACTGCCGAAGAAGATCCTATACATGATAAGGCTTGGATGTCTATTGCCCTTCATTATTTCAACAAAAAAAATTATACTGAATCTAAAGCTAATTTAATTAAAGCTCTTGAAATCGATTCTGAAAAAATAAAATATTGGGAGTTATATACTAAAATAAACATCCAACTAGAACTTTTTGAAGAAGTTGAAATTGGAATAAAAGAAATACTCTCTCTAGGTAAATTAGATATAAATACTCTTATTTTTTTAACTCAAACTTTAATTAAAATTCCACATAACGAAAATCTATTTATTGAGACTTTTGAAATCAATTGATTTATTTCCAAAATCTGCCGAAAATGAAATAAATTATTTATTATCGGCTATTTATTTTAGGATTCATGATAAAGAAAGTGCAATAACTCACTTAAAAAAAGCATATTTTTATAAACCTTCTAAATATGACTATTTTAAAGAGTTATTCCCCTTAATTCCAAAATTGCAAGTTTTTAAAAAAATGCATACATTCTAAAATAAGTTTAATTACCTTAATTTTAACGAAATGAAAAAACATACGTTCTTACGTTTTTCAATTTTTCTAAAGGGAATGGCTATGGGTATAGCTGATATAATCCCAGGTGTATCAGGCGGAACAATTGCCATTATAACAGGAGTTTATGAGGAATTCCTAAAAACTTTGAATCAAATTGATATAAAATTATTTAAATTAATAATAAAAGGAAAATTTAGAAATGCATGGAACAAATACAATCTAAGTTTTTTGTCCACACTAGTTTTAGGAATATTATCCAGCATAGTAATTTTAAGTCATTATATAACTTATTTGATTGGAAAGCATCCAATATCATTGTGGTCTTTTTTCTTTGGACTAATATTGGCTGGAATATTCTTTCTTTTTAGAGAAATAAAAAATTGGAATTTTAAAAATTCACAATTTTTTATTCCCTCTCAAATTTATTTTATACTTTTTGGGTTATTAGTAGCTATTATAGTCCAAACATTAAACCCTGAAATTAGAGAAATAAATAACATCTATTTATTTTTTTGTGGAATGATAAGTATAACTGCGATGCTGCTTCCAGGTGTTTCTGGAGCTTACATTTTAGTTCTACTAGGTGCTTATGAAGCATTACTGAATATATTAAAAGAAGTTATTAAACTTAATTCTGAATATTTTTTAAAATTTGCATCATTTATATTAGGGGCATTATTAAGTGTTAAATTATTTTCTAAATTTTTGACGTGGTCTTATAACAACCATAAAAATAATACAATCTCTTGCTTAGTTGGATTTATGATCGGATCCCTACCTTCTTTATGGCCATGGAAAATAAAACCTTTGACGAATGAACTGTTTATTTCAAATTTGTATATTCCAAAGGGATATTTCACAAATAGTGAATTTAAATTTGGAATGTTTTTTATTTTAATTGGGCTTCTATCAGTTTTAGTTTTAGAATATTTATCTAAAAAAAATGCAAAAAAGAAATAAACAAGATTTACTGATTCTTTTTTTTAAAAGTGTTCTAATGGGTACTGCCAATAAATTGCCTGGAATATCTGGGGGGCTTGTAGCATTAATTACAGGTTTTTATCATGAAATGGTTATTACTTTTAAATCATTAAACATAAAAACTATTAAAGCTCTTTTACGAGGAAATTTCAAAAAAATTGAAAAAGAATACAATGGACTTTTTTTAGTAATTGTTCTTTTGGGAATAATAGTAAGCTATTTTACTACTTCAAAAATTTTAGATTTTTTTTTTAAAATATCAGAATTAAATGTTTGGTCTTTTTTCTTTGGAATGATAATAGCTTCATTATTTATATTAATCAATCAAAATAAGGTTAATAATAAGAAAGACATAATTTATCTTTGCATTGGGTTTTCAATAGGATTTATTTTAAGTATATCAGACCCTATTTCGGAAAACCAAAATCTATTATTTGTTTTTTTTTGTGGAATGATAAGTATTTGCGGTATGATAATACCTGGAATTTCTGGTTCTTTTCTTTTAATACTTCTTGGAAACTATAAACTTCTTTTAGTGGATTCAGTTGATGCATTAATAGAGTCAGTTTGGATAATAACCAATATGGACAACTTTAATGATATAGATTTTAACTTAATAAGAATATTAATTGTTTTTTCTTTGGGTTCAGTATTTGGATTAATTTTATTGTCAAATATTTTAAGTTGGTTAATAAATAATTATGAAAATACGGTTAACCAGTTAATAATTGGATTTGTTTCGGGATCATTATTAATGATTTGGCCATGGAAAAAATCATATATTGAGGAATTTAATAATTTAGAAATCTCAAATAATTATTTAAGATATTTACCAGATCTTAGTCAAACCAAAGATATTATAGCTTTAGCATGTGTAATTAGCGGACTAGTTATTGTATTATATGTAGAAAAATATGTCTCAAGAAAAAAAAATATATGGACTTATAGGGAAAAAAATTAATTATTCTTTTTCAAAAAAATATTTTACTGAAAAATTTCTTTCGTCAAAATTAAATCAAAATATATATAAAAATTTTGATTTATCAGATATAAATGAATTCAAAAATATAATTAAAGATGATATTATTAATGGACTAAATGTAACAATTCCTTATAAAGAAAAAATAATTCCATTTTTAGATAAGTTGGATGACGAAGCACTAAAAATAGGTGCAGTAAACACTATAAAGTTTGATATAAATAATAAATTAATAGGATATAATACAGATCATATAGGTTTTTTAAAATCAATAAAACCATTTATAAAAAGGGAACACAAAAAAGCAATGTTATTAGGATCAGGTGGAGCTTCAAAAGCTATAATATATGCATTAAAGAAAATAAATATTTCATGCTTAGTAGTTTCAAGAAATAGTTATAGGGGAGATTTAACATACAATTTAATAGATTCTAAAACAATGAAAGAATGTCAAATTATAATAAATTGTAGTCCATTAGGAACTTTTCCTAAAATAAAAGAATATCCAGATTTACCATATAAATATATTAATGAAAAACATATTTGCTATGATTTAATTTATAATCCAATTGAAACTGAGTTTTTAAAAAAATGCAAAAAACAAAAAGCTACATTGATAAATGGAATTGAAATGTTGGAAATACAAGCAGATGAGAGTTGGAAAATTTGGAATAGTTAAGAAAAAAAAAGTATACTTAAATAAAAAAAGTGAAAACAGATAAGAATAGAAATATTAATCTAAAAAAAAACTTAGATGAAAAGAAAAAACTTATCGAAAGTTTAAAAAAACTTATAGTTCTGGATAATAAGATGAGTGAAAAATATTTAGAATTTAAAACAATTCAAGAAAGTTGGTTTAAAATCGGTCCAGTTCCTAGAACAAATGATGGGATAATTTGGAATAATTTCCAACACCATGTGAAGAACTTTTACGATTATCTACATTTAAATAGAAAGTTCAAAGAAATAGACATAGAATATAACTTAAGAGAAAAAGAATCTTTAATAAAACAAGCCTCGGAATTAACTAAAATTGAAGACAAGCAAAAGGCTTATAAATATTTTGAAAGACTAAATAAAAAATGGAAATATGAAATTGGACCTATAAAAAAAGAAAATGATAAAGATTTAGATAAAAAGTTTTCAGAAATAGGTGAACATATACATTCAAATAAGAAAGAATTTGACAAAAATAAAGATTCTATTTTAAAAGATAACCTAAAAAAGAAAGAGGGTCTATTAATTGAAATGGAAAAACTAATATCACATAAAAGTAATACTACAAAAGAGTGGCAAAAAAAAATTAAAGAATTTGAGGACATCAAGAGGATATTAGAAACTACAGGGCCAATTCCCTCAAACAAAAAAAATGAGTTTTGGAAAAAATATAAAGAAAAAATTAAAAATTATTATTTTTTAAAAAATCTTTTTTATAAAAATTTAAAAAAACTGTATAAAGAAAATATCTGTAAACAGGAAGAACTAATCACTAAAGCAAAAAATTTAAAAGAAAATAGTGATTTAGAAAAAAGTAAAAAAGAAATTATAAATCTTCAAAAAAACTGGAAAAATATTAATCCTGTTCCTTATAAAATTAATGAAAAAAATTGGCAACAGTTTAAAACACTGTGTAATTACTTTTTTAATAAGATGGATGAAGATAAACTGAACAAAATTAAAGAAACACAAAAAAACCTAGAATCTCAAATTAAATTTTTAAAAAAGATTACAGTTAAAAACTCTGATTTAAATACAGATGATTTGTTTAAACAATGGGCAGATTTAGGACTTAAAAGTCGAGAGATAGAACTTAAATTTGAAGAAACTATACTTGAAATTTTTAAGTCCAATGGACTAAATATTGAAGATTCAAAAATAAAACTGTTTGAAACTAAAATTCAAACAATGGACGATAACGAAAAAAATAAAAAAATAATTATTTTAAACAAAGAACAAGAATTATTAAAAAAAGAAATGTCTACTTTGGAAAATAATCTTTCTTTTTTTAACGAAAAATCAAAAGAGAATAAGCTTTTGAATAAAGTTTACAGTGATATTGAAAAGAATAAAAAACGAATTGATAGAATTAATTTGCAAAAAAAAATTCTAAAAACTTAATCATTTTTTTTGGCCAAATTCCAAAGTCTAATCAATTCTTTTTTGCTGTAACTTTGAAAATTTTTTTTCTCTAAATTTATTTTACTTTCTAAACTCATGAATCTTTTAATAAATTTTTTATTAGTTTTTTCCAATGAACTATTTGGGTCTATGCCTATAAATCTACCATAATTAATTAGAGAAAATAAAAGATCCCCAAACTCATCTTGAATTTTTTGTGAATTATTTAAATTTGTTTCTTCTAAAAATTCTTCTAGTTCTTCTAGAACTTTTTCCTTTACATTTTTATTTTCTATCCACTTGAAACCAATATTTGATACCTTTTGTTGTATTCTCATGGATTTTAAAATTGGTGGAAGTGTTTTAGGAACCCCTTGTAAAACACTATTATTTCCATCTTTAAGCTTTAATTTTTCCCAATTCAATTTAACCTCTTGTTCAGAGATTTTAGTTTGATTTTTATAAACATGAGGATGTCTATATATTAATTTTTCAGAAATACTATCAGCTACATCAGAAATATCGAACTTATTAGTTTCACTTGCAATTTTTGAATAAAAAATAACATGTAAGAGTAAATCTCCTAACTCATTCTTAATTTCATCAATGTTATTTTCTGAAATTGCATCAACAAGCTCATATGTTTCCTCAATAGTTAATGGTTTTAGAGAATCAAAAGTCTGTTTCTTATCCCAAGGACATTTTTCTCTTAATTCATCCATTATTAACAATAAGCGTTTAATAGAATTAATTTGTTTTTCTTTTGACATAGGGGTTTAATTGAAAAAAGACATTGGGTAGTCACAATTAACTTTTCCTAAAGAAATATTTTTTAATTTCTTTTTAAGTAATTTTTTTTTAAAAGAACTTAGCTTATCGGTAAATAGTACTCCTTCAATATGATCATATTCATGTTGGACAACCCTAGCGCAAAGTCCATCTAATTTTAAAACTTTATTTTTAAATTTCTCATCTTGATAATGAATCTCAATTTGATCATCTCTTTTTATATCTTCACGAATATCCGGAATACTAAGGCATCCTTCATTAAAATTGCATGAATTTGAAGAAGACCAGACTATCTGTGGGTTAATAAAAATTTTTTTAAAATTTTTCAGTTGACTTCTTTCTGTTAGACTCAACTCTTTATCTACAGCAAAAGGGGAAGCATCGACAATAAACAAACGAATTTCTTTACCAATTTGAGGTGCTGCTAGCCCTACTCCACTTGCAGCATACATTGTTTCCCACATATTTTGGATTAAAATATTTAAATCTTTAAAGTCACTATTAATTTCATGACATTTAGTTTTTAAAATAGGGCTTCCAAAAGCCATAATTGGTAATATCATAATTATTTATTTTCAAGGTATGACTGTAGTATGATAGTTGCACTAATTTTATCAACTAAATCCTTATTTCTTCTTTTTTTTTTATTAACTCCACTATCTAATATTGTTTTTTTTGCAATTATAGATGTAAACCTTTCATCATATCTTTCAATAATAACATGAGGAAATAACTTATTAATTTTTTTTATGAAAAACAAAATTGCATCTTCTATTTGAGATGGAGAGTGATTTTTTTGTAAAGGCTTTCCAATTACAAAAGTATCCACCTTCTCTTTTTTAAGAAGTTGATTTAGATAAGAGTTTATTTCAGAATTAGATACCGTTGTCAGTCCAAATGCTAATATCCTAGATTCATCTGATATTGCAATTCCAATTCTTTTTAAACCATAATCAATAGCAATAATTTTAGACATTTATCAAAGTTAAATCATTAATTATTAAGGTTAAAATATATGAAAGTATTAATTAGGATGTATATTTGAAAAAAAAATAAAAGTGAAAAAAATTATTGAATCTGCATGGGAAAATCAGTCCTTATTGACAAACGAAGATACAAAGCAAGCTATATATTCTGTAATTAACAGTTTAGATAATGGAGAAATTAGAGTTGCTGAGCCCTCCAAAAATGGATGGATTATTAATGAATGGATAAAAAAAGCCGTGATAATGTATTTTCCAATTCAAAAAATGAAAACTATAGAAATTGGTCCCTTAGAATTTCATGACAAAATTCCATTGAAAAAAAATTATGCAGAAAAAGGTATTAGGGTAGTTCCTCTCGCAATAGCTAGACATGGTGCGTATATTAGTAAGGGTGTAATTTTAATGCCTTCTTATGTGAATATTGGTTCTTATGTTGATCAAGGAACTATGGTAGATACTTGGGCAACAGTTGGAAGCTGTGCACAGATAGGTAAAAATGTTCATTTAAGTGGTGGAGTTGGAATTGGAGGAGTTTTAGAACCACTACAAGCATCACCTGTTATTATTGAGGATAATGCGTTTATTGGATCTAGGTGTATAGTTGTTGAGGGAGTTAGAGTTTGTAAAGAGGCTGTATTAGGCGCAAATGTCGTTCTTACCGCATCTACAAAAATTATTGATGTTACGGGAGATCAACCAATAGAATCTAAAGGTGAAGTCCCTGCAAGATCTGTTGTAATTCCTGGCTCTTATACAAAAAGATTCAAAGCTGGTGAATTTCAAGTTCCATGTGCATTAATAATTGGTAAAAGAAAGGAAAGTACAGATAAAAAGACTTCTTTAAATAATGCATTAAGAGAGTATAGTGTATCTGCTTAAATATTGCTAAATCAATGGTTTTAGAAATTGAAAAAACTGTTAAATATCTTAACAACGGAGGTATAATTATTTATCCAAGTGATACCATTTGGGCAATAGGATGTGATGCTACTAACCAGAACTCAATTAATAGAATTTATAAATTAAAAAAAAGATGTAAATCTTTACCATTAATTTGTTTAATGAGTAATTATAAAATGATAAAAAAATATACTAATATAAATCAATCAATTATTGATGTTTTGAGTGTTCTAGAAAAACCTATAACAGTAATTTATGAGGAAGTAAAAAACCTTGAAACTTACTCTGATTCAATTGGAATTAGAATTCCAAAAGATCCATTTTGCAATAATTTGTTAAAAGAATTTAAAAAACCAATAATTTCTACATCTGTTAATATTTCAGGTGAAAAATTTCCTATTTATTTTAAAGATATAAATAATACTATCTTGGAAAAGGTAGATTATGCTGTTAATTTAAAAAGAAATCAAAAACTAGATAAAGCTTCAAAAATTATTAAAATAAATAAAGATGGTTCTATAACAACTTTAAGATCTTGAAATGTTTGAAAGTTTAATAAAAAAAAATATAAATATTAAGTTATTTAAAGTTATTTCTCAAATTGCCGATGAAAGTAATCTAGAGTGTTTTATAATTGGTGGATATGTTAGAGACTTAGTTATGGGTAAATATGAACCAAAAGATGTAGATATTTTAGTGGTAGGAGATGGAATTGAAATAGCTAAAAAAGTTTGTAAAAAACTAACTCCTTTAACAAAAGTAAAAATTTATAAAAATTTTAGAACAGCAGCTTTTAAATATAAAAATATAGATTTAGAGTTTGTAGGTTCCAGAAAAGAAAGTTATATATCTTCAAGTCGAAATCCAGAAGTAGAAATAGGAACTTTGCAAGATGACATAAACAGAAGAGATTTCACTATTAATAGTATTGGTATATGTTTAAATTCAAAAAATTGGGGTAAAATTTTAGATAATTTTAATGGTTTAAATGATATTTCTAAAAAACTAATAATAACACCCTTAGATCCAATTAAAACTTTTTCTGATGATCCTCTAAGAATGTTAAGGGCAATTAGATTTTCATGTCAACTTGGATTTTTAATTGATCCAAAGTGTCTAAAAACTATCTCATTAGAAAAAAATAGAATTAAAATAATTTCTGGAGAAAGAATTTCCGAAGAATTAAATAAAATATTGATGACTAAAACACCATCAACAGGTTTTAAAATTCTTTATCAAACTGGAATTTTAGAAATAATTTTACCAGAACTAACGTCTTTAAAAGGTATTGAGGAAATTGAGGGGCAGAAACACAAAGATAATTTCTATCATACTTTGGAAGTACTTGATAATATATGTAATACTACCAATAACCTATGGCTAAGATGGTCGGCATTATTACATGATATAGGTAAAGCTCCCACAAAAAAGTTTATTAAAAAAATTGGATGGACATTTCATGGACATGAACTTAAAGGTTCTAAAATGGTTTTTAAAATATTTAAGAGACTAAATCTACCATTAAATAATAAATTAAAATATGTTCAAAAAATTATAT
Source organism: Cryomorphaceae bacterium BACL29 MAG-121220-bin8 (assembly GCA_905181705.1). GTDB lineage: Bacteria > Bacteroidota > Bacteroidia > Flavobacteriales > Flavobacteriaceae > MAG-121220-bin8. The sequence goes on along the minus strand of CAJIYP010000001.1, from coordinate 247,792 downwards.
ACATGAGCTCAAGACCTATTATTTTGTCTAATGATAATGTTTCTGATTCGGCGGTAAGAAGATTAATTTATGATGCAAAGCAGGATGTAGATGATCTATTGACTTTATGTGAAGCTGATATAACAACAAAAAACCCTAATAGGTTCAGAAAATATTTAAATAATTTCAAAACAGTAAGAAAAAAAATTATTGAGGTAGAAAAAAGAGATCATATAAGGAATTTTCAACCTCCTATTTCAGGGGAAGAAATAATGAATTATTTCAAATTAAAACCTGGAAAAGAAATTGGCGTTTTAAAGGAATTCATAAAAGATTCAATTCTTGATGGTAAAATAACTAATGATTACAACTCAGCTAAATCTTTGATGATAGAACAAGGCAATAAAATGGGATTAAAAAACTAATAAATGAAAAAATATTTTGTTTTAATATCTAAGATAAGTTTGATTTTAGTTTTTCTTGTAATTCTAGCAGGGTCATTTGTAAGAATGACAGGAAGTGGTATGGGCTGTCCAGATTGGCCAAAATGTTTTGGACATCTAATCCCCCCAACTAAAGCCTCACAAATAGAATGGTCTCCAAACAAAAATTACAAAAAAGGAATTATTTTAAAATATGATGGCAAATTAATAGTCGCTAAAAAAGATTTTATTTCAAATAATGTTTTAAACATTTCTAATTGGGTTAATTACACTAAACACGATTACTCTGAATTTGATTCTACAAAAACTTGGATTGAATTTATTAATAGATTAATTGGTGTAATAGCAGGATTATCGACTTTAATAATGTTATTTATTTCATTTTATTACTTCAAACAAAAAAAAATATTAATACTAAACTCATTATTAATAATTTTTGGAATGGGCTTTCAAGCATGGTTAGGAAAACTAGTAGTTGACTCGAATTTAGCTCCATACAAAATTACGGTACACATGTTAATGGCGTTAGTAATTATTTGTTTAATTATTTATTCTATTTTTTTAGCAGAACAAGATGAAAAAGACAATATTATAAAAGATAATTTAGTTAGAAATTTAGTAATATTTTCTGTTTTAATCAGCTTATTTCAAATAGTAATAGGAACTCAAGTAAGAGAGTTTATAGACTTACAATATGAAATATTGGGGCCAAAAAACAAAGATAAATGGCTAGATGCACCGGACTTTTATTTTTATTTTCACAGAACATTTTCAATATTAATTCTAATAATAAATTTCACACTTTTTTATCTAATTAAAACAAAAAAATATTCTTCTAGAATAATTGAAAAAATTGTTTTTGTTATTTTTCTTGAGATACTAGTTGGGGTTATTATGTTCTATATAGATTTCCCTATTTTTAGTCAACCAATTCATTTATTATTAGCAACTATATTGTTTGGACTGCAATTTTATTGCATGCTACATTTTAAAAAAACATATTAAATGCTATACAGAATAAGAGTTATACTGGATTCTAAAGAAGATGTTATTAGGGATTTCGAAATCTCAGACAACAATACATTTGAAGAACTCCATCTAGCTATAATAAATTGTTTTGAATTTGATGGAAAAGAAATGGCTTCATTTTACATAAGTGATGAAGAGTGGAAACAAGGTCAAGAAATAGTATTGGATAATTTTTTTGAAGGCAATAACGAATTATTGATGAAAGAAACTAAACTAAATTCTATAGTAAATGAAAATCAAAAAAAATTTATTTACATATATGATTTTTTAAAACTTTGGACCTTTTTTGTAGAAATTTTTGAAATTAAAAAACAGAAAAAAAATACTATTTATCCTAAATATATTTTTTCTAATGGAACTATACCAATTAATGCACCTGAAAAAATATTTGTAGCTGATAAAAATGATAAAGATTTCTCTGTAGATGAATTTGGCTACGATAGTTATTATTAATCTACACTAAGCATTTCATGATTTTCATAATTCTTTAAAATATAGTCAAAAGAAGCCTTCATGATTTCGCCCATACATGAAGCGTTTTTAAAATTACTGTCTGCTGTAAGAGAATAAATTTGTTGGGATAATAACTTTATATTTTCTTTTTTGGAAATATTATCACTCAGCATACATTTAAGAATTTTTTTAGATCTTTCTACTGAGCTTAATATTCTTTTAGCAATAATTGATCTTTCTTCAATTTTGTATTGATCAACAGAATTCTTTTGTAATTTTTCCTTAATTATATTGATAATTCTTTTATTTTCTTTAAAAAATTGCGGTCTATAAATTTGTAAATTACCCTCATAACATTGTTGATCAAAATCAATTGCTCTAATTTTATATACAACTTGATCAAAGTCATGAGTGGGAATGATTACATAGTTATAAGATCTCATATCTCCTAAAAGTCTAATCATACACCTTTCATTAAACTTTACAAATTCTTTAGCAATTTGTGCTTTTTCCATGTCATTACATTTTGGAAGAAATTCATCCAAAAATTCATCTCCGGGTATACCAGTAATATGCTCTTCAATTAGAGTGTCTTCAAAAACTAAAAAATTTAAATTATATGGTGATAAAATATGCTCTAGTTCTAAACCATAAACTCTTGAAGCATCTGCTTTTTTTACATAGAAATAAGTAAAATTATCATTTAATATATTTCTAATTTTCACTCTAAAAGGTTTTGAATTTCCAAAAGTACAATAGTCTATTGCATCTACATTTAAGAACTCCATGTTTAGCTCGTTTCCATCTGAATGCAATAAATTGTATACTTTTTTTAAATTTTCATCAATTTCTTTTCTTTCAAAATCAGAATAAAACACTCTTACCCAAAGTGTGTCAACATCTTTGTTATTATAAACAGAAACGGAACCTGAAAATCTTTTTAAATCTTCATAAAAAATTGGTATAATTAATTTTCTATTGTATAAAATCAAATAATTATTTAAATCCTCACTTATTTTATAAGAAGGTTTTTTTTTTGACATTAATTTTTTATTCATTTAAAATTTTTTTCAAAGTTAACTTATTTATTATTTGGTAAGTTATTATCGTAAATTTGAAATAATAATTTTTATTTTATTTTGTTTAATTTACAATCAGAATATAGTCCTACTGGAGATCAACCTGAAGCAATAAAAGAACTTATTACTGGAATTAATGATAAGTTAAAATTTCAGGTTTTAAAAGGAGTTACTGGTTCAGGGAAAACTTTCACTGTTGCTAACGTAATTAATAAACTTAATAGACCCACATTAGTTTTAGCTCATAATAAAACTTTAGCGGCCCAATTATACTCGGAATTTAAACAGTATTTTCCGAAAAATGCGGTAGAATATTTTGTGTCATATTATGATTATTATCAGCCTGAAGCATATCTTCCCGTTACTGGAACTTATATTGAAAAAGATTTATCAATAAACGAAGAAATAGAAAAGTTAAGACTTAGTACTACTTCATCATTACTTTCAGGAAGAAGGGATGTAATTGTTATTGCCTCAGTATCTTGTTTGTATGGGATAGGTAATCCCGTAGAGTTCAAGAAAAATATTATTGAAATCAAAAAAAACCTTGCTATATCTAGAACAAAATTTTTACATCAACTTGTTCAAAGTCTTTATTCAAGATCTAATTTAGATTTAACTAGTGGATGTTTTAGAGTCTCTGGAGATATTATCGATATTTTTCCTAGCTACGCAAATCACGCATTTAAAATTCATTTTTTTGGTGACGAGATCGAAGAGATTGAAATATTTGATCCATTAACAAATAAAACAACAGAAAAATTAAATAAGTTATTTATTTATCCAGCAAATATGTTTGCTACATCTCCGGATGTTCTTCAAAATGCAATGAACAAAATTAGAGAAGATTTATTGAATCAAATAACCTATTTTAAAGAAATAGGAAAACATTTAGAAGCAAAAAGGCTAGAAGAAAGAACTAATTTTGACTTAGAAATGATAGCTGAACTAGGATACTGTTCTGGGATTGAAAACTATTCAAGATATATAGATGGAAGAGAGCCTGGAACAAGACCATTTTGTCTACTAGATTATTTTCCAGATGATTATTTAATGATTGTAGATGAAAGTCATGTTACTCTATCTCAAGTCCACGCAATGTATGGTGGAGATAAAAGTAGAAAAGAAAATTTAGTTGAATATGGTTTTAGATTACCTGCTGCCATGGATAATAGGCCGTTGAAATATGAAGAATTTGAATGTATTCAAAATCAAGTTATTTATGTGAGTGCAACACCATCAGATTATGAATTAATCAAAACTGAAGGTATTTTTGTTGAACAAGTTATTAGACCTACTGGCTTATTAGATCCTGTAATTGAAATAAGACCAAGTGATAATCAAATTGATGATTTAATAAATGAAGTTCAAGAAATAGTAGAAAAAAATGAAAGAATATTAATTACCACACTTACCAAAAGAATGGCTGAAGAATTAGTAAAATTTTTAAGCAGAATTGATATTAGATGTCGGTACATTCATAGCGATATTGACACTCTTGAAAGAGTGGAAATAATGCAAGGGTTAAGAAAAGGATTATTTGATGTTTTAGTTGGAGTTAATCTTTTAAGAGAAGGTTTAGATTTACCAGAAGTTTCACTTGTTATAATATTAGATGCGGATAAAGAAGGTTTTTTAAGAAGTCATCGGTCGCTAACACAAACCATTGGAAGAGCAGCAAGAAATATAAATGGGAAAGCAATATTGTATGCTAATAGAACAACTAAAAGCATGCAAAAAACCATAGACGAAACATCTTATAGAAGAAAAAAACAAAAAATTTATAATAAAAAATTTAATATAACCCCCACTCCGCTAAATAAAAGCATTAAAGATGTCTTCACTAAAGAAGAAAGTCAAATAAATATTAAAAAAGAAAAAAATATTACTGAAAAAATCAAGAGTCTTTCAAAAACTGAAAAAGATAAAGAAATGAGAAAATATAGATCTCAAATGGAAAAAGCAGCAAAATCATTAGACTTTATTGAAGCAGCAAGATTAAGAGATATAATGAAGCTACTGAAAGATTAATTTTTAATTAATTAATATTAAAAATAGGAGAGATAAGTCTCCCCTAATTTTTATTAATTAACACTTATTATTTTTTTATAGAAATTTTGGAATTCTTTTCTCTTAGGAAGTGTTATGGATAAAATACCATTTGTATAAAAAGAACTTATTTTATCTCTTTCAACTGAAATTGGTAATTCAAATGATTTTTCAAAAGATGAAAACTCGAATTCTTTGAAAGTGTAATTATAATCAGATTTCACTTTTTTATTAATATTAGAAACTGATAACAATCTATTATCAATTTCTAATTTGAAATCTTTGTTTTTCATTCCTGGAACAGCAAGCTCAAGTACAAATTCCTTTTCATTTTCCTTTACATTAAGAGAAGGAATGTTCTCATTACTATTAGGAACATTTATATCCCAGTTATTTTTAAAAAAATCATCAAAAATTATTGGAAATAAAGAATGTTTTTTTGTTATTAAGTTCATAAAGTATAATTTTTAGGTTAAACAAATTTTTAAACAAAATGAATAACACAATAAAAATACCAAAACTAATTTAACGACATTTTGTCTCTTATTAATATAAAATACATGACATAATGTCTTTTAGTTCAATAATTCTTGTATTTTATCTGCAGCCTCTTGAAATTCTATAGCACTGTAAACTTTAAATTCACAATTATCAATAATTTTTTTAGCAATTTCAGCATTAGTTCCCTGAAGCCTAACTATAATTGGAATATTGATTGAATCTCCCATGTTATTATAGGCATCAACTATTCCTTGAGCTACCCTATCACATCTTACAATTCCACCAAAAATATTAACTAAAATAGCTTTCACATTTTCATCTTTCAAAATTAATCTAAAAGCAGTTTCAACTCTTTTAGCATCTGCAGTTCCTCCAACATCTAAAAAGTTAGCAGGGTCTCCGCCAGACTGCTTTATTAAATCCATAGTAGCCATGGCTAAACCTGCTCCGTTTACCATACAACCCACATTACCATCTAAATCCACATAATTAAGACCTACAGCTCTAGCCTCAATCTCAACAGGGTTTTCCTCTTTTAAATCTCTCCAGGATTCGTATTCTTTATGTCTAAATATAGAATTATCATCAAGAGTGACTTTGGCATCAACTGCCATGATTTTGTCATCAGAGGTTTTTAAAACAGGATTAATTTCGAAAAGAGAGGAGTCCGAAGAAATGTAGGACTTGTAAAGCAAAGTAATGAATTTGGTCATTTCTTTAAATGCTTTCCCAGATAAACCTAGATTAAAAGAAATTTTTCTTGCTTGAAAAGGAATAATTCCAATTAAAGGATCTATGTCTTCGTAAAAAATAAGTTCAGGATTGTTTTCTGCCACAGATTCTATATCCATACCACCCTCTGTGGAATACATTATCATGTTTTTACCTGATTCTCTGTTCAATAAAATTGAAATATAAAACTCTTCAGGTTCTGAATCTCCTGGATAATAAACATCTTCTGTTATAAGAACTTGATTCACCAACTTACCATCTTTAGAAGTTTGTGGAGTAATCAAATGCATGCCTAAAATATCTGAAACTATATTTTCTAATTCATCTAAATTTTTTGCAAGTTTAACACCCCCTCCTTTTCCTCTCCCTCCAGCATGAATCTGAGCTTTTACCACAAACCAAACAGTACCAGTCTCCTTTACTAATTGATTAGCTACTTTAATTGTATCTTTTTTATTTGACAAAACATATCCTCTTTGAATATTAACTCCATGTTCTGCCAAAATCTTTTTCCCCTGATACTCGTGTAAATTCATAATTAAATATTGAAATGCTAAAATAACAAACTATTAGCAAATGATGGTTAAGATATAAATTTTATAATGTTACAATTTAAACAAAATGTTATATATATATGATAAAACATTTATTATTATTCTATGATTCGTATATGATATAAATTCGCTGAATGAAAAACAAAGAATTACAATTAGCAGCAAAACAATTTGGCACCCCTGCCTATATATATAACGCTTCAAAAATAGAAAGTCAATACCATAGATTAACTAAATCATTTAAGACAGTTAAAAATCTTAAAATAAATTATGCAGTAAAAGCTTCATCTAACTTATCTATTCTAAGGTATATAAATCACCTAGGAGCAGGCATAGATACGGTATCAATTCAAGAAGTTTTATTAGGAATTAAGGCAGGATTTAAACCTGAAAAAATAATATTCACACCCAATGGAGTTTCAATTACTGAAATAAAAAATGTTTCCAAAATGGGGGTAAACATTAATATTGATAATTTAAATATGCTTGAACAATTTGGTAGCTTATATCCTGAAATCCCTGTATGCATTAGGATAAACCCACATGTGATGGCAGGCGGAAACAATAAAATTTCTGTAGGTCATATAGATTCTAAATTTGGAATAAGCATTCATCAAATACCACTTTTACTCAGAATTGTAAAAAATACTAACATTAAAGTAAATGGAATTCATATGCACACGGGTAGCGATATTTTAGATATTGAGGTATTCATTCATGCATCTGAAATTTTATTTGATGTTGCGTCTAAATTTGAAGATTTAGAATTCATTGATTTTGGAAGTGGATTTAAGGTTCCTTATTACCCAGGAGATAACGAAACAAATGTTGAAGAACTTGGTGTTAAACTCTCAAAAAGATTTAATGATTTTTGTAAAGAATACGGTAAAGAACTTACACTTGTTTTTGAACCTGGTAAGTTTTTAGTGAGTGAAGCAGGACATTTTCTTTGTTCGGTTAACTCTATAAAACAAACCACCTCTACAGTTTTCGCACAAGTAGATTCAGGTTTTAATCATTTTGTAAGACCAATGATGTATGGATCAAACCACCATATAGAAAATATTTCAAACCCTAACGACACTGAACGCTTCTATTCCGTTGTTGGATACATATGTGAAACTGATACTTTCGCAACCAATAGACGGATTTCTAAAATTAATGAAGGAGATGTGTTATGTTTTAAAAATGCAGGAGCATATTGTTTCTCAATGACTAGCAATTATAATTCTAGATATAAACCTCCAGAAATTTTATTTATAAATAATAAGTTTATAGAAATACGTAAAAGAGAAACTATAGAAGATCTTACAAAAAATCAAATTGAAATAAATTTTGAAACTTTTGTAAACTAAAATTAATTTATAACTCCAGAACCTAGAAGTTCTTGTTCAACATACCAAACGGCAAACTGACCTTTTGTAATAGCTGATTGTTTTTTATCGAAAATTAAAAAAGCACCATCGTTTACAAATAATAAATTTGCATCCTGAAGTGGCTGACGGTATCTAATTCTAGCTTGTACCTTAAACAATATGTCTTTTTTTAAAAACTTATCTTCTCTAACAAGATGAAGGTCAACTAACTTTATAAAAAGAACTTTTTTTAGTAATCCAGGATGATTTTTGCCCTCACCGACATAAATAACATTATTAATAACATCTGTTTGTAATACAAACAATGGCTCCTTTGTTCCGCCAACTGCTAAACCTTTTCTTTGACCATTTGTAAAAAAATGAGCTCCTGAATGATTTCCTACCCATTCACCATCACTTAGTCCATAGTTATAAGGACTAGAAATAGTATGTAAATTATCTAACGAATGATTTTTAGTATTAAAGTCTAAATATATTTTACTTTCAGATGATATTTTAATAATCCTACCCTCTTTAGACTTCAGCTTTTGCTGAAGAAAATCAGGTAACTTTACTTTTCCAATAAAACATAATCCTTGAGAATCTTTTTTTTCTGCTGTAATCAAACCTTGTTTCTTGGCAATTTGACGAACTTCTTTTTTTGTTAGTCCACCAATCGGAAATAATGTTTTACTTAACTGATTTTGAGATAACTGACATAAAAAATAAGATTGATCTTTATTCTCATCTTTTCCTTGTAATAATCTAAAAATACTTATATCATTTTTGTTTATTTTTTCTAACCTACAATAGTGACCAGTTGCGATAAAATCTGCACCTAATTTTAAAGCAATTTTTAAAAAAACATCAAACTTAATTTCTCTATTACATAACACATCGGGATTAGGTGTATTTCCTTTTTCATATTCATCAAACATGTAATCAACTATTCTTTTATGATATTCTACACTTAAATCAACTGTTTGAAAAGGAATCGAAAGTTTTTCAGAGACCATCATTGCATCATAACTATCTTCTAACCACGGACACTCTTTTGAAATTGTAACAGATTCATCATGCCAATTTTTCATGAAAATTCCAATAACTTCATATCCTTTTTTAGTCAAAAGATAAGCTGCAACACTAGAATCTACTCCACCAGAAAGTGCAACCACTACTCGTGTTTTTGTTTTAGGCATAACTAAAATTAATAAAAACTATTTTTTATTTTGAATTTTTCTCTGCTTCTCTGCATTATCCATCATTTCTTTCATTTTTCTTTGAAATCTGTTTTGAGTAGAAGGCTTCTTTTTATTTTCTTGAATTTGAAGACGAATCTTATCTTCATCAATTATAAAATGTTTTATCATTAACATGATTAAAATTGTCAGAATATTAGAAATGAAATAATATAAACTAAAAGCACTCGCATAATTATTGAAAAAGAACAACATCATTACAGGCATTAAATACATAATAAACTTCATGTTTGGCATACCTGGCTGAGTTGGTTGCATCTGACCTGCAGAAGACATCATTGTATAGAAGAAAATTGCGATAGAAGCTAAAATTGGTAATAAGCTAACATGATCACCATAAAAAGGTATACTAAACGGAAGCTCTGCTACAACATCATATGAGGAAAGATCGTCTGCCCAAAGAAATGGTTTTCCGCGAAGAGGAAAAGCAATTGGAAAAAAACAAAATAATGCATAAAAAACAGGTAATTGGAATAAAGCTGGAACACAACCCAAAAGAGGGTTCGCGCCAGCTTTGTTATACAACTTCATGGTCTCTTGTTGTTTTTTTATGGCGTCATTTTTATATTTCTCGTTAAGTTCACTGATTTCAGGCTTAATCACTTTCATTCTTGCTTGGGAGACATAAGTTTTATATGTAACTGGCGACATTAATAGTCTAGTTATAATAGTCATTAAGATAACAGCTAAGCCTGCTGAAAAATATTTTTCTAAAAAACCAAATAAAGGGAAATAAATAAATTTATTTATCCACCCAAAAATTCCCCATCCGAAATATATAGATTCAGAAATATTATTTTGTTGATTTTTTAATATATCATAGTCATTTGGTCCAATATATAAATTCATTTTTGAATTAAATTCAGAGTTGTTTAAATCCATTGGAATTAATGAGGTGTAATTTTTAGTGAATAATGCCTTTTTACTTTCTTCTTCAAATAGTTTTTTAGATTCGAAAGAAACATCGTTTATTGGATTTTCTAAAATTAGAATACTATTAAAGAAATGCTGACCATATGAAATCCAAGAAACTGCATCTTCCTTCTCTTCACTATCGCTGTAGGAGCTCAAATAATCAGTATCCTCTCCATCATATTGATAATATAATTGACTATACCTATTCTCATATTCAATGCTTTTAGCTTGTCTAAATGCTTTTAAGTCCCAATTCAACAAAATAGATTTTTGATAATCAATAACTCTTTTAAAACCTGAGGAAGTAATAGAAAAATCCATCATGTATCCCTTTTTAGGAACTACATATTCAAAGTTTAAATATTGATTTTCGGAAACAGATAAAACCATAGTTAAAGTGGTATAATCTGATTTAGTATTGACAATGGGTTTAAAAGTATAATTAGATGTATTTATTAATTTACCAGAGATTGTCGAAAAATTTAAATCGATATTTTGATTACCATCTTTTACCATATACAAAGGATCTCCTTTGTAATCAGTAAAGTTCTTTAACTTAGCCTCAATTAATTGACCTCCTTTAGAAGAAAATTTTAAAATAAGATCCTCATTTTCAATAATTACTTCTTCTTCTGAATCAGAACGAGATTCAATAAAAGGTTTCTGATCTTTTTCCTTTAAATCAAATGAATTTGATAATTCGCTATTCAAAACCAACAATGAATTATCCGGTTGGTCAATAACTAATTCATTTTTTGATTCGTTTTCTACAATTACTTGATCAATTTCAGGAATTGTATTAATCCACCAAAATAAGCCTGCCATAAGTATAACAAATCCAATTATTTGAAAAGGATCAATTTTATTTTCTTCCATTTAATTTTTAGATTTTTTATAATTCAAACATGCACTTACAAAAGAAACAAATAAAGGATGAGGACATTCAACTGTACTCTTATATTCAGGATGGAATTGCACACCAATAAACCAGTTATTTGATGGTAGCTCAATGATTTCAACTAATCCGGTTTCAGGGTTAACTCCACTAGTCTTTATTCCATTTTTCTGTAATTCACATAAGTAATCATTATTTAACTCCCAACGGTGCCGGTGTCTTTCCTTGATAAATTCAGAATTATAAATTCCATGAACTTTAGAATTTATTTCAATTTTACATTCCCACGATCCTAAGCGCATTGTACCTCCTTTGTTTGTAATATTTTTTTGATTTTCCATTAAAGAAATTACAGGGCTAGTGGTATTCTCATTCATTTCAGTAGAATTAGCATCTTTTAGACATAATACATTTCTAGCAAACTCAATAATAGCCATTTGCATCCCTAAACATATTCCAAAAAAAGGGATATTTTTTTCTCTAGCACATCTTATTGCATCTATTTTACCTTCAATTCCCCTTGAACCAAATCCGGGTGCAACTAAAACTCCATCAAGCTTAGAAATTTCATTTTCAATTTGATTTTTATCAATATATTCTGAATGAATTGACACAACTTCTACCTTTGTTTCATTCTCAGATCCCGCATGAATCAAAGACTCTAAAATTGATTTATAAGAATCTTGAAGTTCAACATACTTTCCAATTAACCCAATTTTAATATTGTTTTTTGGAAACTTTAACCTCTTTACAAAATTAGACCACTTTTCTAAATTAGTGTCATTAGAACTTTTTAAATTAAGCTTTCTAAGAACAACTTGATCTAATTTTTCATTTTTCATTAACAAGGGGACCTCATAAATAGTTGAAGCATCGATTGATTGAATAACAGAATCTACTTCAACATTACAAAATAATGCTAACTTATTTTTTATGTCATCGGAAATTTCATGTTCAGTTCTACAAACTAAAATATCAGCAGTAATACCACTTTCCATTAATGTTTTTACAGAATGTTGTGTTGGCTTAGTCTTCAACTCTTTAGCTGCAGACAAATATGGAACTAAAGTCAAATGAATTACCAGTGAATTACTTTTTCCTAATTCCCATCTCAGTTGACGAACTGATTCTATATAAGGTAAAGATTCAATATCTCCAACAGTCCCTCCTATTTCAGTGATAATTACATCAAAAGTTCCTTTATCTTCTAATAATCTAATTCTTCTTTTGATTTCATTAGTAATGTGTGGAATTACCTGAACAGTTTTACCTAAAAACTCACCTTTTCTTTCTTTTTCAATAACGGTTTGATAAACTCTTCCTGTGGTAACATTGTTAGCTTGAGAAGTTTTAACATTTAAAAATCTCTCATAATGACCTAAATCAAGATCTGTTTCGGCGCCATCTTCAGTTACATAACACTCTCCATGTTCATAGGGATTTAAGGTGCCAGGATCAACATTTATGTAGGGATCAAATTTCTGAATGGTAACACTAAACCCTCTTGATTGAAGTAATTTAGCTAAAGAGGCTGAAATTATACCTTTACCTAAAGAAGAACTTACTCCGCCGGTAACAAAAATAAATTTTGATTTAGACATTAAATATTATTCTAAAAATTCTTTAAGATGTCAAAAATACAAAAAGAAATAAGAAAGAGATTCTATTTAATTATAATTGCACATTCTATATCCAATTATAATTCACAACTCTTATAAGTTCAGGATTCAAAGTATTATGAATTGGACAATTATCTCCCGAAATCTCTAACAAAACCTTTTCATTACATGAAATATTTAAAGGAAGGTTAATATGAACTCTAATTTCAGAGATTCTTCTGGGATTTGAAGACATGATTTTTTCAACTTTAGCTGAAACGTTTTTAAAATCAATATTTAATTGATTGGCCTTTATTGCCATAACTGTTATCATGCAAGATGCTAATGCAGTAGCAACAGTATCTGTCGGCGAGAACGCTTCTCCTTTACCAAAATTATCTAAAGGAGCATCTGTAATGAATTCATTACCAGATTTTTCATGGACACATTTAGTTCTCAAGTTTCCTTGATAAAAAACTTTACTAATCATTCCAACAAGATATTTTATTTTATTTCTAAAATATTTAACTTTTCATGTTTAATCAAATAAATAGACTTATTAATAAATCCCTTATTTAAAGGAAAATAATTAAATTTATTTTGTAAATATTCAGTTTCACCAATTTTGATAGATTTATTAAATTTTTTTTTATTTGCGACTCTTAAGATTAAGTCGAGAATAATATCATGACCCCTTATAGCTATTTTATTAGGACGTTTCCCAAATTCTTCTAAATAAGAATTATTAAACAAATCGATTTTTTCATTATTGTAAATAGGCATATAATAACTTGGATATGTAAAATTTAAATTACCTAAATGTTCAAATGAAATATTTTCATTTTCATACACATCAGATCTAAAAGTAGTTAACATAGAAATATTTCTTTTACTAGAAATCTGCGAATTCAAAAGAGAGGAAACGCTAGTTATAATATTTAAATTTTCAGACTCTAAAAAAACTATATTATTCTTTGTTGAAACTAATAAAGAATCGGTAACCTTAGGATCAACATATCCATCATTCTCATCAGTATTTATCAATTCCGCGTAAGGAAACCTTTCATACAATTGTTGTTTTATATTTTCGTGATTATTATCATAAATAATCATAACGCATGGATCTGGTTCATCTTCAATCATTAAATCTATATATTCTAACATTCTATTTCTTTGATTTAATTTTGAGGGCATTGACTGTACAACATTTTCATTAATTTCAATTTCTTTAGAACTTAAAGGAGATATAATAGGAATTTTAGATTTAACGATTGCTCTAGATAATTGATTAATATTTCTAGGTATTAATGGACCTAAGATAAAATCATAATCTTCAATTGTTTTATTATCAATTATTTCTGAAATAGTAATAAAATTATTCTTAGTATCTATCACATCAACTTCCAAGTTTATTCCACTTTTTTTGACCATATTAATAGCGTTAATTGCTCCACTATAGAAGTCCAAAGAAACAGTTGTTAAATTTAAATTTTTTAATAAAAATTTAGAATTCTCCACAGAATCTAATTCTATTTGGTCTAATTTAAAAGGAGCTAGAATAGCAATTTTAATAAATTTTTTATTTATTGTACTATCTATTAAATTAACCTTGAAATAATCTGTTTTTAGAGAATCATATATTATTGTATCATTTTTGACTAACAATGGCGTTGTTTTTTCTAAAAACTCTCTCTTTACAGGAATATTTAAGAGCATTTTTCGGGATAACCTAGAGCCTTTTATTTGGGGATTATACTTTCTGATGTCTTCAATTGTAATATTATAAATTTTAGAAATTAAGTAAAGTGTTTGTTTTTTTTGAACTTTATGAATCAAAGTATCTACAACAGAAAAATTCGTCAGGTTTTCATTAATTTCCTGAGAGTAAATTATTACAGGTAATAAAAAAAATAATATTTTAAATTTATTAATTATTCCCATTCTATTGTTGCTGGTGGCTTGGAACTTATATCATAAACAACTCTGTTAACACCTTTTACATTATTAATGATTTTATTAGAAATATTTTGTAAAAATTCGTAAGGAAGATTAACCCAATCTGCTGTCATTCCATCAGTAGACTCGACTGCTCGCAAGGCAACACATTCTTCATAAGTCCTTTCGTCTCCCATAACTCCTACGCTTTTTACAGATAAAAGAATTGCTCCAGCTTGCCAAACCTTATCGTATAGGTTATTATCTTTTAGTCCATTAATAAATATAGAATCTACTTCTTGTAATATTTCCACTTTTTCTTGAGTTATATCACCTAAAATTCTAATTGCTAATCCTGGTCCAGGAAATGGGTGTCTTTTGAGAAGGTTTTTATCGATATTTAAAGCTGCTCCAACTCTTCTTACCTCGTCTTTAAATAACATTTTTAAAGGTTCGATTACAGAAAGTTTCATGAAATCAGGTAAACCACCAACATTGTGATGAGATTTTATTGTAGCTGATGGACCTTTAACTGAAATAGATTCTATTACATCTGGGTAAATAGTCCCTTGTGCCAGCCATTTAGCACCATTCATAAGCTTTGATTCTTTATCAAAAACATCAATAAAAGCTTTTCCGATAATTTTTCTTTTTTGCTCTGGATCAGCAACCCCCTTTAAAAGATTGATAAAATAATTTGAAGCATCCACCCCTTTTACATTTAAACCCATTCCTTTATATTGATTTAAAACATCCGAGAACTCGTTTTTTCTTAAAAGACCATTATTTACAAAAATACAATGTAAGTTTTCTCCAATTGCTTTATGAAGAAGAATAGCTGAAACAGTAGAATCCACACCTCCAGAAAGTCCTAAAATAACCTTTTCATTACCCACCTTATTTTTAATTTCTAAAATCGATTTGTTAGAAAAAGAATCTGGAGTCCAATCTTGCTTCAATTTTGAAATGTTGACTAAAAAGTTTTTGAGTATCTCTTTTCCATTTTTTGTATGGTAAACTTCTGGGTGAAATTGAATAGCATAAACCATCTCATCCTTAATAGAATAAGCTGCATTTTTAACATCTTTAGTGCTAGAAATACATTTAGCATTATTAGGCAAACTTTCTATTGTATCACTATGACTCATCCAAACTTGAGAATTGATTGGAATATTTTTAAAAAGAAGGTCTTGGTGATCAATAGATGTTAAGTTAGCTCTTCCGTATTCTCTTTTGTTAGAGGGAATAACTTTACCTCCACTAAAATGAGCTATATATTGTGCACCGTAGCATACACCTAACAAAGGTTTTATTCCTTTTATTTTAGATAAATCAAAATGTAACGCATCTTCAGACCTTACCGAAAAAGGAGATCCTGAAAGTATTATAGCTTTAAAAGAATTAAAATTTATACTTTTACTGTTATAAGGGTATATCTCACAGTAAATAAACAGTTCCCTTATTCGTCTAGCAATTAACTGAGTATACTGAGAACCAAAATCAATAATTAAAACTTTTTCTTCCATATTCAAAATTACTATTTAAACAATATATAACTAGTTTTTTTATAAAGAAATAACTAAAAATTTGTTCTCAAAAGGGTTTAAGTTATCCATTAAAATATCAATAAATTCATCACCATGGTTTAAATAAAAATGAGAAAAATTAATTTCTCTTTCTTGCAAAGAGTTATTAGGAAATAATTCTTCTTTAATTAATTTTAACCTTTCAATTTTTTCTTTATGTTTTTTCTTGTGTGCTTTAATTAGTTTTTTTTCCAAATTTTCTATTCCTTTTAGTTGTTTAATCTCTTGAGCTTTTAAAGATCCAAGAAATGATTTATCAGTCTTAAGACTAAATTCATATAGTTTATTAAAATTATCATTTATTGATTTTTTCAAACTAGTTAAATCAATTTCTTCTTTAACAATTTTACTGAGATAAAACACACTTAATTCGTTAGAGTTTTTAAAAATATTTGGTATTTGAATTTCTAATTTTTTACATTTTTTTTTGATTTTTTGAGAAACTAAAAGAACAGAGTTTCTAACAACTAGAATTGGAAATAGTAAATCCTTACTTATAAAAAAATTCTTTAGCTGAAGCCAATATGCAATTTCACTTCCACCACCAACATAAGCTAAATTAGGAAGAATCTTTTCCTGAAAGAAAGGTCTAAATAAAACATTTGGAGAAAATCTTTCGGGAAAATTATTAATTTCATTTATGATCTGATTTTCAGAAAACGAAAAATCTGTTTCTAAAACTTTATATACTGAATTTACTCTTTGTATTCTTGAGCGTAAATTATTTTTCAAATAAAATAAATTTATTTCTCTCGGGTTTACTTGAGGTTTTATGTTAATATTAACTAAACTCTTATTTGTCTGGGTAACATTATTGTAACAATTATTATTTTTAATCTCATCAATTACATCAGCGCAAATAATTTTTTTAAGTTTTGCATCATCCGGATTTAATATTAATAAACCATGTCTTCCAAATATACTATGAACTAAATCAAAGGTTGCATCTGATAAGTTATCGTTATTTAAATATGCGTTTTTGAATAGTTTTAATAATTTTTTTGAATTAATACTTTCATTTCCAAAAAAGTCAATCATCTCATTAAATAAACTGTCTAAAGAACTAGGCTCTAAGTGACCTACTGCACCTTTTGTTGAAACATCCCAATGAAATTTTTTGTTGTTTGTTTTAAAAAAATTTATTTCTTTATAATCGTGATCTTCAGATGCCATCCAATAAATAGGTATAAATTCATTTTTAGGATATTTATGTTTTAATTTTTTACAAAGATTAATTGCATCAATTATTTTATAAAAAAAATATAAAGGACCTGTAAATAAATTAAGCTGATGCCCTGTGGTAACAGTGAATGTATTACTGTTTTTTAATTTATTTATGGCATCATTTTGAAAAGAATTTTCTGGAACTTTTTTATAATTTGATGCTAATAAATCTGTTAAAGGTTTTCTGAAATCATTATTATAATTCTTTTTTTTATCTAAAATCTGATCTTGGTAATTTTCTAATTGATTATCTCTACCATAAAACTCAAAAACACTACTATCGTTATTAACATAATCTAGTGTTATTTTTGGTAGATGTTTAGTGATATTTGAGTCTATTAGTTTCAAAAAATAATATTATGACTTACTAAAAAATGAGTCAACAAATTCTATCTTATTAAATAATTGCAAATCTTCTAAGCCTTCTCCAATACCAATAAATTTAATTGGAATTTTAAATTGATCTGAGATACCTAAAACTACTCCCCCTTTAGCAGTTCCATCTAATTTGGTTACGGCTAATGCTGTAATTTCTGTAACATTAGTAAATTGTTTAGCTTGCTCAAAAGCATTCTGACCAGTTGAGCCATCAATAACTAATAAAACTTCATGAGGAGCATCAATATTTTTCTTTTGAAGAACTCTTTTAATTTTACTTAGTTCGTTCATTAAGTTGGTTTTATTATGAAGTCTTCCTGCTGTATCAATTAATACAACATCAGCTTTCTTATTGATTGCTGACTCTAGAGTGTCAAAAGCAACCGAAGCTGGATCACTACCCATTTCTTGTTTTATTAAATCTACCCCTACTCTGTTCGCCCATATTTCTAATTGGTCGATTGCAGCTGCTCTAAATGTATCACCTGCTCCAATAACGACCTTTAATCCTTGAGATTTGTAATAATTTGCCATTTTCCCAATCGAGGTAGTTTTACCAACTCCATTAACTCCAACTACCAAAATAACATGAGGTCTAATTTTTGAAATATTCAATTTACTTTCTTCGTCAGACGAATCGATAATACCTATAATTTCTTCTTTCAATATTAAATCTAGTTGATCTGAGTTAATATATTTATCTTTTGCTACTCTAGATTCAATTTTATCTATAATTTTAAGTGTGGTCTTTACTCCAACGTCCGAGGAGATTAAAATCTCTTCAAGTTCGTCTAGAACATCATCATCTACTTTGCTTTTCCCTATAATTACTTTTGAAATTTTATTAAAAAAAGAAGAACTAGATTTTTTTAATCCTTTATCAAGAGATTCTTTATTTTTTTTTGTAAAAAGTTTTGTGAAAATTGATTTCTTTACTTCTAAAACAGGTTCTTTTTTAACTTCATGTTCTTTTTTGACTTCGGGTTCCTTCTTGAGCTCAGGTACTTTTTTATCAATAAAAGGACTTTTTATATCTTTTTTTTTACTGATCCCAAAAAACTTTTTAAAAAAACTCATAATTAAAATATTATCTCAAATATATGAAAACAAAAAAAGCCACTAAAAAGTGACTTTAAATTTTAACTAAAAAAATAATATTATTTTTTTGCTAACCAGTCATTTACTTTTTCAGGCGCCATAATTGACTCAACAAAAATATATGCACCAGTTTTGGGGCTTTTTACCATTTTAATTGCCTTAGAAAGTCTTTTTGAGCCAGTTTGTAATGATGCTACGGATTTTTTTGCCATGACCTAAAATTATTTAATTTCTTTATGAACAGTATTTTTTTTCATGATAGGATTAAATTTTTTAATCTCTAATCTATCAGGGGTATTTTTTTTATTTTTGGTAGTTATATATCTAGAGGTTCCTGCTAAACCAGAATTCTTATGCTCTGTGCATTCTAATATAACTTGAACTCTATTTCCTTTCTTGGCCATAATTAAACTCTATTAATTTTAGATTCTTTTAAAACTGCTGAAATACCATTTTTATTTATTGTTTTGAGGACTGAAGTCGAAACTTTTAAAGTAATCCATTTTCCTTCTTCAGGAATAAAAAACTTTTTTTTGATAAGATTAGGTTCAAATCTTCTTTTAGTTTTATTCATCGCTTTGGAGACATTATTTCCAACTAAAACTTTTTTTCCGGATATTTCGCAAACTTTTGACATAATTAAGTCTTTTTAAACAGTTTGCAAATTAACAACTTTTTTAGAGTATTGCCAAATTTTTTAGTCTCTAGTTAATAATTCTGAAAATAATAGTTCCAAAGCTTTGTTAACAGTCTTTTTAATATTTTTTTCTCTGTTTTTTCCAAAGTTAAATTCGAATGACTTGACATCTTTTGGAGTTGCAATTGAGATAAATATCTTTCCAATTAATTCATTTGAATCTCCTTTATTTGGACCTGCATTTCCTGTTGTAGAAATTGAATAGTCACAACCTAATATTTTTTTAGTTTTTATTGCCATTTCATTCGCTACCTGTGAACTAACAACTGAATATTTTTTAATTGTATCACGTTGAATACCCAAGATATTTTCTTTAATAGAAGTGTCATATGCAACTACAGAACCTTTGAAATATTTCGAAGCGCCAGAAAAGGTGGTAAATCTTGATGACAACAATCCTCCAGTCAAACTCTCAGAAATACCTAAAGTTTGGTTAAAGTGGATAAGTTTTTTTCCTATTTCACTTTCAATTGGATTTAAAGTTTCATATCCAATTATAATTTTTCCTAAAATTTTATAAAGCTTAAAAATTAACTCATCCATTTTTTCTTCCAAAACAGATTTATTATCCCCTTTGGCTGACAATCTTAACCTTACTCGACCTAGATTTGGCAAATAAGCCAATTTAAAATTTAAAGGAATATTCGATTCAAAGTTTTTTAATTTTTTTGCAATATAACTTTCTCCTTTTCCATAAGTGATTAAGGTTTTATTAATAATTACTGGACATTTATATTCTGTCTTGATTTGTGGAATTATAAAATCTGTCATCATTGATTTCATTTCATAAGGAACTCCAGGAAGTGATATAAAAAGAGTATTCTTTTCTTTAATACTCATACCCGCTGCGGTACCATAAAGGTTTGGAATTAATTTAGCTTTAGACGGCAGAAATGCTTGAGCCCTATTCAATTCATTAATTGGATTGTCAACAAATTTCTCAAAAAGCTTTTCAATATGTATTAATATTTCTGGATTATGAACTAATTCATCATTAAAAAAATCACAAAATGCATCCTTGGTGATATCATCATTAGTTGGACCTAATCCGCCAGTTAATATTACGATATCGTAATTATCTTGAGCCTCTTTTAAACTTAATAAAATTTGGTTTTTAGAATCTCCAATTGAAACTATTTTACTTACCTCTATACCAATTCTAATTAATTCTTTGGAAATAAAAGTTGAATTTGTATCTACAATTTGACCAATTAAAATTTCGTCTCCAATAGTAATTATCTGGGCTTTCATTTTTACTTTATTTTAATTGAAAAACTTTCTTTTTTATCGAGAAACCCAGTCAACACGTCATTTTCTTCAACTGGACCAACTCCAGAGGGAGTTCCTGTAAAAATGATATCTCCAATTTTTAATGTAAAATAGTTTGATATTTCTGAAATTAAATCATCAATCTTCCATAACATATTATATGTATTTCCTTTTTGAACAACTTTTTCATTCTTTTCAAGAGAAAAATCAATATTATTTAGATTTTCAAAATTATTTTTATTTATCCATTTACCTATCAAAGCAGATCCATCAAAAGCTTTTGATTTCTCCCAAGGAAGTCCATTTGATTTTAATTCATTTTGAATATCTCTGGCTGTAAAATCTATTCCTAACCCAATTTCATCATAATACTTATGTGAAAATTCACTTGAGATATATTTACCAAGTCTGTTAATCTGAACTAAAATTTCAACTTCATATTGAATATTTTTAGAGTAATTAGGTATAAAAAAAGGTTGATTTTTACGAATAATCGAAGTTTCTGGTTTTAAAAATAAAACTGGAGAATCTGGTCTATTATTATTAAACTCCTCAATGTGATCATCATAATTTCTGCCTACACAAATAATCTTCATATTATAACTTATTGTTTAACTTATTTAGTCTCAATTGAGTTAGAACTTTTTTGGTGTACATTGGAAAATCAGCATTTAATAACCAACCAAAATATCCAGGTTCATTTTTTAAAATATAATCTACAGTTTTTCCCTTGTGTTTTCCAAAAGAAAAGCACGGAATATCATCTTCATTATATTTAATAAAACCTGCTAAATCTACGTTTTTTCCTCTGGTTGAAAATTCAGAGAGAAATTTTATGTCATTTTGTAAATCAGGATATTTTTGAATTTGAGATTCTAAAACTTCAAAGGTTGCTAAAGTGTCAGCTTTTGAAGAATGAGCATTTTCTAAAGATTTTCCACAATAAAATTTATAAGCAGCGCTTAAAGTTCTTTGTTCCATTTTATGAAAAATATTTTGGACATCAACTGTTGAAATATTTTCTAAACTAAAATCTATATCAGATCTCAAAAGTTCTTCTGCAAGTAATGGAATATCAAACTTATTTGAGTTAAACCCTGCTAAATCACAATTCTGAAGCATAGATTTTACATCAGAAGCTATTGATTTAAAACTAGGTTTATTTTTGACAGTATCATTGGTAATTCCGTGAATATTTGAAACTTCTAGAGGAATTGGAATGCCTGGATTAACTAACCAAGTTTTTGATTCTTTATTTCCGTTTGGAAATACCTTTAAAATGGATATTTCAACGATTCTATCTAAGGAAATATTAATACCTGTTGTTTCTAAATCAAAAAAACAAATTGGCTTTGATATTTTTAAATTCATTTAAAATTAATATTAGATTGGAAAGTTCGAGTCCCAGTTTTCAATTAAATCTTTAATTTTTTTTATAAACATTCCTCCCATAGCACCATTTACAATTCTATGATCAAAACTGTGAGATAAAATGATTTTTTTCCTAACTCCAATAAAATCACCATGGTTTGTTTCTATAACTGAGGGAACCTTTCGAATCGCACCCAATGCTAAAATACCAACTTGAGGCTGATTAATTATAGGAGTTCCCATCAAGGTTTCAAAAACTCCAACATTACTAATAGTATAAGTTCCATCTTGAACTTCATCTGGTTCCAATTTACTGAGTCTAGATCTATTTGCCAAATCATTAACTTTTTTTACTAACCCAATTAAACTTAATTGGTCTGCATTTTTAACAACTGGAACTATTAAATTTCCATCAGATAAAGCTGTAGCCATTCCAATATTAATATTTTTTTTATTTATAACATTATATTTCTCTAAACTGGAGTTGAGAATAGGAAATTCTTTTAAAACTTGAGCAACCAACATTATAAAAATTGGAGTAAAAGTTATTTTTTCACCCTCTCTTTTATAAAATATATTTTTATTTATTTCTCTCCAGTTCCATAATTCAGTTATATCCGCTTCAATAAAAGCATGTACGTGAGCTGATTCTTTCTGACTATTTATCATATGATCAGAAATCAATCTTTCCATTCTACTCATCTCGTAAAAATTGTCACTATTTTTTTGGGATAAATTAGAGATTTCTATATCATCGACCTTTACTTTTCCTTCTTTTTTTTCAGATATATAGAATATTAAATCATTTTTAGTAACTCTACCTTCTTTACCAGATCCTTTTATTTTTTCTAATTCCTTCAGCCCAATTCCTTCCTTTTTTGAAATATTCATTACTAAAGGGGAGTAGTTTTTTTTACTTGAATATTCTATCGGAGTATCAATAATCTCTTTTGCTTTGATAATGAAACTTTTTGTTTCATCATCTGAAGATTTTAGTTTCTTAATCGGTTTTGAAATTAATTGACTATCAATTAATTGATCAGTTTCAATAACAGCCAAAGGTTGACCTACTTTGACAACATCATTAACGCTACATAATTTCTCAATTAAAACACCTGAAACATCACTTGGAACTTCTGAGTCTACTTTATCAGTAGCAATTTCAACAACCAGATCATCAATATTAATTTTATCACCTGTGTTTTTCAGCCAATTTACAATAGTAGCTTCTTCAACACTTTCCCCCATTTTAGGTAATAAAAGTTGAAATTTAGACATTAAAATTAATTTAAATTAATTACAAAAATATTAAATAAAAAACTAAGAAATATTTTTAATTGAATTTTCAAAAGGAATCCTTTTAACAATACTTCTTCCTAAAGTAACTTCATCTGTGAATTCTAATTCATTTCCTACGGAAACTCCTCTTGCAATTGTAGTTATCTTAATTTCAGAATTCTCAAGTTGTTTGTACACATAAAAATTAGTTGTATCACCCTCCATAGTAGCACTAAGTGCAAATATTAGTTCTGAAATATCATTATTTTCAACCTTTTTAATTAAAGAAGAAATGTTTAATTGATTAGGACCAATCCCCTCAATTGGTGAAATTTTCCCGCCTAATACATGATAAATTCCATTGAATTGTCCTGTGCTTTCAATCGCCATTACATCTCTTATGTCTTCAACTACACATATAATAGATTTATTTCTTTTGTTATTAGAACAAATTTCACATAATTCAATATCTGAAATATTATGGCAACTTTCACATAAAACAACATTATCTATGAGTTCATTTAAAGATTTAGAGAGTTCCTTAGTTTGTGAATTAGGTTGTTGTAATAAAAACAACACCAACCTTAAGGCGGTTCTTTTACCTATTCCTGGTAATTGGGACATTTCGTTAACAGCATTTTCAAGTAATTTTGATGAAAAATTCATTTTTTAAAGATACTACTAGATTTTGTAAGAACCATAAATTAGTATATTTGAACAAGAACATTTAAAATGCAATCATCAATTATTATTTTAGTTATAATTCTCTATTTCTTTGGACTTTTTGTTATCTCAAGTTTAACAACTGGAAACAACGACAATACAACATTTTTTTCAGCAAATAAAGAGTCTCCATGGTACTTAGTAGCGTTTGGAATGGTGGGGGCCTCATTATCTGGAATAACCTTCATTTCAGTGCCCGGAGATGTTGGATCAACTCAATTTACATATTTTCAAGTAGTTTTAGGATACCTGTTTGGTTATTTTGTAGTAGCACTTTTATTATTGCCGATTTATTACAAATTAAACTTAACGTCTATATACGAATATTTAAAAGTTAGATTTGGAACTGTTAGTCATAAAACTGGTGCTTTTTTCTTTTTTGTTTCAAGAATTACTGGAGCATCTTTTAGATTATATTTAGTTGCTATAGTGTTACAACAATTTGTTTTCAATAAATTAAATATTCCTTTTGAAATTACAGTTGTGATTTCAGTTTCATTAATCTGGATTTATACATTTAGAGGAGGAATCAAAACAATAGTTTGGACAGATACTCTTCAAACTACATTTATGCTAATATCTGTTTTGCTTTCTATTTATTTAATTAGTAAAAGTTTAGACTGGTCCTTTACAGATTTCATTAATTCAGATGAGTTAAAATCGTATTCAAAAGTTTTTGTAACTGAAAGTTTACTAGAAAAAAATCATTTTTATAAATCTTTTATTGGGGGGATGTTTATAACAATATGCATGACAGGTCTTGATCAAGATATGATGCAAAAAAACCTAACATGTAAATCCTTAAAAGATGCCCAAAAAAACATGATTTTTTTTAGTATCGTTCTTGTTATTGTAACTTTTTTGTTTTTATTATTAGGTGCATTATTGTTTATTTATTCTTCAAAATTCAATATTATAATTCCTGAACTCAACGGCTCTGTAAATACTGATTTACTATTTCCTGAAATTGCACTAAATAGTGGATTAGGCAGCTTAATTGGAGTAACATTTTTACTAGGTTTAATTGCCGCTGCTTATAGCAGTGCCGATAGCGCTTTAACTTCTCTTACAACTTCGTACTGTGTTGATTTTATTGATTTAAAAAATAAAAGCATAGAACATCAAATTAAAGTTAGAAAAAGGACTCATATAGTTATGAGTTTTGTCCTAATTATAGTAATTATTATTTTCAAAAATTATTTAACCACAAGTGTGTTAGATGGTTTATTAATTTTAGCTGGGTATACATATGGTCCGTTATTGGGTTTATTTGCTTTTGGAATTTTTACAAATTATAAAATTTATGATAAATACGTTTGGATTGTTACATCTCTATCTGTTTTAATAATGATTTTTATTGGAAATCTAGACCCCTCTTATTTAGGTGGATATAAAATAGGATACGAACTACTTCCTTTAAATGGACTACTAACTTTTATTGGCTTAATATTGATTCGTAGAAAGTAACACTAAAGTACAAGCTTCAATATAATCTATAGATTCATTTTTTAGTAGTAAATAAAACTCTTCGTTTTCAGTTCCAGGGTTAAAAATCACTCTTTTAGGATCTAAAGAGATGATATAATTATAATAATCTCTTTGTTTTACACTATTTAGATATAATGTGACAGTGTGAATGTTATTAAAACTAATAAAATCTTTTTCTATTATAGCTTTTTCAATAGTTCCAGTTTTTGAACCGATAGCCTTAACATTAATATTATTTAAAAGCAGTCTTTTTACTGCCATATTTGAATAGCGATCAGGATTTAAAGAAGCACCTAGAACTAAAGTTTTTTTTACCATCGTATAATAACAGATCCCCAAGTGAATCCTGCACCAAAAGCAGCAAGAACTACCAAATCATTATCCTTTATTTTACCTTGTTCCCATGCTTCTGTAAGAGCAATTATAACTGAAGCAGCCGTAGTATTGCCGTAACGCATTATATTGTTATAAACCTGATCATCTGAAAGTTTAAATCTACGCTGAACAAATTGAGAAATTCTTAAATTAGCTTGATGGGGAATTAGCAAATCAATATTTTCACTCTTCAAATTATTGGCTTCTAAACCATCTGATATAGCTTCAGAAAAACGAGTCACTGCATTTTTAAAAACAAATTGTCCATTCATATATGGATAAAACGATAGATCGTCGGGATTATTATCTGCTAATATTTCAGGAACCCATCTCCCTGTATGAGGACCATCCATCATTAATTCTCTAGCATGTTTACCCTCAGAGTAAAGATGAGAAGATAATATTCCTCTTCCTTTAACTTCACTTCTGGATAAAATTGCAGCACCTGCTCCGTCACCAAAAATAACAGTAATACCTCTTCCTCTTGTTGTTTTATCCAATGCTCCAGAATGATTTTCAGACCCTATAACTAAAATATTCTTGTACATACCCGTTTTTATGAACTGATCCGCAACAGAAATTGCATAGACAAAACCAGAACATTGGTTACGAACATCTAAAGCACCAATTGTAGGCATATCTAGCATGTCCTGAACACGAACTCCTCCTCCCGGAAAATACATGTCTGGACTTAATGTAGCAAACACGATAAAATCGATATCATTTTTTTTCAAACCGGACCTCTCAATTGCTATTTTTGAAGCTTTTACAGCCATTGAAGATGTATTATCATCAGTTTTGGGATCAATCCAACGTCTTTCTTTAATTCCTGTTCTTTCTTGAATCCATTCATCAGTAGTATCCATTATTTTTAACAAATCATTGTTAGTTACTATGTTATCAGGAACATAATAACCAAGACCACTAATTTTTGAATTGAACATAAATATATAGTTGTTGTTTAGTGCAATTTAAATAAAAAATAATCAATCAATAATATAAAAAAAATCATTAAATAGTGTCAATTTGTCACTAACAGTTGTTTGGTATATGATTTGATTTATTTAAAAAAAAAATAATCATGGCAAAAGGTAAAATTAACGTATCGGTAGAAAATATATTTCCACTAATTAAGAAGTTTCTATACAGTGATCACGAAATATTTCTTAGAGAACTAATATCAAATGCAACCGATGCTACTTCTAAATTAAAACACTTAAGTAGTATTGGAGAAAATAAAATCAAAATAGACAATCCTATTATTGAAATAAAAATTGATAAAAAGGGAAAAAAATTACATATTATAGATCAAGGTATAGGTATGACTATTGATGAGGTTAAAAAATATATAAACCAAGTGGCATTTTCAGGTGCAGAAGAGTTTTTAGAAAAATATAAAGATTCGGCAAAAGACACCGGAATAATTGGTCATTTTGGACTTGGATTTTATTCAGCGTTCATGGTAGCTGAAAAAGTAGAAATAAACACAAAATCTTACAAGGATGATAGCGGAGCTCATTGGATTTGTGATGGATCACCTGAATATACTCTTTCAAAAAGCGACAAAAAAGATAGAGGAACTGAAATAATTCTTCACATTGATAAAGATTCTAAAGAATTCTTAGAAGAATCAAGAATAAGAACCTTACTTTCGAAGTATAATAAGTTCATGCCAGTTCCAATCAAATTTGGAACTAAAGAAATAACTAATAAAATTGGAAAGGGAGATAAAGAAAAAGAAGTCAAAGAAACCGTTGATGATATTATTAACAACTCTAATCCAGCATGGACTAAAGCACCCTCTGATTTAGATGAAAATTCATACAAAGAATTTTACAGAGAGCTATATCCAATGCAATTTGAAGAACCTCTTTTTAATATTCATTTAAATGTTGATTACCCGTTTAATCTAACTGGAATATTATACTTTCCTAAAATTTCAAATGATATAAATGTTCAAAAAGATAAAATTCAGCTATATCAGAACCAAGTTTTTGTTACTGATAATGTAGAGGGAATAGTTCCAGAATTTCTAACTCTTCTTAGAGGTGTTATAGATTCACCTGATATACCTTTAAATGTTTCTAGAAGTTATTTACAAGCAGATGGAGCTGTAAAAAAAATAAGTAATTACATAACAAGAAAAGTAGGAGATAAATTAAATTCTCTTTTTACTAAAAATCGTGAAGAATTTGAGAAAAAATGGAATGATATTAAAGTTGTTATAGAATACGGAATGCTTAGCGAAGAAAAGTTTTATGATAAAGCTCAAAAATTCGCTTTATATCCAACGGTGAATGATGAATTTTTCACTTTTCAAGAGTTAAAAGATAAAATTTCTAAAACTCAAACTGATAAAGATGAAAAACTAATTATTCTTTATGCATCTAATAAAGATGAACAACACCCATACATCGAAGCGGCTAAAGAAAAAGGATATGAAGTTCTTTTACTAGATTCTCCAATAATAAGTCATCTAATACAAAAAATTGAATCAAGTAATGATAAAGTTGCTTTTTCAAGAGTTGACGCAGATGTAATAGATAAATTAATCAAAAAAGATAGTGAAGAAATTTCAAAACTTGATGAAAAAGAAAAAGACAAATTAAAGGGTGTAATTGAAGAATTTGTTCCAAAAGAAAAGTATACAGTTCAACTAGAAGCTATGGATAGTGATGCAGCTCCATTTACAATTACCTTTCCAGAATTCATGAGAAGGATGAAGGAAATGCAACAAAGTGGAGGTAACAGTATGTTTGGAAATATGCCAGAGATGTATAATTTAATAATTAATGTAAATAATCCAATCTGTTCTGAAATATTAAAATCAAAAAATAAGGATAAAAAGAAAAGATTAATTAATCAATCTTTAGATCTTGCAAAATTATCTCAAAACTTGTTAAAAGGAGAAAACTTAACGTCATTTATTAAAAGAAGTCTAGATTTCATAAAGTAATTGTATTGAAAAATTTGAATGCATATATAATTGGATTGATTTATATATGTGCTGGAATAGCTCATTTTACTAATTCTGAGTTTTATATACAAATGATGCCAAGCTACCTTCCCTATCATTGGGAATTAGTTTTGGCAAGTGGTATTGTTGAAGTAATTTTAGGAATTGGAGTAGTCTTTAAAAAATACAGAAATCTTTGCCTATGGGGAATCATAATAATGTTACTGATATTCCTTTCTGTTCATTTTAATATGTTAATTCCCAATTACAGTTTAGGCGCTCCTGTTTATTTATTAGTTATTAGAATTATTGTTCAATTTGGTTTAATTTATTGGACTTGGAAAAGTATAAATCCAATAAGTAAATGATTTATTTTTTAACTAAAATAAATTTTATCATATTTACAATCCAAATTACAAAACTTTGAAAAAATTTATTTTATTATTTCTTTTTTTTTTAACTATTAGTTGTTCAAATAAAAAAAAGCAAATGAATGTCAATGTATCTATTGACGGTTTCAAAAAAGGAAATATCTATCTTCAAAAAATACAAGACTCAACTTTAATAAATATTGATTCGGTTTTTGTTGATGAAAAAGGGGCAATTGTTTTAAATTATGAAATTAGTTCTCCTGAAATTTTTTATTTAAACCTTGATGTTTCTAAAAATGATAATAGAATAGAATTTTTTGGTGAAAAAGGAGATATTTTTATAAAGACTAGTCTCAAAAAATTTAATTCTGAATTTGATATTTCTGGATCTTATAATGACTCTATTTACAGAGGATATTTAAAAATCATTAAACAATTTAACTTCAAAAGACTAGATTTAATCAAATTATCTCTGGTAAAATCTCAAAAGAAACAATTAGATAGTGTTAAGTTAATTGAGAATAAAATACAAAATTTAGACAAAAGACAGTATCTCTACAGTCTTAATTATTCTGTTACTAATGGAAACAGTCATGTAGCTCCATTTATTGCTTTAAATGAATTTTCTCAAGGAAGTAAAATAATATTAGATACAATAAAGAATTCTTTAAATAAAGATGTTTTGAATTCAAAATACGGGAAATTACTAGAAAAGACTATTAGTCTAAAATAATCTATAACTCATTAAAAGATTTAACCAACTCACTAGCTTTTTGGGTTAATTCTAAACTGATAGACTTGTAATGTGTATTTTTATTTTTTACGTCTTTTTGATGTATTTTTTTAATTAACAAATCAAATACTACAAAACATTCATCTGTTAATTTTTCGCTTTTTTTAAGATCTTTTTCTGAACTCTCTAGCTCCCATAAATTAATGTTTTGAATGATTTCACCAATTACATTATTCAAATCTTTTTTTAAATTTTTTATACTAGCCATTTTTTATTATTTAATTACCATTGTATTTAACAAAATTTCTAGGAGTTTCGAATAATGTCACTTCTAACCCTTTAGCCATCTCAATTTCTTTTCTTAAAATATTCCATATAAAAATACAAATATTTTCAGCTGTAGGAACTACTTTCTTGAAATAATCTATATCTAAATTTAGATTTTTGTGATCTAAAATATTTTCTATTTTGTTTTTAATAATATCTTTTAAATCTTTTAAATCAATAACCATTCCAGTTAACGGATCAACATCTCCGGTAATATCCACTATTATTTCATAATTGTGCCCATGATAATTTGTGTTACTACAAATTCCAAATATTTCCATGTTTTTCTTGTCACTCCAATTCTTAACAAACAATCTATGAGCTGCATTAAAATGCGCTTTTCTGCTTACGGTTACTTTCATTTAATTAATATTTTTATAAAATTTTTCAAAAATTATTTTAAACCATACTGTATATGATTTGGGGTTAATAACTAAATCATTGCTTAAAGCATCTAAATCAACCCACTTCCAATCACAAACCTCTAATTCATTAATTAAAGGATCCTTATTATATTTACCCAAAAGGACATGGTCATATTCATGTTCTGTTAAACCGTTATCCAATCTAGCTTTGTAGACAAAAGAAAATAAATTATTAAGTTGTGTTTTAAAACCCATTTCTTCATCAAGTCTCCTTATTCCAGCATCTATTACCGATTCTCCGTCTCTGGGATGGCTACAGCAAGTATTAGTCCATAACCCAGGTGAGTGATATTTATTTAATGCTCTTTTTTGTAGAAGTAGCTGTTTATTATCATTAAGAATAAAAACAGAAAAAGCTCTGTGAAGCAAAGCTTTTTCATGAGCCTCAATTTTTTCCATTAAACCTAATTGATTATCATTATCATCAACTAATATCACCATTTCATTAACCATTTATCAAAGTTACAAAATTTGAAATATTAAATATTATAAATTAAAAAAACAACGCTATTTTTGAATATTAAAATTAATATGAGATTCAAAGAAGAAATTAATAAGAGAAGAACATTCGGAATTATTTCTCATCCGGATGCAGGCAAGACTACTTTAACCGAGAAACTACTTTTATTTGGAGGTGCTATAAATGAGGCTGGAGCTGTAAAATCTCATAAAATTAAAAGAGGAGCGACTAGTGACTTTATGGAAATTGAAAGACAACGAGGGATTTCTGTGTCAACTTCAGTTCTAGCTTTCAATTATAATGAAAGAAAAATTAATATTTTAGACACACCAGGACATAAAGATTTCGCAGAAGACACTTTTAGAACTCTTACAGCCGTAGATAGTGTAATTGTAGTCATTGATGTAGCCAAAGGAGTAGAAGAACAAACTGAAAAGCTAGTTGAAGTTTGTAGAATGAGACAGATTCCTGTCATAGTATTTATAAATAAACTGGACAGAGAAGGTAAAGATGCTTTTGACTTATTAGATGAATTAGAAAAAAAATTGAAATTCAATGTTTGTCCTCTTAGTTTTCCTATTGGAATGGGATACGATTTTCAAGGAATTTATAATATTTGGGAGAAAAATTTAATGCTTTTTAATCAAGACAATAAACAAAGGATATCAAAAACAGTAAACATCACTGATTTAGAAGACAAAAGTTTAAATGAATTTATAGGAGAAAAGCCATCTAAAAAATTAAAAGAAGAAGTTAATATAATTAAAGAAGTTTATCCAAAATTTAATCAATGTGATTATTTAAGTTGTAAACAACAACCTGTATTTTTCGGATCAGCTTTAAATAATTTTGGAGTAAAAGAACTACTTGATTGCTTTATATCAATAGCACCTTCCCCTTTACCTAAGGAAAGTATTGAGAGGATTATTAATCCAAATGAATTAAAATTTTCAGGTTTTGTATTTAAAATACATGCAAATATGGATCCTAAACACAGAGATAGATTAGCCTTTATTAAAATAGTTTCTGGAATATTTAAAAGAAATAAACCGTATCATCATGTACGAATAAATAAAAATTTTAAGTTTAGTAGTCCAAATGCATTTTTTGCAGAAAAAAAAGAAATTGTAAATGAGTCATATCCTGGTGATATTGTTGGCGTACATGATTCTGGAAACTTTAAAATAGGAGATTCCTTTACAGAAGGAGAAAATATTAATTTTAAAGGAATACCAAGTTTTTCGCCTGAACATTTTAGATTTATAAACAACCAAGACCCTATGAAATCTAAACAATTAGCGAAAGGGATTGACCAATTAATGGATGAAGGAGTTGCCCAATTATTTATACTTGAATTAAACGGAAGAAAAATAATTGGAACCGTTGGTGCACTTCAATTTGAAGTTATACAGTATAGATTAGAACACGAATATGGAGCAAAATGTTCTTATGAAAATATTAATATTCATAAAGCATGTTGGGTAGAAAGTACTGAAAAAATTAGTAATGAGTTTATTGAATTTAAAAAATTAAAAAATAAATTTTTAGCTAAAGATAAAAGTAAAAATTTAGTTTTTTTAGCTGACTCATCTTTCTCATTAGAGATGACGAAACAAAAATTTAAATCAATAAAATTTCATTATAAATCTGAATTTTAACTAGGCTTCCGCGGTAGGACCAAAGTTTAAATTAACAGATTGTTGTTTATCATAATCTTTAATCTCTCCATGGGACTTTTCAAATCTTGAAATATTTTCATTTAATGCCTTTGAAAATCTTTTTGCATGTTGTGGAGTCAAAATTATTCTCGACTTTACCTTAGCCTTTGGTACTCCAGGCATGATATTTATAAAATCAACTACAAACTCTGAAACCGAATGATTTATTAATGCTAAAT
This sequence comes from Cryomorphaceae bacterium BACL29 MAG-121220-bin8, assembly GCA_905181705.1. Classification (GTDB taxonomy): domain Bacteria; phylum Bacteroidota; class Bacteroidia; order Flavobacteriales; family Flavobacteriaceae; genus MAG-121220-bin8. Next base: position 214,360 of record CAJIYP010000001.1, on the reverse strand, counting down.
TAGAATAAGTTCCTTGAGCTAAATTTTCATCTAACTCAAGGTTTATATTTCCTTTCTTCTCATTCATATTTTTCATTATAAATCTATTTTTTTTGCAGCAAGTAATTCTTCGTACTCATCAGCATAACCTACAATTATATCATTAAATTTTCTATTTCCTGTACCGGCAGGAATTTTATGCCCTACAATAACATTTTCTTTTAACCCCTCTAAACCGTCTATCTTACCAGCAACGGCAGCCTCGTTAAGTACTTTGGTAGTTTCCTGAAAAGAAGCAGCAGATATAAATGATTTAGTTTGTAATGAAGCTCTAGTTATTCCTTGTAAAATAGGAGTAGCAGTAGCATTTACAGCATCTCTTGCAATTACAAGTTCTTTATCTTCTCGTTTAATAAGAGAATTTTCGTCTCTTAATTCTCTAGCACTAACAATTTGACCTTCTTTGAAATTTTCAGATGCTCCAACAGATTCTACAATTTTTTTACTAAACAGATTGTCATTTTCTTTAATAAAATCATTTTTATGAATTAACTGACCTTCAAGAAAAGTAGTATCACCTGAATCTTGAATTTTAACTTTTTGCATCATTTGTCTTATTAAAACTTCAAAATGTTTGTCATTAATTTTAACACCTTGTAATCTGTAAACCTCTTGAACTTCATTTACTAAATATTGTTGCACAGCTGAAGGTCCTTTTATATTTAAAATGTCATTTGGGGTAATAGAACCATCGGACAATGGCATTCCAGCTTTAACAAAATCGTTTTCTTGAACTAAAATTTGATTAGATAATTTTACTAAATATTTCTTTATTTGTTCTGTTTTAGATTCAACAATTATTTCTCTATTTCCTCTTTTAATTTTACCAAAACTAACTACTCCATCAATTTCACTAACAACAGCAGGATTGGATGGATTTCTAGCTTCAAATAACTCAGTGATTCTAGGAAGACCCCCAGTAATATCACCGGATTTTGCAGATTTTCTTGGAATTTTAACTAATATCTTACCTTCTTCAACTTTATCTCCATCATTAATCATTAAATGGGCACCTAGAGGAAGATTATAAGTTCTTAAGTTTTTACCCTTCTTATCGTTAATTAATAAAGTGGGAACCACTTTTTTATTTCTAGATTCTGAAATGACTTTTTCTTTAAATCCTGTTTGTTCATCAATTTCTACCTGATAAGTTACTCCCTGTTCAATATTTTCATATTCAATAACTCCTCCAAATTCAGAAATGATTACTCCGTTATATGGATCCCACTGACAAACAACATCATCCTTTTTTAATTTTTGTCCATTCTTGATGAGAATGGTAGATCCATAAGGGATAATATTAGTACTAAGTACAATACCAGTCTTATTATCTAGTAACTTTAATTCACATGTTCTAGAAATAACAACGTTAGTAACATTACCATCAGCATCTTTACTTTTAACTGTCTTTAAATCATCTATTTCCGCAAGACCATCAAATTTAACAATCAAATTATTTTCTTCAGAAATATTTCCAGCAATACCACCTACGTGGAATGTTCTCAACGTTAACTGAGTACCAGGCTCACCAATTGATTGAGCAGCTACTACTCCAACTGCCTCTCCATTTTGAACCATTTTACCGGTTGCAAGATTTCTTCCGTAACATTTAGCGCAAATTCCTTTAGGAGATTCACAAGTTAAAGGAGATCTAACTTCAACGGTATCTATAGATGTATTTTCTATTTGTTTAACTATTTTATCAGAAATTTCAACTCCGGAATTAACAATAATTTCATTTGTAACTGGGTGGTATATATCATGTAATGATACACGTCCTAATATTCTTTCGCCAAGAGATTCAACTTCTTCTTCATTCTTCTTAAGAGATTCGACTGAAATACCTCGTAAAGTATTACAATTCTCAAAATTAACAATAACGTCCTGAGCAACATCAACTAGTCTTCTAGTTAGGTATCCAGCATCAGCTGTTTTTAAGGCTGTATCTGCTAAACCTTTTCTAGCTCCGTGAGTAGAAATAAAATACTCTAAAATTGATAATCCTTCCTTAAAATTTGAGAGAATAGGGTTCTCTATAATTTCTCCTCCACTAGAACTAGCTTTTTTAGGTTTTGCCATCAAACCTCTCATTCCTGTAAGCTGTCGTATTTGTTCTTTTGATCCACGAGCTCCTGAATCAAGCATCATAAATACAGAATTAAATCCTTGTTGATCTTGGCTAATTCTTTTCATAGCTAACTCGGTTAAAGTAGCATTTGCAGATGTCCAAACATCAATTACTTGATTGTATCTTTCGTTATTTGTAATTAAACCCATGTTGTAGTTAGCTTTAATTGAGTCAACTTCGACGTTAGCTTCTGCTATCATTTCATGTTTTTCTGGTGGGATAATAATATCTCCAAGACTAAATGACAATCCTCCTTTAAAAGCAAAAGAGAATCCCATATCTTTAATTTTATCTAAGAATTCAGCAGTCTCTGGTACGCTAGTTACTTTTAGAATATTTCCAATAATATCACGAAGTGATTTTTTAGTTAAGACCTCGTTAATAAAACCTGCCTTTTCTGGAACTACTTGATTAAATAATACTCTTCCAACAGTTGTTTCAATAATTTTATTAACTAATTCACCTGATTCATTAAAGTCTTTTGCTCTAATTTTTATCATAGCGTTTAGTTCGACTATTTCTTCGTTATAAGCTATATTAACTTCTTCAGAGGAATAAAAAGTCAAACCTTCACCTTTTACTTTATATTTTTCAGTAGATTTTAATAATTTAGTCATATAATATAATCCTAAAACCATATCTTGAGAAGGTACAGTTATCGGAGAACCATTAGCAGGATTTAGAATATTATGTGAAGCTAACATTAATAACTGTGCCTCAAGAATTGCTTCTGGCCCCAAAGGTAAATGAACAGCCATTTGATCACCATCAAAATCTGCGTTAAAAGCGGTACAAACTAAAGGATGTACCTGGATAGCCTTACCTTCTATCAAACTAGGTTGAAAGGCTTGTATACCAAGTCTGTGAAGGGTTGGGGCTCTGTTCAACAGTACAGGATGCCCTTTTAAAACATTTTCAAGAATATCCCAAACCAAAGGTTCTCTTCTGTCGATAATTTTTTTAGCTGACTTTACTGTTTTTACAATACCCCTTTCAATTAACTTTCTAATAATAAAAGGTTTGTACAGTTCCGCTGCCATATCTTTGGGTAGACCACATTCATAAAGTTTTAATTCAGGTCCTCCAACAATAACTGATCTAGCTGAATAATCAACTCTTTTACCCAAAAGGTTTTGACGGAACCTTCCTTGTTTCCCTTTTAGAGAGTCTGACAAGGATTTTAACGGACGATTTGCATCAGTCTTAACAGCTGAAGATTTTCTAGTATTATCAAAAAGAGAATCTACAGATTCTTGTAGCATTCTTTTTTCATTTCTTAAAATTACTTCAGGAGCTTTTATTTCAACTAATCTTTTTAATCTATTGTTTCTTATTATTACTCTTCTGTATAAATCATTTAAATCTGATGTTGCAAATCTACCTCCATCTAACGGAACTAAAGGACGAAGTTCAGGTGGAATAACAGGGATAGCCTTTAAAACCATCCATTCTGGTTTATTTTCTCTATTGATATTGGAATCTTTAAAAGATTCTACAACTTGAAGTCTTTTTAAGGCCTCCATTTTTCTTTGTTTAGAAGACTCAGTGTTTGCTTTATGTCTTAACTCATATGAAAGTTCATTTAGATCAATTCTAGATAGAAGCTCAATTAAGCATTCAGCACCCATTTTAGCTATAAACTTGTTTGGATCTTCATCATCTAAAAATTGATTTTCTTGAGGAAGATTATCAACAATATTCATGTATTCTTCTTCAGTTAGAAAGTCCATTTTATTAATAGGCTCTCCTTCAATATTTACAGCTAATCCTGCCTGAATGACTACGTATCTTTCGTAATAAATAATCATATCAAGTTTTTTAGAAGGTAAACCTAATAAATAACCTATCTTATTTGGTAAAGAACGAAAGTACCATATGTGAGCTACTGGAACCACTAGATTAATGTGTCCAACCCTGTCTCTTCTAACTTTTTTTTCTGTAACCTCAACACCACATCTATCACAGATAATACCTTTATATCTGATTCTTTTGTACTTACCGCATGCACATTCAAAATCTTTTATAGGTCCAAAAATTCTTTCACAAAACAAACCATCTCTTTCAGGTTTGTGAGTTCTATAATTAATTGTTTCTGGTTTAAGAATCTCACCTCTTGATGAAGCTAAAATAGTTTCGGGAGAAGCAAGTCCTATCGAAATTTTTGAAAATTTCTGAGATTTATTAATTTCAATTTTTCTTGACATAATTAACTGTGTTTTTATTCTTCTAGTCTAATATCTAGACCTAGACCTTTAAGTTCGTGCATTAATACATTAAATGATTCTGGTAAACCCGGGGCAGGCATTGATTCACCTTTAACAATTGCTTCATAAGCCTTTGCTCTTCCTTGGACATCATCAGATTTTATTGTTAAAATTTCTTGCAAAGTACTTGATGCTCCATAAGCTTCAAGAGCCCATACTTCCATTTCCCCAAATCTTTGTCCACCAAATTGTGCTTTTCCACCCAATGGCTGCTGAGTAATTAACGAATATGGACCAATAGATCTCGAATGCATTTTATCATCAACCATGTGACCTAATTTCAACATATAAATAACTCCAACAGTAGCTGGCTGATCAAATCTTTTTCCGGTTCCACCATCATAAAGATAAGTGTGACCGAATTTAGGTAAGCCTGCTTCTTCAGTTAATTCATTTATTTGATCTAAAGTAGCTCCATCAAAAATTGGAGTAGAAAACTTCCTTCCTAACTTAAGTCCTGCCCAACCTAGCACTGTTTCATATATTTGACCAATGTTCATTCTTGAGGGAACTCCTAAAGGATTTAAAACTATATCTACAGGTGTTCCGTCTTCAAGGAAAGGCATATCTTCTTGCCTTACAATTCTAGCAACAATACCCTTGTTACCATGTCTTCCTGCCATTTTATCTCCGACCTTAAGTTTTCTTTTCTTAGCAATATATATCTTAGCCAATTTTAAAATTCCTGGTGGAAGTTCGTCACCAACAGAAATAGTAAACTTTTCACGTCTATGCATACCTTGAATATCATTCTCTTTAATCTTGTAATTGTGCAATAAAGTAACTACTAAAGCATTAGTGCTTTTATCAACTGCCCACTGACCAGACGCAATGTGAGTATACTCTTCAACTTGGTTAAGCATTTTTAAAGAATATTTTTTTCCTTTAGGAAGAATTTCTTCACCTAAATCATTAAATATTCCTTGGCAAGTTTTGCCACTTAAAATAACGTAAAGTTTTTCAACTAATTTATTTTTTAATTCTTTAAACTTATTCTCATATTGAACCTCAAGATCACTTAATAAATCTTTATCTTCAGATCTTTTCCTTTTATCTTTAATAGGTCTTGTAAATAATTTCTTATTAATAACTATTCCATTTAATGAAGGTGGTGCTTTTAAGGAAGCATCTTTAACATCTCCTGCTTTATCTCCAAATATAGCTCTAAGTAATTTTTCTTCTGGAGTTGGATCCGATTCACCTTTAGGTGTAATTTTTCCTATAAGAATGTCTCCAGGATGAACTTCTGCTCCAACTCTAATCATTCCATTTTCATCCAGATTGGCTGTAGCTTCTTCACTAACGTTTGGAATATCGTTAGTAAGCTCTTCCATACCAAGCTTGGTGTCTCTTACATCTAATGAATACTCATCAATGTGAAGCGAAGTAAAAACATCTTCTCTAACAACTTTTTCTGAAATAACTATAGCATCTTCAAAATTATATCCTTTCCAAGGCATAAAAGCAACTTTTAAATTTCTACCTAAAGCTAATTCACCTTTTTGAGTTGCATATCCTTCACATAAAACTTGGCCTTTTAAAACATCATCTCCTTTTTTTACAATAGGCTTTAAATTAATACATGAACCTTGATTGGTTTTTCTAAATTTTACCAAAGAATAAGTTTTTTCATCAATATCAAAACTCGTTAATTTTTGCTCACTTGTAAGTTTATACTTAAGTGTTATTTTCTGAGAATCAACGTAGGTAACTTTCCCGTCATGATCAGCATTAATTAATACTCTTGAATCTGAAGCAACTTGCCTTTCAAGACCAGTTCCGACGATGGGAGATTCTGGTCTAAGTAATGGGACAGACTGTCTCATCATGTTAGAGCCCATTAGAGCTCTATTAGCATCATCATGTTCTAAAAAGGGAATTAAAGACGCTGATATTGATGCAATTTGATTTGGAGCAACATCTGTATAATCAACTTGCGTTGGATCAATTACAGGATAATCTGCTTCTTGTCTAGCAATAACTTTTTCTGAAAGTATTTTTCCATTTTTATCTTTTGGAATATTGGCTTGTGCAATCAATTTACCTTCTTCTTCTTCTGCACTTAAATACGAATGATTTTTAAGGTCAACCACTCCATTTTCAACTTTTCTATATGGTGTTTCTATAAATCCAAGGCTATTAACTTTTGCAAAAACTCCTAATGAAGATATTAAACCAATATTCGGACCCTCTGGTGTTTCAATTGGACATAATCTCCCATAATGAGTGTAATGAACATCCCTAACTTCAAAGCCTGCTCTTTCTCTAGATAGACCACCAGGGCCTAAAGCAGAAAGTCTACGTTTATGAGTTAACTCAGCTAAAGGATTTGTTTGATCCATAAATTGAGATAATTGATTTGTTCCAAAAAAAGAATTAATTACAGAAGATAATGTTTTAGCATTAATAAGATCGATAGGGGTAAATACCTCATTATCTCTAACGTTCATTCTTTCCCTAATAGTTCTAGCCATTCTGGACAAACCAACTCCAAATTGAGAAGAAAGCTGTTCACCTACTGTCCTTACTCTTCTGTTCGAAAGGTGATCAATATCATCAATCTCAGCTTTAGAATTGATTAGTTCAATTAAGTATTTAATTATTGTAATTATATCTTGTTTAGTTAAAACTAACTTATCCATTTCAATGTTAAGTCCTAACTTTTTATTCATTCTATACCTTCCAACTTCTCCCAAGTTATATCTTTGATCGGAGAAAAATAACTTATCGATAATTCCTCTAGCTGTTTCTTCATCTGGCGGTTCAGCATTTCTTAATTGTCTATATATATGCTCAACTGCTTCTTTTTCAGAGTTAGTTGGATCTTTTTGTAAAGTATTGTGAATAATTGCAAAATCTGAAAATTGACCATCAACTTTGTGTAAAAGAATGGTTTTCGCATTAGTATCTAAAATTTCTGCAATATTCTCTTTATCTATTATAACTTCTCTATCTAGAATAATTTCATTTCTTTCAATAGAAACAACCTCTCCTGTATCTTCATCAACAAAGTCTTCAAACCATGAGTTTAACACTCTGGCTGCTAATTTTCTTCCAATATATTTTTTTAATCCAGATTTTGAAACCTTAACTTCTTCAGCTAAATCAAATATTTCTAATATATCCTTATCTCTTTCGTATCCAATAGCTCTTAACAAAGTTGTAACAGGTAATTTCTTTTTTCTATCAATATATGCATACATTACACTATTAATGTCAGTTGCGAATTCGATCCAAGATCCCTTAAAAGGAATAACTCTGGCAGAATATAGTTTAGTTCCATTAGCATGGAAAGATTGACCGAAAAATACACCAGGAGATCTATGTAATTGAGATACTACAACACGCTCGGCTCCATTAATAATAAATGTCCCACTTGGTGTCATGTAAGGAATCACACCTAAATAAACATCTTGAACTATAGTTTCAAAATCTTCATGTTCTTCATCGTTACAGAAAAGTTTTAACCTTGCTTTCAATGGAACACTGTAAGTAAGTCCTCGTTCGATACATTCTTGAATAGAATATCTAGGTGGATCTACAAAATAATCCAAAAACTCTAAAACAAATTGATTTCTAGAGTCTGAAATAGGAAAGTTTTCTAAAAAAGTATTAAAAAGCCCTTCATCAGTTCTTTCATCTGATTTAGTTTCGAGTTGAAAAAAATCTCTAAAAGATTTAACCTGAACATCTAGAAAGTCAGGATAATTAGGGATGTCAGTAGCTGAAGCAAAGTTTAATCTATTTGTAATATTGTGCATTAAAATCAATTTAAATTAAAAGAACGAAAATTATTGGCACAGAAGGTTAGTCCTGTACCAAGGGAATTTTAAAAAACTAAGGCTAAGAGAGAATTATTTTAATTCCACTTCGGCTCCAGCTTCTTCAAGTGACTTTTTAAATCCTTCAGCTTCATCTTTTGAAACTGCTTCTTTAATGTTACTTGGTGCGTTATCAACAAGTTCTTTTGCTTCTTTTAAGCCTAAACCTGTTAATTCTTTAACGAGTTTTACAACTGCTAATTTCGAACCACCTGCTGCAGTTAAAACTACATCAAATTCTGATTTTTCTTCAGCTGCTTCAGCATCACCACCTGCTGCAGGACCAGCTGAAACTACTGCTGCTGCTGCTGGTTCAATACCATACTCACTTTTAAGAATTTCTGCTAACTCATTAACTTCTTTAACGGTTAGATTAACTAATTGTTCTGCAAAGTCTTTTAAATCTGCCATTTTATAAATATTTATTATTATTATTATTATTATTATTTACTCTTTTCTATCTCCAAGAGTTTTTAAAACTCCTGAAATTATTGAACCTCCTGATTGTAATGCGGAGATAAGGTTTTTTGTTGGAGATTGTAATAGCGATATAACCTCTCCAATTAATTCCTCTCTTGACTTGATATTAGCTAAAACACCAACCTGATCATCACCAAGATAAACAGCATCTTCGATAGCTGCACCTTTTAAAATTGGCTTTTCAGATTTTTTTCTAAACTCTTTAATCAATTTAGCAGGTGTATTACCAACTTCTGAATACATAAGCGCAGTATTTCCAACTAATACCTGAATTAATTCTCCAAAGTCTTTTTCAGAAGCCTCCATTGCTTTTGCGAGCAAAGTATTTTTAACAACCGAAAGTTTAACATTTGCTTTGAAACAAGCTCTTCTTAACTTACTTGTTTCAACAGCATTTAGACCTGAAGCATCTGTCATGTAAATATTGGTGTTTTCGCTTAGTTCAGCAGTCAACCTCTTAATTACTTTAGATTTTTCTTCTCTTGTCATTTTATTTTTTTTAACTAATATTAGTGTCAATATTAATACCTGGGCTCATTGTACTAGACATAGAAATACTCTTCAAATAAGTTCCTTTTGAGGAATTAGGTTTAAGCTTTATTATGTTCTGAATTAATTCAAGTGAATTGACATATATTTTATCAGCATCAAATGATACTTTACCAATAGATGCGTGAATAATACCAGTTTTATCAACTCTAAAATCAATTTTACCAGCTTTAACATCTGATACAGCTTTGGCTATGTCCATTGTAACCGTTCCTGTTTTAGGATTAGGCATTAAACCTCTTGGACCTAATACTTTACCCAGAGGACCTAATTTACCCATAACACTTGGCATAGTTACAATAACATCGACATTTGTCCAACCATCCTTTATTTTCTGTAGATATTCATCCAAACCAACATAGTCAGCTCCAGCGTCAGTAGCTTCTTTTTCTTTATCAGGTGTTACTAAGGCTAGAACTTTAACATCTTTTCCAGTTCCATTAGGAAGTGTAACAACACCTCTGACATTTTGATCAGCTTTTTTAGGATCAACTCCCAAACGAATAGCTAAATCAACGGAAGCATCAAAGTTGAAATTAGTAGCTTCTTTAACAACTGAAGAAGCCTCTTTTAATGTATAAGTCTTAGTATTATCAATTTTAGTTAAAGCAATTTTTCGCTTTTTTGAAATTTTTGTCATAATCTTAAATTAAAAATTAAAAAGGAGCTTGACCTTTGACTTTGATACCCATGGATCTAGCTGTTCCTGCAATCATCTTCATAGCAGACTCAACTGTAAATGAATTTAAGTCAACCATTTTATCTTCTGAGATCGATTTAATTTGATCCCAAGAAACAGTAGCTACTTTACTACGGTTAGGTTCGCCAGATCCTTTTTTAATCTTAGCTGCTTCCAATAACTGTACTGCTGCTGGTGGAGTTTTAACAACAAATTCAAAAGATTTATCCTTGTAAACTGTAATGGTTACAGGTAATACTTTACCAGGTTTATCTTGAGTTCTCGAGTTAAACTGCTTACAAAACTCCATTATATTAACACCAGCTGCACCCAACGCAGGTCCAACAGGTGGTGAAGGATTGGCAGCACCTCCTCTTATTTGTAATTTCAGTACTTTTTCTATTTCTTTAGCCATTATTAATATTTATTATCTTTTAAATAATTGGAAGCTATTTAAAAAACGATTTATATTGTAACATTTATACCTTCTCAACTTGCATATATGATAGCTCCAAAGGAGTCTTTCTACCAAATATTTTTACCATAACTTCTAATTTTCTCTTCTCCTCATTAACTTTTTCAACAGTTCCATTAAAACCATTGAAAGGCCCATCTATAACTTTAATGTTTTCACCATTAACAAAAGGAATTGAGATATTTTCTATTTCAGATGATAGCTCATCAACTTTACCTAACATTCTATTGACTTCAACAGCTCTTAATGGAATAGGGTCACCACCTTTTGTTTCTCCTAAAAACCCAATTACATTGGGAAGAGATTTTATAACATGAGGGATTTCACCAGACAAATTAGCTTTTATCATAATATAGCCAGGAAAATAAACTTTCTCTTTATTTACTTTTTTACCCTTTCTAATTTGTACTACTTTTTGAGTAGGAACAAGTATTTCTTCAACAAGGTCAGAAAAACCAAGTCTATTAATTTCTGATTCCATGTAAGAACGTATTTTGTTTTCTTGACCGCTTACAGCCCTGACAACATACCACTTTTTAATATCTGTATCTGTCATATATATTAATTAATAAAATCGAAATAAACTTTTATAATTCTTGATAAAATAGTGTCAGCAACCCAAATAAGTAATGCAAAAATTATAGAAAAAACCAACACGACCATTGTAAGTCGAGAAAGTTCATTTGTAGGAGTCCAAGACACGTGTTCTTTCAACTCTGAAAAAGACTCTTTAATGTAAGAAACTATATTCATTTTCAAATTTTGCACGGGTTGAGAGACTCGAACTCCCGACACCTGGTTTTGGAGACCAGTGCTCTACCAACTGAGCTAAACCCGTCTCTAAATGGTGTCGTTTATTACACCCTAGATATTTAGCCATAAAAGGTATCCGCAAAATTGCAGATACCTTTTATGGTATTTATTAATTTATTTATTCTAAAATTTCAGTAACCTGACCAGCACCAACTGTTCTTCCACCTTCTCTAATAGCAAACCTTAATCCAACACTACAAGCAATTGGAGAAATTAAGTCTACTGTAATGGTAAGGTTATCGCCTGGCATTACCATTTCTACACCTTTCGGAAGTTCAATATTTCCAGTTACGTCAGTTGTTCTAACATAAAACTGTGGTCTATAATTATTGTGAAATGGAGTGTGTCTTCCACCCTCTTCTTTCTTTAAAATATAAACTTCAGCTTTAAATTTACCATGTGGTTTAACAGATCCTGGTTTACATATAACCATTCCTCTAGTTATATCCGTTTTTTCGATTCCTCTTAAAAGGATACCTACATTATCACCAGCTTCACCTCTATCAAGAATTTTTCTAAACATTTCAACTCCAGTTACAGTAGAAGTAAGCTTTTCAGCTCCCATCCCTATAATATCAACCGAATCACCGGTATTTGCAACACCAGTTTCAATTCTACCAGTTGCTACAGTTCCTCTACCAGTAATTGAAAACACATCTTCAACAGGCATTAAGAAATCTTTTTCAATATCTCTTTTAGGAAGCTCAATCCATGTGTCAACATTTTTCATCAACTCCATTACAGTATCAACCCATTTTTGTTCACCATTTAAAGCTCCAAGAGCTGATCCTAAAATAACAGGTCCATTATCACCATCATATTCATAGAAATTTAATAAGTCTCTAACTTCCATTTCAACAAGTTCTAACAATTCTTCATCGTCGACTTGATCTGCTTTATTAAGAAAAACTACAATACGAGGAATACCAACTTGTCTCCCTAAAAGTATGTGTTCTCTAGTTTGTGGCATAGGCCCATCAGAGGCAGCAACTACAAGAATTGCACCATCCATTTGAGCTGCACCAGTTACCATATTTTTAACGTAATCCGCGTGACCTGGACAGTCAACGTGTGCGTAATGACGATTAGCTGTCATGTACTCAACGTGTGATGTGTTAATTGTAATACCTCTTTCTTTTTCTTCTGGAGCATTATCAATTTGATCAAAGCTTTTAGCTTCAGAAAATCCTGCATCTGCTAAAACTTTTGTAATAGCTGCAGTTAGAGTTGTTTTACCGTGATCTACGTGTCCAATAGTACCAATATTTAAGTGTGGTTTTGAACGATCGAAAGTTTCCTTTGCCATAATATATGTGTTTTATTACTTTTAAAATGAGCGCAAATATATAAATTTTATATCAAAAAAATTAATATTTAAGAATTTTTTTAATCATATAAACTAATATTTTTTAAAATAAATTTCGAATTATAGTTTACAATTCAACATTTCAATAATTTAAAGTTGTTTTTTTACTATAAACAATCCCGAATTAATATCACTAATTATGAGGTTTTCACTTTTAAAGTATGGATAAACACTCCAAGCTCCATTAAATTCTGCAGCATCTCCTTTTTTGGGATTGTCGTGGTCTTCGTCTTGAGAATTACTTGATCTGTTATTTCTAAAAGGGAAAGCCAAACCCGAATCTTCCTTCTCATTGTAAGTATCAAAAAAACCTATTTCAACTATAGACTTTTGATTAATATTAGAAATGTCCATAATTCTTAATCCAGCAGTATAACTAGCTAAGTAAAACTTATTTTTTAAAACATAACCGTTATGATCTATAGCATCCGTTGTATTAAAAAATTCATAATGAACCGATGGACTGTCTAAATCTGTAAAATCAAATACAATAGATCTTGTATTACTAACTTCATTTTTAAACTCGTCTAACTCATCACCAACTATAAAAAACTTTTGATCACTTGTGAACCATCCTTGGTGTGTATATTGAGTTTTGGAATATTCGACAGTACTAATTAATTTCATGTTTTTCTTATCACTCACATCAATTATAACCACTTTATTTTCATTACTTCCAACATAAATTTCTTTTCCTGTGTAATCTGAATCAGGACCATTATATATTACTACTTGAGCATCGTGAGTGTAACCAGCTTCAGAGAAACCACCGGAGAAAATTGGTTTTATTGGATTTTTAAGATCAATAGCATGCACTCCACCGGAATATGTATTAGAGCCTACGCTGTAGGCAAAACCAGAATCCTGATTTATTACAATATTATGAGCTTTACCATGTTCCTTATATAAAAAATCAGCGCTAAAAGTTTCTGGTGGATTTGATACTGAACTGAGCCTTGTTAAATCAAAAACCTGTACACCATGATTTTTTTCAGCATCACTTAAACTATTTTTAAAATCAGCAACTACATAAACATAATTTTTATAAACTTTTAAATCTCTCCATATTGTTGAAACTGTTTGAGTTGGTAACTTACCAAGATAGATTGGATTCGTAGGGTTAGAAATATCGATAAATCCCGTGCCATTATCCAGTCCAATTAATGCAAACTCTTTGCCAGTAACCGGATCTGTCCACCCCCATGAATCACTAGCTGAAATCGCACCCATAGTTTCAAGTGAAACTTGACCTAATAAATCGTAATTTTTACATTTATAAGAAACACCTGTAACTTTATTAATAGCCAATCCATCAACACATATCCCAAGTGGATTATCTAATGAGACATCATCATAATCATCGAATTTACAACTGTAAATAAAGAAAATAATTAAAAGGAATAAAAGTAAATTTTTCATACTATTCAAAATTATAAATTTAATTCAACATAAGTTTGGTAAAAGTTGACAATAGAAATTTTATATTTGCGAAAATCATTTTCCTAAAACCTAGAACAGGTATATAACAAGGAATATAAAAAAACACAAAGCAAATTAAAGGCTTTTCAATATATGAAATTTAATAACCTTAATTTAATCCCGCCTCTTTTAAAAGCAATTAACGAAAAAGGATACTCTCAACCTTCACCTATTCAAGAAAAAGCTATCCCATTAATTTTAAAAAGAAAAGATGTTTTGGCTTCTGCTCAAACAGGAACTGGTAAAACGGCAGGCTTTACACTTCCTTTATTACAGATTCTTTCCAGTCAAACTAATTCAAATCATAAAAAAATTAGAGCATTAATATTAACTCCTACGCGAGAACTTGCAGCACAAATTTCTGAAAATGTAATAGAATACGGTAAATACATTAACTTACGTTCTTGTGTAATTTTTGGTGGAGTGAATCAAAAACCACAAGTTTCTAAGATTAGAAATGGAATTGATATTTTAATTGCAACTCCTGGTCGTCTTTTGGATTTAGAAAATCAAAGGTTATTATCATTAAGCAATGTAGAGATTTTAGTTTTAGATGAAGCTGATCGAATGCTCGATATGGGTTTTCAAAGAGATATTAATAAAATAATGCATTTACTCCCCAAACGTAGACAAAACTTGTTGTTTTCGGCTACTTTTTCAAAAGAAATTAAAATATTAGCAAAAGGGATTTTAAATGATCCTATTTTAGTTGAAACATCCCCAGAAAACACAACTGTTGAAGCTATTATTCAATATGTATACAAGGTTGATAAAAGTAAAAAATCAGAGTTAATAATTAAATTAATTAAAGAGGGTAATTGGAGACAAGTTCTTGTATTTACAAGAACAAAACATGGTGCAAATAAGCTTTGTAAAAAAATGATCAAAGCAAATATATCTGCTGCTGCAATTCATGGAAATAAAAGTCAAGGTGCTAGAACTAATGCATTAGCTGGTTTCAAAAATGGTTCAATTGAAATTCTAGTAGCAACTGACATAGCTGCTAGAGGATTAGACATTCCTCTTTTACCTCATGTAGTGAATTTCGAACTTCCTAATATACCTGAAGATTATGTTCATAGGATTGGAAGAACTGGAAGAGCAGGAGCAAAAGGTGAGGCAATATCACTAGTATGTATCGATGAAAAAGATTATTTAAGAGATATTGAAAAGCTAGTTAGACTTAAAATTCCCTCAAAAATTAAACCTGGGTTTGAACCTAATCCAAATGCGGTTATTGAACCCCCAAAACAACAAAACAGAAATAACTTCAAAAAAAATAAGGGAAAATTCAATCATAATAAAAAAAGAAATCACAATAGTAAATAAAAAAAGCTCAAGAATAATGACCATAAAACTCTTGAACTTTTAATACACGTTGATTGGGAAATCAACATTGTAAATGTATAATTAATAATTGGATTATTTCTTAAAAAAAATTGAGAGAATTCAAGATTAATAAATTCCCTTAACTGACATTATTTCTAAATCAAAATTCCCTTCTTGTTTATCTGAAATTTGAAAACCTATCAATCTCATGTTTTCAATTTTAATTTTTGGAGATGAACGAGAATAATAACCCATAAAAGTTGGTTGAAGTTTTTTTAATGGAATTTCTATATCTATCCAAGTTCCATTTTTAGTTTCAAAATCTGCAGAGTAATTAGCCGATCTGTAACCTTCACTTAATCGAAATTTATAAGTTTTACCATCACCTTTCAATCTTATTTTAAATGACTTAACACCTTCTAAAGTACCTTTTTCTATACTCATTCTACAAGAAGCAAATCCGCCATTATTATCCAACGACACCTTGCCAATGAAAAGTAAATTTTTTTCATTATTAATATACATCTCAGAGGAAGAAATTCCACCCATTACATTATCATTAACCATTCTCCAATTTGTAATACCTATTTCCATTGAAGGATTAATAATATCTACATCTTGAGAAAATAAAATCAAACAATTAAAGAACAAAATAAAAAAATAATTTTTCATAAATATTAAAATTTTGAAAACCAAGCATGTTTACCAAAATGATTTTTTGGAACTGGTCTTTTATTAACTAAATACCAATTAATTCCACTAATTACAGAATTTAAATATTTTTTTAATTTAGGTTTAATTAATAGACTGTAAGGTAAATATGTGATAAATCTTGGAAATGAATTTAATAAATGGGGATACACTGTAATTGATAAAAATATTTCATTATCTAAAGAATTTATTTTCCACTCTACTTTAGATTTTTGTCCATTTTTCCTTCCAATTAGCAAAGTGTAACCTTTTTTGTTTTCCCAATCGATAAAATCTCTAAAAAAGGTCATTCCGTTAAGATATGTCAATACATCTTTAGATCCAACTCCAACCCATTTAGTAACTTCATTTGATTTACAAAACGGATGAAATAAATTCAAATTTCCAGGTTTTGTAATCAAAGACCATAAGTCTTCTATGGGGGCATCTATTCTCATTACATGTGAAATTGGCCAGGTTTTATTCACAAATTAATTTTTAAAATTTTTTAAGATTTCTTTTCTAAACTATCTAATCTTCTTTCTATGCTTTCTAGTTTATTTAAAATTTCTTTAAAATAATTTCTAGCCTCAACTGGACAATTTTCTTTAAAGTGGGATAAATCAAATAATGACATTTTAATATTGTTAAAATTAATGTAAATAAAAATAAAAAATATGTTTGAATCAATATGTCTATAATGCAAAATTTTTGGATTATTAATTTGGAAATTTATATGCATATAAGTGCAATCTCTAAAAAAATAAAAAGCTAAATTTGAATTTTTAAAATTTATAAATGAAAAACCTAATTATAATTGGTCACCCAAACAAAGATTCATTTTGCTACAGTGGAATTTTTAAAACAATTACAAAGGAATTATCAAAAAATAATGAAGAAATTGAAATTATAGATTTATACCGTGATAGTTTTTCAAGGCCAAGAACTAATTTGATTAAAAAATACCAAGATCTAGTTACTTGGTGTGAACGAATTTATTTTATATCTCCCGTATGGTGGTTTAGATTAACTCCAAGAATGGAAATATTTTTTGATGAAGTTTTTGAGCCTGGATTTGCTTACGAATTTGTCAACATAACAAAACTATACGCATACCCAAGACCATTTCTTAAAAACAAAAAAGTAAGAACTTATGTGACACACGGAGCACCTGCTTTACCTGTACTGACCCTGTACTTAAATTCTGTAAAATTAAGATTAGTTATGGGTGTATATACTTTCGTATTTGGCTGGAGACTTTCGTTGTTTACTAAGACTAAGCAGTTTTGGTCAGTTCCATTTGTTTCAAAAAATAAAAGAGAAAAATATTTGAAAATTGTTGAAAAAGACATAAAAAGAGATTTAAGTTAAAACGTAACTTCTAATCCTTGTAAGTAAATTAAAAAAGGGTGGTTTTTCGATTGTAAATGTCCAGATTTGAAGTGGAGACCTTTTCCTTTCCAATTAAAAGATTCAAGCTATTATAACTTGTTTTACTCGTTAATATTTAATATTTTGAATTCCTTTATACCAAAATAAATAATTAGTAAATTGGATTATGATCTACACTAGAAATCTAAGACCAATAGAATCAAATGATTTAGTTAGAATTGGAAGGGCAAATGACGGTGGCTATGTTGTCCCAAAAACAATTTTTAAATTATGTGATGGTTTGTTATCATACGGAATAAATAAGGATTGGTCCTTTGAAAAAGATTTTTCAAAAAAAAATCCAAATGCAAATATACATTGCTACGATCATTCAGTTAATTTTTTCTCTCTTGTTGTTTTTACATTAAAATCTTTGATTTTAAGTTTTTTGAGATTATTGCTATTTGATAAAAAAAGATTTGTAAAAGAATTCTCTGGAATTTTTATAATACCGGATTATTATAATTTTTTTGGAGAAAAGAAAATTTATTTTAAAAAAAAAATTAGTACAAAAAATGAAAAAAATTGTATAACTATTGAAGATACTTTTAAAATTATTTCAACAGATTCTAAAAATATTTTTTTAAAAATGGATATTGAAACTTGCGAATATGATGTTTTGAAATCATTAATAAATTCTGAACTAAATTTTGTAGGATTAGCAATTGAGTTTCATAAAATTGATCAATTTTCAGAGGACTTTAATTATTTGATAAAAGAACTTTTATCTAAATATTACATCGTTCATATCCATGGAAATAATTATGGAAAGCTTATAAAAGAAAATAATTTTCCTTCAACTGTAGAAATTACATTTATGAATAAAAAACATGTAAAAGAACCAGTGAAAAAATCATCAAAAAATTATCCTGTATTAGGTCTTGATCAACCAAATAGACATTCTAAACCAGATTGTAGATTATTATTTGACTAAAAACTTTTTCATAAACTATAATTTATTCCTTTTGTCTAAATATTTAGGCATAATATGAAAAATAAAAAATAAAGCAGCTATTAGAACCGCATCACTCCAATTTTGATTTACAATACAATAAATAAAACCACTTATAAGTGCAATACCAGAAATTACTTCCCAGACTTTAAGTTTTTTCCCCGTAACCTAAATATAATGATAATTCAAATTAAATGCCCAAGACAAGCTATAATAACCAGCTACAATAGACCTGTACTTATACAACAACATAGTCCTATATAAAGGGAGAAGATTAATAAGGTTTAGATAATTGTTATATTAGAATAAAATAACTTATTATGAAAAAACTAATTATACTATGAAAAATATTAGCTGGGTCAATAAAGTAATTATTATTTGTGGAATTATCATTGCTATTTGCATCGTCTACATTAAATTCATCTCAGACAAATCATAGTTTATGAAAAAAACTACATCCAGTATTATAAGTTTTCTATTGATTGGTCTAGTAGTATTTGGCGGGAGAAGATTAGGGCTAGGATTACTTGAACGAGTTATTGCAGTAATTATAGTATTAGGTTTATTTGAGCTAATTAAAAGAAAATTAAAAAAATGAAAAAACTAATTCTACTATTATGAAACTAAAAGATTTTATTTATAATAAAAAAACAAAAGAATCTAATCTGTTAGGAGTTCTGTTTGTAATTGCTGTAACAATAATTGCTGGTGCTGTAATTTATTATGGATTTTGGATTTAAATAAATCATAGTTTATGAAAAAAATAATTTTACTATTACTGTTTCCTTTTTTATTACACTCTCAAAATTTTCCTGAGCTAGATCAAAGTCCAATGGACAAAGCGCATTTTTCACGTCAAAATGAAGTAGCAACTATTACTTATAGTAGACCTCAACTAAAAGGAAGAGTTTTAAACGATATACTTAAATTAAATAAGATTTGGAGAACTGGAGCTAATGAAGCGAATGAACTACTTTTAAATGTTGATATTGAAATTAATAATATTATTGTTCCTAAAGGAAAATATAAGATTTTCACTTATTTAGAGGAAAAAGAAATTACTTTTATAATTAGTTCTTCAACAAAAATGTTTGGGGGAGCTAATGCATACAGCTCTGAAATGGATGTTTTACGCTTTAATGTCCCAAAAAGAAAAGTAAAAGAGTCTTTGGAAGCTTTCTCTATAGTATTTTCAAATAAAGATGAACAACCACAAATTCATTTTGGATGGGAATATATGAGATTTGACATTCCTTTCAAGATTATAAATAAATGAGAAAACTAATTCTACTATTACTGTTCATTTCACTTGTTTCTTGTCAAAATGGAGAAGTAAGAAAAACTTATTATAAGTCAGGAGAATTACTAAGTACAGTAAACTTTGTAGATGATTTAAGGCAAGGAGAAGAAAAGATGTATTGGAAGCCAGGAGAATTATGGACTACAGTTAACTATGTAGATGGTTTACAACAAGGAGAATTGAAGGCATATTATAGGTCAGGAGAATTAGAATATGCAGTAAACTATGTAGATGGTTTAAAACAAGGAGAAGCTAAGTTTTATTATGAGTCAGGAGAATTAGCATCTACAGTAAACTTTATAGATGATTTAAGACAAGGAGAAGGTAAGGTTTATTATGAGTCAGGAGAATTAAAATCTATAGTAAACTATGTAAATAGTGTAATGCAAGGAGAATTAAAGGAATATTTTGAGTCAGGAGAATTAAGTAGAACAGTAAACTATGTAGATGGTGTTAAGCAATAAACCATAGGCATATCTTTTTCTGTCAATTCAGCAACTTCTAAACCTCGTAAGTAGGTTAAACAAGCATAATCGTCCAGTACTATACAAAAACCACATGCTATTAAATGGTGCAGTTGTATTGAAGTTTAGATGATTATATTAATCCTAATTGTAGAAGTTCTTTGTTTTCAAATCCTAAACCAATTGCAATTTTTTTATTGTATTTTTTCATTGCTCCACCCAAAGTGAATAATCTATATAATGTCCACAATCCAAAACCGCCTAAAGTGATATAATAAAATATTTGTTTTGCCATACTATCCATAGAACCATATGACCATCCTAATAAAAGAAACAACAACCATCCAGTAGATGTATTATACTTTCTTTCTTGATATATTTGAAATTTATCCATAATTAATTGATTTAGTGCATATTAAATATAGTAAAAAAAACCATAGGCATATCTTCTTCTTTTAATTCAGCAACTTCTAATAGTTAGTTTAACTCCAAATACTTCAAAAAGAATACTCTAACCAGTACAATTATATACAGGATGGTCTTGTATATACAACCCTTAAATTTTATAGATATGGATTACAATGATGTAATTATTTTCAAAACAAACAAAGAAGACAAAGCAAAATTACAAGCAGAAGCAAATAGGTTAAGAATCAACTTATCATGCTTAGTTAGATTTAAACTATTCGCAAATGATATATAACATAAAATAACATCATGAGTTTTCAAAAAGGTAATCAATATGGCAAACAGTCAAAGAGAGGTAAAGATGTTATCTCTCAAGAAATTAAGGATAAAATAAAAGCTAATGTATCAGAGCTATTAGATTCATTAAAGATAGAAGTATATACAGAAGACCAGAAATTAAGGTATTTACAGGTCATACTACCTTACATAATGCCTAAACAAAGGGCAGTTACAATAGATACAGAAGAAGATTTACCAATGTTTATTCAAGAACCTCCACAGGTAGTTATATTTAAAACAAGTGAGGAGAGAAAGTTGTGGGATGCAGCAAGTGAAAAAGAAAAAGAAAACTTAGTAAAACCATATACATTAAAAGAGTAAGTGTCAAAACATTTTAAAAATTAGCTAAAAGGAAGCTATTTAGAAGACTTAAAAAAGTGCTAAACACAATCCTAATGCTTAAAAGTTTTATAAAAGTTAAGTAAAAATGATTATGAGTGTTGTTAAAACTTAGTTTAACAGAGAGCCAATGTTGAGATTTGAACTCAAGACCTCTTCCTTACCAAGGAAACGCTCTACCCCTGAGCTACACCGGCAGAAAATATTAGAGCGAGAGACCGGGTTCGAACCGGCGACCATCAGCTTGGAAGGCTGACGCTCTACCAACTGAGCTACTCTCGCTTAAATAATGTGGGGAGAACAGGATTCGAACCTGTGAAGTTAAAAACAGCAGATTTACAGTCTGCCCTCGTTGGCCGCTTGAGTATCTCCCCAATATTTTAAAGAACCTTAAGAGCCGATGGAGGGACTCGAACCCACGACCTGCTGATTACAAATCAGCTGCTCTAGCCAGCTGAGCTACATCGGCTTTTCCATTTTTCAATGGTTGGCAAATGTATAGATTTATTTTTTTTCAATCAAACGAATATTAACGATTTTTATTAAAAAAAGAAATCTTATCTATTTTTAATTTCTCTTGGATGATTTTTCTTGTAGTCACTTATAATTTTAGGTAACTTTATTTTAGTATAAATTTGAGTTGATGCAAGACTGGAATGTCCTAAAATTTCTTTTATGGTATTAATATCTGCCCCATTATTTAAAAGATGAGTAGCAAATGAATGTCTTAATACATGGGGGCTTTTTTTAACCTTTGTTGAAGCTTTTGAAAAATATTTTTTTACGACTCTATAAACTAAAGAAGGCCCTATTTGTAAACCTTTAGATGTTAAAAAAAGATTTTCTTTAACTGACTTAATATTAGATCGAAAAGTCAAATAATCTTTGATGTTTTTTTCTAATGTTGGTAACATAGGAACTAACCTTTCCTTGTTTCTTTTACCATGCACTTTTATAAGATTTTCATTAAAAAATACGTCTTTTAATGTGATTTTAATTAACTCATCTCTTCTAATTCCTGTAGAATATAAAGTATCAATAATCAACATGTCTCTTTTTCCTTCAAATGTATCTTCAAAGACATTCATGACAGTAAAAACTTCATCTTCAGAAAATGGTATTATAATTTTTGACTGAACCTTTAGTCTTTTGTGATTCTTTGTTGGTGAATCTTTGATTTTTTCGATTTTAATTAAAAAATCATAATATCTACTTAATGCTGAAATTTTTCTATTAATTGATAAAGAGGAAAGATTAAGTTCAGATAAATTAATTATCCAACTCCTAATAATTGAATATGAGATTTTTGAAACATCATTTATATTATGCTCTTCAAAACAAAAATTTTGAAATGTATATAAATCTTTCTTATATGCAATTATTGTATTTATAGAGTAATTTTTCTCTTTAGATAAGTAATCAAAAAAATTAGAAAAATACATGAGTGTTCTTAAACAATATTAAAGTTAAGAACTTTTAAGTAGATAAAAAGAAATTATATGTTTTCAAGATCTCTAAGGTTCTGCACATATGCAGCCTTTTTAATCTTGTCTCTGTTTTTAACAGAGGGCTTAATAAAAGCTTGTCTGGCTCTAAGATTTTTCATAGCCCCGGTTTTATCGAATTTACGTTTGAATCTTTTAAGAGCTCTATCTATATTTTCGCCTTCTTTTACTGGTATAATTAACATATATTATTTTAAATAGGTCGCAAATATAGAAACATTTTTTATTCCTCAGAAATTATTTTTATTATTTATTATCTATCAGTGTAAAATTTAAAAAATTATTTGATTGCTTTTAAATACTTTTCTAATTCTTTTTTGACCACTGGAAATAAGAAAAATAAACCAACCATATTTGGAAAAACCATTGCAAAAATCATTGCATCTGAAAAAGCCCAAATAGAATTCATACTTGCTGCAGCTCCAATAACGATGAACGTGCAAAAGAGAAGTTTGTATGTGATATCAGCTAAATTACCTCTTCCAAATAAATATTTCCAAGATTGCAATCCATAATAAGACCAAGAAATCATAGTAGAAATTGCAAATAGAACAACGGCTACTGTTAAAAATACATCAGAAAAAGGAATATACTCAGCAAATGCCTGTGATGTTATTCCTGCTCCCTCATATGGAACTCCGTCAATCATTACAGTTCCTAGACCATCACCTCCATATTCAAAATAGCCTCCAAAATTAAATATAACAATCACTAATGCTGTCATTGTACAAATGACAACCGTATCAATAAACGGTTCTAATAGCGCAACTAAACCCTCAGAAGCAGCATATTTTGTTTTAACGGCAGAATGAGCAATTGAAGCAGAACCTGCACCTGCTTCATTAGAAAAAGCAGCTCTTTTAAAACCAACCATTAAAACACCTATTACACCACCCACACCCATTGCAGTAGGATTGAAAGCTTCAGTTATAATTAATGAAATCGCATCATCTATTAAAGTGAAATTCATAAGTAAAATATACATGCATGCAAAAAGATAAAGAACAGCCATAAATGGAACTACTTTTTCAGTCACTGAAGCAATTCTTTTAATTCCACCAATAATTATAATACCAACTAAAATTGCCATCACAACTCCAATTATAGCTCCAGCACTGGTACTTTCCAAACCTAATAATTGCTTGACTACAACAGTAGCTTGATTAGATTGCGCTGCATTTCCTCCTCCAAAAGATCCTCCGATACAACAAATAGCAAATATTACAGCTGTAATTTTACCCAAATTTTCAAATCCCTTTTCTTTTAATCCTCTACTTAAATAATACATAGGTCCGCCATAAACAACACCATTTTCATCAACATCTCTATATTGAACACCTAATGTACATTCGACAAATTTAGTTGACATGCCTATGAGTCCGCATATAATCATCCAAAAAGTAGCTCCAGGTCCTCCAAGAGCGATTGCCAATGCTACTCCTGCAATATTTCCATTTCCTACAGTACCAGAAACAGCAGTTGCTAATGCTTGAAAATGTGAAACTTCCCCATCTTTAGAATCTGAAGATTCATCATTATCTAAATCGTCATATTTGCCTCTTACTACATTAATAGCAGTAGAGAAGTATTTAATATTTGGGAAACCAAAATACAATGTAAAAAACGCCGCACTTCCAACAAGTAATAATATTACAAAGGGATAACCTCCTACTTGAAAAAAAACAACATTACTAAAAAAGTCAGAAATCGGGGCAAATGCTTCGTCAATTTTTTGATCTAAGCCTTTTTCTTGGGAAAAAGAAAAAAAGGAAGATAAAACAAAGATTAAGCTAAAAAATATTTTTTTCATTTAAATTTTTTTTCGAAGATTAATACTATAACAAGATGCAAATTAAATGTAATAATTCAAATGTTTTTTTTATAAATCAAAAACAGAAGATCTTTTACTTGAAATTAAATCTTTGATTTTCAGCCAAAATGCCAAGGTTAAATAAATCGCAAAATTTATACCCAATGAAAAGAAACTTATATAAATAAAAAATAACCTGACATTTTTAGCTCTAATTCCCATCCATTCTGCAAGTCTTGAACATACTGAAAAACCATGGCGTTCGAAAAAATATCTGATTTCAGTCAAATTAGTTATTCTTAATTATTTTTCCTGTCCAATCTAAAATTCCTCCTTTTAAATTATAAACATTTTGAAGACCTAATTGCTTCATTATTTCGCATGCTTGTGAACTTCTAGACCCAGATCTACAGTACACATGTATATGGTCATTTGTATTCAATTTATTTATACCGTTCATAAACGATTCGGAATCATAGATATTCAAATGAATTGCATCTTCAATAAAACCTTCACAAAATTCCTCGATAGTTCTAACATCAATAACTATACTTTTTTTTGAATTTTTAACGGATTCAACCCAGCTGTTTTGATCTAAATTCATAATAACAATATAATTTTTACAAATATAAATTTCTAATTCTTGTTAAAAAAATTAAATTTATTTAAATCCTTGTAATCTAAAATTATGATTTATATATTTGAGGTGTTATGTTTAAAAAAACAAATAATAATTTTTGGTGGCACTCAGGATATTTCAAAATATCGTGATAGACCAATATTTATAAATATATATTTTAGGCTTGTCTCACGACAGGCCTTTTTTAATTAAAATAACTAAGA
Source organism: Cryomorphaceae bacterium BACL29 MAG-121220-bin8 (assembly GCA_905181705.1). GTDB lineage: Bacteria > Bacteroidota > Bacteroidia > Flavobacteriales > Flavobacteriaceae > MAG-121220-bin8. The sequence continues at coordinate 188,857 of CAJIYP010000001.1, read as the reverse complement.
AATTGTATAAAATTATTACATCTGAAAAAAAGCTATTAGCTGATACACTGACACCTGTAAGTATTTATTTAAAAATAAGAGATTATTTTTCTAATTCTCTTTTATTAGAAAGTAGTGACTATGGAGCTAAGGACAATAGCTATGCATACGTTTGTTTTAACCCAATTGCATACATTTCTGTTAAAGGAAATTTAATTAGTAAATCATTTCCAGATGGTAAAAAAGAAAATATTGAAATAAATAAAAATATTAATGTAGTTAAAGAGGTTGATGAGTTTTGTAAATCATTTCATTGTCAAAAGAATGATAAAAAATTTATTAATAATGGAGTTTTTGGATACATGAACTATGATTCGGTTAAATATTTTGAAAACATAGATATTCAGTCAAAAGAAAATAATCCTAATATTCCTGATATATACTATGCATTTTATTCAAATGTTATTGTTATAAATGTATTTAATAACGAAGCAAAATTATTTCACCATAGTTATAATCAAAAAAATAATTTAAATCAAATAATAAATTATATTAACTCTGAAAAATTTTCTACTTATCCTTTTTCCAAAGTCGGTGAATTAACTTCTAATATTAATGACAATCAATATATTAATTTAGTTAACAAAGGGATTAAACATTGTTTTAGAGGAGATGTTTTTCAAATTGTACTTTCAAGAAGGTTTTCACAAAAATTTAAGGGAGATGAATTCAATTTATATAGAGCACTTAGGTCTGTAAACCCTTCTCCTTACCTATTTTATTTTGATTATGGTAGTTATAAAATTTTTGGAAGTTCTCCAGAAGCTCAGTTAGTCGTTAAAAATGATAAAGCTGAGATTCACCCAATTGCAGGAACATTTAAAAGATCTGGAAATGATTTAGAGGATTCTAAAAAAGCCGAAAAACTTTCAAAAGATGACAAAGAAAATAGTGAACACATGATGCTTGTAGACCTTGCTAGAAATGATCTAAGTAGAAATGGAAATGATGTAAAAGTCGAAAAAGACAGAGAGATTCAATTTTATTCTCATGTTATTCATTTGGTTTCTAAAGTCACTGGAATAAAGAAAAATGGTTCCTCAACATTTCAAATAGCAGCCGACACATTTCCGGCTGGAACATTGACTGGAGCTCCAAAACATAGAGCAATGCAACTTATAGATGAATATGAGACCTGTAACAGATCTTTTTATGGGGGGGCTATAGGATTTATGGACTTTGAAGGAAATTTTAATCATGCCATAATAATTCGTTCTTTTTTAAGCAAAAATTATGAACTCTTGTTTCAAGCAGGTGCAGGAATTGTCTCAAAATCAAAAGCAGAAAACGAATTACAAGAAATTTATAACAAACTTGGCGCATTAAATAGTGCGTTAGAAATTGCTGAAAAAATTTAATTATGAAAATTATAGTTATTGATAATTACGATTCTTTTACTTATAACTTAGTTCATTATTTAGAGGAGCTTGGCTGTGATGTAACAGTAAAAAGAAATGATCAAGTAAACATAAAAGAAATTGAAAAATTTGACAAAATTGTACTTTCTCCAGGCCCTGGAATCCCTAATGAAGCTGGCCTTTTAAAAGAAATTATTTCTTTTTATTCTAGCTCTAAAAGTATTTTAGGAGTTTGTTTAGGACACCAAGCAATTGCAGAAGTTTTTGGGGCAGAACTTATCAATCTAGAAACTGTTTATCACGGAGTTGCAACAGATATTAATATTGTTAAAGAAGATCCTATTTTTAAAGACTTACCAAATCCATTAAAAGTTGGACGTTACCATTCTTGGGTAGTAAAGGAACCTTTGCCAAATGAATTAGAAGCTTTAGCATTTGATGAGAATGGTCAAATAATGGCTCTAAAACACAAGTCCCTTAATATTAGAGGGGTTCAATTTCATCCTGAATCCATACTGACAGAAAGTGGAAAATCTCTTCTAAAAAATTGGTTAAAAATTTAATAATGAAAGATATTTTAAATAAACTAATAACTCATAAAACTCTTTCCAAAGAAGAAGCTAAAAATACTTTAGTTAATATTTCCAGCGGAAAATATAATCAGTTCATATGTTACATCATTTTTGACTGTTTACATGATGAGAAATATCACATTAGAGGAACTTGAAGGATTTAAAGATGCTCTAATGGACTTATGTATACCAGTTGATTTAAAAGATTATAATACAATTGATTTATGCGGAACCGGTGGTGACAACAAAGATACTTTCAATATTTCTACTATTTCGGCTTTTGTAACGGCAGGAGCTGGTATTAAAGTTGCAAAACACGGGAATTATGGAGTTTCATCTTCTTGTGGTTCAAGTAATGTGTTAGAAAATTTGGGAATAAAATTTTCTAATAATCAAAGCTTTTTAAAAAACTGTATTGAAAAAAGTGGCATATGTATTTTACATGCTCCGCTATTTCATCCCGCTATGAAACATGTTGCGCCAATAAGAAAAGAACTTGGTCTAAAAACTTTTTTCAATATGCTAGGTCCTCTTGTAAATCCCTCATCACCAAAAAATCAAATGGTTGGAGTTTTCAGTTTAGAATTAGCAAGATTATATTCTTATCTATTTCAAAAATCAAATCAAAATTTTTCAATAATCCATTCGCTGGATGGTTATGATGAGGTGTCATTAACTGGAAATGTTAAAATCATTTCTAATGAATCTGAAAAAATATTAGAACCCTCGGATTTTAACTTAAATATTTTAAATCCAAAATCAATAATTGGCGGTAAATCAATTTTAGAATCTGCCAAAATTTTTATGAATATTCTAAACAATAATGGGACTACACAACAAAATAATGTTGTAATGGTGAATTCTGGAATAGCAATTTCAACAGTTGAAAATATCAGTATAAAAGTTGGAATTGAAAAAGCAAAAGAATCTTTAATCTCGGGAAAAGCTTTAAATGCATTTAAAACTTTAAAAAACTTAAGTAAATAATGAGTATTCTAAATAAAATAATAGAAACTAAAAAAACTGAAATAGAAATATGTAAGAAAAACAATTCATTTTCAGATCTTGAAAAGTTTAAAGATTTTAATCGAAATACAAACTCTTTATCTAAAAGTTTAATAAATAGTGATTTTGGAATAATTTCAGAATTTAAAAGAAAATCTCCTTCAAAATCTGTGATAAATAATAATTCTTCTGTTGATAAAGTGATAAAAGGGTATGAAAATGCAGGTGTTTGTGGAATATCTATTTTGACTGATAACAAATATTTTGGAGGGTCATCAAAAGATTTAGTAATTGCTAGAAACAATACTCACTTACCAATTTTAAGAAAAGAATTTATAATTGATGAGTATCAAATACATGAAGCAAAAGCATTAGGAGCAGATGCAATTCTTTTAATTGCATCCTGCTTAAAAAAAGAGACAATAAGAAATTTTAGCCAATTTGCTAAAAATTTAGGATTAGAAGTTTTAATTGAAATTCATAATATTAATGAATTAGATAATTGTTTAATTGATTCTATAAACATTATCGGGGTAAATAATAGAAATTTAAAAACATTTGAAGTTGATATTCAAACTAGTAAAGATTTAGCAAAATTTATACCCAAAGAATTTGTTAAAATTTCGGAAAGTGGACTAACTAATAAGAGAGAAATAATGGAACTTGTAGATTATGGGTTTGAAGGTTTTCTAATGGGTGAAAATTTTATGAAAGAAAAAAATCCAGGAAAAAAAGCTTGTAATTTCATAAATAATTTAAAAAACAAGTAAAATGAAATTGAAAGTTTGTGGAATGAAGTTTGAAAATAATATTTCTGAAATAAATAATTTGAATCCAGATTTTATGGGTTTTATTTTCTGGCCAAAATCAAAAAGATTTTTCAATGAAAAAAAAATTCTACTCCCAAATAATATAAAAAAAGTTGGAGTTTTTGTTAACCAATCATATGATTTAATAATTGATAAAGTAAATAAATATAATCTTGATTACGTTCAATTACACGGAGATGAGGATTTTACATTTTGTAAAATGATCAAATCACACTGTAAAGTGATTAAGGTATTTAGTATTGGGACAGAATTTGATTTTGAAAAATTAAATTTATTTGAAGAATCATGTGAATATTTCTTGTTTGATACAAAAGGAGAATCTTATGGTGGTAATGGGATTAAATTTGATTGGAAAATTCTAAACAAATACAACTCTAAAAAACCATTTTTATTAAGCGGAGGTATTGATGTTAATGATTTTGAAGATATTTTAAATCTTAAAGAACTAAAAATACCAATACTAGGAATTGACATCAACAGTAAATTTGAAACTAAACCAGGTTTAAAAGATTATAAAAAAATTAAGGAACTAATAAAAAAAATAGAAAAATGAAAACTTCTTACAATGTAGATGAAAATGGTTTTTACGGTGATTTTGGTGGAGCATTTATACCTGAAATGATGTATGCAAATATTGAAGAACTTAAATCTAAATATTTAAAAATTTCATCTGAAAAAAATTTCAAAAAAGAGTTTAGTGATTTACTAGAAAAATACGTAGGTAGACCTACCCCATTGTATTATGCAAAAAGACTTTCTGAAAAATACAACACAAAAGTTTATTTAAAAAGAGAGGATTTATGTCATACTGGAGCTCATAAAATTAATAACACTATCGGACAAATATTACTAGCTAAAAAACTAAAAAAAACTAGAATAATTGCTGAAACTGGGGCTGGTCAACATGGGGTTGCTACTGCAACTGTTTGTGCTCTCATGGGAATTAAGTGTATTATATATATGGGTGAAATAGACATAAAAAGACAAGCACCTAATGTTGCTAGAATGAAAATGTTAGGAGCTGAAGTTAGACCAGCTATTTCCGGAAGTAAAACTTTAAAAGACGCTACTAATGAGGCAATTAGGGACTGGATTAATAATCCTATTGATACACATTACATTATTGGTTCGGTTGTTGGACCCCACCCCTATCCAGATATGGTAGCCAGATTTCAATCAGTTATAGGCAATGAAGTTAAAAAACAATTAAAAAAAGCTTGAGGGAAATGAAAACCCTAATTATGTTATAGCTTGTGTTGGTGGTGGAAGTAATGCAGCAGGAATATTTTATCCTTATTTAGATAATAAAAAAGTTAAAATAATTTGCGTAGAAGCAGCAGGAAAAGGAATAAACTCTGGCGAAAGTGCAGCAACCTCAGTATTAGGTAAAGAAGGAATAATTCATGGTTCTAAAACTCTGTTGATGCAAACTCAGGATGGACAAATAACAGAACCTTATTCTATTTCTGCTGGACTTGATTACCCCGGAGTTGGTCCAATGCATGCAAACTTATATAAGTCAGGGAGAGGAAAATTCATTTCTATTGAAGATAAAGAAGCCATGGAATGGGGGTTAATTTTATCACGAATGGAGGGAATTATTCCTGCAATAGAAACTTCTCATGCTTTTGCGGTTCTAGATAAAATGAAATTTAAAAAAAATGATGTCATTGTTTTTAATTGTTCTGGAAGAGGAGACAAAGACTTAGACACCTACATTGATTATTTTAAGTTATGAATGATTTATAATCAAATCTGAACTATTAGATGATGATAATGAATTTTATATTTAATAAATTGAATTAAAAATAGAACCACATGAAATCAATTAAATTATTTTTACATTTATTTTGTATTGTTACATTATTTGGATGCAACAAAAAAGTTGAAGTTGATAAAAATCAAAAACTTAACGTATTATTTATAATGACGGATGATTTAAATTGTGATTTAGGATCATATAGGATCATCCTCAGGTAATAAGTCCTAATATTGATAAGCTAGCTAGTCGAGGTGTTCTTTTTGAAAATGCTCATAATCAATACCCTGTGTGCGGACCATCTAGAGCTTCTTTTATGACAGGCATGTATTCTGATCAAACAATGCACACCAAACTTAATGTAGACATAAGAACAACGACACCTGACGTTGTAACTCTTGGTCAACGTTATAGACAACAAAATTACAGATCTGTTAGAATTGGAAAAATATTTCATTATGACAATCCAGGATCAATAGGTAGTTCCAGTTCAGATGATATTTATACTTGGGATTACACAATAAATCCTTGGGGAAGAGATAAAGAGGAAGAATATAAAATAAATACATTAAGTAAAAGAAATTATGGTGGAACTTTAAGTTGGCTAGAAGCAGATGGAACTGATGAAGAACAAACTGATGGAATAGTCGCTACTGAAGCGGTTGAACAACTTGAAAAATTTTCAAAAAATGGACAAAATTTCTTTTTAGCTGTTGGATTTTTCAAACCACACACGCCCTATGTTGCTCCAAAAAAATATTTTAATATGTATGAAAAAGAGGATATGGTCATCCCTTACACAGGAGTCAGCGATGAATATTTAAAATCGATTCCAGACACCGGCAGCAAGGTCAATAAGAGCAAAAAAAGATCAAATTAAATTAAATTTAAAATCTAATAAGGAATTGTCTCAAGAGATTAAAGAAGCTTATTATGCAACTATTTCTTTCATGGATGCTCAAATAGGGAGAGTTCTGGATAAATTAGAAAAAACTGGTTTAGATAAAAATACTATAATTGTTTTTTCATCTGACCATGGGTATCATCTAGGAGAACACGGATATTGGCAAAAACAAACGCTATTTGACAACTCTACTAGAGTTCCTTTAATTTTTTCTGGCCCTGGAATCGAAAAAGGCATAAAAAGCAACTCCCCTGTTGAGTTGATAGACATCTACCCCACATTAATGGAACTTACTGGAATAAAATCTCCTGATCATGTTGTTGGAAAAAGTTTAGTACCAGTATTTGAAGATTCTAATTTTAAAGTAAGAAACAGTGCTTTAACAAGATGGAGAAATGGATATTCAATTAAATCAGAAAGGTATAGACTTACCAAATGGGGAGAGAATGGTGAATTAGGTTTTGAACTTTATGATCATACTAATGATAAGGAAGAATTAATAAACCTTGCAAATAATCAAAATTATTCACAAGTTTTAGATTCTTTAAAAATGGAAATTAATATAAGAATTGCTGACGCAAGAGTTAAGCCCAAAGGACTTGGGAGACAATTTGAACAAAAGCCATACGACAGGATAAAATATACACCAGGAGATTTACATGACACAAATGGCAAAAGAACATATTTGAAACCCTCTGATGAATAGAATTAATAAAGTTTTAAATAAAAAAAGAGAAATACTGTCCATTTATTTCACTGCAGGTTTTCCTAGATATTTCAGATACAACAACAATTATAAAAAGTTTGGACAAGTGTGGTGTTGATATGGTTGAAATTGGCCTACCTTTCAGTGACCCATTGGCAGACGGTCCAACCATTCAAGAAAGCTCAACACAAGCATTAAGATAATGGGATGACATACTAAAAAATTGTTTGAACAGCTAAAAGGCTTAAGAAAAGAAACTGACATTCCACTAATCATAATGGGTTACTTTAACCCAATAATGCAGTATGGAGTTGAATCTTTTTGTGAAGGACTGTGAATCTGTTGGTATTGATGGTTTAATAATTCCTGATTTACCAGTAGAAATTTACAAGGATAATTATCAAACAATTTTTGATAAATATAATCTTCTTAATATGTTTCTAATAACTCCACAAACATCAAATAAAAGGATACGATTCATCGATAAAATTTCTAATGGTTTTATTTATATGGTTAGTAGCTATAGTATAACTGGAGCGGTTAATTCTTTTACAAAAGAACAAATAGATTATTTTGAAAGAATTAATAAAATGAATCTAAACTCATCTTTACTAATTGGTTTTGGAATCAGTAATAAACAAACTTATAATGCTGCTATTAAACATAGTAATGGAACTATAATAGGTTCTGCTTTTATAAAACATTTAAAAGAATTTGGGGTTAAAAAAGTAAGTGATTTTGTAAAAAAAATAAGAGATTAACTATCTAATAAAGACTAACTCATTTATTTTTTCGCTTTCTTCTAAGCTATAGCTGTATCCTCCATAATCAAACCCTTTAAGATCTTCCTGATTATTAATTTCATTATCCAAAATATATCTAACCATCATTCCTCTTGCTTTTTTAGCATAAAAAGAAATAATTTTTAATTTACCATTCTTCATGTCTTTAAAAGAAGGAGATATCATAGTTGTATTCAATGTTTTTTTATCAATAACGGATGAATATTCATTACTAGCTAAATTCACAAAAAGTTCATCTTCTATTAATTCATTATTTATTTTTTTCGTGATTTTATTTTTCCAAAACCCATACAAGTTAATAGAGCCCTCAATATCTAATTTGGTGCCCATTTCAAGCCTGTAGGGCTGAATTAAATCTAATGGCTTTAATAAGCCATAAAGACCAGAAAGTATTCTCAAAGAATTTTGAGCTTTTTTAATTTGATTGTTAGAAAGGCTAAATGCATCTAAACCATTGTACACGTCCCCGTTAAAAGTAAAAATACTTGGTCTTGCGTTATCTAAATCAAAAGGGGTTTTAAAACTATTATTTCTTTTCCAATTTAGATTTGCTAATTTATCAGAAATACTCATTAAAGATTTAAGTTCACTTGGTGTCCTTTTTTTTAAAGATTCATTAATAATTTTAGATTCTGATAAAAAATATGGAACTGAAAAATCCTTATTTGTTAATTCAGTATCAAAATCAAGTGACTTTGCAGGTGAAATAATAATTTTCATAAAAATTCAATTTTTAAACAAAATTATAAAAAATCAAATATTATTTGAATAGTTTCTCCATTTATTAAGACATTCTACAAAATCTTCTGGAAGATTTGATTCGAAATTCATTTCTTTATTTGAAGTCGGATGTGTAAATCCGAGAGACTTTGCGTGAAGAGCCTGACGAGGTAAAATCTTAAAACAGTTCTGAACAAATTGCTTGTATTTATTAAAAATAGTTCCTTTTAAAATTTTATCTCCACCATATCTTTGGTCACTAAAAATTGGATGCCCAATGAATTTCATATGTGCTCTAATTTGGTGAGTCCTTCCGGTTTCCAACTGACATTCTAAAAGTGTGACATAGTTAAATCTTTCTATCACTTTGTAATGAGTTATTGCTCTTTTACCATGCTCCTTGCTTTCAGGAACACTCATAATTAAGCGATTTTTGGGATCTCTCGCTAAATTTTCATCTATTGTTCCCTCTTCTTTTTCAACGATTCCCCAAACAAGGGCATTATACTTTCTTTTTGACGATTTTAAATAAAATTGTTTAGCAAGATTGGTCATAGAAATCTCAGTTTTAGCAACTACTAATAACCCGCTAGTGTCTTTATCAATTCTGTGAACTAAACCTGGTCTTCCGTCTTTATTAGATGGTAAGTTTTTAAAGTGGTGAATTAAACCATTTAATAAAGTTCCGCTATAATTCCCATGACCAGGATGAACAACTATTCCTTGAGGTTTATTAACTACCAATAAACACTCGTCTTCATAAACTACATTGATAGGAATATCTTCACCAACTAATAAGTTCTCATAAGGGGGATGCGAAAACATTACTTTGGTTATGTCTCCGGGTTTAACTTTGTAATTAGATTTTACAGAGTTTTCGTTAACTAAAATAAATCCACTTTTAGCAGCATTTTGTATTTTATTTCTTGTGGCGTTTTCAATTCTATTCATTAAAAACTTATCTACTCTTAAGGGCTCTTGACCACTATCTGCCAGAAATTGATAGTGTTCAAATAAGTCTTTACTAGAATCTTCATTTCCTTCAGCTTCAATCATTTTTCTATTTTAACTCCGTTACCAAGTACTAAATCAATTTTAGATTTTTTGGGTACTAAAAATCCAGGGCTGACTTCCTTATTTTGAAATAATATTTGAATTACCATATCCTTTCCAATATTATCAATTAAAGTGATTTCCCCCAATTCTAAATCAGAAGATAAAAGAGCAGAAATAGCACTTCTTTTAGTAATCTGAATAATATTAGGAATAGCGATATTACCATAATTAACTGGATTAATAGTTAAATAGATTTTTCTATTTAATTTGACTTTTGAGTTCGCAATTGGCATTTGTTCTAAAACAGAATATTTTGGGAAATTTGGATTAAAAAAAATAGAATCAGATACCTCGTATTTTAATTTATTTTTATTTAAAATATTCTTTACCTCCTCAATGTCAATTCCTTTTAGTTCTGGGACAGAAATATAATTATTATGATTAGTATTTATATTCAAAAATATAAATACTATGAAAATTATAATACAGGAAATAATAGAAGCAATAAGTATTTGCTTAAAAAAATATCTGCTAAAAAAATACCTTAATAAATTCATTTGTAATTTTGAACAAATATATAAAATATGTAATCTCTATGTTTTGACTTAAAATAAATGATATTTTTGTTCACATGAAAAAAAATGTAGCCATATTGATGGGTGGGTATTCCTCTGAATATCAGATTTCTTTAAAAAGTGGTCAAGTTGTTTATGATAATTTAGACTACAAGCTTTACAAGCCTTTCAAAATTATAATAAGTAAAGATAAATGGGTTTATTTGGATGAAAACAAAGAATATAATATTTCAAAAGATAATTTTTCAGTAAAAGTTGATAATAAAATTATTCGATTTGATATTGCATTTATAGTAATTCATGGATCTCCCGGGGAAGATGGAATTTTACAAACCTATTTTGATTCACTCAAAATCCCATACACAGGGTGTAATTCTCAAACCTCTGCAATTACATTTAATAAAAGAGATTGCATTGCATTTCTTCAAGAATATAATATCCCAACAGCAAAGTCAATTCACTTAAATTTTGGAAATAGTGTTAAAATAGATAATATTATAAAAAAAATAGGATTACCATGTTTTGTGAAAGCTAATAAATCTGGAAGTAGTTTTGGAGTTTATAAAGCATATAATAAAGAGGAACTTTTTAAATCAATTGTAAATTCATTTAAAATTGACAATGAGATTTTAATTGAATCTTTTTTAGATGGAATCGAAGTTTCAGTTGGGGTAATGAATTATAAAAATAATATTGAAGTTTTTGGAATAACTGAACTTGTTACTGACAACGATTTCTTTGACTATGAAGCTAAATATAATGGGAAATCTAAAGAAATCACTCCAGCTAATATTTCAGAAGTTCAAAAAAATAATGTTATTGAAATTTCAAAAAAAATATACCGAAAATTAGGCATGAAAGGCTTCTCAAGAAGTGAATTTATTTTTGTTGGTAATACACCATATTTTCTAGAAATAAATTCAATTCCTGGAATTACAAAAGAAAGTATCTTTCCAAAACAAGCCAAAAAATATGGTATTTCATTAAAAGAATTGTTTGGTGAATTAATTAGTCAATCAATAGAATAAATTATTTATATTTAAGAAAATGAGAAAAGCAATCTTTCCTGGTTCTTTTGACCCTTTTACCTTAGGCCATTTAGATATTCTTAAAAGAAGTCTTTCTCTTTTTGATGAAATTACAGTTGGTGTTGGAAGAAATAATCAAAAAAAAACAATGTTTAATGAAGGACAAAGAATTGAATTTATTAAAAATTGTTTTAAAAATGAACAAAAAATTAAAGTTGAAAGTTACCAAGGTCTGACAATAGATTTTTGTAAAAAAGTTGGTGCTAATTTTATTGTAAGGGGTATAAGAAATAATGGAGATTTTGAATTTGAAAAAGCAATAGCAAGGACCAACAGAAAACTTTCAAAAATTGAAACAGTATTTTTATTAACATCTGCAAAAACCTCATTTATAAGTAGCAGTATTGTCAGAGAGCTTATTTTGAATAATGGAAATTATAAGCTTCTAGTTCCAAATTCTGTGATTATAAATTAACTTTCTAAAAGTAATTTTATATTTGGAAATGTATTTTTGATTTTTTTGATTTTCTCCTTACTTTTCCATACTGCCTTAGTGATTCCCTCACTTAGTTCTGGATTTAAATCACCTTCATAATCAGATTTCATATTAAACCAGGAAGTTTCTTTTAAAAAATATTTGTTTTCTTTCTTAAAAATATGATATGTATCCATAAAAAAACTAGAAATAACAAGGTTTTGAATTCCTGTTTCTTCTTCTACTTCACGAATTGCTGTTTTCTCAATGGACTCACCTTGATCCATCTTTCCTTTTGGTAAATCCCATTTATTTCTTCTAAAAATAAATAAAGTTTCCTTTTTAAAATTTGTGACAATTCCGCCTCCAGCTTTAACAACTTTAATTTTTTTCTTAAAACGAGATATTAATTTTTTTGAGTTGTGATGGTACAGATAAATTTTTTTATGTTTTTTAACATTTGAGATAATATTTCCTATAGAAGTTTTTTTTAAAGGAAGTACCGTAATGTTAGAGCCTAATTGTATTTCACTAGTTAAAATGATAACATTTTGATTGAGAAAAACTTTATACATTTGTTTTATGATATTAGATTTAGATACTGCTAAAAAAACCGCTGAACTACTTTTACAAATTAATGCAATAAAATTGAATCCAAAAAATCCCTTTACATGGGCAAGTGGTTGGAAATCTCCAATTTATTGTGATAATAGAATAATTCTGTCTCATCCAAAAATAAGAATTTATGTTAGAGAACAAATCTCTAAACAAATTAATGAATTATATGGCAAGCCAGATATAATTGCTGGAGTTGCCACTGGAGCGATTGGAATCGGAATTCTAGTAGCTGATATAATGAACTTACCATTTATTTATGTTAGACCAAATTCTAAAAAACATGGTAGGCAAAATCAGATTGAAGGAAGCTATAATAGCGAACAAAATGTTGTTGTAATTGAAGACTTAATAAGCACAGGCAATAGCAGTTTAGTAGCTGTAGATGCATTAAGAGAAGTTGATTTAAAAATTAAAGGAATGATAAGTATTTTCACATACGGATTTCCAACATCATATGAAAATTTCAAAAAAAACAAAGTTGAATTGCATACATTAAGCTCGTATGACATGCTTCTTGAACAGGCACTTTCAATAAACTACATAAACCAAAAAGATTATAAAATTCTTTCTGAATGGAAAAAAAATCCTCAAGAATGGGGTAATTAAAATATAAATTATGAAATTAATTAGTAATATTTCAGAAATTGGAGTAATTAAATCTGTTTTATTTGAAAAACTATGTGTTATAGAGAATTATAAGAAAATTATGCCTGAAAATGTTTCAAAGTTTGAAATAATTGATTCAAATTCATTTATATTTTCAATAAAAGGAATGCCTTCAATTAAATTAAAATTTGGTGAAAAAATTGAATATTCTAAAATTATTTTACAATCTCTAGATTCTAAAATTAATTTTACACTTACTGCATTTCTAAATAAAATAGATTCAAAAAATACTTCTTTTCAACTTGAGTTCAATGGTGATTTAAATCCTATGATTCAAATGATGGTCAAAAGTCCTTTACAGTCATTTATAAATGATTTATCATTAAATACTTTGAAACTAGTTTAATGAAAAAATTTGCATTAGTTACAGGGGCAAGTTCAGGAATTGGTTTGCAAATATGTCACTCTTTAGCAAAAAGAGGTTATAATATAATTTTAACCTCAAGATCTGAAAATAAATTAAAAACAATTTCTGAAGAAATATATTCTAAACACAGAGTTGAAACTACTTATTTTCCTTGTGATTTGGCCAATAAACAAGGTCCACAAAATATTTATAATTTTTGTGAATCTAAAAATTATCAAGTTGTTGTTTTAGTTAATAATGCTGGATATGCACTTTCTGATGCTTTTGAAAAAAATTCAGTTGAAGATGAAGAAGATTGCATAAGAGTTTTAGGGACTTCTGTTGTTTCTTTGACTAAACTTTTTGTGCGTGAAATGATCAAAAATAATGAAGGAAAAATAATGATTGTTTCTTCAGTTGCTGCATTTGCTCCTCCAGCAGCAATTCAGGTCATGTATGGTCCACTTAAAACTTTCATGAATCGATTTAGTGAAGCTTTAAATATAAACTACAACTCAAAAGGAATAACATCCACAGCACTATGCCCTGGATATACAGTTACTAACTTTCATACAGCAAGTGGAGTTCAGGGCGAGATGGATAGTGTTCCGAAATTTTTAAAAAAATCCGCATCTAGAATAGCTGAGGAAGGTGTTGAAGGAATGTTAAAAGGAAAAAAAATTATTATACCTACAAAAACTTGGAAAATCGTAGTATTTCTAATTAAAATTGTTCCACAATTTATTTTTGATTTTCTTTCTGGTATTTTGGCTCCTGGAAGATATGATGTTGAAAATTAAAAAAATGAAATTCCCCACACAGTAACAATAGCCCAAAGAATATATTTCACTGCTTTTCCAAAAAGCATCCAAAATGCTACTTTATTAAAATTTATTCTAAAAAATCCTAAACTAATTGCAAGTGGATCTCCAATAAAAGGCAGACAACAAAGAAAAGCGAGTGAGCTTCCCCATTTATCAATTTTTGTTTTGAAGCCAGTGATTTTTTCTTTTTTAATCCTAAAAAACTTTTCAACAAAATACCACTTTCCTAAACTACCTAAATAGTAACTACTCAAGCCTCCGAGCCAGTTTCCAATTGTAGCAATTACAATACTTAATTTAATATCAAATCCTTGAGTTAATAATAAGCTTAAAACTATTTCAGAACTTAATGGAATAATTGTAGCTCCTAAAAAACTAGAAAGAAACAAACCTAAATAACCCCATTCCACAAAAGATTCCATATAAATTAATATATCATTTGAATTTCTTGAAAATTATAATTTTTTAAACTGTTATCAGCTGTTTTTATTTTTATAATTCCCATTTTATTAACAGAAATAATCTTTCCGTTAAATTTTATATTGTGAGAATCTAAAAAAAAATTATTTTTATTAATACCATAGAGGTTTTTATGATAATTAAAAGTAAGTTTCTTAAAATCAAAAAGGGTTTTAGGATTTAGATAATCATATCTTTTTAAACTTTGAATAATTAAGTTTACCAATCCCTCTAAATCATAATTAATTTTTGTAATCAGTTTCAATGAATATGCGTTTGGTAAATTTTTAAATTTTTCTTGATTAACATTAATGCCAAAACCAATAATTACATTATCAATTTTATCTCCTTTGACTCGTATTTCATTTAGAATTCCACATATTTTTTTATCTCCTGACAATATGTCGTTAGGCCATTTAATACTTAAGTCAGGGATTTTCAAAGATTTTAGAGTATTAATGATAAAAAGAGAAAACAACATATTTATACTAAATTGATCTTTAACTTTTAAATTTTCAGGGAATAAACAAATCGAAAATGCAATATTCTTATCTGGTTCTGAAAGCCAAGCCTTGCCTCTTTGACCTTTTCCTTTTGTTTGATTAAAAGTATATGAAATACAAGTATTTGTAATTGAATTTTCTTTAACATATTGTTTCAAATATTCATTTGTAGAATTAATGGCATCAAGTTTGATTATTTTCATTTAAACTATATTATTATAAAACTAAAATAGTAGAACTAAATATCCTAAATTTACATCTTTAAATAACTAATTTGAATACTGATAATTTAATTACAAGCATAATAGAAGGAATAGAAAATGTAAAAGGTCTTAATATTAATATTTTAGATTTAAGAGGTATAGAAAATGTAGCATGCAAATACTTTATAGTTTGCACAGGAAGTTCAAGTACTCAAGTAAACGCAATAACTGGGTCTGTGAGAAAATCTGTTAGTAAAGAGATTGGAGAAAAACCTTGGCATATTGAAGGATTAGAAAATAGTAAATGGGTTTTAATGGATTATGTGGATGTAGTTGTTCATGTATTTAATGAGGAAACTAGAGAGTATTATAAAATTGAAGAATTATGGGAAGAAGCAAATTCAACCCTAGTTGAAACAAAATATTAAAAATGAATATGAACAAAAATCCTATAAAGAAACCAAAATTTAATACATACTGGATATATTCATTAGTAGTTTTATTTTTTGTAAGTACTTATTTTTTAGGTGGGAGTGAAACAGCTAATTCTTCCAAAAGTATAAACATTTCAAGCTTTGAAAGATTTTTAAATAAAGGTGAGATTAAAGAAGTCACGGTAATCAATAAAAATTTAGCTCAAGTAACTCTTAATCGAGATGCGTTAAATAGTCCCGACCATAAAAATGCTAATTCAACTAATTTTTTAGGTCAAAAAAATCTAAACGGACCTCACTATGTTTTTGAAATTGGAGATCTTGAACTTTTTCAAAATAAACTTGAACAAGCTGAAGAAAAAGGAATTCAATTTAATTATGATTTCAAAACAATTGAAAATAAATTATTAGACTATATTTTGGGTTTTCTTCCACTAATAATATTAGTTGGCTTATGGTTCTTTTTCATGAGAAAAATGTCAGGAGGTGCTGGAGGAGGAGGATCTCAGATTTTTAGTATTGGAAAGTCAAAAGCTAAATTATTTGATGAAAAAACTGATGTTAAAACAACTTTTAAGGACGTAGCTGGGTTAGAAGGAGCTAAGGAAGAAGTTCAGGAGATTGTGGACTTTTTAAAAAACCCTACTAAATACACAAAATTAGGTGGTAAGATTCCAAAAGGAGCACTTCTAGTTGGATTGCCTGGTACTGGAAAAACACTTTTGGCTAAGGCAGTTGCTGGCGAAGCTAAAGTCCCGTTCTTTTCATTATCTGGATCTGATTTCGTTGAGATGTTTGTTGGGGTTGGAGCTTCTAGAGTTAGAGATTTATTCAAACAAGCTAAGGATAAATCTCCAGCTATAATATTTATTGATGAAATCGATGCCATTGGAAGAGCCAGGGGGAAAAGTAATATGACTGGAGGAAATGATGAAAGAGAGAACACTTTAAATCAATTACTAACTGAAATGGATGGTTTTGGAACTAATACTAATGTTATAGTAATTGCAGCTACCAACAGAGCAGATGTTTTAGATAAAGCTTTAATGAGAGCTGGAAGGTTTGATAGACAAATTTATGTAGACCTACCTGATGTAAGAGAAAGAAATCAAATTTTTAAAGTACATCTAAAGCCGATCAAAACCATAAAAGGACTTGATACTGATTTTTTAGCAAAACAAACTCCAGGATTTTCAGGAGCAGATATTGCAAACGTTTGTAATGAAGCTGCGCTAATAGCAGCAAGAAAATTAAAGAAATCTGTTAATAAACAAGATTTTTTAGATGCTGTTGATAGAATTGTTGGTGGATTAGAAAAAAAGAATAAAATAATAACAGAATCTGAAAAGAAAACAATAGCATTTCACGAAGCAGGGCACGCAACTGTTAGTTGGATGTTGGAGCATGCTGCTCCACTTGTTAAAGTAACTATAGTTCCTAGAGGTCAATCATTGGGAGCAGCATGGTATTTGCCAGAAGAACGTCAAATAGTGAAAACAGAACAAATTCTTGATGAAATGTGTGCTGCACTTGGTGGAAGAGCTGCTGAAAAAGTTATGTTTAATAATATATCTACCGGAGCATTAAGTGACTTAGAAAAAGTGACTAAACAAGCTAGATCAATGGTTACAGTTTATGGTTTAAATGAAAAAATAGGAAATATTACCTATTATGATTCTAGTGGTCAAAATGATTATGGATTTACAAAACCTTACAGTGACGTTACAGCTCAAGTAATTGATAAAGAAATTTCCAATATAATTGAGAACCAGTACCAAAGAGCAATTAAGTTACTAAAAAAACACAAAAGTAAATTAATTGAGTTAGCAGATTTTTTACTTGAAAAAGAAGTTATTTTCAAAGAAGATTTAATTAGGATTTACGGAGAAAGACCATTCGATATTAAAACTGCTATTAAAAAAACTAAACTCAAAAAATAGTTTTATTTTAAATTATTAAAATTAGAACTCAAAACATTAAGTTTTTCTATCTTTACAGATATAAAAATTGGTATTGAAAAAATTCATTAAATCTTTTTTTAATAAAAGTAGTCAGTTAAAAACTGAGGAAGTATCCGAGGGCAAATACATGCCAGAAAAAAAAGCACCAATTGAAGAAAGATTTACTTTTAATTTTACAGAAAATGGAGGGAAATTTTTGTATTGTGAAAATAAATCTGAATGTGACTCTTTTTTTTCACAAATAATTGCCGAAAATAAATGGAATGACGTTGAAATATTGTGTTATGATGACAGCTTATTAGATTTTTTTGTAGAAAAAGAAAAACTCAATATTTCTAAAACTAATTTAAATTCCAAGTTTTTTTTGACTAAATGTGAATTTTTGGTTGCCATTGACGGTAGTTTATTAATATGCGCAGAACAAATAAAATCACACAAGGTGAATGATCTTCCTAAAAACTTTATTGTATTTGCAAAGATTAGTCAATTTACAGAAACTCTAAGTGGGGGATTAAACGGGATTAAAAGCAAGTATCCTAATAACTTACCAACTAACATAACAACAATAAAGAATTTCAACAGTCATGAAAAAGAAAATACTAATTTCTTGACATACGGAAGTGCCGCTAAAAACCTTTATCTTCTTTTATTAGAAGATTCATAAAAATGAAAGAATTTTACACTAGATCCTTAACTGCTTTAGCTTATGCAATAGTTCTTTTATTTCCTTTGTTTTACAACCAATATCTCTTTTATATTGTTGGTTTTTTATGCAGTTTAGTCCTGGTTTTTGAATTTATAAAACTTATTTCTAATTACAACCACAAATTTTTATCCTCGGATTCTGGAAAATCTTATTTAATTCTTTACTTAACTTTTCCATTATATCTTTCTCTTTTTGTCTTATCAAAATATTCTGAATTTCAGCTTGGTTTTTTAATTGTTATAGTTTCTACCAATATTATACTTGGATTTTCACTTTTAAAAAAGAAATTATTTTCATTTTCAATACTTAAAAATCGTTTTATTGGCCATTTTTATTTAGTAGGGTCTCTTGTTATATTTTTTTCGATGTCTAATGTGAACAACTACTATGAGCCTTTAATTATTTTTAGTTTTTTATCACTAATATGGATTTCAGATTCAGCAGCTTATGTTTTTGGAGTGAATTTTGGTAAAAGACCTTTACTTAAATCTGTATCTCCAAAAAAGAGTATTGAGGGATTTCTTGGTGGATTATTTTTTTCTGTTCTCCTTTCAATAATGTTTAGCAAATACATCGAACTAAATTTTACATTATTACAATGGCTAATTATTGGAGTATTAACTAGTGCTTTAGGAGCATTAGGAGATTTAGTTCAATCCCAGTTTAAAAGAGAAGCTGGAGTAAAAGACAGTGGAAAATGGTTGCCCGGTCATGGAGGTCTTTATGATAGAATGGATAGTATTATATTTGCTGCACCATTTATATATTTAACTATAAAAACATTTATTTATGTTTCATAAGGAAGGTCATTTAATAATAGTCATAACCTTTATAATAGTAGCAATAATAAACCTATTTTTTAATTTAGTATTAGACAACCCATTTGTTTCAAAAATAATAGGTTTATCTTCTCTTGTTATACTTCTTTTAATTTTACAATTTTTCAGAAACCCAAAAAGATTAACTCAATTAAACGATTCATTAATTATTTCACCTGTTGATGGAAAGGTTGTAGCTATTGAAAAAGTTTATGAAAAAGAGTATTTTAAAGACGATAGAATTCAAGTTTCTATCTTTATGTCTCCTTTAAATGTTCATGTGACAAGATATGCAAATGGTGGAGTTGTTAAATTCAGTAAATACCATCCAGGTAAATACCTTGTAGCTTGGCATCCAAAATCATCTGAACTAAATGAAAGAACTACAGTAGTAGTTGAAAATAAATTTTTTGGGAAAGTTTTGTATAGACAAATTGCAGGAGCGTTAGCTAGAAGAATTGTTAATTATGCTAAAGTTGGTGATTCAGTTGTTCAGGGTGAGGATGCGGGATTTATTAAATTTGGATCTAGAGTAGATTTATTCCTCCCATTGAATTCTGAAATTAAAGTTAAACTTGACCAGTTAGTTGTTGGTGGAATTGATACTATTGCCGAAAATTAAAAAAATCATTTTTTCAACTTTAATTCAAGCATTTTAATTTTAGCCTTTGTGTCTTTTTCCTTTTTCATTTCATTCTTAACTACACTTTCAGGAGCATTATCAACAAATCTCTTATTACTAAGTTTTGATTGAACAGATTTTAAAAACCCTAAGTTATATTTCAAATCATCTTCTATTTTTTTTAAATCATCTTCAGATTCAAAATAATTTTTCACAAAATATTGTTTACTATCGACTATTAATGAGATTGAATTAGGATCTTCAATTGATAAGTCTTCCTTGATTTCGGAATTAGCCAACTTAAGAACAATGCTTTTATTCTTGTTTTTTAAAACAGAGCTTGAATACAACTCTATTCTTTCTTTATAAGAAATTCCTTTTTCATTTCTATATTTTCTTATGTTAGTAACAAGATTAGAAATATGATTAAAATCATTAAGTAATGATTCTTCAATTTTACTTGGCTTCGGCCAATCTTTAATAATTAACGGATCTTCCTCATCTTTTTTTATACCACTCCAAATTTCTTCAGAAATAAAGGGCATAAAAGGGTGTAAGATTATTAAACATTTTTCTAAAAAATACAATGTACTGTTGTATGTTGAACTATCAATAGGATTTCCTTGATTTGGCTTTACAATCTCTAAAAACCAAGAACAATAATCATCCCATACAAGTTTATAAATAGTCATTAAAGCATCTGAAATTCTATACTTTTTAAAATGATCATCAATCTCAATTAATTTAGAATTAAATTTGTTTTCGAACCATTCAATTGCTGCCATTGAGGATTCGTTTTGTTCTATAGAATCAGACACATTCCATGACTTGACTAGTCTATAAGAATTCCATATTTTATTTGAGAAATTTTTACCTTGTTGACATAAAGACTCATCAAATAAAAGATCATTACCTGCCGGTGCACTAAGCAAAAGACCTACTCTTACACTGTCAGCTCCAAAATCTTCTATTAATTTAAGAGCGTCAGGAGAATTACCAAGTTGTTTTGACATTTTTCTACCTTGTTTATCCCTAACTAAGCCAGTAAAGTAAACAGAGCTAAATGGTTTGGATTGTTTAAACTCAAATCCAGAAACGATCATTCTAGCAACCCAAAAAAACAATATATCAGGACCCGTAACTATATCATTAGTTGGATAATAATAATTGAAATCTTTATTTTTAGGATTTCTAATTCCATCAAAGACACTAATTGGCCATATCCAAGAGGAGAACCATGTATCTAAAACATCACTGTCTTGGACTAAATCTTCTTTACCTAAATTTGAATTTCCTGTTTTTTTCTTCGCTTTTTCAAGAGCTTTTTCAATATTTTCAGCAACAACAAAATCTTTATTATTAGAGCCATAATAATAAACTGGAATTTGATGGCCCCACCAAAGTTGTCTAGAAATATTCCAGTCTCTAATGTTTTCCATCCAATTTCTATACGTATTTTTAAATTTTTTAGGAAAAAGTTTAACCTGATCGTCATTAACCGCTTTGAGTGCTGGCTTTGAAATTTCTTCCATTTTTAAAAACCACTGGTCCGAGAGTTTGGGTTCTATAACACATTTTGTTCTTTCTGATTTACCAACTTTAGTTAAATAAGGTTCTACCTTAATTAAGGCACCCATATTTTTTAATTCGTCAGAAATCTTAGATCTTACAACAAACCTATCTTCTCCTTGGTAATGTAAACCGTACTTATTTAATGTACCATCATTATTTAAAATATCAATAATCTCAAGATTATGTTTGTCTCCAATTATTTTGTCGTTTTCACTATGAGCTGGAGTAACTTTTAAGCAACCTGTCCCGAACTCAAGATCAACATAATCATCAGTTATAATAGGTATTTCTTTATTTAGAATTGGAATTATAGCTTTTTTTCCTTTCAACTTTAAATACCTTTCATCACTAGGGTTTACAGCAATTGCAGTGTCACCAAAAATTGTTTCTGGTCGAGTTGTAGCTACACTTATAGTTTCCGATGAATTAGATATCTTATATTTTATATAGAAAATTTTACTTTGAACTTCCTCATAAATCACTTCTTCATTAGACAGGGTTGTTTTAGCCTGGGGATCCCAGTTCACCATCCTATTCCCCTTGTATATCAAATCTTTTTCAAATAAATCAACAAAAACCTTAATAACAGACTCTGACATTTCATCGTCTAATGTGAATTTCGTTCTCTCCCAATCACAAGAACAACCTAATTTTTTTAACTGTTCTAAAATTAAACCTCCATGTTTATCTGTCCACTCCCAAGCATGACCTAAGAACTCTTCTCTAGATAAATCTTTTTTATCAATTCCATCATTCTTTAATTTTTCAACAACTTTTGCTTCTGTTGCAATAGATGCATGGTCTGTACCAGGAACCCAACAAGCGTTAAAACCTTGTAGTCTTGCTCTTCTAATAAGTATGTCTTGGATAGTATTGTTTAACATATGGCCCATATGCAATATTCCTGTAACATTTGGAGGGGGAATTACAATAGTATAAGGAACCTTCTGATTTGGAGTAGAGTGAAAATAATTTTTTTCAGTCCAAAATTTATACCACTTTGATTCTAAATTTTTTGCGTCAAAGTTTTTTACGATATCCATCTATTTATTTGAATTATTTAGATGACAAAAGTAGTCAACTCTTAAGTAATTTAAAAGGTAAGTTGATTTTTTGTAATATGTATAAAAAGTCATAGTTTTAATTAAAATTGAAAACATGAAAAGAATAATATTAGTTATGTGTTTAGTATTGTTTACTATTTCACTACAATCTCAAGAAGAGTCCGCGGAAATATCATTTAAAGAAACCATTATTGATTATGGAATCATAGAAAATGGTGTGGATGGAAAAAGAACTTTTGAGTTTAAAAATATTGGTAATGCTCCACTAATTTTTTCTAGAATTTTTTCATCTTGTGGATGTACAATTCCAAAAAAGCCAGAAAAACCAATTCAAGCTGGAGAATCTGGAATAATTGAAGTAGAATACGACACAAAAAGAACTGGACTATTTCAAAAAGCAATTACTGTGAACTCTAATGCCAAAACTCCTAATGTTATTCTTAGAATTAAAGGGGAGGTCCTTGCTGAGCCAGAGGAAGATGACAGAGAAGAAGAAAAATAGATAAATCTATTTTTTAATTGATGATTCAATTTGCGAAAAAAAATTAAAATATCTCTTAAAGACTTTAATAGTTTTGGGGTAGATGTAACTTCTACAGATTTTAATATTGCAAATTCTGAACATGAAATAGTAAAATTTCTTAAAAAAATTAACTTTAAAACCCCAATTGTTTTAGGAGGAGGGACCAATATGCTTTTTAAAAAAAATATTGATAAAAGTATACTTAAAATTAAAATCAAGGGAATAGAAATTCTAAATGAGACCAATGAATTTATTGAAATTTCTGTTGGAGCTGGTGAAGTTTGGAATAATTTAGTTGATTGGTGTGTTGAGAAAAATTATGGTGGCTTTGAAAACTTGAGCTTTATTCCAGGAAACGTTGGAAGCGCACCAATTCAGAACATTGGTGCTTATGGAGTTGAACTAAAAGATACCTTTATTAGTTGTAGAGCAATTTCTACCGATAACTGGTTCCTTAAAGATTTTTAAAAATAGTGAATGTAAATTTTCTTATCGAAGTTCTATTTTTAAGGAAGATTTGAAAAATAAATATATTATTTCAAACGTCACTTTTAAACTCACAAAAACAAACCATAAACTCAATTACAGTTATGAGCCTTTAAAAAATGATTTAATGAATAATAATATTCATTCACCTACAATTAATGATATTTCGAAGTCAGTAATAAAAATTAGATCTAGCAAACTACCCAATCCTAAAATTACAGGTAATTGTGGAAGTTTTTTTAAAAATCCAATAATTAACAAACTAGAATTTAAAAAAATTCTAGAAAATCAAAAAGAGGTTCCATTTTATAATATTTCAGAAAATGAAATAAAAATTCCTGCTGCATGGCTAATTGAGAAATGCGGATTTAAAGGTAAAAAAGAAGGGAATACTGGAACTCACCACAAACATGCTTTAATAATTATAAATCATGGAGAAGCTTCTGGAAATGAGATTTTTAATTTTTCTCAAAAAATTAAAAATGCAGTTTTAAGAAAATTTAATATCTTGCTAGAAGAGGAAGTTAATATCATTGACAATTAAGACATTATATGTTATTTATTATTACATTTTTATTACTTGGAATTGCTTTTGCAGGGATTGCAATTAAAATTATTTTAAAAAAAGATGGAAAGTTCTCCGGAACTTGTGCAAGTAACAGTCCATTTCTTAATAAAAACAACGAACCTTGTGGTATTTGTGGTAAACTTCCTGATGAAATAGATTGCAAGGAACCTAAAATGAATTTGAATTAATAGTTTGGCACAAAGTAAAATTATTAGAAACCAAATTAACCTTGCAAAAGAAAAAAATCAAAATGCTTTTAGCTTTCTACTAAACACCTTTTGGGATGATGTTTATAATTTTCAGTTAAAAAGAATTAAGAACGAGTCAACTGCTGAGGATATTACTATTGAGAGTTTTACTAAAGCTTTTGAAAAAATCAACACCTATAATGATAAATATATTTTTAAAACTTGGCTGATAACTATTTCTAAAAATCTACATATTGATCAAATAAGAAAAAATAAAAATAATCTTAGCTTAATTGAAACAAATGATTTTAAGGAATTCAAAGAAAGTTCCCCTAGTCCTGAGGATGACTTGATCAATGAACAAAAATTATGGTCACTTAAAAATAAAATAAGCCAATTAAAGCCAAGTTATAAGAAAGTCATCGAGCTCAAATATTTTAATGAATTAACTTATAAGGAAATTTCTAGCAAACTCAATCAACCAATAAATAATGTGAAGGTTAGGGTCATGAGAGCAAAAAGAATTTTAGCTGAGATAATTGAAAAATCGTGATTAAAATAATAAAAAAATTAGGACCAGGTTTACTTTTTGCTGGAGCAGCTATTGGAGTTTCGCACTTAGTTCAATCAACAAGAGCTGGTGCTGATTTTGGTTTTGGTTTACTTTGGGCTCTATTACTATCTAACCTCTTTAAATACCCATTCTTTTTATTTGGACCTAAATACTCAATTGCAACTGGAGAAAGTCTATTAGACGGATACTATAAGCTTGGGAAATATGTTTTATTAACCTATCTGATTCTTTCTCTTATAACCATGTTTACAATACAAACAGCGGTTACTATCGTAACCGCTGGTTTAGCAATAGAATTATTTGGAATTACATCAAACATAACTATATGGGCATGTATAATAATTACAATTTGTTTATTGGTTCTTCTAATTGGAAAATACAAACTCTTAGACAACCTGATGAAGTTTGTGATAATACTACTAACTATCAGCACTTTACTTGCTGTTTTATTTGCTGGGTTTAACACAACTCACTCATTTGAATTAACTCAAGTCTTTCCTAAAGAAGCTGTTGAAATTGCATTTTTAGTAGCTTTTATGGGTTGGATGCCTGCCCCACTAGATATCTCAATATGGCAATCTATATGGACACTTGAAAAAAAGAAAAAAGAAAAAATTATTTCTGAAAAAGAAATTATTTTTGATTTTAACATAGGCTATGTAACAACCGTAATTTTAGGAATATGTTTTATTGCCTTAGGTACTTTTGTAATGTATGATACTGGTGAAAACTTCTCAAATCAAGGAGGAGTATTTGCAAAACAATTAATAAATCTTTACACAATTTCAATTGGAGATCAAGCATTTTTAGTAATTGCTATAGCAGCATTTACTACCATGTTCAGTACCACTATCACTTGCTTAGATGCTTCCCCAAGAACTATGGAAAAAACATTTGAATTATTGGGACAAAATAGATTAGCTAATTATAATTTGTGGATTATAATTTTAGCATCGGGAACATTATTTATTTTTGTTTTTTTCATGTCTGAAATGGGTCTTCTCGTAAAAATCGCAACAATACTTTCATTTATAACTGCTCCCTTTTACGCCATTGTAAATTTTAAATTAATTAATAGCAAGCACACACCTAAAGAATTTAGGCCTTCAAAATTCATAAACATACTGAGTGTTTTAGGTATAATATTTTTAAGTTGTTTTACAATTTGGTATTTAACTATTTTATAAAAAAATTAATCAATAGTTTGTAACTTAGCAAAGAATTTATTTTTATGTCTACATCCACTATTACTCTTGATAAAAACAACATTCATAAAAATGAATGGAAAAGTCTTGATGTTTCTAATCGAAATCTTGTTTCTAGTGAAATCACTGCTAAGAGTAAAATATCTAAAAAGCCTAAGTGGATAAGAGTAAAACTTCCAACAGGAAAAAAATACACAGAACTTAGAGGATTAGTTGATAAATACAAATTAAACACAATTTGCTCCTCTGGAAGTTGCCCAAATATGGGTGAATGCTGGGGAGAAGGAACTGCTACCTTTATGATATTAGGAAATATTTGTACAAGATCCTGTGGCTTTTGTGGAGTAAAAACTGGTAAACCAGAAAAAATAGATTGGGCAGAACCTGAAAAAGTGGCTAATTCTATTAAAATCATGAAAATCAAACATGCAGTTATAACTTCTGTTGATAGAGATGACTTAAAAGATATGGGTACTTTGATATGGACAGAAACAGTAAAAAGTATTAGAAGACTAAACCCCTCTACTACTCTAGAAACCTTAATACCAGATTTTCAAGGAATAGAAAAACATTTAGATAAAATCATAGATGTTAATCCAGAAGTTGTTTCTCACAATATGGAAACTGTTAGAAGATTAACTCGTGAGGTTAGAATTCAAGCAAAATATGATCGAAGTCTTGAAGTTTTAGAATATTTAAAAAGAAATGGTATAAAAAGAACTAAGTCAGGCATCATGCTTGGACTTGGTGAAAAAGAAAATGAGGTATTTCAAACTCTAATAGATTTGAAAGAAAATAATGTTGATATAGTTACTATTGGTCAATATTTACAACCGTCAAAAAAACATTTACCTGTTAAGAGCTTCATAGATCCAGTACAATTTAAAAAATATGAAGAATTTGGCAAAAGCTTAGGCTTTAGACATGTTGAAAGTGGTCCTCTTGTTAGATCTTCCTACAAGGCACAAAAACACATTAACTAATAAGTGTTTCTTTTATTATTCTTTTAAAAGAATCTTCGTCTTCGTTTAAAAATTTAGTTTTAATTTCTAAATAATGTAAGTTGTTTTTCAAACCTAAATTCTTTATTTTTTTATAATCTTTCTCTGTTGTTATTACTACTCTATCAAAATATTTCTTTTCAATTTTTTCTATATCAATCAATGAATAATTATGATGATCAGAAAAACTAAGATGCTCAAAATCAATATTTTTATTCTTCAAAAAATCTAAAATGGGATGGGTATTAGCTATACCTGTAACTAACAAAACTTTTGATTGCTTTAATTCTTCAATTTCAATAGTCGATTTACCCATCAGGTTATTATTATATTCAATTGTTGTAAAAAATAAACTTTGATTCTTTTGTAATTGAACTGAATTACGAAATGCATTAATTTGTGTGGAATTTAACCCATTTGGACATTTTGTTATAATAATTACATCAGCTCTTTTATACCCACTTCTAGACTCTCTTAAATTACCTACAGGTAACAAATAATCTTTAAAAAAAGGATCACTGTAGGTTGAAAGCAAAATATTTAATTTGCAAGAAACGTATCTATGTTGAAAACAGTCATCCAAAACTACAGAATGTAAATCTGGATTTTCTTTTAATAAGTTTTCAACTCCTCTAACTCTATTCTCATCAACAGCTACATCAATATTTTTAAATTTATTGTAAATTTGATAAGGCTCATCCCCCAATAAACTAGGGCTAGAATTAGCATCTGCCTTAAAATATCCTGAACCATCTCTTTTATACCCTCTACTTAATAAAGACAAATTGAAATCTTTACTAAAATTTCTGAAAATATATTCAACTAGTGGAGTTTTTCCGGTTCCACCAGAACTTAAATTTCCTACTGCAATTAAAGGGGTGTTAAAATGCTTAGATTTCAATAATCCTAAATCAAATAGAATATTTCTAGAGTAGGTAATTATAAAATATATTAAAGAAAATGGAAAAAGAAATTTTCTAAGAAAAGCCATGAATCTAAATTATAAATTAATATCTAAACTTTCATTGATTCAATAATTTATAACTTTGTAAAAAAAAAAATTGAAACTAAAAGAAATTACAAATATCATTGAGAAGTGGGCTCCTCTGGAATGGGCTGAAGATTTTGACAATGTAGGCTTATTGATTGGAGATCCTTCTTCTATTGTAAACAAAGCCATAATTACAATTGATACATTAGAGAATGTCGTAGACGAAGCAATTGAAAATAACTGTGACTTAATTATAAGTTTTCATCCAATAATATTTGATGGATTAAAAAAAGTAAGTAATAAAAATTATGTTGAAAGAGTAGTTACTAAGGCAATAAAAAATAATATTAATATTTATGCTATTCACACAAACTTGGACAATCACCCAGAGGGTGTTAATTACCAAATTTCAAAATACTTAGAGTTAAATAAAACCAAAACATTAATTCCTAAGACAGATATTGAAGGTGGAATGGGAATGATTGGAGAACTAAATAAAGCTATTTCAGAAAAAGATTTTTTAAATTTTGTTAAGAAGACAATGAAAGCTAAAACAATTAAACACTCTGCATTTCTTAATAAAAATATTAAAAATGTAGCTGTTTTAGGAGGATCTGGAAGTTTTGCAATTGAAGATGCTATTGCAGCTGGTGCAGACTGTTTTATTACTGCAGACCTTAAATATCACGATTATTTTAAGGCTGAAAATAAAATTTTATTATTAGATATCGGCCACTATGAAAGTGAACAATACACAAAAGAACTTATTTTAAATTTTCTTAGAAAAAAAATTCCTAAGTTTGCGTGCATTATATCAAAATCAAATACAAACCCCGTTAATTATTTTTAATTATGGCTAAGAAAAAAGAATTCTCAGTAGAAGACAAGCTTAGAGCTTTATATGACTTACAATTAATTGATTCTAGAATAGACACCATCAAAAGTGTAAGAGGAGAACTTCCTCTAGAAGTTGAAGATTTAGAAGACGAAGTAGCCGGTCTCGAAGTTAGAATCGCAAAGATACACGAAGAGTTAGATCAATGTACAGAAGGTATTAAAGATAAAAAGAATACAACTGAACATGCTAAAGAAATGATTAAAAAATATAATGAACAGCAAAAAAATGTTAGAAATAACAGAGCTTTTGAGTCTTTAAGTAAAGAAATTGAATTCCAAGAACTGGAAATTGAACTTTGTGCTAAGCAAACTAAAGAATTAACTGTTCAAATTGAATTCAAAAAGGAGAATATTGCTCAAAACACTGAAAAATTAAATGAAAGAAAAGAGCATTTAGAACACAAAAAAAATGAATTAGGTGATATTTTAAAAGAAACAGAAAAGGAAGAAAATGGTCTTTTAAAAAAATCTAAAGAGTACGAATCTAAAATAGATGAGTCTCTTATCGTGTCATATAAAAAAATCCGATCTAGCGTTAGAAATGGACTTGCTGTAGTAGCTGTAGAAAGAGGCGCTTCAGCTGGATCTTTTTTTACAATTCCACCACAAATTCAAGTGGATATTGCATCTAGAAAAAAGCTTATTACTGATGAGCACAGTGGAAGAATTTTAGTTGATAAAGAATTAGCAGAAGAGGAAAGTAAAAAAATGCAGAAATTATTTACTAGTATTTAGGCTATTTGACAACAAAAGATTTATTTAAATCTTTACCACCCACGACATTTATACTATAAAAGTATTGCCCTGTAGGTAATTTTCTTTGTGAATTTATTGACAAAGGAAATATATGTGTTCCTTTTCTAAGTAAATTATCATAGATCAGTCCATGATTACGACCTAAAATATCATATATATAAATTTTAATATGATGGTCCTGGTTAATCCTTAAGTTTAAATCTACATTACTTGATCCATAAACAGCAGCATGATAAGTAATTAAATCATCATAATCTATTACTTCATCATTACAGTTAATTCCTAAACCTAAAAGAGAATATTCGTCTCCCAGCATGGCTTTATCAATAAAGTTCTTATCTGCACACAACCAGTCTGTTAGTATTGTAGTGTAAATAGATCTAAAATCTAAAGTATGCTTTAAATTTCCTCTATCATTTAAATCACTTAAATTGGGATATTCACCAATAAATCCATTTCCTTTTAAAGCTGGCCCAAACAACATAACTGGAGCGGCAGTTCCATGATCTGTTCCTTCAGAACCATTTTCAGCAACTCGTCTTCCAAATTCGGAAAAAGTTAATGATAGAACTTTTTTATCAAGCCCGTAGTATTTCAAATCTTCGTAAAAAACTTTTATTGAATCAGATAAAGTAGTCAATAGTTTTTGATGTTTTTCTGGCTGACTACCATGAGTATCAAAACCTCCCAAAGAAACCATGTATATTTTAGAACCCAGACCTCCTTTAATTAATCTGGAAACCAAACTAAGTTGTGTGTCTAAATCATTTTCAGCATCGTATTTATTAAAATCTTCCGATTCATTATATGCTTCGTGTATTACTGATGCATAACTATAAGTTGCATTAGAGATTCTTCTAAGAAATTCTATCTGATCACCATGAGTACAATCTGGTAGATTTTTTGTGTCGAACAAAGTTCCGTTTTCAGCAACTTTTTTTAATCTTTCTGGACTAGATACAGCAAAGGCATAGGATGTTTTTTCACCATTAAATATTAAATTACCTCTACTTCCAATTTGAATTGCTAAAGGTTTTTCTGTAGGATTGGTTAGATAATCTAAATACTTTTCATCATAGTATCTTCCAAGCCATCCTGTTGAAATCTCATTGTTATTTGTTGCAGAAGCCCAAATATCAGAAGACTTAAAATGAGAACCACTAGAGTTTTCATAACCTACCCCATTTACTACTTTCATCTCCCCTTCTTTCCACATAGGCTCCAGGTTTCTCATGTGATTTGGAATAGCAAAGTCATCACTTAGTTTAATCAGGTTTGATTTAGGAATATGAATATTAGGTCTTTTATTTACATAAGTATCAAAATGATTTAGAGGAACAATAGTATTTAGCCCATCATTACCTCCTTTTAATCTAATTAGTACTAATGATCTATCACTTGTAGAACCTGTTAATGCATTTGTTAAAAAATTAGAGTTTAAAACAGAAAGAGAACTATTTCCAAAAGATATCGCACCAGCACCTGCTATTCCTAAAGTTTTTAAAAAACCTCTTCTATCCCAACTGGAATGCTCAGCAATGTGTTTTTTTGACTTTAAATAATCCTTTTTACTCATTCTATTTCAATTGAAATTCAGGAAGTGAAATTAAAAACAACATAAGATTATAAACTTGATTAGGAACAGATTCATAACTAAGATCCCATGTACCATCTTCAAAATAATTATCGGGCACATCACCTTTAAAAATATTTAATGCATCTTGAAGTTCCTCATTTTTTATATCATACTTACAAAACATATGTAGTTTTAACTTATCTACTATTACTTTAGGATCCTTTTCATCCTCACCAACAAGAGATTTTATAAAGGTTCTGAACTGCTCTTTATTGCCAGCAAAATGTCTATTAAGAATGTATTCAATAAATTCCCATCTCATTGGTAAGGTGCCTGTGCTAATCCAATCATGATTTTCTTGCCAACCCGCCACATCCACGGGCTTAAATATTTCTTGGCCCATTTCAATACAGCGAAATCTCAAATAATTTGTGTAGTTTTTTTTAAAATTTTCTGGAAATACAAACTCAAAATCATTTTGAATAAAAACAAATAAATCAATTGGACTCTTTATTAAAACATTACTTGATTTTAAATCAAAAAAATGTTCGCTTTTAAACAATTGTCTGTAAACAGGGATTAATTCAAAGTTTGATGCAATAAAAGTTAATGCCAATTGTGAGGTAATTTCTTTATTTAAAACAGGACTCACAAAATAGAGATATAATTTTTCGCATATAAAATTTGCTATTAATTCTTTTTTCTCTTCAAATAAAATATCTATTACATCTTGGTAACCCCAGCTTCCAGTTTTTCCAAAAATAGTTTTCTCTCCATCATCAAAAGTCGTTTCGTTAAAAATAACTGTACTTCCATTTCCATTAGAATATTTATTGTAACCAGTAAGTGCTCTTGAGGTTTCAGTAATATCTGTAGATGTATACCCGTTACCTTCCCCCAAAGTAAACAACTCATAAAGCTCTCTAGCGTAATTTTCATTTGGAGCTTTCTTCTTATTAGAATACCCATTCAAATACATCAACATTGCAGGTTCCAATCCAATGGCACTTACAAAGTCTTTGAAATTTCCAAGTGAATATTCTTGAAGCCTTGAATGATATTGATACAAGTAATTAGCTCTGTTGTAATCATAGTACTCGGTTACAAAATGATTACTCCAGAAAAGGGTAAGTCTTTCTCTAAACCCATCGTTAATGAAATTTGTAAAAGCTTGTTTTTGCCATACATTTTTATAGTAGCCTTGATTATTTCCAGAGCTATTAATCTCAGCATTATTCCAAAACCCCCATTCTGGTGCAGTAGTCAAAGGCAATAGTTTAGCAGAATTAATTAGTTCCTCTACTAAATCTTCAGGACTTTTAATTAATAATGATTTTGCTTTATCATTGGAGATGCCAAAACCTAGCCTCCTGTAAATAAATCTTATTTTAGAAATATCCCATGGATTTTCGTCCGACGGAACATATAAACTTAATGTAGAGTTATTACAATCTTGCATTTAAATAGTATAAGTACATTTAAATTAGACCATTACATCTAAAATTTAAAAGGTAAATATAGAAAAACTTCAAAAGAAATTAAAGGGTAGATAATGCAATCGAGTTTTAAAAAAAAACCTCAACTAAGTAAGCTGAGGTAAAAATGGTGGGCGCTAAGGGATTCGAACCCCTGACCCCCTGGGTGTAAACCAGGTGCTCTGAACCAACTGAGCTAAGCGCCCTATTTTAATTTAAGCGACAAATATAAAAATTTTTGCGGGTTTAACTAATCTTTAATTTGCACTTCTTTCATACACAAACCCACCGTTTTTTCCCTCTGTCCAAGAGGTAAATTTGACACTTAAGTAAACATCATGATCTTCTAAATACATGACCAAATCTTTACCTACAACATCTTTTGGTTTTCCAACGGCCGCTCTAAACTTTTTGAAAGTCAAAGATTCTCTTTGGTCTATGGTTCCAACAGCCCATGTGGTACCCAATGGACTATTTGTTTTATCCGCAGAACTTTCTTTTGATATATTATATATTTGACCTCCGTCATTACCTCTT
The DNA here is from genome assembly GCA_905181705.1 of Cryomorphaceae bacterium BACL29 MAG-121220-bin8. GTDB lineage: Bacteria > Bacteroidota > Bacteroidia > Flavobacteriales > Flavobacteriaceae > MAG-121220-bin8. Next base: position 155,454 of record CAJIYP010000001.1, on the reverse strand, counting down.
GTAATGGCTACGGATTTGGTATTATTATATAAATTACCAATACCGCCAATTAAAAAATCTTTTCTTGTATTTGGATCTGACCCACCAGATTTTGTGAATGTTTTAGTATAACTTGTCCAAGTGGTAGTTGAACCAGGGCAAGTATTCCAAACAGGTAAATTAGAAGAATCCATTATTATACCTGACCAATTAGCAAAAGCAAAACCAGTATTAGAAACAGAAAATTTAGCTACACACCATCTTGATAAATCTTGATTGAATTTAAGAGCTTCAAAAAACATTGTTCCAAAATCGGTTACATTACTTACATTCCAATTGCCAATATCTTGATTAAAAACAGCAGCATTACTAAACATTCCTTGCATATAAATCACATTGCTAACATCCCAATCTGAAATATCCTGATTAAATTCTACTGTATTTGCAAACATTTGACTCATGTTAGTTACATTAGATACGTTCCAATTTCCAATATCTTGATTATAAGAAGAAAATCTAAACATACCTGACATATTAGTAACCTTACTAACATCCCAATTACCTATATACTGATTAAAAGAAGGAGTTCTACTGTAAAACATTTGATGCATATCAGTCACATTGCTAACATTCCAATTTCCAATATCTTGATTAAAAGCAGTAGCATTCATAAACATTGAATGCATATCAGTCACTGCAGCGGTATTCCAATTTCCAATGTCTTGATTAAAAGCAGAAGCCTTTAAACATTGAATGCATATCAGTCACTGCAGCAGTGTTCCAAGAAGATATATTTCCATTAAAGGCAGTAGCTTATAAAACATTCCTGACATATTAGTAACTGCAGCAGTATTCCATGCACTAATATTTTGGTTAAAAGAAGTAGCTCCAAAATAAAGTAGACATATTAGTAACATTGCTCACGTTCCAACTAACTCCATCAGTGTTAATATTTTGATTAAAAGCAAAAGCACTATAAACATATTAGACATATCAGTTACCTTAGATACGTTCCAATTTCCAATATCTTGATTGAATTTATAATTCCTATAAAAAACACCATTCATGTCAGTTACCTTAGATACATTCCAATTTCCAATATCTTGATTAAACGTTAAAAATACAGGACCACTCACCGGCTGCATCGTTACAATTTGATGATAATGAAACAAACATATTCTTCATAGTAGTAACGTTACTAACATCCCAAGAAGAAATATCAATATCAAAAACAGCAATAGAAGCATAAGCAAATATACCTACTTATCCCTTCATCATCGGTTGCACTTTGACTACATGGAACGTCATTAAATAACTCAGACATATCGGTAATAAGTGTGGTAACCACTTTACTAACATCTTCTTCATTTTTTAACATTTCTACTAACATAGCTTTATCCACAGCAGTATAAGTCACACCTCCTAATTCTCCCTTAGTTCCTGCCGTCACCCAATCATAAGCTTTTATTGTAACCCCATTCTCATCTAAATAAAAAGGGATTAATGTCTCAAAAACAGCAGTTACTGTTTTAGGTTTATCAATAGTAATTTCCTTTGGATTCTCTGTTCCTGTCAAATCTCCACTCCATTGCTTGAATTTCCATCCAGCAGAGGGTGTTGCTGTTAATTCCACTACCGTTCCACTATTGTAATCCGTAGCAGCACCTGCTTTTATTATCTTCTCTGTGATTGTTCCTTCTCCTTCAACAGCTGTGGTTAAAGCATATTTCTTTTTAACAAAGTTTGCAACCACCGTTTTATCAGAATTCATTACAACAGTTGTTTCTGAACCGCCCATAGCTCCTGTCCAGTTTTTGAATTCATATTCTGCAGCTGCGGTAGCAGTTAAGTTGGCCGTGTCTCCTTCATTATACTGCCTTGTGTCTGGCAAGACTGTTCCGGCTTCCACAGGATTAGAAGAGGTGGTTAAGGTAAATTTTATTGTTTCCTTGGTACAAGAAAATAAAAATAATACGGATAATAGAAGGATGAATTTTTTCATAATCACAAAACTAAAAAAAAAGATTCTAATAGTAATGTGTCTTAAAGCATTAATTTTCAATTAATTCAGAAATAACAAAATTACTTCCACAAATAAAAATTAAATCATTTTCGTTTGACTCATTCTTACAATTCTCATAAGCACTTTTAACACTCATAAATAATTTAGATTTAAGTCCATTATTTTCACAGTAGCTAAAAATTTCTTTTACACTCAGTGCTCTTTTTATTTTAGGCTGACACAAATAAAAAAAAGTGTCTTTAGGAAATAAATTCAATATTTTTTTATAGTCCTTACCTTCAACAAATCCGATTACTATTCTTAATTTATTAAACGAAGTCTTTTTGATTTCTTCAATATTCAATTGAAAAGCTTCAGAATTATGCCCTACATCTATTATGGTTTTAGGGTTGTGATTAATGATTTCCCACCTTCCTCTTAGTCCCGTGTTTTTTACAACATTCAATAATCCTTTTTCAATGTTATTATCGCTTATTTCATATTCTTTTAAAACTGAAATAGACTTTACAACACCCTGTATGTTCTTCTTTTGAAAAGAGCCTTTTAAATCACTTGAGTAATCTTTCAATACACTGTCTTTTGCTAAGTATAGATCTGACTCTAATTCTTTTGACCTATCAAAGAAAATATCATGGATTAAGGGTTGGTATTCACTTATTACAACAGGCTTCCCTCTTTTTATAATACCTGCTTTTTCTTTTGCTATTTCTCTAATACTTTCTCCCAAAAACACCTGATGATCTAATCCTATATTTGTTATTACACTTAGTATAGGGTCAATAATATTAGTAGCGTCCAATCTTCCTCCTAGTCCAGTTTCAATAATTGCAATATCTACTTTTTCATTGGAAAAATAATCAAAAGCCATTGCTACTGTCATTTCAAAAAAAGAAATTTTATTTTCTTGAAAATAAACCAAGTTTTTTTCTACAAAAGAAACCACATTAGGCTGAGGAATCATTTTACCATTAATCCTTATTCTTTCTCTAAAATCACTTAAATGAGGAGAAGTATACAATCCTACTTTATAACCAGATTCTATAAAAATAGAAGCTAACATGTGGCTGGTAGAACCTTTGCCATTTGTACCTGCTACATGTATAGATTTAAAATTTTTTTGGGGATTTTCTAAAGAATTACAAACCGAACTAATGGTGCTTAAATCAAGTTTGTATTTTAAGAAACCATCTCTTTGATAAACAGGTAACTGATTAAAAAGCCAATTAACAGTTTCCTTGTAATTCATTAGGTTTTATAAAACGAAATCTCGCATAAGAATAAAGGTTCCATAGCCTGCCCAGAAGCCTACCATAGCTAAAATCGTTATTTTTTTTATGTACCAGAAAAAATCAATTTTTTCCATTCCCATAGCAACAACTCCAGCAGCAGAACCAATGATAAGCATGCTTCCACCAGTTCCAGCAGAATAGGCTATTCCGTGCCATAAAGGGTCGTTTATAACATTTGGGAACATCCCTATGGATGCTGCCACAAGAGGAACATTATCAATAACTGCAGATAAATGACCCAATAAAACAATTACTACATCTTGATTCGAAATAGTTTCATTAATCAAATCAGCAAAATTATATAGGATTCCCAATGACTCTAAAGCACCTACTGCCATTAAAATTCCTAAAAAGAATAAAATACTTGGTAATTCAATTTTAGTAAGTGATGCGTGTACGGGACTATGATCGGATTCCTCTTCGTGATCATCATCTACTTTGGAAAGGTTGAATTTTTTGTTACTAAAAATTTCAGCTAAAGTTGCTACAAAAGCTAAGGACAGCATCATTCCAACATAGGGAGGTAATCCAGTAACGGTTTTAAAAATTGGAACAAATAAAATAGAGCCCAATCCAATAAACAACATTTTGTTTCCGTATTTATTTTCTTCCATATCTATAACTTCCTTTGGAATATCCATTTCTCCTTTAAATATTTTTAATCTAGCTGCAATTAGAAAAGGGACAACCATACATACCAAAGATGGAATAAATAAATACTTGAACAAGCTTAAAGGAGTAACCTTATCGGCAATCCATAACATAGTTGTTGTTATGTCTCCAATCGGAGACCATGCTCCTCCTGCATTTGCTGCAATGATTATCAAACCTGAGTACCATAATTTTAAGTTTCTATCCTTAACTATCTTTTGAAGAAGAGTGATAAGTACAATGGTTGCAGTTAAATTATCTATTATTGCTGAAAGAACAAATGCTAAAAATCCAAAAATCCACAGGATTTTAGTTTTGCTTCTTGTTTTAACTAATCTTTTAATTCCTAGAAATCCTCTGAAAAAATCAATTATTTCTACAATGGTCATTGCACCGAGTAAGAAAATTAAAATTTCGGCCGTTAAACCTAAATGATGCAAAAGAATTTCATCGATATGAGTAGGATCCAACTCCCTAGTAACCGTATTTATATCAAAAACTTCCATGTGGTTCAATGCGATAATAGCCCACATAATACCCATCATTGCAAGAGCCGGAATTAACTTATCGATTTTAATCGAATGCTCGACGGTTATTAAAAAATACCCTGTAATAAATACTGTAATAATTACTGCTTCCATACTAAAAAAATTATGCCGTAAACATATTAAAAAAAATGATAACCTGCCATTACTAAATCACTAAAAAATACATGTTATAACTACCTTATAATATGAATTATACAAAAATAAGCCTATATATTATGAACTTAATATTAATTAAACATTTAACTCCAAAAGGTTTTTAAAAGGCTTTTATATTTTTTAATTTTATAAGTTCCAATAATAATATATGCTGCCAAAAAAACAAGGATTATACTCCCCAGACAACGAACACGATAATTGTGGAGCTGGATTTATATGTAGTTTAAAAGGTGAAAAAACGAACGATATAATTCATAAAGCTTTAAATATTCTTACGTGTTTAGAGCATAGAGGGGCCGTAAGTTCTGATGGTAAAACTGGAGATGGCGCAGGAATATTGATTGAAATACCTGATGATTTTTTTAGAAAAGAATGTTCTTTTGAATTGCCAGAACCTCAACAATATGCTGTTGGAATGTTATTTCTTCCTCAAAAAATCAATCAAGCTAAACATTGCAGCGATATTTTTGAAAAAGAAATTAAAAGACAAGGTTTATCCATTTTAGGATGGAGAGATGTTCCTCTAAACTCCAAGATAGTTGGTAGTATAGCGGCTACAACACAACCAACAATCAAACAAGTATTTGTAGGAAAAAATAATGTTGAATTAACGGAATCAGAATTTAGCACTAAACTATTTGTAGCAAGAAAAATTGCTGAAAACGAAATTTACAGCACTGCTCTATCTCAAAAGCAATATTTTTACTTTTCTAGTCTTCACCACAGAACACTAATTTATAAAGGACTACTAATTCCTGAGGATATTGATCGATTTTATTTAGATCTATCAAATCCTAAACTGGTAACAAGATTGGCTTTAGTTCACCAAAGATTTTCTACCAATACATTTCCTACTTGGGATTTAGCTCAGCCATTTAGATACATGTGTCACAACGGAGAAATCAATACTAGAAGAGGAAACGTCACTAGAATGAATGCAAGAGAAGAGCTAATGAAGTCTGATTTTATCGGGAAAGACTTACTCAAAGTTTTCCCTACCATTTTAGATGGAAAATCAGATTCATCTCAAATGGACATGGTTGTAGAAATACTGCTAACAACAGGCAGATCACTCCCAGAAGTTATGATGATGATGGTACCTGAAGCATGGGAAAAACATAAATCCATGTCTGATGAAAAAAAGGCTTTTTATGAATTTAATTCCTGTATAATGGAACCGTGGGATGGCCCTGCTTCTATCCCCTTTACTGACGGTAAGTTCATAGGGGCTATGTTAGACAGAAATGGATTAAGACCCTCAAGATATAGTGTTACCAAAGATGGTTATGTTATTATGTCCTCTGAAACTGGAGTAGTTGATATAGAGCCTAGTAATGTCGAAAAACACGGAAGATTAGAGCCAGGAAAAATGTTTTTAGTTGACATGATTGAAGGGCGCATAATCGAAGACGAAGAAATTAAGAACGAAATAGTTTCAAAATATCCCTACAGAGAATGGTTAAACCAAAACACCCTTCCTCTGATGGAAGTTCCTTACACGGGAAACAAAACTCCATTAGAAAAATTAGATTTTGAAACAAGACTTAGAATATTTGGATACACTGAAGAAGATTTAAAGACCATAATACTTCCAATGTGTGTTTCAGGTAAAGAGGCTATGGGATCTATGGGTACAGATACTCCACTGGCTGTATTATCAAACAAACCTCAATTGTTGTTCAACTATTTCAAACAGCTATTTGCTCAAGTCACAAACCCTCCATTGGATGGAATAAGAGAAGAGATTGTTACTGACACTAGCTTAGGACTGGGTAGTGATTATAATATTTACGATATAGTTCCTGACCATTGTAAGAAATTAAAAATTAACAACCCCATTATTTCTAATGAGGATTTAGATAAAATAAAATTTATTAAAAGCAAAGATTTCAAAAGTGCATCAATAAGCGCATTGTATGATTTAAGTAAAGGTCATAATGGAATTGAAGAAGCTTTAGATAAGATGGTTCTTGATGCTACTAAAAGAATAGATGAAGGCCACAATATTATTATTTTAAGTGACCGTGGAGTAAGTAAAAAAATGGGAGCAATTCCTATACTATTAGCATGCTCTAACATCCACCACTGCTTGATGAAGCTTAAAAAGAGATCTAAATTCGGAATTGTTATTGAATCTTCCGAACCTAGAGAGCCTCACCATTTTTCTATGTTATTTGGATATGGAGCTAGTGCAATAAATCCATACATGGTTAATGAAATAATTGCATTTCATCACAAAAAGAATTTTTTTGGCGAACAGAGTTTAAAATCTTCCATTCAGAACTTTAATAAAGCAATAGCCAAAGGAATACTAAAAGTGATGAATAAAATAGGTATTTCAACACTTCACTCTTACAGGGGCTCTCAAATATTTGAGGCTTTAGGATTAAGAGAAAGTTTTACTGAAAAATATTTTTCAAATACTCCAACCCGAATTGAGGGAATTGGACTTTATAGTTTAGAAAAAGAACATTCTAAAAGACACCTTGATGCATTTTCTAGAGAAAATTCATTTATGAGTTTAGAGATTGGAGGAAGTTACAGGTGGAGAAGAAATGGAGAAGCCCACATGCTTAATCCATCAACAATTTCCAAATTACAACAAGCCGTTAGAGAAGATAAATTTGAAACCTATAAAGTATATTCCGATTTAATAAACAAACAAAATAAACAATTAATGACCCTTAGGGGAATGTTTAAATTTGTGAATCACGATCCAATTCCAATTGATGAGGTAGAACCTTGGACAGAAATTGTTAAAAGGTTTAAAACAGGAGCAATGTCATACGGTTCTATTAGTAAAGAGGCGCATGAGAACCTGGCAATAGCGATGAATAGAATAGGTGGAAAAAGTAACTCTGGAGAAGGTGGAGAAGATCCATCTAGATTTATAAAAAATGCAAATGGTGTTTGGAAAAATAGTGCTATCAAACAAGTTGCTTCCGGAAGATTTGGAGTAAGCTCGCATTACTTAACAAACGCTAGTGAGATTCAAATAAAAATGGCTCAAGGAGCAAAACCTGGAGAAGGCGGGCAATTACCGGGACCTAAAGTCAATCCCTTGATTGCCAAAGTAAGAAATTCTACGCCTTATGTAGGTCTAATTTCCCCTCCTCCTCACCACGACATCTACTCTATTGAAGATTTATCTCAACTAATTTATGATTTAAAAAATGCCAACAGGGAGGCTAGAATAAATGTAAAATTAGTCTCTGAAGTTGGAGTTGGTACAATTGCTGCAGGAGTTGCCAAAGCCAAAGCAGATGTGATATTAATTTCAGGATTTGATGGAGGAACTGGAGCTTCTCCTTTAACTTCACTTAAACATGCTGGTTTACCTTGGGAACTTGGAATTGCAGAAGCCCAACAAACTTTAGTAATGAATGGACTTAGGGGGAGAATAGTTTTAGAATGTGATGGCCAATTAAAGACAGGAAAAGATGTTGCAATAGCGTGTCTTTTAGGGGCGGAAGAGTTTGGATTTTCAACAGCTCCATTAGTTGCTTCAGGGTGTATTATGATGCGAGCATGCCACTTAAATACTTGTCCAGTAGGAATTGCTACCCAAGATCCAGAACTAAGAAAAAACTTCAAAGGAAAACCTGAGCACGTGATTAACTTCATGTATTTTGTTGCAGAAGAACTAAGAGAAATAATGGCAACACTTGGATTTAGAACTATCGACGAAATGGTTGGTCAAAGTCAAAAAATAAATACGGAAGATGCTGTTAAAAATTATAAAACTAAAGGAATAAACTTATCTAAGATTTTATACAAACCAGATGTTCCTAAAAATGTTTCTTTAAAAAATAATACTAAACAAAATCATAATCTTGAAAAAGTCATAGATTTTAAAATATTAGCAGAAGCAAAATTAGCAATTGAAAAAAGGGTTAAAATGAGTTTGTCCTACAAAATTCAAAATACAGATAGAACTGTTGGTGCAATTTTAAGCAATGAAATCTCAAAACTTTACGGAGCTAATGGACTACCAAACGATACATTAAAACTTAATTTTAAAGGAGCAGCAGGTCAAAGTTTTGGAGCTTTCAGCACCAAAGGATTAACCATGAAAATTAACGGAAATACAAATGATTATTTTGGAAAAGGACTTTCAGGAGCTAAAATTATTGTAAAAATACCTGAAGAGTCGACCATTATTTCACATGAAAATGTTATCACAGGAAATACTGCGCTTTATGGTGCAACATCTGGAGAAGCCTATATAAATGGAATTGCTGGAGAAAGATTTTGCGTAAGAAATTCTGGGGCCACAGCAGTTGTTGAAGGAGTTGGAGATCATGGATGTGAATATATGACTGGGGGAATAGCACTAATACTTGGGGATGTAGGAAGAAATTTTGCTGCAGGAATGAGTGGAGGAATTGCTTATATATATAAGTCTAAGAAATTTGATAAAAGAAACTTTAACATGGAAATGATTGAGTTTGAAAATCCAAATGATCAAGATTTAGACCACATTAAAAAATTAATTGAAAATCACTTTAGCTATACTTCTAGTAAATTAGCCGAAGATCTTTTGATCAAGTGGAAGAAAGAGTCAAAAAACTTTATTAAGATAATGCCAACAGAATATAAATTAGCTTTAGAAAAAATGGCTAAAGAAAAAATTTCTGAAATAATTAATTAAATGGGAAAACTTAAAGGATTTATTGAATACGAAAGAGCCGAGGAAGGATATATCCCAGTAAGGAAAAGATTGAAAAATTTTAAGGAATTTACCATCAAACCATCTGAATCTAAATTACAGAAACAGGGAGGAAGATGTATGGATTGCGGAGTACCGTTCTGTCATAGTGGCTGTCCTTTAGGAAATTTAATTCCAGATTTTAACGATGCTGTTTACCACAATGAATGGGAAAAAGCATTACACATATTACATTCAACTAATAATTTTCCAGAGTTTACTGGTAGACTTTGTCCTGCACCTTGTGAAGCAGCATGTGTTTTAGGAATTATCAATCCTCCTGTTTCAATTGAAATGATTGAAAAATATATAATTGAAAGAGGATTTAAAGAAGGATGGATAAAGCCCATGCCTCCACTTAATAGAACTGGAAAAAAAATAGCAATCATTGGGTCAGGTCCAGCTGGACTTGCAGCAGCCCAACAGTTAAATAAAGCTGGACATTTTGTAGAAGTCTTAGAAAGAGATAACAAAGTAGGTGGACTTTTAAGGTATGGAATTCCAGATTTTAAAATGGAAAAAAATATCATCGATAGAAGAGTAGAAGTTTTAATAAAAGAAGGAATAATCTTTAAAACCAACACAGAAGTTGGTAAAAACTTTTCTATTGAAAAATTAAAAAACTATGATGCTGTAGTACTGTGTGCAGGAGCAACCATAAAAAGAAATTTACCTATTAAAGGTTCTGAATTAAATGGCATCAAACAAGCGATGGAGTTTTTAAAGCTTCAAAATGAAGTAGTAGATGGATTACAAAAAACTTCAAAAGAATTAAATGCAGAGGGTAAAAATGTAATTGTTATTGGTGGTGGTGATACTGGTTCTGATTGTATAGGAACCTCCAATAGACATGGAGCTAAATCTGTCACTAATTTTGAAATAATGTCAAAACCTTCATCTTCAAGAACAGATGAAAATCCTTGGCCTTATTGGCCATTTAAACTAAAGACTACGTCCTCTCACGAAGAAGGAATTCAAAGAGAATGGAGCATTTTAACTAAAGAGTTTATAGGAGATAAGAACGGTAACGTTACTGGTTTAAAGACTGTTGAGGTAGAGTGGATAAAAAAAGAAGGGGACAGACCTCAATTAAAAGAAGTTGAAGGAAGTGAGAAATTATGGCCATGTGATATGGCTTTATTGGCTTTAGGTTTTACTGGTCATGAAAAAAGTTTAGTTGAACAATTAGGAATTGACACCAATGATAGAGATCAATTGATATCAAAAAACTATCAGACAAGTATTCCTCATATTTTTTCTGCAGGAGATATGAGAAGAGGACAATCATTAATTGTTTGGGCTATTTCTGAAGGTAGAGAGGCAGCAGTTCAAGTTGATAAGTTTTTGACTGGTCAATCTAAATTAGAGACCAAAGAAAAAGGAGATCTTCCTCTTGTAAGATAGTTTTTTAATTAAAAAAGTTCCAAACCAAACCAAATCGAATTACAAAGTCCCTGTAAGGATATGAGGGTGATGAATAAAAATTATTCCCCGAAAAGGTTGAGTTAAAATGTTCTGCTTTTAAAAACAATCTGGTCTGTTTAATCTTAGCATTAACAAATATATCTATCATTGGAAATCCCCCTATTTTCTTGTCGTTTTGAACATGAAAAGAACTAATTAAGGGATTGTATTCATTAGAATAATATTTAGAGAAATATTTGACACTCAATCCCGTTTGAAAAAACAAGGCACCTTTTAATACAGTATTGGAGTAATAAATAGTGTTACGAGATAAAAATTCAGGAACATTTAAAAAATTTCCGTCTTGAGCTACATTTTGATAAACTAAACTATTGTCCAAAGCGAATTTTCCAAATTTAAATTCTTTATTCCATTTTATTTTTAAATAGTCTATGGTAGAGCTATTTTGATTAACAGCTGGAATTAAGGTTTTTTCTTCAGAAATAAGAGAGAAATATGTATAATTATCTATTAATCTAAAATCTAAATTTAAATTTCCAATTAAATTAGATTGTAGGTCTAAAAAAATATTTTTTATTTGAGTTTGCTTTATGTCATTTTCCCAGTTAATATCCGAATAACCACTTTTATATAATTCGTAATAAAACCCAGGATGTTTACTAATAATATTTAATCCAAGACTATATTTTAAATTATTTTCAGCATTAGAACTAATATTAAGATTAATTAGATTACCTAACCTGTCTCCAAAAAGATTTTTTGTTACAGTTGCTTTTAAGCTATGATTAAAGAGATTTTTATTTAATTTAAAAGATATTGCATTTTCGTTTTGATTAAACCCTACTTGTTCATTTGATAACGAATTAGATTTGTAGCTATAATTATAGTTTGTATAAATAACTTTTATTTTACCAAAAAAATTAGAACTCAAATCTGTGTAAAACTCATTTAATGTTGTTTTAATTTCTGCTTTGTCATCTACATTGTTCAATCCTGGTGTAATATCACCATAAAAGCTTGAGGCTACATTTTGCACATAAGAGCTACTTAAAGTTTCATATTCAAATTTGTGACCTAGAGAAAATTTATTATTCACTGAATCCTTTTTCTTAGTTAAAAGAAATTGATGATCTAAAAAATATCTTTTACTAGAAAAATAATTAGTGGCATCTTCAAATTTAACTGACAATTTGGATCTTTCATTAAAAAGAGGGTCCTCGGATTCAAAATTTAAAATAGATTCGTCATTTAACCCTCCATTTTCTTTGTTCTCAAAACCTTGACTAACAAAATGCATTTTAAAATTATAGCGTTCATTGGAAGAGTTATATTTTGTTGTAAATCTAAAAAATTTGGAACCGGACAGAATATTCTGATAATTTCCCAAAGACCTTAACCCTTTAAACGCAATAGAAAAATTAAAATTTTCAGATGTATTAGTTGTGAAAAAAACATCTGTATGCTGACCTTGTTTCATGACAGTCTTAAATACCATCTCTGTTAAAGGGGTTGGAACTTGAAAATATTTTATATCATTAGAACTTAAATACGCATGGCTTTTAGAGGAAAAACTAAACTCAGGTAAAAATGATAAATCATCAAATCTGTGAGTTAAATTATTATAGGTTTGACCTATGTTTGAATATTTTAATAGTTCTAGATTATCTTTTCTTAAGTAATTAAATTTATAGTGTTTTTTTATAGTTAATGTAGTATCTAAATAAATAGAATCCCCTTGAATATTAATACTGATATATTTTTTAATATCTGCTTTTGGAGATTTATCTAGAGTATCTTGTTTAATTTGTAAAATATTTTTTAAAGTATTTGTTGTAGTTTTTTGTTTTGTAGTTTCCTCCTCTACTACAACGGGCTTACTTTCAGTCTGATGTTCTTGGCTGTATAATAATGAAAATGAACTAACAAATATTATTACAAAAAAAGAATAAAATTTCATTTACAAACTTTAAAGTAAAGTTATCGATTTATTTATATTTTATTAATTAAGTATTTTTAAAATAAAAAAAATGTTAAAGCAATACTTTTCAAGTTTTATTGAATGTGGTACGGATGAAGCTGGCAGAGGATGCTTAGCAGGTCCAGTAACGGCTGCTGCAGTAATTCTTCCAAGAGAATTTAAAAACAAATTATTAAACGATTCCAAACAGCTTTCATTAAAAAAAAGAATTTTTTTAAAAGAAATAATTATCGAAAATGCTCTTGACTATGCAGTTTCAAATGTTTCAGTAAGAGTAATTGAAAAAATTAATATTTTAAACGCTTCCATATTGGCTATGAATCAGGCCATAGAAAAATTAAAAATTAAACCTGAATTTATTATTGTTGATGGAAATAGGTTTCATTCAAAAAATAAAATTCCATATGAATGCATCGTTAAAGGAGATTCCAAATATTTAAGTATTGCTGCTGCGTCTATACTTGCTAAAACTAGTAGAGATGAATACATGATAAAAATATCGAAAGATTATCCTGAGTATTGTTGGCATCAAAATAACGGATACCCAACTAAAAAACATAGGTTAGCCATTTTAAAAAATGGCACAACAAAACACCACAGAAAAACATTTAAATTGATATAAATTGAATTAGAAATTGAATTATTAGTTCATTACATTTACCTATATAATGGAAATGAAAAAAACATTGCTATTTATTTTGGTTTTAATTTTTGCAAATTGTGATAGCAATTATAAAAAACAAATAAATCTAATTGACTTAGTTCCAACAAATCCAATATTATTGGTTAAATACCAGTCTTCAAAAAACAACAATACAGAAACTTTTCATAAGAACTTTAATTTTCTAATAAATCATAATATTGATTCCATTTCTAAAAGATTTTTAAATAAACCCGTTCTGATTAGTTACCATAATGTTGGTAAAAAAAACATACAAAGTATTTTTTTTTCCGAGGAAAATAATGTTTTTAAAAGAAAAAAAAATCAAGATTCCCTGCTTTACAATGGTTACGTTATAAAAAAAGAATCTATTGATAATACTGAATTTTATAGTACAATCAAAAATGGAATTTATATAGAGTCTAAAAGCAAATTATTAGTTGAAAATTCATTAAGAAATTCAAACCATATTTTTACAGATAAAAGCGGAAATTTAAAGAAACTATACAATATTTCCAGTTCGAACACTACATTATTTATATCAGATAGTTTTTCAAACTATTTAAAATATTCAAACCTTAATGAAATTTTTAATATATCGAATATTACAGATTGGATGCAGTTTGATGTTGAAATAAAAAACGATAGACTTACTTTAAATGGAATTGGAGTTTTGCAAGATTCTATTTTTAAAAAAATAAATGTTTTTAAAAATATAAGTCCCACAGTATCGAATCTTAATAAAATTGTTCCAATAAATTTTAAAAATTTTCAAAGAACAGCATACAATCATTACGATATTATAACAAATTTGAAAGAGGAAATATCAATAAATGAATTAAAAAAAGTAATTAATGATTCATTACTATATGATGTTTATGAAACTGGAGTTATTACATTAGAGAAAGACACCTTATCAACTTATAGCTTCAAAAACAGCAACTTATTAGATCAAAAAATTAGAAATAATTTAAGCTCAAGTTATAAATATAGAAACAGTGAAGTATATAACTTTTCTGAAAAATTATTTAAAACAAAAAACATAATTGATAAGCATTCAATTTTAAAAAACAGTTACGGAACAATAATAGAAGATATTTTGATTCTATCAAAAAATAAAAATTCTATTGAAAATATTATATTGAATTACAACAACAATACCACATTAGAGCAATCTTCAAAATTCAATAAAGCTTACAATAATATCCCTCAGACCAGTAATCAGTTAAGTATTTATAATTTAAATAGTTTTGAGAATTCCTTGTTTACTAGCTTAAAATTAAAACTTGAAGACTACGGATATTGGATAAGTCATATTTCAATTGATGAGAGTTTTGTTTACATGACCCATAACATTGAAAAATCAAAGGAAGAAATTAATACATTAGGACCAAAAGTAATTTATAATACCAAAATAAATAATGAAGTTTATTTAAGTCCTCAATGGGTGACTAATTATGTAACAAAGAAAAAAGAATTAATTTTTCAAGACAATAAGAATAACTTGAACCTTTTATCTAATAAGGGGGAAATTATTTGGGAAAAAGATTTAAAAAGTAAAATTATTGGTGAAATAATTCAAATAGATCTTTATAAAAATGGCAGGCTACAGTACGCATTCAATACTGAAAATAGTTTTATGATTTTGGATAAATATGGAAATGAGGTAAAAAAAGTTGATCATAAGAAAAAATCTAAGGTTTTAGGCTTGTCTGTTTTTGACTATGATAAAAATAAAAATTATCGTTTTTTGATTTGTTCTAACAATGAAGTTAAAATGCTAGACTCCAAAATGAAAATAGTCAAGGGATTTAATAAAAATAACATCAAACATAAAATAACTAATCCCCCAAAACACTTTAGAGTAGGGTCAAAAGATTATTTAATTTTCAATACTGAAAAAAAACTTTACATTACCGATAGAAAAGGAAATTCTAGAGTTAGAATTTCTGAAAATTTAGATATTGCAGGAAATAATATTTTCATGAACAAAAACTCTTTATTGACAATTGATAATGAAAACAAACTGATTAGAATAGATTTAAATGGGAAAATATCCAAAAATGCTTTGCCTCTTGAATCAAAATATCAAATTTCTGCTAATAACAACAATACTGTTTATATTTCTGAAAACTTGATGAATATTAATGGGAAAAACATAGAAATGAAATATGGTAATTATTCTGATCCTAAGGTTTTTTCTAATGAATATATTCAGATAACAAATATGGACGAAAATAAAGTTTACTTATTCAACAATAAAGGAGATGGCTATCCTTATTTCCCTATTTATGGATCAAGAGCTGCAGAGATAACTAAAAACAAAGATGGTGAGATTTTATTAGCGGTTGGTGGAGATAAAAATGAAATTCTAGTTTATTCTTTAAATTAATTTAATTTAGCTGAAAAAACATTTAAAAAATTCTTTAAAATCTTCTTCTTTACAGATTCAATTTGTATATTTTTTTCACACTCCTGAGCTATAGAAGTAATTGATTTTCCTCTAATTCCACAAGGAATAATATTTTCAAAATAACTCAAATCATTATTGACATTTAATGCTAATCCATGCATTGTTACCCATCGGCTAGCTTTTACTCCCATTGCACAAATTTTTCTAGCATCAATGGAATTAGGATTTAACCAAACCCCTGTTTCATTTTCACTTCTTTTTCCATCTATCCCATAATCTTTTAACGTTAATATTATGGTTTCTTCTAAAAATCTAAGATATTTATGGATGTCAGTAAAAAAATTATCTAAATCTAAAATTGGGTAACATACTATTTGACCAGGTCCATGATAAGTGATATCTCCTCCTCTATTTGTTTTATAAAACTTGATATTATTGTTTTTCAAATCCTCTTTATTCATTAGTAAATTATTAATCTCCCCACTTTTACCCAAAGTATAGACACTATTATGTTCAACAAAAATTAGATGATTTTTAGTTATAATATTTGTATTTTTTCTTCTGTTACTAATTTTTGCATCTACTATTTCATTAAATAACTTTAGCTGATAATCTAATGCATCTTCATATTCTATTAAACCTAAATCATGAATTATTATAGAATTATTCATTAGTGCTTAATTATTGGGATTATTTAAAATTACTAAAGCAGCAATTACACCTGGTACCCAACCACATAAAGTTAAAATGAATACAATCATTACAGAACCACATCCTTTATCTAAAACAGAAAATGGTGGGAATACAATCGATAATAAAACTCTCCAAAAACTCAATATGTAAATTTTTAGTGCTAAGATAAATATATCTATATGAAAAAAACCATCTTAGTTGTAGCTTCTATTCGATTCCTTATATTTGAAAAAATAAAATATACAGTATATGCTATCTGAGCAAGAAATTATAAGAAGAGAGAAGTTAGATAAGCTTCGTGAATTTGGAATTGATCCATACCCAGCAGCTCTATATCGTATTTCTAGTGATACGAGTAAAATAATTTCAGATTTTAAAGAAAATAAATCCGTATCAATTGCAGGCAGACTGATGTCTAGAAGAATTCAAGGAAAGGCAAGTTTCGCAGAAGTTCAAGATATGAAGGGTAAAATTCAAGTTTATTTTAACAGGGACGAAATCTGTCCTGAGGAAGATAAATCAATGTACAATGACGTTTATAAAAAGCTTCTTGATATTGGAGATATAATAGGAATTGATGGGATTTTATTTACAACTCAGGTTGGTGAAAAAACTATTTTGGTCAAAAAATTTACTGTTTTAAGCAAATCTCTAAGACCTCTGCCATTGCCTAAAAGTGACTCAGAAGGTAATGTTTATGATGAGTTCACTGATCCCGAACTTAGGTATAGACAGAGATATGTTGATCTAATTGTGAATCCCAAAATCAAAGAAACTTTTTTAAAAAGGACTAAAATCATTAATATCATGAGGTCTTTTTTTAATGACAAACAATATCTAGAGGTTGAAACTCCAATTTTACAGTCTATTCCAGGAGGAGCTACTGCAAGACCATTTACCACGCACCACAATGCTCTAAATATCCCTTTATATTTAAGAGTAGCAAATGAATTATATCTAAAAAGATTAATTGTAGGTGGGTTTGATGGAGTTTATGAATTTGCTAAAGCTTTTAGAAATGAAGGCATGGACAGAACTCATAATCCTGAATTCACAATGGTAGAATTGTATGTCGCCTACAAGGACTATTATTGGATGATGGAGACAACTGAAAATCTTTTAGAAAAGATTTCAATCGATATAAATCAAACTAGCAAAGTAAAACTAGGCGATAAAACAATAGATTTTAAAACACCCTTCAAGAGAATAAGTATTCTTGATTCAATTAAAGAACATACTGGATTAGATATTTCAAATATGGAGGAAAATGAGTTATTTGAAACTGCAAAAAATTTAGGGATTGAAGTAAATAAAACAATGGGAATTGGAAAATTAATAGATGAAATTTTTGGTGAAAAATGTGAGCATCATTATATCCAACCGACATTCATAACTGATTATCCAAAAGAAATGAGTCCTCTCACTAAAGAACATAGAGATAATCCAAAACTTACAGAAAGATTTGAATTACTTGTTAATGGAAAAGAACTTGCCAATGCCTACTCGGAACTTAACGACCCCATTGATCAATTGTCTAGATTCGAAGATCAATTAAAATTATCTGAAAAAGGAGATGATGAAGCAATGTTTATTGATAATGATTTTATTAGAGCCCTTGAATATGGAATGCCTCCAACATCAGGGATTGGAATTGGAATTGACAGATTGGTAATGTTATTTACTAATAATCAATCTATTCAAGAAGTAATATTTTTCCCTCAAATGAAACCAGAAATTTCAAAACCAAAACCTAAAAAAGAGGATTTTATAAATTTGGGAATTAAAGAAGAATGGGTAGATCATGTAATGGAGATTTATTCTGATAAAGACAACTTGCTTTCTGGAAAACCAACTCAAGTTCATCAAAAATTGAACGGATTTAGGAAAAAAAACAAATTAGCAATTGACGCTCTTCAACTTGACGAGGTGATTACATGGTTTGATAAATAATCAATAAAAACATTCTGAAAAGTATTTTTTTAATTATATCACAATAATTTACTCGAATTGATGTCAAATTTGTAATTTTTGTCTTTTAAATTGATAAATATTTAATATCTTCATTTTCCTTAAAATTTACATTATGAAAAATACATTGTCTTATTCAATAATTTTGATGTTGTTGGTTTGTTTTCAACTAAATGCTCAACGTCCCTCAAAAGATGATAAGGACAATAAAGAAAGTACTAAAGAAGCGAGTAAAGCTAAAACATACAAAGACATCATCACAAAAGATGCAATTACTGATAAGGGACTTTTTGATATTCATAAAGTAAAAGATAAGTACTACTATGAAATAAATGACTCTTTATTAGGAAGAGAAATGTTAATGGTTACTAGAATTTCTAAAACAGCATCAGGACTTGGTTTTGGAGGAGGAAAACAAAATACTCAAGTTTTAAGATGGCACAAAAAAGACGAAAATATTTTATTAAGAGTAGTTTCTCATAACGTTGTTGCAAATGATTCCTTACCAGTGAGTGAGGCAGTTGTTAATTCCAATTTTGAGCCTATTTTATATAGTTTTAAAATAGCTACGGTAAGTAAAGATTCTACATCATCAGTAATTGATGTCACTAAATTATTTACAGAGGATGTTAAGCCTCTAGGGTTTCCACAATCAAGAAGAAAAAGTTATAAAATTTCAAGTCTTAATACTAAAAAATCCTTTATTGAATCTTTAAATAGTTACCCACAAAATATTGAATCTAGACACGTAAAGACTTATAATTCTTCGGAACCACCATCCAACTCAAGTACAGGAACTATTTCTTTAGAATTTAATAATTCGATGGTTTTACTCCCTAAGGTTCCAATGAAAAGAAGGTACTTTGATCAAAGAGTTGGTTGGTTTGCTAGAAGTCAAGTAGATTATGGATTAGATGTTCAAGAAAGTAAATCTTTAAAATACCTTGATAGATGGAGACTAGAAGTAAAAGATGAAGATATTGAAAAATTTCAAAAAGGTGAATTAGTTACTCCAAAAAAACAGATAGTATATTACATAGATAGAGCAACTCCAGTAAAATGGAGAAAATATATTAAACAAGGAATTGAAGATTGGCAAGTAGCTTTTGAAGAAGCCGGTTTCAAAAATGCTATAATAGCAAAAGATCCTCCTACAAAAGAAGAAGACCCAGAATGGAGTCCTGAAGATGTAAGATATTCTGTTGTAAGGTATTTAGCTTCTCCTATACCAAACGCAAACGGACCTCACGTTAGTGACCCTAGATCTGGTGAAATTTTAGAATCTGATATCAATTGGTATCACAACGTAATGACACTATTAAGAAATTGGTTTTTTGTTCAAACTTCCGCTATAAATGAGGAAGCAAGAGGTTTAGCATTTAAGGATGAAGTTATGGGGAGATTAATTAGGTTTGTTTCAGCCCATGAAGTCGGTCATACAATTGGTTTACCTCACAATATGGGTAGTAGTAGTGCGTACCCTGTTGATTCTTTGAGGTCAGCAACATTTACAAAAAAATATGGAACTGCTCCTTCAATTATGGATTATGCCAGGTTTAATTATATAGCTCAACCTGAAGATAAAGGAGTCGCTTTGATGCCTAACGTAGGAGTTTATGACAAACATTCTATCAAGTGGGGATATCGTCCAATTTTAGAAGCAGAAAATGCTAAAGATGAAAAAGATGTTTTAGATAAATGGATTCTTGATAATCAAGACAGTTTGTTACATAGGTTTGGTAGTGCTGGAATTGATCCAAGTTCACAAACTGAAGACTTAGGGGACAATGCAGTAAAAGCTAGTGGGTATGGAATACTTAATTTAAAAAGAATTATTCCAAATCTAATTGAATGGACAGCTGAAAAAGGGAAAGATTATGCAGATTTAAATACAATGTATGGACAGGTATTATCTCAATATAATAGATATATGGGACATGTTACATCCAATATTGGAGGTGTTTATCAGTATTATAAAACATACGATCAATCTGGAGCAGTTTATACACATGTTGATAAATCTCATCAAAAAAATTGTATGAATTTTTTACAAAAGGAACTTTTCAAAACTCCAACATGGATGATTGATAAGAATATTTTAAATAAAATTGAGTTTGCAGGAAACACCAATAGAATTAGAGCGACTCAGTCAAGAACACTGAACAGCATCTTGGATTTTGGCAGAATGGCTAGAATGATTGAAAACGAAGCTCTTAATGGTAATAATGCCTACACGCTAATCGATATGATGTCCGATTTAAAAAGAGGAATTTGGGAAGAAGTTTATACAAATAAAACAATTGATGTTTACAGAAGAAATTTACAATTAGTCTACCTAGATAGAATCAGTTACATAATGAAAGAAGAACAAGGTTCTGTTCCATCTTGGGCAAGAGGAAGAGTAACCTCTGTAAAAGTTAGTCAGTCTGACATAAGAACTATTGCAGTTGGTCAATTGCTTGAACTTAGAAAAGATATTAAAAAATCGATCAAGAAAAACTCGGATAAAATGAGTAAAATGCATCTTGAAATGGTTGCTAATAAAATAAACAGTATTTTGATAGGAAAGCCAATCTAAAGAGATTTAGAAACTTTTTTTAACGCCTCTAAAGTAAAATCTATATCGTTATAGGACAACGCATCATTTAAAAAATAACTTTCAAATGGACTTGGAGGTAAATATATACCTTCGCTAAGCATACCATGAAAGTATTTTTTAAATTTATTATTATTCCCTTTCATTGAAGATTCAAAATCTATTACAGGTTCTGAACAAAAATGCAATGAAATCATAGATCCAAATTTATTAATTTGAAAATCAATTTTCTCACTCTCTAAGATCTTATTCATTTCAATTCCTAAATAAGATGACTTATCATCCAAACTTTTATATACTTCATTGTTTTCGTTCAGTTCATTTAATGTAGTATATCCTGCAATCATAGCTAAAGGATTTCCACTAAGTGTTCCAGCTTGGTATACAGAGCCATTGGGAGATAATTCGTTCATTATTTCGTTTCTAGAAGCAAAAGCTCCTACAGGCAACCCTCCCCCAATTACTTTTCCGTAAGTAACAATATCCGCATTAATTCCTAAAACTTCTTGTGCTCCACCTTTAGACAATCTAAATCCAGTCATAACCTCATCAAAAATTAGTAAAGAATCGTTAATATCACACAGTTTTCTTAGACCTTCTAAAAAACCAGAATTTGGAACTACGCATCCCATATTACCTGCAATTGGTTCAATAATTATTGCTGCTATTTGCCCAGGGTTTTCCTTGAAAATGGTTTTTACAAATGATATATTATTATAGGGAGCTATTAAAGTATCTTTTGCCGTTCCTTCTGTAACCCCAGGACTATTAGGAGTTCCAAAAGTAACCACTCCACTTCCAGCTTCAATCAAAAATGAATCTGAATGACCATGATAACATCCAGAAAATTTTATAATCTTATCTCTTTTAGTGAATCCTCTAGCAAGTCTAATAGCACTCATACATGCTTCAGTTCCAGAATTAACGAATCTTATTTTATCCATATTAGGAACCATAGACAATGCTAATTTAGCAAGTTTAGTTTCTAATAAAGTTGGCATTCCAAAAGAAGTTCCATTTTTAGCAACCTTAGAAATAGCTTCAACAACTTTAGGATGCGCATGACCTAAAATCATAGGTCCCCATGAGGAAATATAATCTATAAAACGATTGCCATCTTCGTCGATGACATAGGCACCCTTAGCTTTTGATGCGAAAATGGGTGTTCCTCCAACAGACTTAAAAGCTCTAACAGGAGAATTAACTCCTCCAGGAATTACTTCTTGAGCTTGTTTAAATAATTCGCTGCTTCTTTTATAAAACATTTATTTCAATTTTAAAACCTGCCCTATGCTTAAATTATTAACGGAAATATTATTAATCTTAAGCAAATCAGAAACACTAATTTTTAGTTTTTTAGAAATAGAATATAAAGTATCTCCTTTTTCAACAACATATTTATCAGTTCGGTTTTTTATTTCTTGATTTTTAACAACTGGTTTTGGTTTCTTTCTTTTTTCTTTTCTTGAATTTAGAGGTTTTTTTGATCCATCTAATTTCCACAATTCATATCTTTCAATAATAGAAATTAATTTATCGGCGTAAGCTGGATCTGTAGCATATCCTGCTTTTTTCAAACCTATTGCCCATTTTACGTAATTCTCTTTTCTTATTTTAAACAAAAAATTATATCTGTCTCTAGACTCCAAAAAAACAGAATGATCTCTATAGGATCTTTCAGGGTTTTTATATTTTCTAAAACATTCTCCTTTTTCATCATCATCGTGATATACTTTTTTTCCTTTCCACCCAGAATGGCATTTTATTCCAAAGTGATTATTAGATTTTAGAGCTAATCCACCATTCCCAGAATTAGACTCTAGAATTCCTTGAGCCATTGTTATGCTTGCGGGAATTCCGTATTTCTTCATTTCATTTATAGCAGTTTTGGAATAAGTATTGACATACCAATGAGTTCTTTCCAAACTAGTCATTGACTTAAAAAAACGATTAACTGATTTTAGAGATTTATTTTCTATTTTCTTTGGATTCTTTTTTTGGTACGAAAGCTTTTTAACTCCACATGAGCTTAGAAAAAATAATAAAACAAGTATTAATGGTTTATAGTTATACATCCTTTTTTCTTTAATTTAAGGTTCATTTCATATACAGATTGTAAACCTCCTGTATTAATTATTAAAATCTTATCTCCATAAATCCACTTGTCGATTAAAATCAAATTAATAATTCTAAATAACATCTTAGAATTATAGATAGGATCTAATAATACTCCTGTGCTACTGTAAGTTTCATTTATAAAACTCACTAATCTATTATCTACTTTTGAGTAACCTCCAAAAAAAACATCATCATAAAGTTCCCAATTATTATTATTTACAAAGTTACTAATTACATTATTTATTCCACTTGCTTTTAAAGCTGAAAACCCTAAAACTTTTTGATTTTTATTTTTTGAATTAATTAATCCAGAAATCGTTCCACCAGAACCGACTGGACAGCAAATTACATCAAAATCTTCGTCTTTTTTAGTCAAAATCTCTTCGCACCCTTTTACACCTAAATGGTTAGTTCCACCTTCGGGGATTATAAAAGAATCTTTGTATAACTTTTGTAAAGAATCGATATATTTTATGTGATTTCTTTTTCTATACTCCTCCCTTGAGACATAAATAAACTTCATTCCAAAATCATTACATTTTTGTAATGTAGAATTTAATTTCTTTTTTAATAATTCTTCCCCTCTTATTATGCCCAGGGTGCTTAGTCCATAAAGCTTACCTATATAAGACAGAGCTAATAAATGATTTGAATATGCACCTCCAAAACTTATAAGATGAGTTTTATTTATTTTTAATGCTTCTTTAATATTGTATTTTAATTTTCGAAACTTATTTCCAGAAATAATTGGGTGTATTAAATCTTCTCTTTTAAAGTATATTTTTTTATTATATTTTTTTAATATTGGTAAGCTAATCTCTTGATTTATAGATGCTGTGTTGTTAAAATTAAACATTAAATTTATATTATATATCTTTACTTTGATGAGTCATTTAGTTTAGAAAATTTAATTTAGGCACAGTTATTGATTTAAACATTAAAAATAAAACAATGAAAATATTTAACCAATCTATTTTACTTCTTTTTCTAACAGGATTAATTCTTAATAGCTGTAATTCTATTAAAGTTTATTCTGATTTTGATTCTGAAGTTGATTTTGATAAGTATCAATCTTTCGCTTTTTATAAAACTGGGATAGATGAAGTAGAAATATCTGATATTGATAAAAAAAGAATTCTTAAATCTATTGAAAAAAATCTTATTCAAAAAGGAATGACGATAAGTGAAAAGCCTGATTTATTGATTAATATCTCAACAAAATCGTCGGAAAATATTTACATAGATAATTCTTACTACAGCCCATACAATATTGGTTGGCAACCTTACTATGGAAGAAATTACAGAAGAGTTTCACATACTACATCTGAAGGTGCTTTATATATAGACATAATAGATACTAAATCAAAGCAATTAGTGTGGCAAGGTAAAGGGATTGGTAGCCTACTATCATCAAATAAAATCAATAGAGATGAATTAGTAGATAACTATGTTTTTAAAATTTTATCTGTATATCCTCCAATTGCAGCTAATGCAGTTGAGCTAGAATAATTTTTTTTCAGCTAATTAAGAAGTCTCTAGATTTATTAATTACATTTTTCAAACCTGCTACATTATTTCCAGTAGCAGTGGCAAAAAATGATTGACCTCCACCTGAACCACTAATAAAATCACCTAATTTATTAATTATTTCTTGAGCATTCAATTTTTTAGATTCAGTCAGGTTTTTAGAAATATAACACATTACATAAGCTTTACCCTCAAAATTTGAACATAATACTAAAAATAAATTATCAATTTCCTTACCTGCTTTAAAGGCTAAATTCTTTAAAACAGTTGGAGAACATGATAATTCTATCGAGCAAAAGTTTAAATCTTTTATAATCTCTAATTTTCGATTTATGTCTTTAAAATAATACCCTATAAGCTCATTATTTGCCTTATCTAGCTTTTTGTTTGTAGAAACATTTTGATTCTTAATTTTATTTATTGCACTAATTGGATCTTTATCATTTAGAACATTTTTGCTAATTTCTTTTAGAGTTTTTGATTGTTTTACTAAGTAATCAATTGCTTTAGATCCACTAATTGCTTCAATTCTTCTAATCCCTGTAGAAATAGCAGATTCAGACGTTATAATGAAACTTCTTATTTCACTTGTATTTTTCACATGAGTTCCTCCACATAATTCATAAGATTCTCCGAATTTAACAGACCTAACTTCTTCTCCATATTTTTCACCAAAAAGAGCAATTACTCCAGCATCAACACATTCTAGATACGATGCATTCCTGTTTTCCACTAGTTCTATTTGTTCAACAATTTTTTGATTTACAAAATTCTCAACCTCATCAATTTGTTTGTTTGATAATTTAGAGAAATGTGAAAAATCAAATCTCAAATGACTTTGAGAGACCATGGACCCTTTTTGTTGAACATGAGTACCCAAAACAAATCTTAAAGCTTGATGAAGTAAATGAGTAGCTGTGTGATTACATGAATTGGAAAGGCGTATTTTTTTATCTACACTCAAGCTGAAATCATTTTTTATTGATTTTGGTAGAGAATCCATTAAATGAATAATTGTATCGTTTTCCTTAATCGTATTTAGTATTTTAATGGAACTTGAATCTAAATTTAAAACCCCAGAATCTCCTACTTGCCCCCCTCCTTCAGCATAAAAAGGTGTCTTATCAAAGACCACCTGATAGATAAACTCGTCTTTATTGTTTCTAATTTTTCTATACTTTAAAATTTTAGAATTAGAATTTAATTGATCATAACCTATAAACTCGGTTGGTTTTAATTCATGAACATTATTCCACTCTTCTGAAAAAGAAGTTGATGCAGATTTTGATCTATTTTTTTGAATACTCATTAGTTCATGAAACTCCTTGGAATCAAAAGTCATGTCATTTTCTCTTAATATTAAGGCGGTTAAATCAATCGGAAATCCAAATGTGTCGTACAGTTCAAACGTACTAGACCCAGAAATTTTATTACTGTTATTTTTTAAAATAATTTCATTTAATTTTAAAATACCCTTTTCTAAGGTTCTTAAAAAAGATTTTTCTTCCTCCTTTATTACATTTTCAATGATTTCAATTTGAGTTTTTAACTCTGGATAAGCATTAGAAAGCTGGTCAGAAAGTTTATTTACAAGTTTATATATAAATGGTGTTTTTTGATTTAAAAAAGTATAACCATATCGTATTCCTCGTCTCAAAATTCTTCTAATAACATAGCCAGCTCCAGTATTTGAGGGAAGTTGACCATCAGCAATGGAAAAAGCCACAGCTCTTACATGATCTACTATTACTCTTATTGCTATATCGCTCTTCTCATTAATTCCATATTTATGATCAGTGATTAATACTAGTTCATCAATTAAGGGTTTAAAAACATCTGTATCATAATTAGATTTTACGCCTTGTAGAACCATGCATAATCTCTCAAATCCCATTCCAGTATCAATATGTTTCAATGGTAATTTCTCTAAAAAGCCATCTACTTTTCTGTTAAATTCAATAAAAACTAAATTCCATATTTCAATTACTTGAGGATGATCTTTATTAACTAAGTCCTTTCCTGGAATTAAAGATTTTTCAATATTTGACCTTATATCAACATGTATTTCCGAACAAGGACCACATGGACCGTGATTACCCATTTCCCAAAAATTATCATCTTTATTTCCTAAAACTATTTTATTTTCATCAATAATCTCCTTCCAAATGTTGTAAGCATCTGAATCTTTTGATGTACCATCTTTTATTGACCCTTCAAATATTGTTACATATAAAGAATCCTTATCAACATTATAAACTTCAGTTAAAAGTTCCCAGGCCCAGTTTATAGCTTCTTTTTTAAAATAATCACCAAAACTCCAATTACCCAGCATCTCAAACATAGTGTGATGGTAAGTATCAATACCTACTTCTTCTAAATCATTGTGTTTTCCAGAAACTCTCAAACATTTTTGTGTGTCCACTACCCTCTTATTCTTACTTATTGTGTTTCCTAAAAAATTATCTTTAAACTGGTTCATTCCAGCATTAGTAAACATTAGGGAAGGGTCATTTTTTACAACCATTGGAGCAGACTTAACTACTTTATGATTTTTATTTTTAAAAAAATTTAAAAATTCGGAACGAACTAAATTCGAATTCATTATTACTATTTTGATTGATATTTTTACAAAAAAACAATTTTATATCTTTACTTAAGATTTATATTAATTTGAATATAAACTATGAGTAAAAATACTATAATTTAGTTAATGTTTAAAACCAAATATTATTACGATCAAAAAACTCTTTCATACAGAAAGGTAGAAATAAATAGGTCTGCTCAATTCAGAAATATTTTAGCTTTTCTTTTAAGTTCCATGTTTTTTGGAGTAATGGTTTTACTAATTCTGTTGAGATCACCTGCAATAAACACTCCTACTGAACTTACCCAAGCTAGAGAAATCTCAAATTATAAACTTCAGTTTGATTTATTAAATAAAAAAATAAATAAACTCAACCTAGTTCTTGAAGATATAGAACAAAGAGATAATAATATTTATCGTGTATTATTTGAAACTAACCCGATTCCAAGTGAAGTTAGAAAAGCTGGATTTGGTGGAGTAAACAGGTATGAAAGCTTAGAAGGTTTTGAAAACTCAGATTTAGTTATTGAGACAACAAAAAAGATTGAAATTTTAACAAAACAAATAGTAATTCAATCCAAATCTCTGGATGAAATTGAAAGGTTAGCTAGTGATAAAGAAAAGCTTTTATCCTCTATACCTTCAATTCAGCCAATTAAAAATAATGATTTAACTAGAATGGCATCAGGCTTTGGATACAGAACTGATCCCTTTGATAAATCAAGAAAAATGCATTTTGGAATGGATTTTACTGCTCCAAGAGGCACACCAATTTATGCTGCATCAGATGGAAAAGTGACAAGAGCTGACTCAAGATCATCTGGTTATGGAAAACATATAAGAATTGATCATGGGTTTGGATATGTAACTCTGTACGCTCACTTAAACAAATACAATGTAAAAAGAAATCAAAAAGTAAAAAAAGGAGATGTTATTGGTTATGTAGGAAGTACTGGAAGATCTCAAGCTCCTCACCTTCACTATGAGGTAAGAAAAGATGGGAAAAAATATAACCCAATAAATTTCTATTATGGAAATTTAACACCTAAAGAATTTAATGAATTATTAAAACTTTCAAATCAAGAAAATCAATCCCTAGATTAATGCATGTCAATTTACCTGAAAAACTGTACTATACTATAGGTGAAGTCTCCAAAGCATTTGAAGTTAACACATCTCTTATTAGATTTTGGGAAAAGGAATTTGAAGTACTAAAGCCGAAAAAAAACAGTAAGGGAACTAGAAGATATTCTTCAATTGATATTGAAAATTTTCAAACCATCCATCATCTTGTAAAAGAAAAGGGCTACACGTTGGAGGGAGCTAAAGAACAAATGAAAATTTTAAACAAAAAATTTGAAGTAATAAAAAAATTAGAAAAAATAAAAACCGCTCTTATAAATATTAAGGGAGAACTATAAAAAATTATTTTTTTCTAAAAAATATATTAATTGGAACTCCGTTAAAATCGTAAATCTCCCTAATTTTATTTTCTAAAAATCTTTTGTAAGGATCTTTTATGTATTGAGGTAAATTACAAAAAAAAGCGAATTGAGGAAAAGGAGATGGCAATTGAGTACAGAACTTTATTTTAACATATTTTCCTTTATAAGCAGGTGGTGGTGTTTTTTGAATTATTGGTAATAAAGCATCATTAAACTTTCTAGTGACAATATTGTTTTTTCTATTTTTATAGACAATCATTGCCGTTTCTATAGCTTTAAAAATTCTTTGCTTGGTTATACTAGAAATAAAAACAATTGGAACATCAGTAAATGGTTCAATTTCTTTTCTAATTCCTTCTTCAATTAATTTGATGGTATTTGTTTTTTTATCAACTAAATCCCATTTATTTACCAAAATGACAATTCCTTTATTATTTCTTGCCGCCAACCAAAAAATATTTTTTACTTGAGCATCAAAAGATCTGGTAGCATCAAATAATATTAAACATACATCAGCATTTTCAATAGTTCTTATTGATCTTACAACAGAGTAAAATTCAACATCATCATTGATTTTTGATTTTTTTCTTATACCAGCCGTGTCAATAAGCTTGAAATCAAAACCAAATCTATTAAAGTGAGTATCAATGCTGTCTCTCGTTGTTCCTGCAATGTCTGTTACAACATAACGATCATTACCTAACAGAGCATTTATAAAAGAAGATTT
Source organism: Cryomorphaceae bacterium BACL29 MAG-121220-bin8 (assembly GCA_905181705.1). Taxonomy (GTDB): domain Bacteria; phylum Bacteroidota; class Bacteroidia; order Flavobacteriales; family Flavobacteriaceae; genus MAG-121220-bin8. The sequence goes on along the minus strand of CAJIYP010000001.1, from coordinate 125,965 downwards.
GCCAGCATTTGGTCTTCCAACAACTGCAAATCCCGGAATATTAGTTTCATCATTTTTAGAATCCTCAGGAAAAAAACCAACTAATTCATCTAATAACTCACCAGTTCCACTACCATTTATCGCTGAAATATTATGAATTTTATCAAAACCTAACGAATGGAATTCATTTGAGTCCATTTGCCTTTTATGATTATCTACTTTGTTGACTGCAAGTATAACTTGCTTACTGGATTTGTGTAAAAGTCTTGCAATTTCACTATCCATTGTGTTGATTCCACTATCTACATCGACTGCAAAAATTATAACGTCACATTCTTCAATAGCTATTATTACTTGATCATTAATTTTCTTTTCAAAATTATCATCTCCACCAAGCATATACCCTCCAGTATCGATAACAGTAAAATCTTTTCCATTCCAAAATGAGAAACCGTAATGTCTATCTCTAGTTACCCCACTTTCAGAATCTACAATAGCTTCTCTCTTTTGAATTAATCTATTAAAAAGTGTAGATTTTCCAACATTAGGCCTGCCTACAATAGCAACAATAGAACTCATAATATATTTTAAAGGGGTACAAATCTAATGTTTTAAATCTATTATATCATTTTTGATTATAACCGAATCTTTTGAGTTGTTTATCACTTGATCTCCAGTTTTTATTAACTTTCACTTGAAGATCTATAAAAATCTTTTTATTAAAAAAAGTTTCCATATCTTTTCTAGCATCTGTTCCAACTTTTTTAATTGCATCTCCTTTATGACCAATAATAATACCTTTTTGACTGCTCCTTTCAACCATAATAATTGATCTAATTTTAATAATATTAATTTCCTCTTCGAAAGATTCTGTAATAACTTCTACTGAATATGGGATTTCTTTTTTAAAATTAATTAATATCTTTTCTCTGATAATTTCATTAACAAAAAACCTTTCCGGCTTATCTGTAATTTGATCTTTTGGAAAATAAGCAGGGCCATCAGGTAAAATATCAATAATTCTATTTTTTAATTCTTGAACATTAAACTTTTCTTTTGCAGAAATTGACCATATTTCAGCATTAGGTAAAGTATTCTTCCAATAGTCAATTTCAATTTCTAATTTTGTTTGATCTATATTATCTATTTTATTAACCACTAAAAATAAGGGTGTTTTAGTAAATTTAATTTTCTTAAAAAGATTTGAATCTTTAAGCATATGATCTTTATATTCAACGAGATAAAGCAAAATATCTGCATCTTCAAAGGTCATATTAACGAAATCCATCATGGACTCATGAAGTTTGTGAGCAGGCTTTAATATGCCTGGTGTATCGGAAATAACCATTTGGTAATTTTCAGAATTAACAATGCCTAATATTCTATGTCTAGTTGTTTGAGCTTTATGAGTAATGATAGACAACTTTTGCCCAACAAAAATATTTGTTAAAGTAGATTTTCCAACATTAGGATTTCCAATTATGTTAATGTACCCTGATTTATGCATTTAAATACAAAGGTAAGGTGCTTAATTATAATTGATATTACTTTTCTCTATAAATTAAAAAAGTTGTAAATTCGCTTCTATATCGCGGGATAGAGCAGTAGGTAGCTCGTCGGGCTCATAACCCGAAGGTCACAGGTTCGAGTCCTGTTCCCGCTACTAAAACAATAAAACGGTTATACTATTATATAGTGTGACCGTTTTTTTATGAATACACATTTAATGTAAATAAAACCTTACATTTAATTATTTTTTCATATATTTGTAAAGTAAACATTACAAAATAATATTATGAAAGATCAAAAAAAACAAAATAAAATTTTGCTGGCATGGACATTAGCATGGGTAGTAAGTTTAGGTATTTTAACAGCTGCAGAAAACTCACTTTGGGATAATAAAATATACACTATAATAGGATTAATAATAAATTTTGCTGTTGGAGTAGGTATGATAATCGCTCATAAAAATTTATTTAAGACTTATGACGAATTACAAAAGATAATTCAATTTGAAACAATGGCCATTACATTGGGTTTAACAGTAATAGTTGGTCTAACATATGAAGTGTCTTTTGATTTTGGAATTATTGGGAAGGAACCTGAATTCGAATATCTAATGATGTTTATTTCACTTTCATACATTATTGCTAATATCGTTAATTCAAGAAGATTTCGATGAAAAATAAACTAAAGGAATTAAGGAAAAATCAAAAATTGACACAGGAAGAATTAGCCAACTTAATTGGTATTTCACGTCAAGCGATAAACGCGATTGAAAAGGAAAAATTTGATCCAAGTTTACCCACAGCATTTAAGATGTCAAAGCTGTTTAAGATACCTATAGAGGAACTATTCTTTTTTGAAGGATCTAAATAATTAATTGAATTGATTTGTTAACTTCCAAGAATTCTACTGGGGTAAAATAAATGTTCGATATTTCAATAGAGTTATCTACTAAAACAATAAAACGGTTATACTATTATAGTGTAACCGTTTTTTAATTAAAAGACTTCGTTCAAACACCCAAAAAGATTAAGACAAGATTTTCTTGTGATTATTAGACCAGTTCAAAATAGTATTGAAAAGGATTAAAGTTTCTTTATCCTCTGTTTCATTATATTTGAATTAAAATAAACGAGAACAAAGATCCTGTTATCCGGAAACACAGATCTATAAACAGGACGTTTGTTTTACATATAACGAGTTGCCAGTAATTTAAGAAAATCCGTAAATAAATTTAAAAATCTGTCATATTTCGAATACTCTTGTCACTAAATAAGTAGAGAGTAATAATGAAAGACATAAAAAGCAATGACAGAAACATATGAACAGCTACTTGAGAATAATAAAGAGAAAATTTATAGAATTTGTAAAATTTACGCAGTTTCCCCTTTAGAACCTCAAGACCTTTTCCAAGAAGTAATCTTTGCAATTTGGAAATCTCTTCCAACTTTTAAAGGCAATTCGAGTGTTGACACTTGGATTTACAGAATTACACTAAATATCTGTCTTCGCTCAAAACAAAAATCAGTTAAAACTTATAACAAGACACTTCAATTAGAATCAATTCAATTCATTCCTGTCGAAGTTCCTATTGAGAATAATCAGCAAGAAAAGTATAATGCTTTGACTTCTTGTATTTCAAAATTAAACAATGAAAATAAATCAATCATTATCCTTTATTTAGAAGAAGTGAAGTATAAAAAAATTGCTGAAATAACTGGATTAACAGAAAATCATATTGCAATAAAAATGAAAAGAATTAAAAATATCCTATTGGATTGTATAACAAATAAAATATAATATTATGTGGAATAGTGAACAGAAAAATATTTGGCAAGACATAAAAGATACTTGGTATGAACAGCCTCAATCAGAAAAAATTAATATTCAAGTATCAAAGCTCATAAATGAGTTTAAAAGTAAAGTAAGTCAATTCGAGAAAGATTCGATTAATTCAGACATAGCTACTTTGAAATTAAATTGGGCTAAAACGAAAAGAAATAACGTCAGCCAATTTGAAAAAGATTCAATAAAAAAGGACTTAAATATTATTTCCGAATTTATAAAGAAAGTAATTAATAGATTTAAAAGATAAAAACTACTGGCAACACCGTATAAAAATAATTGCGGTTTAAGTGATAAAACAAAAGTGTAAGCATAAAATAACGATAAGTGCAAAACCTAAAGTTTTGTGGGTAAAAACCCGCTACGTTTCATACACAAACCGTTAGGTACAAATTAGAAACCAAGGAATCATCGAGCCACTTCCTTCACAATTAAAGGAAGTTTACACTTGTTACTTATGTGTTTTTGATGAAGGAGAAATGGATATCGTCCAAGGCGAGTGGATCGACTAAAGAAAAAGTTGTGCTGCAACTTTGAATAATAGGGGGAGGGGAAATCAAAGTCATATTAGTTCAACTTTTCATAATAAGAGTCATTATATGATGAGTGTCGATTAAGTCTTTTGGAGTAAAACTAATGTTCGATATTTCAATAGAGTTATCTACTAAAACAATAAAACGGTTATACTATTATAGTGTAACCGTTTTATTTTATAATCTAACTTAGGAGTGATAAAAGTTGTTTCAAAAAAAACTTATTCCAATAAACCCAGTTGCGTTAAGAATGAGTAGTTATCGAAAAAATCTTGTTCCTTTAGTACTTTTCCATCTTTCATCAATACCATGGTAGCCCCACTGATGTCTACTTTTTTGTTAGTAGCAGGGATTCCAAACATTTCTCCATCATGTGTTCCTTTAAAATTCCAATGTTTAACTATTTTGTCTCCTTGCCCAATTACATCAACAAAATTAAATTCAGCATCAGAAAAACCAGTTAAATAATTGTTGTAATAGTCTCGAAAAGCTTCAATACCAGTAATGTTACCTTCTGCAGTTACTACGGTTACTTGCTCATCAAAACTGTCAGTATTTATAGCGTTACTATCTCGAGTTTCAAAAAAAGCATTCCAAGCCATCTTATAGTTATTGATATTTTTATCTGTTTGTTCACTCACTTTTGCTAAGGACTCACACTCTTTATTTAATTCTTCTTTACAACCAATAAGTAGAAATGTTGTAATTGATAATAGAATAATTTTTTTCATAATTGTTTATTTAAATTAAAATCTAATTTAATGCATTTTATCGAACTCGGGGATAAATTCAATCATGTGAATTATCAACTCAAAATCTCTCGTTCTAAAACTAATGTTCGATATTTCAATAGAGTTATCTACTAAAACAATAAAACGGTTATACTATTATAGTGTAGCCGTTTTTTAATTATTTAACTGTTTGTATCTCTTAAAATTACATAATTTATTTTTTTATTATATTTAGCTAGTTAATTTGTTAAACATTAAAAAATGAAAAACATTTATTTAGCATTACTAAGTATTTTATTATTTGCCTCATGTGGGCAAGAGCCAGCCACTGAAATAGAAAATAAAATTAAAGTTGGATCTGTAGGGTTTCATATTGCTTTTAAGGTACCTAATGATTCTATTCAAAGAATGGAAGTTTTTTTGAAAACCCATCAAAAATTCATGAGAGAGACGCACCATGTTAAGGGCGAAGTGGAGCCTCTTGTTTTAACTTATGCTGTTTTAAAGGCTCCTGAGTTAAATAATCCACTCGATCCAAATAGTGGGGAAACAGGAAACACTCTTTATGGAATTACTGAAATATATAATGGTCCTGAAGGTGCCGCTGCACACATGGAATTGGGTCAACAAAGACAACAGATGTTTTCAGAATTGGTCGCATTAACTAATCAATATTGTATTTCTGGAATTCTTGGAGCTCCAGTTATTGGAGCAATGTTTGATTAAATAGTTTGTCAACTCAAAGTCTTTTGGCGTAAAACTAATGTTCGATATTTCAACAGGGTTATCTACTAAAACAATAAAACGGTTATACTTTTATAAAGTGTAACCGTTTTTTTATTACTAACGAGGGCTATTCAATTAAGGAAGTATGAACAAATCTTCAACTGAACAATTTAAAGTCTTTGAAATTTTCAATGCTAATACGGTAGATGGAACATATACTCCATTTTCTATAGCATTAATACTCTTTCTTGATACCTCCGCTTTTATAGATAATTCTTGCTGAGTTAAACCACATGACTTCCTCAGTTGTTCTAAATTATTTAAAAGTTTTGAATGGTTCCTGCCCATAATTATTCCTTTTCATATTTTTCAACGGCATCAGTTAATTCTTTACCAGTATTTGGATAGAGGTATCCTGCAATCATTGTTCCGATTCCAATTAATCCAACCAAAGCACCAACACCTTTTAGTATATTACCAATTGCATAATATCCAAGAAGGTATAGACCAATACCAACAAAAATTGTGATGACTCCGTTTCTACGATAATCTATTGGCTCCTTTTTTCTTTCATCAAAAATACTTAGTAATTCATCTAATTTTGAATTGTCATCTAAATGCTTGGAAATCTCTATTATAGTTTTATTCTTGTCCTTACTTTCTTTATACAGCCAGAAAAATACAGCGAGTGGAATTATGATTCCGGTTAGCATTCCAGAATAGGTATAATAATATTTTGATCCATAATTTATTTTTTTATTAATGTAACGCAAACGTAACATTTATTTTTATGATACGCAAACGTTACATTTAATAATTTGGTAAATTTTTAAGAATCAGTAATTCTATTTGATCTGCAGCAGCGTTAAAATCTCTTGGTGTAAAACTAATGTTCGATATTTCAATAGAGTTATCTACTAAAAAGGTCTTCATTTGAAGGTCTTTTTTATTAATTTATTTATAAGAAATATCGAATTAATTAATTAATTTAATTGAAAATTTTTAACATGGAAAATATTAAAATTATAATTCAAGTGATTATAGCCTTAGGAATATTCAATGTATGGATAGTTAGATTAAAAAAACCATCAGTATACAGAGGAGGTGAATCAAACAATATGGAATCTGAATTCAAAGCATACGGTTTTAAAGATAGTTTTATGAAATTCATAGGTTTTTCTAAGCTACTTTTAGCTTGTCTTTTATTATTAGGGATTTGGTTTCCGGTTCTTGTTGATCCATCTGCTTTTTTAATGGGATGTCTTATGGTCGGTGCTATTGGAGTTCATGTAAAAATTAATGATTCATTAATAAAATCACTCCCTGCATTTTTAATGCTTTCTCTTTGTACTGCTATTATTATTCTATAAAACTGTAAATAGAATTGAATTCTAATCAATAAACGTTATTTTTGATTAAGCTTAATTGAAAGTTTACTTTCAAATAGAGAATGTATGTTTTTTAGCATTTAGCTAAAAAATTAATTATAATATTTAAGTAATAATCAATAAAATAGGTGTCATTTATGAATATTTATGAAGATTACATCAAAGAAATTGAAGAACGAAAAGTTCAAGGTCTAGAACCTAAACCAATTGATAATAGAGAGTTGCTATTTGAAATTATTACAGAAATTAAAGATTTAGATAGCTCAATAAGAAAAAAATCTATTGATTTCTTTATCTACAATGTTTTACCTGGAACCACTAGTGCAGCTGGTATAAAAGCTGAATTTTTAAAAGAAATTATTCTTAGCGAAATTTCCTTAGAAGAAATCACTCCTCAATTTGCATTTGAATTGTTGTCTCACATGAAAGGTGGGCCATCAATTAAAATTTTACTTGACTTAGCTTTGGGGGATAAGGTTGATATTTCTAAAGAAGCCACAAAAGTTCTTAAAACACAAGTTTTTTTATACGATGCAGATACTGAACGATTAAAAGTAGCATACAAGAATGGTAGCGATATTGCTAAAGAAATTCTTAAAAGCTATGCTAAGGCAGAATTTTTTACTAAGCTTCCAGAAGTGGAAGAAGAAATAAAAATTGTTACTTATATAGCAGGAATTGGAGATATTTCTACTGACTTACTATCTCCTGGGGGTGATGCCCACTCTAGATCAGATAGAGAATTACATGGTAAATGTATGTTTGAGCACAATACAGATCAACAAAATGAACTTTTAGCTCTCCAAAAAAAACACCCCGACAAGAGAGTGATGTTGATTGCTGAGAAAGGAACTATGGGAGTTGGATCTTCTAGAATGTCAGGGGTAAATAATGTTGCATTATGGATTGGCAAACAAGCAAGTCCTTATGTACCTTTTATTAATTATGCGCCAATAGTAGCTGGCACAAATGGTATTTCACCAATTTTCTTAACTACGGTTGATGTTACTGGTGGGATTGGTATTGATCTTAAAAATTGGGTTAAGAAAAAAGATGCCAACGGGGATACAGTTGTTAATGAAGATGATGAACCTATTCTTGAAGAACGTTACAGTGTAAAAACAGGAACTGTCCTTACTATTAACACAAAAAAGAAGAAATTATATAATGGAGAAGTTGAACTTTGCGATGTTTCTTCTGCATTTACAAATCAAAAAGTAGAATTTATGAAAGCTGGTGGCTCATATGCCATTGTATTTGGTAAAAAACTACAAACATTTGCCTCAAAAGTTTTAGGAATTGATACTCCTTCAATATTTGCCTTATCAAAAGAGATTTCTCACAATGGACAAGGGCTTACCGCAGTTGAAAAGATATTTAATAAAAATGCAGTTGGAAATACACCAGGTAAAATATTACATGCCGGTTCTGACGTTCGTGTAGAAGTAAATATAGTAGGTTCTCAAGACACTACGGGTCTTATGACTTCACAAGAACTTGAGATGATGGCTGCTACTGTAATTTCACCAATTGTTGACGGTGCATATCAGTCTGGATGTCATACTGCATCAGTTTGGGATAAAAAAGCTCAAGAAAACATTCCAAGATTGATGAACTTTATGAGTGACTTTGGTTTAATTACTGCTCGTGATCCAAAAAATAAATATTTTCCAATGACTGATGTTATTCATAAGGTATTGAATGATATTACAATAAATGATTGGGCTATAATTATTGGTGGTGATTCACACACAAGGATGTCCAAAGGAGTTGCTTTTGGTGCTGATTCAGGTACTGTAGCACTTGCACTTGCTACAGGAGAAGCAAGTATGCCTATTCCTGAATCTGTTAAGGTTACTTTTAAAGGGGAAATGAAAAGTTATATGGATTTTCGAGATGTGGTTCATGCCACTCAGTCTCAGATGCTAGATAATTTTGATGAAAATATATTTCAGGGAAGAATAATTGAAGTACATATTGGAACTTTACTTGCTGACCAAGCTTTTACCTTTACAGACTGGACAGCTGAAATGAAAGCGAAGGCCTCTATTTGTATTTCCCAAGATGATACTCTTATTGAGTCTTTAGAGATTTCCAAAAGCAGGATTAACATGATGATTGATAAGGGAATGGATAATGACAAGCAAGTCTTACAAGGTCTTATTGATAGAGCAAATAAAAGAATTAAAGAAATCCAATCGGGTGAAAAGCCTGCAATTACACCAGATAGTAATGCTAAGTATTATGCAGAGTTTGAGGTGGATTTAGATATAATTGGACAACCTATGATTGCCGATCCAGATGTGCACAACGATGATGTCTCAAAACGCTATACTCACGATGTGATTAGAACACTTTCTTTTTATGAGGGGAAGAAAAATGTAGATCTTGGTTTTGTAGGTTCTTGTATGGTTCACAAAGGAGATCTTAAAATAGTTGCTAAAATGCTTAGAAATCTTGAGAGTCAAAAAGGAAGGGTTCAATTTAAAGCACCTTTAGTAGTAACTGCTCCTACATATAATATTATTGATGAACTCAAAGAAGAAGGAGATTGGGATATGCTACAAAAATATTCTGGTTTTGAGTTCAATGATAATGCTCCCAAAAATACAGCACGAACTGAATATGAAAACATGATGTACCTGGAAAGACCTGGTTGTAATCTTTGTATGGGTAATCAAGAAAAGGCTGAAAAAGGGGATACTGTTATGGCTACTTCTACACGATTATTTAAAGGACGTGTTGTTGCTGATTCAAAACGAAAAAAAGGGGAGTCATTACTTGCATCTACTCCTGTAGTAGTATTAGCTGCAATACTTGGTAGGACTCCGACTATGGAAGAATACGAAAATGCAGTAGAAGGAATTAATCTGACGAAATTCTCGCCTCCAAGAAAGAAAATGTGTTCTTAAAGCGTAAGAACCTTTTTAGCTAATGCTGAATTTAAAATATAACAACAATGCAGATGATATACTTTATTTACAAAACTTGAAATAAATTTATTCTGGAGCAAGTTCAAAAACTAATCCATCTAGTTCTGGTGTTATTTGAATTTGACAACCTAATCTAGAACTATCTTTTACATAAAAGGCTTCAGATAACATTGCAACTTCGTCGTCACTAATATTTTTTAAAATATTTTCTGAACGAATATAAATTTGACAAGAAGCACACATAGCCATCCCTCCACATATTCCTTGAACAGGAAATTCATAACTTTTACAAAGTTCCATCAAATTCATATTCATGTCAGTTGGAGCTTTTAAAGAATGCTGATTACCTTCTCTATCTATAAGAACAACTGTAATATCTTTCAAATTTTTTTTTCAAATATAAATATAAAAAAAAGGGCCAATGCCCTTTTTTTTATTAATAATTGTATTTTGTATTTAATTAATTACCAAGTGCTTGATCTGAAAATTTATAATTATCTCCATCTTTTTCTATCATGTACCATAGATCTTTTATCTTAACAATATTTTCATTTGCATTAGTATATAGAGTTTCTGTTTCACAATTATGAAATAGACTGCCATCTAATATTGAAGATTCATTTAACCAATTTCTTTCAATCATTAGCCTAAGACCAGCTCCCCAGTTCAGACCAGCTTCTATTGATTTATCTCCACTACCCTGAAAATCATTATATATTTTTCCAAGCATACGATTAACCCCATCATAATTCATTAATTGACCTGCGGCGTATTCACCAAAATATACAGCTGCTCCTTCAACAATTGCTCTTCCATTTGAAGATGAACTACCCTCTCTTGTGTTTGTACAACTTTGATTTCCCAAATCTTGTTGAAAAGCATGATATAATTCATGTGTAATAAAAGCAGGGATATCTCTACCCTCATTTGCTCCAGGATTTTTAGTTTCAAATGCTGCCAGGACAATTCTACTATTCGAACACAAAACAAATTGTGAAGAGGCATCAGCTCCATTTTCTAGATAATTTCTATATTCTTTTATATGCTCTGATTGTTGGTTAGTACTTAGGCAAGTTCCTTTAAGCCAATCTGAAATTTTAGAAAGAATAGATTCTATTTCGGGTGAAGTTAAAAGAACTTCATGTGTATTATATTTATCAAAACCATCTTCACTAACAAATTTTCCAACATTCCATGTAACTACAAGAACATCTGCATTTTGAGTTTTCATCATCGAAACTCCTTTATTAATCCAAGTCTGCATTTCATTTGTACAATATACAGTGTCATTTGGATCACAATTTGTATATAAATGTCCTGAATTCACAAGTTTAACTCCAGGTACCACCTCTTTTGAATTATCAATTACTTCTTCATCAGATGCACAAGAAATAAATAAAAAAAAGATATTAATAAACAGATAAACTTCTTCATAACAAGAAAATAATATTTCTAAATTACAAACTTTATTCTGTTTTAAATGAATAAACAATGGAGTAACTACTGTTTGTTCCATCCGATGTTTTCACTCTCCAGTAATACGTAGTAGCAGCGTCTAATGCTACAGCTAATGTTTTTACTGTTAAATCTGTCTGCGCTGTGGGTGGTGTTTGTTTCCCGTCTGTTGCATCTACATACAGTGTGTAGTTAAGTGAGTCTCCATCGGGATCAGAGCCGTCCCATGTAAAGGTCACCTTGCCATCCCCATCTCTTGTAACTGTGGATCCCGATGCAGGAGTTTTTAAATCTGCAGGGAAAGGAGCATAGTTAACAATTCCTGGTCCAAGTAAATAAAACTTCCATGTATCGCTAGCAGTAGTTGTCGTGCTAGCTGTACTTTTTGAAGTAATGTTCCATGAATAAGGAACTCCTTTGTCTAAAGTTACTTTTGTGCTAGTACTTGTAAGAGCTGTTCTGTTAATAACAACACTAGTATTTAAATTTGTAATCTTTAGGTCATAAGTATTGGTGTCTGAAGAAGCAGTCCAAGTAAAAGTAACTTCACTTTGAGTAGCCGATACGCTAGTTCCAGTCTCACAAGTTTCGCTGTTAGCAGGTGCTGTTAAAGTAGATTTTCCTGGGGGGTTAACTACAGGGCCACCACCTCCACCACCAGAGCCACCTCCATCATCTCCTCCGCCACCACCGCAGCTAATAAGAGTTAATGTAAAAAGAAAACTAAAGTATTTTAATAGGTTGTTTTTCATCTTTTTACAATTTTAAAGGTTTTTCTAACGGTTGTTCCTTCCAAGGTTACTAAGTAAGTTCCTGCTGGAACACCAGTTAAATCTAATTCTGTTTTTCTACTATCTAATATCTCTTGATCTCTAGTAAACACCAGATCTCCTTTGGTGGTAAATACACTCATCTTCACTCCCCTATCCTCACCATTTACAAAGACATCCACTTCTCCTTTAGTTGGATTAGGATAATAGAAAATATCCTCTGAAATAAAAATCTCTCTTTCTATTATTCCTTGACAATCTAAATCCGTGCTTATCTTGATAATACTAAGACCGGTTGGAAGAGTAGTATTGAACTTATCTCCACTTACCTTAAATCTTTCTCCATTCACATCCACGTTATAGCTCTTAGAGCCTCCTAATTGAATGTTAGTAGTTCTTTTGTCGTTGTCTACATCAATAAACGCACTAAGTGCTTTGGGTTCGCCTATTACCACTTCAAAGCATTGTTCATACTCTGCTTGTCCAGTAACTTTAAAGCAAACACTGTAAGTTCCCTTAGCTAATCCTGTAACAGAAGATGTCTTGTTCTCCCCAGAAATTACTATTGGATCGTCTTTGCCTGTAACAGTAATACTATAATCATACGCGTTGTCCTCCACGCTAAGTCCTATCGACCCATCGCTTGTGCCAATGCAAGTGGCACTCGTAATCTCAACTTTATTGTTGTTAACAGGTAAAGTAAATACCTTGCAGCCTTTGGTGTCAACAACAGAGCCTAAAGGAGTATTTGCACAATCATCCTCAGTATTTAAAATACCATCTCCATCAACATCTGAATCACAAAGATCTCCTATTCCGTCCTTATCAAAATCAGCCTGATCTGTGTTAGCTATTGTTGGACAATTATCAACATCGTTCAAAATAGTATCACCGTCCTTATCGTCATCACAAACATCGCCAATACCATCTCCGTCCATATCTGCTTGATCTGCATTAGAAACATTAGGACAATTATCTTCTGAATTTAATTTACCATCTCCATCAATATCTTCATCACAAAGGTCTCCAATTCCATCCCCATCAATATCAGATTGATTCGTGTTAGCAACTGCTGGGCAATTATCAACGTTATTTAAAATAGTATCTCCGTCCTTATCATCATCACAAACATCCCCAATACCATCTTTGTCTAAATCTGCCTGGTCTGTATTAACAATAGAGGGGCAGTTGTCTGTAGTATTTAAAATTGTATCCCCATCCTTGTCATCATCACAAACATCACCTATTCCGTCTCCATCCATATCGGCCTGATCTAAGTTTGCAACTGATGGACAATTATCAAATATATCAATTACTCCATCACTATCAGAATCTTCACATACATCTCCAATTCCATCAAAATCAGAATCTGCTTGGTCTGCATTTGGAATAATAGGACATACATCTTTGTAATCTAAAACCCCATCTCCATCCGAATCCTCACAGACATTTCCTTCCCCGTTTTTGTCATGATCTAATTGATTTGAATTCGCAATAGTAGGACAATTATCTAAGGAATCTATAATTCCGTCGCCATCCACATCACTAGCCTCAGTTACTAGAATAGAAGCTATTGTCAATGCATCGGTTGTATCTTCTTTTATTGAGACTGTTTTTTCAGATGAAACAATTGGTTTGAAACTAGAAGTATCGTCGTTAACGATAGTTCTAATTGATAGTTCGTAAATATTATTTTTATCTAAATCTGTAGGACTTGAAAAAACTGGAGCAGTAGTTAAAGTTAATTTTCCTGTTGATGAATCCAATAAAAATAAGTCTTTGTCATTTCCAGATTCTATTTCATAAGAAAAATCAGAGGCTGCTGCAGATGAACTTTTTCTTATATCATCAGAATCTTTGTAGGAACCAGATTTGTTATTGTCCCTGTAAACTTGTACAGTGAAATTATTCACAACAAAAGCATTGGGATCATCTGTAATATTAATAGTAATAGTTTCTTCAGCACTTGTTTTAGTTCCATCAGAAACTGTAACTCCAATAGAAAAGGATTTTTTAGTTTCGTAATCAACATTTACAGGCTTTATTACATATAAATCACCTGTTTCAGCAACTACACCAAATGTTCCATCATCGTTTCCAGTTACAATTTTAAAATCATCTACAAAACTATTTTCATCTGCATCACTAGCTTTAACCTTATAAAAATAGGTGTTAGTTAATGGATTTTCATTCAAAGTTGTTGTTTGACCAGGATCTATTACCGGATCGAATTCATTAACTCCACCTACAACAATTGTTCCAGCAGAAGCTGCTTCTGAGGCTACGTTACTGTTGTCTTTACCGGAAATTATAATGTTATCTAAAGTCACTTGGTATGAACCATCTGCAACTGCCATGGTTTCATTATCAATTTTCTTTAATTCTAAAGGCATATTAATAATTGCACCATTATTTCCTGTAAACAAGGCATTGGTACTTGAAAACAATAAGAATCTGTATTTTCTAGCTCCTAAAATAGATTGTGTTAAAGTAAAATCAGCTGATCTTTCAGAGATTAAGTTTGCGGATTTCGCATCAATAGAAAATTTAGGAAGGATTACTATTTGTCCTTGCATTGATTTGTGAGTTCCACATATATAATAGTAAGTACCTGGTGAAACTTCAGATAAATCAACAGTAACTGTTCCTGATGTCGCTCCTTGATTAGTTACTCCAGCAAGTTGTTTAGTAGAATCATACCCTCCTTCACTACCTAAAGCTGTAACTATGAAAAGTGGATGAGTAGTTCCAGCATCATTTATAAATTTAATTTCATCACCTACATAATGTGTTATTCCAGGATCTTTGGCATCGCTTAGTTCAGAAAAAATAAAATCATCATTAGAATCTGATTTAAGAGTCCATGTAAACGATTTAGTTTCTTTTGGCACAGTCAAATCAAATTGCATTCCTTTAATCTCATTGGAATTCAACATAGAAATTGGAATAGAATTGACAGCTGATTTTGAAACATTTGAATTTTTCATTACTAAAACGTTTCTATTTTTAAGCGTAGCTTTAATTTCTATGGAATCAATTTCTGACCCACCATCGTGTGTAAATTTTAAGTAAGAACTGAAATCATCAGTAAGTCCAGATGGAACTATTTTAAAGTTTAAATTTGAATCTACATTAGACTCCTTTTCTAAAGGAAATGTTTCAGAAATAGACACTTCATTGTCAATTGATGTTACTCCTGTGATTTTTAATTTTTTATTTCCACTATTGAAATAAGGCACTGTTTTTTCATTATAACTATTTCTAAAAACAACACCTAAATCTAAAGTATAGTTACGTTTACTGTCGTCACCAGTTACTGGGGGAAACTTAAACGCTAGTCTTCCAGTGATTAAATTAATACTTCCGTCTTCGGAAGCTGAGGATACGTTTGTTAATTGTTTATTGGTTAAAACTATATCTTTTACAAAAATTGGATAGGAACCTGGATTAAGAATTTTATCAGGGCGAACAGAAAACTTAACAATTTCTCCAATTGGTTGAGCCAATAAAGCATTACTAGGAGAATAGGCTACTACCCTTAAAAATTTATTTCCATTTTCATCTGTTCTAACATTAGAACTTATGATGTGATCAGTTTCAGATTTCAACAAACTGGCACTTCCAGAAATAATTTCAACTTTATTTTCACCAGCATCTAAAGAAGAGTTATTATTATCAGGGGGGTAGATATCAAATTGAAAACTAGTTATGTCTTCGTCTCCGTTAATAGATACTTTTACATCAGATGTTTTTTTATTTTCTGCATCAGCACCAGATTGAACAACTATTCTGTTTTCATTATAGATTCTAGCTTTAAAATTAAACTCTTTGGTTCCTAAATTTACAGGATCGTCAGAGTCTAAAAATAAAGACTGATTAAAAGTTCCATTTTCAGAGGAATTTACTCTCACGTTTACTTCTAATTTATTTCCAGGATATATTTTTTGGGGCCAGGCAATTACATTGGTTTTTGAATCCCAATCTGTTAAGGAAAATTTTGTTAATTCTTCCTTATTTAATGTTATGTTTAGGGTATCTGTACCTATATTTTGTAATTCCCATTTAAGATCTTTTATTTCGTCTTTATATACACTTCCAAAATCAATAGAATTACTATTCCAACCAATTCCAGGAGCTAGTGTAGTTATCTCACCATTTGTTAATTTCAAAGTTAAGTTAGTGTTATCTTCCTTTGAAGCTACTACACTTGCTAATTCAAATTTATACTTACCAAAGTTTTTACTATTGTGAAAATCTATACTTAATAACTTACCATTTCCAGTGGGAATTGCTTTATTTGAAGGAGAATATATTAAAATTCTCAGATTACCTGATTTCACTTCTTTTAAAGTAATAACGTGATCAGAATCTTCTGCACCTAACCTAGCTTTAATTAATTCATAAGATGATTTATAATTAAAATTATCACCATCATATTTTAAATCAAATTGTAATGCTTTTATAGCACTTTCAGTGGTTAAATGTAAATCTAAAACAAAATCTTTGTCATAGCCATACGCCCCGTCCTTAACGGACAGGGTGTCTTGACTATAAATCGATACTCCTAAAAAGAGTATTAGTAACTTAATAAGTCTATTCATCAATCTTTATTTCTTGATTAGCTTATGAACACTCACAATCTCTTCATTATCCTTAGTTATCATTTTAACTTGAACTGTATAAATTCCAGAGGATAACATACTAACATCCAGGTCGTTTAATCTTCCCATAGAATCAAAGGACGTATTATAAACTGAAACTCCAAGCACATTATAAATATTCACATCCAGTCTTTCTACGTTCTTTTTAACATCAGTTAACAGGTTAATATTAGAACTAGCAGGGTTTGGATACATTTGAACAGAGTCTTCTAAAGAATCAAAGAATCTTTCGTCAGAGTATTTTAAATCAAGAACTAAACCATCGTTTGTTCCAGCTCTTAAATCTACAATTTCGAAATCATCATTTTCATTAACATCAATGTAATCAAACACTACATTAGTCAACTCATTTATAGGCTGATTATTATAGCTATAGATTAAGAATGTTCTCTTTCCGTCTTTGACAAAGCTTACAACTGACATGTTATTGAGTGCTTCAGACAATTCATATTCTACTGTCGCATCCATTGAGAATTGTAAAGAAGTAACTGGCTTGTCGTTTTCTAAATAAATTCTATTGTCAGTATAAACTAAGGTAGCATCGCCAACAGGCTTGTCAGAGAAGTAGTCCCAGTCATATGGATCATAATTAGAACCATTAGCAACTCCACCTTCACCATTAAGAATTAAGTTAACTATAGCTGAAATATCAGTAACATCTATCTTGCCATCATTATTTACATCGGCTACTTCTTGAACAAATACTTTAGGGTTATTTCCTAATATATAATCCAAGTTCGTTGTTAAGTCTAAGATATTAATACCATCATCTCCGTTTGAATCTCCAAGTTTGAAAGCAGAAGTAACTGTATACTTTTGTTCAGGACTAAATGTAGATCCAATAAAACTTGCATCAATAGATTGAACAGAAACATAATACTCGCCTTGAGGAACGTTTACTTTCCAAGACAGGTTGTTTTCAGCATTTCCTTTATCTGCAGCAACTTTCACTCCATCTATGTCAGATCCACTAGCAAGAATTTCTTCTCCACCAGCAGTGGTACCAATTCTTACAGAGTATGTTAATCCTTCTGCAGGAGTTTGCTTACCATCTAAGGCAGTATCCACTGCACCCGACCAAGTAATAACAAGTTCGAACAATGCGGCATTTGAATCGTCGGCAGCACCACTTCTTGAGGAAGTTTTATTTCCTCCATCCTCTTCATTAGGCCTAACAGCTCCAAGTCTAGATCTTTGGAAATTAACTTCAGTTGGAGGGAATGGTCTAGCGTTTAAACCATATGTTTTCTTAACTCCAATAGATTTCTTAAGAGGAGTACCTTCCCTATACCCATTATCATCGTTTGCAATTCCTGAGTCACCAGGACCAGCGAATCCTCTTACATTAATTAATACATCAGAAATATATTGGTAATCAGAATTGATGTCGTTAACAAATTTATTCTTTCCTGTAATAAGTAAATCTGCATCCATATCTCCATCAAAATCTCCAACTCCAATGTTTGCATCTTGATAGTAAGAAAGGTTGTACTGTTTTGGACTATCAACCATTGTATTTTGGTCACTATTCCATTCAGCCATTTTGGTAATTTTTCCTAAACCACTGACAGTTCCTGAATAAACAACATCAGCATAACCGTTACTATCAAAATCACCGAATACAAATTTACCTTCCCTTAATGCTGGAAGACCAACATTGAAATCAAAGTACCCTTCTTCATCTACTTTACCGTCTCCATCGTTGTCTTTCCCATTTTTATATGCCTTAACTAAGTCTCCACTAGAAGATTGTCCACTGAACAAAACATCCAGTTTACCATCCGCGTCGAAGTCAACAAAATCAGTAGTTCCAGATTTAACAGAGACAAATGACTGGTCTTTCTCTTCAAAGTATACTTCAATTGGTTGTATGGTTACACCATCATCATCTACTTTTCTCTTGTTTTCGAAAAGAATTGTTTTATAACCATCAAATGAATATCCTGAAATTAAGAAATCAAAATCACCATCGTTATCAATATCACCAAAATCATAAGAAGCAAAACTTAAGTTATTAAGCTTGTCTGCATCCACAACACTTTTAGACTCAGAAAATTTGAAATTGTTAAATCCTAATTCCTCATCTTCATTTGCTTTAGTTACAGAAACCATATTCATCACAGCTGTTGCTTCATTTGTAAGTTTAGAAGATTGTCCAGCTACAATTACTTCAACAAGACCATCATTATCTAAATCTTTTATGGCAAATTCTATATTATACACACTACTAAAGAAATTATCCCCGTTGAAAGGGTTATACTCTTCAAAGAAACGCCTTTCAAGTCCTTCATTTCTTTCAGGTGTAGTTGGATCATCTTCCCTGGCATCATCCTTAAGTCTTGAATTTAATAAAACTTGAATTCTTGTCCCAGAGTCTTCCTCGACAGCAATAATAATATCTTTTTCGCCATCATTATTGAAGTCTCCAAATTCAAAATTAGATTCACCATACCACCCATCAGCAACTGGCTTGAATACTTCGTTATCAAATGCATATATATTTATTGCTCTTTGATTAACTTGATTTTGATTTTGATTTTGATTTGCAGAGCCCATTGGTCTCATACCAAGGTTAGTACTAATCAAATCTTTATCTCCGTCACCATCCATATC
This sequence comes from Cryomorphaceae bacterium BACL29 MAG-121220-bin8, assembly GCA_905181705.1. Lineage (GTDB taxonomy): Bacteria > Bacteroidota > Bacteroidia > Flavobacteriales > Flavobacteriaceae > MAG-121220-bin8. The sequence continues at coordinate 106,825 of CAJIYP010000001.1, read as the reverse complement.
TAAAAACTCTAGTTGAGTAGATGCTGTTGGCAATAATCTTCTATCAATAATTCCACCAAGATTTAATTGCTTCCACTCATAGTCAATAGTAAAGGTAATTTCATCAGAGAAAGCACCTCCCATATTTCCTCCATCAATAGCTTGAACGGATGCATAATAAGTACCTGGGTTTAGTATAATTTCTTTATTATTCAAAGTAGATAAAGAAGGAATATTAATTAAAGTAGAACCAGTTTCAATATTACTATTAGCATATACAATATCACTTGCTCCACTAGTTGTTCCAATTCTAACATCATATCTAAATGATGATGATGTATTATCAGTTGGGACATCCCACTTAAGCTCAACAGAACCAAAACCATCATCAGTTGCAGTAAGGTTGGCAACTTTAGCAGGTGCTGAATTTAAGTTATTAGTATTATTAGCTTTATAAAGCATGGATTTTGCAATACCCTCGTCATCTAAACCAGTTAAGAAAAGGTCTAAATCTCCATCTTTATCATAGTCAATCCAATAGGTACTAGCTGACCTTAACCCCGCAATTTCAAGACCAGAATCAACTAAACCGTAATTACTACCAAACAATTCAGGGAATGTAACATATAATTTAGTTGTTGCAGCACCACTTTCAACATCCTCTCCAGCGATAATTAAATCACTTTGTCCATCATTGTTGTAATCAGCAAAATCAAAATCAACATTTTTTAAATCAGGTAATCTATTTAATGCAGCAAGGTTACTTGATTTTTGAATATTACCCTGATAATTTTCTCCAATAGCAAGAAAATCTAATTCTCCATCTCCATCAAGATCAGCATAAATAGTGTTTCCATTTTTAAAGCCAGAACTCACATTAAATCCTCCGTTATTATTATTGTTTTCTCCTTCTTCATCATATCCGTCTCTGTAATATGTATTAGTTATGAAGTTGCTATGAGATTGCGGATTAGTAACGCTTCCAGCGGTACCATTAGTGAAAAGATCGTTGTCACCATCTTGATCTGCATCAACGATATCAATCTCCCCATTAATAACTCCCCAGTCATAAAACAATCCTTCCTGTAGGAAATTAAAGTCTCCAAGGTTAGTATAGTACAAGGTCATAAATTGATTAGTCTCATCAATACCAGCAATAATTAAGTCAGGATCTCCATCATTATCCAAATCACCCCACTCCATATCAACTTGTGACAATCCACGAACATCATAATTTTCCATCAATTCAAAGAAAGCACCCTCTTGATTGATGTATAATTCAGATTTTCTTACATTTCCTTCAGCAAAACCAGCAACAGCAACATCTAAAAACCCATCTTGATTTACATCTACAAACTCAATATCTCCACCAATAAATTTGGTAAAGTTTTGATTTGTATTTTCAAATACTCCGTTGTTGTTTTTATATACATTAGTAATAGTTCCAGTACTAGCAGATCCCATTAGGGCTAAATCCATGTCACCATCCTTATCGTAATCTCCCCAACTAACTTTACCATTTTCTACTCCCTCAAATGGAGCATCTTCAACTAAGGTTAATCTAGTTGACTCAATAATTGTGACATCAGCGACTTCAGCATCTGCAGAAGTTGCATTTGATAAACTAGCCACATTAATATCCATCACTTCATCTTCCTCAAATAATGGATCTTTAAAGGCTCCTAATGTAATGTTGTTAGTTACTTCCATAGCAGGAATCTCAATAGTGGCACCAAGTCCAATTTTATCGATTGTTGGTCCATAATAATTAGATAAGAATAACGATCCATTAGAATAGGCTACAGATGAAGGACTATACATTCGACCATCAGTAATATTAAATGCTACATAAGCAATTCCATCTTTATTGAAACTAACTTTAGCAATTGCATTTCTGTTAGATACTGGAATATATAAATTTCCATCAGCATCTAAATCCATTGCCCTAAAGCTTGCATTGTCACCATTACTACTCGATTGATCATAATAATAATCCATAACATTATGCATTGTCGTAACCTTATTAGTTGTGAAATTTGCTATTGCTACAAAACTATCTGACCAATAAGTTTCCATCCAATCTATTCCAGCTGAATTAATGTATAGCTGATTTCTTGTATTATCCCACAATAACATTCCAGGGTACATAAGACTACCATCAGTTAAGTCAAGTGGATCTGCATAATAGAAATCACCGTTATAACTATTTTCTTTACCAACAACTGTAGTTGCTGATCCATCAGTTAAGTCAATAGCTAAAACAGTGTGTTTATATCGTTGACTGACATAAAGTGTATTAGAATTTAAAGCTACACCCCCAATTCTATCCATTCCATCTTGTAATTCAATAACCATTTTTTTGCCTGTGTCATTATAATCAGGGTCGTACATATAAATTCTATTATCGGTATGGAAAATAAATTTACCTGAGCCATCGTTAATAACAGCAATTTGTCCAGGGCTACAAATTCTCACATCTGAAGCTAATCCAGAATCATCCCCTCCACAACTATTAGCCTTACCAACAATTGTAGAAACTGTTCCATCAGCAGCTATATGTCTAATGGTATGAGTATAACGATCAGAAACTAACATAGATCCATTAAGATAACTAGTGATATAGATTGGTTGATTAAACCTTGCTGCCTCACCTACTCCGTTTCTAGATCCTGGTTCATCTACTTTTCCAACAAAACTAGTATACTTATAAATTGAAGACACATTATAATCTTCTAAGGCAGTTGCTGTTCCTTCTAAGGATAAAGCTACTACAGTTGGATCTAATTTAGCATTCGATAAATTGGCTGTTAGAATAACTTCTCCGCCGTTTTCTGAAATAGAATTACTGGAAGCTTCAAAAGTTACAACAGGTTTTTCATCATCTTTAATTTTAATATCCAATGAGGTGTATGTACCTAAAGCAACTGCTGGACTTTCAGGAAGAGCCAATGAAACAAGTATGTTTTCAATAGCTTCTTCATTGTCGTCTTGTAAACCAGTTAAGGTAACCGTTGCACTTTGCTGACCTGCTGGAATAGTAACAGTTTCAGCAGAAACTTTAAAGTCAGACGTTCCATCTGCTGCATCACCTTTAGTGGCAGTACCAGCGTCCGAGAACACTAAGTTAACTGTCGATGGCAATTCTGAACTTGAAACAGGACCATATTCAATAATATAGTGTCTGTAATCATTCTCATTGTGATTATACCACTTATTTCCGTAAGTCAATGCATAACCATAACCATTAGCAAGGATATCATCTTCAAAGTTTTCATAATCAAGTGTTCCGTAAACATTACTCCAACTAGCCTCACCTTGCTTCCTTGATGTTCCAAGCCAAGTACCGTTATGTATCATAATAGTATTGACGAACTCATTTTCATTTTGACTATCAATTACCAATAATTGGCCCCCTAAATCAAGGGCATTTTGATTGGCATTAGCCCAATTACTACTAAATCTTGAGAAGTAATATTTATTACCTTCAAACTCACCCATGAACTCATAGTCATTAGATGCCTCAGAGGGTAATTCTGTTTCTTCCCAGTTGCTTGAAGCCCCTGAGGAGTCAACTAAAAACACTTCCAGTTCTAATGTTCCATTCGCTTCATTAAGCACTAAACTTTCAGCGTCTATTTCAACATTTGGAATTAACTCATCACTTTTTAGTATTAATGAAATTGGATCAGTACTAGCTAGCGTTCCTCCAACTACAGAATTAGAAGTGAACTGAATTGTTTCATCTGTTTCATAAACCACATCATTTATTGATGAAAGGTTGTAAGTAACTGATGTTTGTCCAGCTGGAATTGTCATCTTTGGAGTAATCTGTACTTTTCTTACCCTATTGTCGTCACGATCAACTACAAATAAAGCACCTGCTCCATATATAACAGCAATTGGGTCTCTATATGCTGCCTGGTCATTGGTACCGTCTTGGTAATCATATTCACCGGTACCAGAAATCGTTTCTACTTTAACTCCCTTAGCACTTGAGAGCTCAGAAATTTTTCTTATCCTGTGGTTTCCTCTGTCAGAAACATAAATATTATCATTAGCATCAATAGCTAGTCCTTCAGGTGTTCGGAATTTAGCATTGGTTCCATAACCATCAGCAAAATCGTGCCACTGTCCAGCAATGGTTGAAACGGTAGATCCGTCAGCTGAAATTTTTCTTATTCTTTCATCGGCTGTAACGTAAAGATTGTCATTTGAATCAACTACTATATTTCTTAAGTTTCCTAACTCAGCTTCTCCTAGGGCATTTCCATCACTATTTCCATAATTTCCATTTCCAGCATAATCTGTAACAATTCGATTAGAACCATTGTCTTCTACTTTTCTAATCTTGGTGTTTCCATGATCCACCACATACATAATATTGTTTGAATCAAAACCAATATCAGTAGGTCTATTTAATTTAGCTTCCGTTTCATTTCCGTTATCATCTCCCTCTTGATATCTTAACCCCACATAACGTGATAACACTCCAGTACTCATATTAATTCTAGAGATTTGATGTGCATCATGTTCAACAACATACATGTATCCCGAGTGGATTTTTGCAGAAAAAGGGCGTCTTAAAGTTCTTTCTAATTTATCTCCATCTGTTTTATCAATATCCTCATTATCGCTCCAATAATTACCTGTTCCAGCATATGTAGACACCTCACCGTCAGGTGCTATTTTTCTAATGACATTATTGTAACCATCTGCAACATATAAATTTCCTTGAGAGTCAATTGTACCGTTGTGTAAATCATCAGAAAACTCTGCTTCATCCGCATCGCCATCAACATAGCCATCATTGCCGTCTCCAGCAAGGGTGGTTACTCTATTTAAGTCGTCAGATCCAAAGTCATTACCAAAAATGGCAATTCCACTTCCAGAACTAACAAAATCCAGTGATAAATCAACAGGGTATAGTTTAGCATTATCAATACTAGCTGATAAAGTACTAGTAACAGGAATTCCTTCAGAAGATACCTCACCAATAGTCGCCACATCTAATCCAAGAGTAACCGACGGCTTTTCATCATCACTAATTAAAATAGTTGCAGTATTATTAGTTGAATCAACAGTTGAGTTGGCACCAGCATCTGGTGAACTAACTGTTAATACAATGTCTTCAATTGCCTCGTCATCACTATCGTCAACACCAGTAATAACGATGTTAGCACTTGACTGACCAGCAGAAATTGTTACTGTTCTATTGGCATCAGGCGCACCTATACTAGTAGTGTAATCACCACCTGTGGTACCAGCTCCAGAGAAAGCAACAACTGCTTGAGCATCAGCATCAGAAATAGCCGAGGAGAATTCAACAATGTATTGTGAGTTCCAATTACTTTGACCGTTAAACCAAAGTCCTCTGTATCTAATTTGAGTATAAAATCGGTCAATATAGTCTGGATTGTATTCCCACCCCCAGTTAGTATAATCACTTTGGGCACTATTAGTCCATTCCCATACTGAGTTATCAGAATCATATGCATGGCCTATCCAGTGGTTCAACCACTCTCTGTTTTCAGAGTTATATTCAGGATCTTTCTCGTAAATTTTAGAGGTAATAAAATCGTTTTCACCAGCTGTTGTCACTACTGCCAATTGACCACCTAAACTTGTGGCATTTGAAAGTGCATCAGAATAGCTTTTACGTCCACTATCTTCATTTTTAGAGGCATAGTATTTTGAACCACTATACTCTCCAAGATAATAAAAGTCTGATCTATCAGAAGCGTTCATATCAGATTTTGCACTTGAAAAGGCATCAGCTAAACTTAGAACTATTGTTGCTGTTCCTCCATTTTCATCTACTATATCATCCGTAGCACTTAATTTAACTATTGGAGTCGCATCATCACTAGTAATTGAAGTTACAAGATTAGAATAAACACTACTTGTCGTATCAACGTTGGAAACTGAAGAAACTGAAAGAGTAAAAGCTTCGTCATTACTTTCATACAGCTGATCATCAATACCATTTATTGTTATGGATCCAGTGGTTTGACCCGCAAGTATGGTAATAGATGGTAATAAATCAATTTTTCTGATTTTATGATTATCAGAGTCAGCAATATAAATACCAGAGGAATTTACAACAATTCCACTTGGATTTTTAAATTCCGCTGAAGCAAAATTTCCGTCTTGAAATCCATAATTATCACCAGCTAATGTTTCAACGCCATCATTTGTAATTTTTCTAATTGTATTTTCATCTGTGGCATATATAGTTAAGGCAGATTGAGATGTGTCAATAGCTAATCCATTAACCCGTCTCATAATTGCTGAATTTAACGTACCATCTGTACTTCCCCAGTTATCATTAACATTCACAAAGGTTGTTACAACACCTCCAGGTAAAGTTACTTTTCTAATTCTATTTTCATCGCCCACATACATCACATCCTCACTTCCAGATTTGTCAATAACTATTGCTGCACTTTGTCTAAACTCAGCATCAGTTCCTGTACCATCGTTTGTACCGTAATTTCCAGAGCCAACAAATGTAGTTGCTTCCCAATTTCCTGAACCATCAATGACTAGTTTTTTAATCTTTTGGTTTTCTGCGACATAAAGGTTTCCAGCTCTGTCGAAACTAATTGCTCTAGGACTATTATATTTAGCTGTATTTTTATCTCCATCTTCATCTCCCCAATCACCATTTCCAGAAACTAAAGACACATTTCCTGAAGCATCAATTTTAGAAATTCTATTTCTTCCTTCCTCAGAAATAAATAATTCATCACCAGCATTATTAAAGGCTAGAGCTACAGGTCTTGCAAAACCAACCTGTAATTTGTTTCCAGTAGTTCTGTCATGAGCCCAATCTCCGTTACCGGCATAAGTCGTTACCACTCCACTTGTTGTTATTTTTCTAATTACATTATTATCGGTATCTGCAACATAAATATTTCCAGATGAATCAGCTGTCATTTTTCTTGGATGTCTAAACTTAACATCACCTCCCTCTCCATCTTTGAATCCAGAGGAACTTCCGGCTAAAGTATTTACAGTTTCAAGCTCAGCAATCGAATAATCAACATTTTGAGTAGCTCCTCCGTCTGTAATTGTTAAATTAAGTTTACTGGCTGTAGATTTTGCTTGATCACTTGTTGCTGTAATAGTAACAGACCCTCCATTTTCATTAAAGTTAATAGCTGTTGAAGCCCAAGTAACTGCTGGCGCCTCATCATCAATTATGTTTATAGAAACCGCAGAATTTTCAGAATCATATGTACCATCTTTAATAGAACCCGTTCCATCAGCTAGTGGGTCACCACCAGAATTAGAAATTGTATAAGTTATAGTCTCAATTGCCTCATTAGCTGAATCGTCAACACCTGTTAAAGTGAGGTCAATTTTGGATTGACCTGCAGGAATTGTTACGATTCCTGAGTTGGTGAAAGTAGCATCTCCACCTGATCCGCTAGTGTCAGAGAATCCAGTAGACCTGGTAACTAAATAAGGAACTACTACATCTTTAGCAGAAATAGTTCCACTAAATTCAATGATAAAGAACCTTCCGTCATTAATATTCAAATCATTCCATCTTCCATTGTGACCATTAAATTCTACCACATCCTCATCTCCACTGTTGTTAGGTTCGCCACCATTCCAATTAGTATAGGACGCATCGCTTCCATTAGCCCATACAAACGTCCCTTCCTCAGCTGTATCAGAATAACCAAGCCAATAAGAATCCCACTTGTAGTCTCCTAAATTATTTTGGATAAAATCATTTTCAGCTTGAGAACTGATTGTTAACATGTACCCACCAAGTGCAGTAGCACGGTCTTTGGCCTCGTTCCAACTTCTCCATTCTTGAGCAATATAATATTTATGGTCTTGATAATTTCCAATAAAAATAAACTCATCTTTCAATCCATCATCTAAATCCATTTTTGTTCCAGATTCAGCGGCTCCACCTATAGTGAAGGAAACCGTAGCTACCCCTCCGTTTTCTTGAATAGTAGTTGTTGAAGTAGTGACTTGAACCGAAGGTGCGTTGTCATCGCTAACAAGCACGAGTCCATTAGTTCCATCAGTTGCATTGTCATCTTTGGCAGTAGTACTATCAAAACTTAAATAATCAACAGCAGAACCTCCGCTGCCTACTGTGAAAATGTTTATGGGATTAATACTTAAACCTGATCCAGCACCAACAATTTGTATTGATTCATTGTCCTCATAAAATGATTCATCTTTAATGTTTAAAGTATAAGATCCCGATTGAGATCCTGCAGGAATTCTAATTTTAGCTGCAAAATCAATTTCTCTTACTTTTTTATCACTGTTTTGTACAAAGACTAAATTTCCATTGGAATGTAGAGCTATGTCTCTTGGCCCAGATATTTTGGCACTTGCTGTTTCTCCATCAACTGTTCCATCCTCTGAATCAAGAACTTTAATTAAGCTTCCTGATGAGGGAACATATTTATAAATATAATTTCCTTCTTTTGAACTAAAGTACATGTTGTTAGCTGAATCAATTACTAACCCTTCCTTTTCATCCCACTCCTTTTGTAAGACTTTATAAAATTTAGGTGCACTAGACTCAGAACCAACTGTTAATTTTTTAAGACCATAATAATCAGCAACTATAATATCCCCATTACTGTCTGTATCAATCGATCTAGGCCCTTCAAATCTAGCTGAACTAGCCGCATCACCATCATTACTTCTTCCCCAATCATTGGTGTAATTAATATTAGTTACTATAGATTTATCATGATCTTCATTTAAAGAGTTTGTAAAAATTGTCGCTCCATTTGATGTTGATATCTTTTTTATTTGATTATCATCATTAACATAAATAATGGTACCTGCAGCATTTACAGTAATTCCTCTTAACCCCCACGAAAATCTTGCATCGGTAGCAATTGATGTTGCACTTCCAGATGGTACGGTGGAATCACTATTAACTCCATTATTTGAGCCAGCAACATAATAAATACGTTCATTGCTTGGATCTAATATTCTAATAGAATAGCCATCAGTAAAATATATTTTCCCGCTGCTGTCAATATCCATGTCTTTTATCTCCCTAAATTTAGCTGAAGATCCTGGGCTGGGTGAAGTTTCAAAATCACAACAATTACCACTACCAATAGTAGTTACAGTTCCAGAGGGTGTCATTTTGTATATGTATCTATTTAATCTATCACCAACATAATAATTTCCGCTAGCATCAACAACTACGCCATTAACACTACTCATTCCCGACATACTTAGCGTATTAACAAACCCTTCATTACTGGAGGTATAATCAGTTCCTGAGCTTGCCGTTCCCGAAAGAGTCAAGGCAACAGAACTATCAAATGCTTTAGGGAAGTCTAAAGTGGCAATAACATCAACAGAGGAATCCGTGCCTTCGGTCACTGTTACATTTGTTGCTGTTGTAGTCATGGTAGCAATAGCTAACTCATTATCCTGAATCTCAATTGTAGCAATTTTTTTACTCCCTTTTACTCTGGCAACGGCGTTGTCTGCAGCTGTTGCTGTTATCACAATCGATTCGTTTCCTTCAGCAGTTGTATCGTTTATGACAGTCACTGTAGCAGTTGCTGAGGATGCGCCGTTAGCAATTGTTATAGCATTGGCGTTAATAGTCCAGTCATCGCCAGAATCTACCGTAGAATCACCACTTGTGTTTTGAGCTCCTCCTGAGTAAGTTAAATTAACAGTGGTAGCAGCAGTGGCATTCACACTGTTATCGAATTCTATGACATAACCACGCAAGTCATTAGATTCAGGTCTTGCAAACCATCCAGCATAATCTTTGGCAAATGTAACCCCTCTGTTGGTTTCTTGATTTGAAGTGTTACCAGGCTCTCCACTGGCCCACCTTGAACTACTACCTTCAGTAGCACTATAAGTAGCACCATTTATCCACTGGTAAGCATCTGCAGATAATTTATAGTTTAAACCAATCCAAAACTCGTGATTACCAAAATTGGCAGTATTTATTTTATCCTTTAACCAAGTTTCCTCAGCTTCAGTTTCAAGCGCTACTAGGTAACCTCCTTTAGCTAATGCGTCAGCTTTGGCTTGACTGTTAGTCTTGTGAGCTCCACCATTATTTCCCTGTGCATATAAGTAATATTTATGGCCTCCTTCTTCTCCTAAATAAGTATAGCCAAGAGAATTAATCGTATTTGCTGAAACAGCAGCTGCGTTCATATCTCTTCTTGGTGAATAAAAAGAATTACTAACCAAACTTGCAGTTACTGTAACAGTACCAACGTCTTCTGAAACAGAGTTTGAATAAGCTTCAATGATAACCTGAGGTTTTGATTCATCTATAGCAGTAATGTCTAAGTTAATTGTTGCTGTGGCACTGTCGACTGTTCCATCATTCACTTTGACCTGAAAAGAATCAGTTGCATTGGAAGTAATATCAGCAGTATGAGTATAAGTCATTGTTCCTCCTGAAATAGTATTTCCATTAGCAAGTTCTGAACCATCTGATGCTGTTAATGTTCCACTTGTTGGAGCCGTCACAACAGAATAAATTAAAGTTGAGGAGTCCACATCATTTGCTACTATGGAAATGGCCACAACATCCTTCTCGTCAACATTATAATCAGCACTACCATCACTAGTTGCTGTTATGGTAGGAATATCATTTATAGCAGTAACGGTAACAGTAGCAGTAGAAATATTACTATCTGAATTGGTGTCATTGGCTTTAAATGTAAAAGTAGTCAGAGGTTGTCTCGCTCCGTTGTGATGTATAGTTAACTGAGGAAGCTAAAGTGAGAATATCTGCACCAGATTGCTGTTCCACCATCAGGATCAGTTAAGCACCATTTGTAGGAATGAAACAATATATAAGTAATTCCAGAACTCGTATCAGAATCAGTCGTGTTGGTTGCCAAATCATATGTAACAGCAGCACCTTCATTAACAGCAATTGCTGCAGCCGTTGTTACCGGTGAAGTGTTAACAGATGTAATAGTAATAGAAACAGTCGCTGGATTACCATTGGCTGTTCCATCATTGGCTGAATAAGTAAAACTATCAGATGATGTTTCAGTTCCGTTGTGAGTATAAGTCCATACCCCTGCACTACTAATAGCTACTGTTCCATTGGAAGCAGCAGTCTCTAATTTGAAAGTAAGATTATTATCATTTGTTTCAATTCGGTTCCAGCTACTGCAATAGCACTAGACGTGCCTCCCTCCGCGACAGTTAATTTAAATTAGATGCCGTTGGTAGATCGTTAACAGCAAGTACTGTAATTGATACAGTAGCTGCGGCGGTTGTAAATTCTCCATCACCAACAGTGTAAGTAAACGAATCTGAAGTAGTTTCTCCTCCGTTGTGAATGTATCGAATACTTCCCGATCCTAAATCTATAATATTTCCATTTGTAGGTTGTGTGGCGATAGTAAAAGCAATTTGATCAGTTGTAGTATCGCTATCTGAGTATGATAGTGAAAAAATTGACTCGGCTCCTTCATTCAACGTAACACTCGTTCCAGTGGATGTTGGTGCATCGTTAACATTAGATGCAAAAAGATTAACAAAAGTTTTTTCAGACAAATCTCCATTTGAGTTTTTTACTTTGTACTCAAAAACATCTCTTAAATTTTCGGAACCGTCAGTGAGCATAAGTAAACCCACCTTTAAAATCTGTGTTTAAAGTAATAGTTCCATATTTAGGTTGCGTAAATACCCAAAGACTATCAATCGAAAAATTGTTTGTATCTACATCATTAGCAATCAATCCATTAGCTTGATCAATAGTAATTGTTTCTCCCTCGTTGAGGACATAAGAATCTGGTATTGGAATTAAAGTAGATAAATTAAACGTTACAGTTGCAGAGTTACCAGAAGCGCCAGAAATTGCTATCAACAGCTAGCGTAAGTAAAGGAATCAGTATTGAAAAACAGCTGTATTAGCAATGGAGGTGTGTAAGCAAAGGTACCGTCAGGATTTAATACAACAGTTCCAGCAGCTTGGGCTAGTGGCTACAAGCAACAGTCGGTGAAATCGTTATTCTTCAGGATCCACGTCATTACCTAAGAACACCAACTCCGGGCTATGGTGACAGTACATACGCTGCACCAGAAATGTAATAGGTGTCATTGCACTGGCATGTTGGAGCGTCATTAGTTGAACTTAACAACTACATGTATTGATACTATAGCTTGAAGAGCTAAGCGCCCCATCAGAAATATTGTAAGTAAACTGTCATGCAGTACTACGTTTCAGAACCGTCGCTGAGTATAGGTAAAACCTCAAAGGGTTGATTTGAATCTAAAGTTACACTGTACCATAGGTTGGATTGTGTGAGTTATCGAAGGAGTTAATGTGTTGAGCTATCTGAATCCGAAGCATTGAAAAGTCCACGTGTACAGACGAACCGCCCTCAGCCACTGTCAATAGTAGAAGCTTCAGCTACAACTGGCGCATCATTAACAGCTGATACTAGTAATAGTAACGGTCGCAGCCAGAACCTGACAATAGAGCTCCGATTGTATTGAGTGTTGGCAATTTCAGTAGCAGTAACAGTGAAAGTAGTCAGGAAGTTGTATCAGAGCCATCATGAGTGTAAGTAAGCAATACCAGTAACTGCATCTTTAGTTAACAGTACCATTAGTTGCATTTCCGTTAGTAATAGTTAACTCAGCGTTTTCAGCATCTTTACCAACAACGGTGATTTCGACTGAGGAACCCTCTTCAACAGTTTTATCAATCGCATCAATAGTTGGCGAATCGTTTACATTAGTAACTTTAATTGTAATAGTGGAAGTGTTGCTATCTCCATCTCCATTGGAAGCCTTAAAAGTAAAAGAATCCGAAGGTGCTTCAGAACCACTGTGAGTGTATGAGTAATAAGTACCATTGAGGCCAGCGCTATTCGTTGATTTATGTACAGGATCAGAAACAATAGAATAGCCAGTTGGACTTCCAGTCGTGTAAGAAGCAAGATCTATTTGAGTAGTTGAACCTTCCAAAACAGTAATTGTAGCAGATGAAGTTTCTGGTGCAACTACGGAACTTGTAGAAATAGGCGCAGAAATCGGTACAGGATTGGAATAAATTAGGGTGGAAATGGTTAAAAATAAAATTGATAATAAATTTTTCATAGTATTAAAATGGTTTATACCAAATAAAAAAAACCAGTCAAAAATATTTATTTTTAAGGTAGTCTTATCTGATAAAGAGGGTTAAATTTTTATTATAAGCAATGTTTTAATTGATGTGTTTGGCTAAAAAAAAGGACTAATGTCTTTAATTTTTTGTATGTGTAATCTACGTTAAATTGTAAAGTCTACAAAAAAATAGATAAAATATTTAAATAAATAAAAATACTTGAGAAAATAATAGTTCATTTTTTATAATTTATAAAAAATAATAGTACGTGTTCTTGATTGTATTATAAAAAAATGTAATAATAATAGTAATTGACTATATATGATAAGATGTTCTTATTTAAAAAAATAATGGATTACCTATTCCACAGGTCTTGTTCGAAATCTAAGATTTCTTTTTTGATTCGCTGAGACTCTAGAATAGATCTTAATCCCTTTTCTTTATATGCTGAGATAGCTCTGTCACCATACATATTGTCTTCTTTAAATATATAAGAACTGAACCTTCTTGAAATAAGAAGCTGATCAAATGATATTTGATTGGCATTACTAGTGTCGTTAAAAACTAGCGCTGTGTGTAATATTTTTCTGATACTTGGATACCAAATCCAGAAAAGCTCAGAGTTTTTAACTGTTTCAGAAGATTGGTCTTCAGCTTTTATATCTAATCCAATTGGCTTTAAACCCAATAATCTGTAGTCTAGTTCTCCCCTTCTTTTATCAAAATACCACATACCTTTAATTATGTATCCCGTAATTTGATCAGATTTTAATGACTCTCTAGCTCTAACAATTCCATTAATTGTTGGAACAAAGCTAATTTTACTCATAAAACCATTGTCTCCTCCTGTACCGTCTGGGTCGACTGCTTTTAACTTATTCTTCGAAAGAAAGTTATCATTGTCGTCTCTATAAATTTCTGTGATGTTTCCGTTTAATATGTTTTCACTTAAAACTCTCCATAATGACTTTCTAGTTTCCTCATATTTATTATCGTCTTTAGGAAACAATAAAGGAAAATTTAACTTTTCATTTAAATCAATTTTTTCATATACTATCTTAGACCACAATATATCTCTGTCATCAATGTACTTGTAATCTAAAAAAGAATCCATATCAGATTGCTTTTGATCTACATTTGTAACCCCTACAAGATCAGGTGTGGTAGAGTTCAATATATTAGATTGAGCAGTAATTACAATTGGAATCAAAGCGAAAAATAAAATACAATAATTTATTAATTTCATTAGGTGTTTACTTTATTGTTAGAAAAAAAGGAGCAACCTTACTTCCGGGAGTTATTAAATCTCCATCTTTAGTACTTGCTTTAATTTTAGATATTATCACAACAGTTCCTTTGGAAGCATTCTCGATACCCTTTGATGCATTGGCATTACCATCAATGCTATTGCCATTTACACTTACATTAGTAGAATTACCAATTTTTACATCAAAAGATGTAACAATAATTTCATAATCATAATTAAAATTATCAGGTTTTTTACCAGTTACAGCTCCATATCTTAGGTTTCTTTTAGTAACCTCATTTCCAGTAGTGAAAAAATCTTTGTTTACTCTGACAGAGCCTAATCCATCTGGCGCATTTTCAATTCTAAAAGTTCCTCCATTAAAACTTCTTCGTGTTCCGTTCAAAACACCCGAAACACTAACTGACATACTTTTAGCACTTACATTAGTTGGCTGAGCTGTCCATGCACTTCCATTTTTTGAAAATTTTCCGTTTTTACTAGAGGGAACAATTGTATTGGCATTAACCCCAGCAATAGAAATAGAAACTGGATTTCTTAATCCTCTATAAAAAACCTTCATGTTATCAGCAGAAACTACTGCCGAATTAGGTTCAGTAGCAATTACAATATTTTGATCAACAGTAACCGTTTTATCTTCCTGAGTTTTAGCATCTCTTTGAGTAAGGGTACCCGTTAGATTATAAGTACCAGCTGATGTTAATCTTTTTTTCAAAATTATAGCACCTTTCACAATAGAATACTCATTCTCATTTAATGTAGTTCCGTTTATTTTAAGTTCTACTTTGTCAAATTCAAATCCATCGTCAGATTTACCTAATTTGATTTGTGAATCAACTACATCACTAGTGTAAAATACATTTTTACCGCTTTTTCCAGGAACTAGTATGCTTTCAAAATTTGTAAAATTTGTAGCCCCACCGGTAATTGCTAATAATATATCACTTAGTACTTTATTCTCAATATATCTAATATCACTTTGAATCTTAGTTAATTTTGCAAGGGAAGCAACAACGGGAAATCCTTCAAAATTGTATTGCAGGTAGTCCTGATACGAACCGTCTTCTTTCAAAACTCTATCTTCATATTTAAATCTATTATTTAAGTTTCCGATAACACCAGCAAAATCATAAGGAGTAACTTCTGCATCTTCAGGCTTATAACCATCTTCTTGAGTTACTGCCATTTTTGATTCTTCCTCTAAAAAAATTATTTGATCTAAAATATTATTAATTTTACCTGAGAAGCCTGAATATTTTGAAATAAATTCTTGACCTTTTTCAGTTATACCATCTGAGGAAAAGAATAATAAATCTAATTTTTCAGATTTATCCATTTCCTGGTATTTCCAAACTGGAAACATTTCACCAGTTTCTTGATTCTCTACATCTTCTAGATATTTATTTGGATTACCATCATCTCCTACCAACAACTGATTTTTAATTTCATCAATGAAACCATAAAAAGAATCGGCCTCCAATTTCATTTCTGAAACATTTGCAGCAGCAATCTTGTAACTTAATTTATCCTTATTATCGTTAATTTGTGCATAACTGGCTTTTGAAGAAGCTTCCAGTTCAACAATTGAAGACTCTAAATCATTATTTAGGATTCCAAGAGTAGCAAGAACCTCTTTACCAATATTTAAAGCAAGCATAGCGATAAACACGAGATACATCATGTTTATCATTTTCTGTCTTGAATCTAATTTTCCAGCCATAATTGTTTTTTAATTGTTCATAGCACTAATCATGCCCTTATATTTAGCATTTAGAGCAGCTACTTTATTTTTCATTTTAGCTAATTCTTCATTTAATCCTTCAGGAACATGCATTTCACTAGTAGACGAATTCACCTCTAGTAAATGTGAGCTTAAAGATTCGTATAATTTGTTTATTTCATCTAACTTCACAGCACCTGTATGAATATTTGCATTGTACTGGCTCATATGAGCATTCATATCTGAAGGAACATGAAGAGTACCTATAGACTTACTCGCAGCAGCTAAATCCTCATTAAGTTTGGTTATTTTAGAAATAGAAGTACTTACAGCTTTTGCAAGCTCGTGTGTTTCTACCTCCAAAGTTTCTATATCATCTCCACTTTCAAAACCATCTGGATCAATAGTCATGTAACCTTTTACACCAGAGATTCCGAAAATGACAGCCTCTGTAATAAGACCTACCATTAGCCATGTATTACCAGAAAATATAAAATCTTCATGTATTATTTTCAAAAGTGCTCCAATAATTACTACAGATGCACCTAATCCAAACATTAATTCTAATACGTTATCTGGAATAAAAAATCTTTTGTGTTTAATTGCTTTCATATCTATTTATTTTTGATGTTATTTAATTATTTCAATTTAGTTAATATTTTTTTAAAAAACTTTGTTTGGATTGTCATTAATTCCAATGTCCTCTCCCAAATAATCTTGCACAGTTCTAAAACCAATATATGATCTTTTTTCGTCTTGGTACTCATAATCTCTAGCACTTACTCTGAGGAAATAAGCAATATCTTTCCAAGAACCTCCTCTTGTAACTTTTCTCAAGTTTGTTGAATCAGAAACATTTGGATTAAGTCCCATGTCAAAACCATAGGCTCCTTTATCGTAAGAGGAATCTGTCCACTCAGAGACATTTCCTGCCATATTATACAGACCATAATCATTTGGCCAATAAGATTTAGCTTCAACAGTGTAAAGCGCATTATCAGATGCGTAATCTCCTCTGTTTGGTTTAAAATTAGCCAAGAAACAACCTTTGGCATCTATCGTGTAAGGACCTCCCCAGGGGTAGGTGGCAGATTCTAATCCTCCTCTAGCAGCATATTCCCATTCCGCTTCACTAGGCAATCTAAAAGAGGCTACTCTTTGACCATTCTTTTTTCTTGACTTTTGATAGCTGTTCTTATACATGGTTCTCCAATGAGCAAAAGCTTTTGCCTGCTCCCAAGATACTCCGACAACAGGATATTCATTATATGCATCATGCCAGAAATAATCGTTATGCATAGGCTCGTTATAGCTGTAAGAAAAATCCTTAATCCATGCTGTTGTATCAGGATAAATAGCAATTGTTTTTTCCTTAAAAAAGTTTTTTCTTGAGTCGCTATCAGATTTTATTGCTGCTTCGGCGTCAAACTCAGTAAAAGTATACTCAATTTTTTTTGTATTGAAGGTTCTTTCCCCGTTAAAGGATTCCTCTTTTGGAAGGAAAAATCCAGTTCCTTCTTCAAACTCCCCTTCCATTACCTGAGCATAGGCTAAATCAGGATAGTCCTCTCTGTCCCAAAGGATATCATTATCGTAATTTAAAGAATAGGTGCTTTTATCATCAAAATCAATTCCAAAAGAAACGTCATCCTTATATAGTGTATAGCCACCTTTTTCTTCATCAGCTACATCCTCCTGAACTTGGTAACTAGGATAAAAGGTATTTATACTATTGTCTTTATCTAAATCTTCCTGACTTGGAGCATCACCTAATTCAAAAATAGCTCGTTTAGCCAAGGCGTCTCTAACCACTGAATCTCTAACCCAATTTACAAATTGCTTGTATTCTCCGTTTGTTATTTCCGTTTCGTCCATGTAAAATGCTTTAATAGAAACCGTACTAACGGGTGCATTTTCTAATTTCACGTAATCATCATCAGCCATACCCATTAAAAAAGAACCGCTAGGGACTAATATCATGCCCAAGGGCTGAGACGGGAAAAACTTTTGAGTTTTTGCACCTATTAGCTCCCCTCTATCAGATTTAGAACATGAAACAATTAGGGCAGAAACAATAAGTAATAAAAATATTTTTTTCACTAAATTTTATTTTTTCTAAGTTTTAGAATCATTAAAAATACATAATTCTGGATGCTAAAATAAACTTTTGATTTAATTAAACGAAATTTCTTTTCAAACTTAATAAAATTCTTTTAGAAATCTTTTGGTTACCTGCATCAATATAATCTTGATTACTACAAGGTATTAACGTACTATCGTTAGAATTATTATTTAATCCATTTAATTCAAGCCACCACTTTTGGCTCAGCTCACTTTTAAAAAACTTTAATTGCTCATTTCCTACAGATACATGATATGATTTTCCTTTAAAATCTTCATTTCTTGGGTTTTCTGCTATTCGTATTGAAAACCCTTCAATAAAATACCATATAACTTGAGATAACAGCGAACAAGAAATATCGTTATCAAAAACTTCAAAAATTCCAAAGGAAGATACATTATTACTTAAACCTATATATCTTGAAATAACACAAATTTGATTACTTTGAAATCCATTGGGATAATTATGAGCAAAATTTAATTCAGAAGCTTTAATAGATTTAAAATCAACAGAAATAATGTTAGAATTTCTTAAACAAGGCTCGATTATTTCAATATTACGATTTACCTCACCTAGTCTATAGGATTCAAAATGCATTTTTTCTAATAAATCTATTTCTTCTTGTGAATTTAAAAAAGTTTGAAAACCAATATTAGAATAATGATTTAACTCGTTTTTTTCATCTAAAATAATATTGGAGAGAAAAGACCTATTATTAATTTCTTTTTTAATCTGACCTACATCAAATTTATTATCAATCGTGGTTAAATTAATGACAACACCCTTTTTGCAATAGGATTTATAAATTGGAAATGTCAAATCCTGAGTTCCACCAATAAAAATAGGGATTACATTATTTTTTAATAATATTTCAGAAATAATTTGAATTGCATAATAGGAATCAGAAAGCTTATCCCCATTAATCACATCTCCCAAATCAATTAAATTAACGCTCCAATCACCACAAAAAAGAGAATATAGCTCTTTTCTTAAATTGTTGGTTTTTAAATAATTTTTATTGACATCATCAGAACCCCTTGATTCATTTAATCCTACTAAAGCAATATCTGTTTTTGACAAATCACAAACATCAACACCATAGCATGAAATTTTCTTTCCAACCGATGCTTGAGGAAGGGTTTTTTTAAATTTTAAGATTTCATTTTCAACTGGTGCTAAAAAATCAGAAATCATTATTTCTTTTTAGATTTATTTTTTTTGGTAGGTTTTTTTTTAAAAAAAGCAATTACATCCTCTAGTGAAAACTTATCAATATCAGTACCTTTAGGTAGCTCCACTTTGACTTTTCCCTTAATTACATTAAACCTTCCCCATCTAGCTTTTTCAATTCTAACCCCCTCTTCTTCCCAGATTCTTAAAAGTTTTTCAGCTTCTTTTTTCTTTTTGTATTCGATTAGGGTGTTGCAATCTTCTTGGGATAAATTATCAAAATCATAAGTTTTATTCACATTTATAAATAATCCGTTCCATTTGATAAAAGGACCAAACCTTCCTTTGCCTTTACTAATGTCATGACCTTCGTAATTACCTATAGGAGCATCAATTTTTCTTTTTTCATGAATGAGTTCTATTGCCTGTTCTAAAGTTACTTCCAAGGGGTTTAAGCCCTTGGGAAGAGAAACAAACACATTATTATGTTTAACATAAGGGCCAAATCTTCCTGCATTAGATTCCACTTTTTCATTTTCAAAATCACCCAAATAACAAGGAAGTTTGAATAGCTCTAGACTTTCTTCTAAACTAATTTTACTTATTTTTTGATGTGGAAGAAGTCCTGCAAAAATTGGTTTTTCTTCTTCATCCACACTTCCAATTTGAACCATTGGTCCAAACTTACCTAACCTAACAATGACCTTTCTTCCGCTAGCAGGATCTAGCCCTAATAATCTTTCACCTGATTCTCTTTCAGCATTTTCCTTAACATCCTCAACATTAGGATGAAAAGTTCCGTAGAATTCTTTTAAAATACTGGTCCATTCTTTTTCTCCATTTGCTATTTTATCAAAATCTTGTTCAACACTTGCAGTAAAATTATAATCTAAAATATTTTTAAAATTATTAACTAAAAAATCAGTTACAATTATACCAACTTCTGTTGGTACCAGCTTTCCTTTGTCAGACCCAGTAATTTCTTTTTGAATAACAGAATTAATATTTCCATTTTTCAATTTTAGTTCACAATAACTTCTTTCATCTCCTTCAAAAATTCCTTTAGAAACGTATTTTCTGTTTTGAATAGTAGTAATAGTAGGAGCATAAGTCGAAGGTCTTCCAATACCTAACTCCTCAAGTTTTTTTACTAATGCAGCTTCAGAAAATCTGTATGGTGGTCTAGAAAATTTTTCTGTAGCTACAATAGCTATATTTTCCAAAGCCTCACCCACACTTAACGACGGAAGTAATCCAGAACCCTCTTGGCCTTCATTATTATCCACACTTGCTATGTATACTTTTAAAAATCCATCAAACTTTATTACTTCTCCCTTTGAACTAAATTCATTTTCGTAAGCATTTGTTTTAATTTTAAATGTGGTTCTTTCTAAAAGAGCTTCACTCATTTGAGAAGCAATAGTTCTCAGCCAAATTAATTTATATAATTTAGACTGATCTGAATCCATGTGAACCTCGGAATTTTCTAAATTAGTCGGACGTATAGCTTCATGAGCTTCTTGAGCTCCTTTGTTTTTGTTGCTAAACTTTCTTCTATTTGAATACTTTTCTCCGTAATTTTTAGAAATCACTAACTCAGCAGACTTTAAAGCGTCATTAGATAAATTTACACTATCTGTACGCATGTAGGTAATATTTCCAGATTCATATAGTTTTTGAGCCGCAGACATAGTTCTACTGACATTAAAACCTAACTTTCTAGATGCTTCTTGTTGTAGAGTTGAAGTGGTAAATGGTGGAGAAGGAGATTTTTTTACAGGTTTTTTATCGATTGAAGAAATGTTAAACTTCGCATCAATACTTTTTTCTAAAAAATCAATAGCATCTTCTTTTGATTTAAAACTGCCCGATAATTGAGCCAAAAATTCATTATTGGATAGATTGGCAAACTTTGCAACAACCCTAAAAGATGAAATAGGAGTAAAGTTATTTATCTCTTTTTCACGATCTACCAATAACCTAACAGCAACTGATTGAACACGTCCAGCAGAAAGACCTCCTTTCACTTTTCTCCATAAAATAGGAGATATTTCAAATCCAACTAACCTATCGATTACTCTTCTAGCTTGTTGCGCATTAACAACATTGTAATCAATCTCTCTTGGGTTTTCTATTGCATTTAAAATAGCTTTTTTAGTTATTTCCCTAAAAACTATTCTTTTAGTTTTTTTAGCATCAAGTTTTAGACTTTCAGACAAATGCCAAGCAATAGCCTCTCCCTCTCTATCTTCATCACTAGCTAGCCAAACACAGTCTGCCTTATCAGCTTTCTTTTTAAGGTCTCTAACCACATCTTTCTTTTCTTTAGATATAATATACTTTGGCTTAAAATCATTCTCTACATCAACTCCCAATTCTTTAGATGGTAAATCGGAAATATGCCCATAACTAGAGGCTACTTTAAAATCACTTCCTAAATATTTTTCAATAGTTTTTGCTTTTGCAGGTGATTCAACAATTACTAAATTTTTGGACATTGGTTTTGGAATTTAAAAAGACAAAAGTATATTATTTTTTTTATTCAATTAATAAGCAAATAAATTTTAAACTCTAATTTATAGTGAAATTATCACTGACATAATGTCATAAATTATTATATTTGCTGAGTTTTAATGATTTACATTCAATGAACGCAGAAATACAAATTTTAAATAAAGAATCTACTTCAACTGTAACTAATTCCAAAAAGTTTTATATAGAAAGTTATGGTTGTCAAATGAATTTTGCAGATAGCGAAGTGGTAGCCTCAATCGTCTCAAAAGAAGGCTATGATTCAACAAAAAACTTAAATGATGCGGACTTAATATTACTCAATACTTGTTCAATTAGGGATAAAGCTGAGCAAACTGTTAGAAAAAGACTTGAGGGTTTTAATAAATTAAAAAGAAATAATAAAAATTTAAAAGTGGGTGTTTTGGGTTGTATGGCTGAACGTTTAAAAAATAAATTTTTAGAAGAAGAAAAAATTGTAGACTTGGTGGTAGGACCTGATGCATACAAAGACCTTCCAAATTTAATTAAAGAAGTAAACGAAGGGAGAAACGCAGTAAATGTAATATTATCTAAAGATGAAACATATGGAGATATAAGCCCTATTCGACTATCCTCAAATGGAGTTACCGCTTTTGTTTCTATAACTAGAGGCTGTGATAACATGTGTTCCTTTTGTGTTGTACCCTTTACAAGAGGAAGAGAAAGAAGCCGAGATCCAAAAAGTATTTTAGAAGAGATTAAAACACTAGTGGATAAAAATTATAAAGAAGTAACTCTTCTAGGCCAAAATGTGGATAGCTACTTATGGTATGGTGGAGGACTTAAAAAAGATTTTAAAAAGATTAGTGAATTAAGACAAAAAACTTCAATAAATTTTTCAAAATTATTAAAATTAGTTGCTGAAACTTTTCCTCTTCTAAGAGTTAGGTTTTCTACATCAAATCCTCAGGACATGGGTTTAAATGTGATAGTCACAATGTCAAAATATAAAAATATTTGTAATCACATTCATCTTCCAGTTCAATCTGGAAGTAATAGTGTTTTAAAAGCTATGAATCGACAACATACAAGAGAGGAATATTTAAGCTTGGTCAAAAAAATTAAACAAATAATTCCTGATTGTTCTATTTCACAAGATATGATAACAGGGTTTCCTAATGAAACAGATAAAGACCATGAATTAACTCTTGAACTAATGTGTAAAGTTAAATATGATTTTGGATATATGTTTAAATATTCTGAAAGACCTGGAACTTTTGCAGCAAAAAAATACGATGATAATATTAGTGAATTAATTAAAAAAAATAGGTTACAAGAAATTGTAGATCTTCAACAAAAACACAGTAATCATAGAACCAATGAGTATATTGGAAAAATTGTTGAGGTTTTAATTGAAAAAGAATCAAAAAAATCAAGTAACCAGTGGAGCGGAAGGAATCAACAAAACACTGTTGTAGTTTTTAATAAAGAAATATATAAAATTGGTGATTTTGTAAAAGTTTTAATTAATAATTGCACATCAGCAACTCTAATTGGAGAAGCGGTTGGGTACTCTAACAAATAATCAAATGGAATTATCTACTCAGACAATCAAACAGCGCTTTGAAATAATTGGAAACGATCCTTTGCTAAATAGAGCAATTGAAAAAGCCGTTAGAGTCTCTCCAACTGATATTTCAGTTCTTGTAACTGGTGAAAGTGGAGTCGGTAAAGAGAGTTTCCCTAAAATCATACATCAATTGTCTCATAGAAAGCATAATAAATATATTGCTGTAAACTGTGGGGCCATTCCTGAGGGAACGATTGATTCAGAATTATTTGGACATGAAAAAGGGGCTTTCACTGGAGCTACTAATTCCAGAAAAGGTTATTTTGAGGTTGCAGATGGAGGAACTATTTTTTTGGATGAAGTCGGCGAACTCCCGCTTACCACACAAGTTAGATTGTTAAGAGTATTGGAAAATGGAGAATTCATAAAAGTTGGATCATCTGAGGTTCATAAAACAAATGTAAGGATAGTAGCTGCTACAAATTTAATTATGGACTCAGCAATTCATAAAGGTAAGTTTAGAGAGGATCTTTATTATAGACTTAGTACGGTGGAAATAAAAATTCCACCTTTAAGAAATAGAAAAGAGGACATACATTTATTATTTAGAAAATTTGCATCCGATTTTGCAAAAAAATATAACATGCCAACTGTTCGTTTGGATGATAATGCTCAAAAACTACTGACTCTATATTCATGGAATGGAAATGTTAGACAATTAAGAAATGTAGCTGAGCAATTATCTGTCCTTGAAGAAAAAAGAAATATTTCAGTTTCTTTGTTGCAATCATATTTGCCAGATTTTAATTCAAATCTGCCCACTGTTTTAAATAAGCAAAAAGATTCTAGTGATTTCTCAAATGAAAGAGAGATTTTGTACAAAATTCTTTTTGACATGAAAAAAGATTTAAATGATTTAAAAAAAATCACTCAACATTTAAATAATAATGATAGAAGTGTAGATTTTAACAACGAGGAAGTAAGTGGTTTAGAAAAACTTTATGATTCAAAAAATGAAGTTGAATCTAAAGCGTCTGAACTAATTGAAATAAATAAAAACAAGATAGGTTTTGAAAAGACTGCTCCAGTTGAAGATAAATATCATTTTGCAGAAGAAATAAGTGAAGAAGAAACACTATCAATTCAAGATAAAGAATTAGAATTAATAATAAAAGCATTGGAAAGAAATAAAGGAAAAAGAAAAGCGGCGGCAACAGAGCTTGGAATTTCAGAAAGGACACTTTACAGAAAAATTAAACAGCATGATCTTGAATTATAAAAGACAAATTAGTTTATTATATTTTTTAATTGCTTTGAATTGTATTAGCTGCGGAAGCTATTCTTTTACAGGAGCATCAATTCCAGAGGGAACAGAAACTTTTCAAGTAAATTTTTTTGAAAATGACGCAGGAAATACGATGGGGTCTATTTTTGAGCCAGGATTAGATAGAGATTTCACATTAGCTTTGCAAAATATTCTACAAAATCAAACCAACCTACAGTTAGTATCTATTGATGGAGATCTAGTTTACGAAGGTGAAATAGTAGAATATAGAGTGAGTCCAATGACTGCTACATCAGATTTAACAGCATCACAAAACAGATTAAGTATTTCAATTAATGTCAGGTTTATAAATTTAAAAAAAGAAGATGATGATTTTGAAAGGAGATTTTCATTTTATTTTGACTATCCGGCAGAAACACAATTATTGAATATAAAATCTGAAGCTCACGATTTAATCTTTGAAAGAATTACACAAGATATTTTTAATGCTTCATTAGCAAAATGGTAGAAATTAGTAAAAACAAATTATCGGAGCTAATAATTAACCCCAAACAAATAAGTTTAGAAGATACATTTGCTCTTAATGATATAATAAAAGAGTACCCATATTTTCAAGCAGGAAGAATACTTGAGTTAATAGGTCTAAAAAAACACAATAGCATAAGATTTAACAAAGTCTTAAAAGATTGTTCTTTATTCTCAAATGACAGGGGAGTTTTAAGAGATATTATTGAATTGGATGAAATAGTCGTGAAAAGAAAAAATAATAAATCTAACGATGTCATACTTTCATCGCAAAAAACAAAAAACTCTTTTATCGAATGGTTAAAAGTTACCAAACCAGTTTTTAAAGAAAAAAATTCTAAAAATGAAACTTTGATACAAGATTTTTTAAAATCAAAGCCTATCATTTCTTTAAAATCTAAAACTTCAAACAATAACTTAGCGAATGAATTTAAATTAAGTAAAAAAGAATATATGACTGAAACATTAGCTAAACTTTATTTTGAACAAAATAAATTCAAGGATGCTATTAAAGCTTATGAAATTCTATGTTTGAAATATCCAGAAAAAATCAGTTTATTTGCAAACCAGATAAATGCAATAAAAAATAATTTAAAAAATAAAAAATAATTATGAACAGTTTTTCAATATTTTTAGCATTAATAATAGGCGTATCATTTTTACTAATATTAGTAATTATGGTTCAAAATCCAAAAGGAGGAGGCTTATCCTCTAGTTTTGGAGGTGATTCTCAACAAATTGGAGGAGTTAAAAAAACAACAGATTTTTTAGATAAAAGCACTTGGGTTTTAGCATCTTTACTTTTAATTCTAATTTTATTGTCTAATCTAACAATTGACAAAGGAACTGAAAATACAGATTCTAAACTTTTAAATCCTAATGATATAGAATCAACTATACCTGAAGTTTTACCTGACGATATTCCATTAGAAATTCCGGTAAAAGAATAATAAAGTTTGTTTAGTGTCAGCGTGTCATTAGTGCAAGCTAAGTGCTTATCAATTTGTCAGTTTATAACCTTTGGCATGATTGATGTATTTATAATTAAAATTAAAAAACATAACAATGAGTAAATTAAATATTAAACCTTTGGCTGACAGAATATTAGTTCAGCCCTTAAAAGCAGAAACCAAAACAGCTTCTGGGATAATAATTCCAGATTCAGCTAAAGAAAAACCTCAAAAAGGAAACGTTGTAGCTGTGGGCCCTGGTACAAAAGAAAACCCTGTTACTGTTAAAGTCGGTGATACAGTTTTGTACGGGAAATATTCTGGTACTGAACTCAAACTAGAAAGCAACGATTATTTAATTATGCGAGAAAGCGATATTCTTGCAATTGTTTAAACTTATAAAAAAATTAAAATGGCTAAAAAAATTCAATTTGACGTAGAAGCTAGAGAAGGCTTAAAAAAAGGAGTAGATGCTCTTGCAAATGCTGTAAAGGTAACATTGGGTCCTAAAGGAAGAAATGTAATTATTGGAAAATCTTTTGGAGGACCACAAATTACTAAAGATGGTGTAACAGTAGCAAAAGAAATAGAACTTGAAGATCCGCTTGAAAACATGGGAGCTCAAATGGTAAAAGAAGTAGCTTCTAAAACTAATGACTTGGCTGGAGATGGAACTACAACTGCTACAATCTTAGCACAAGCAATTGTGAAAGAAGGTCTTAAAAATGTAACAGCTGGAGCAAATCCAATGGATTTAAAAAGAGGAGTTGATAAAGCTGTTGAAGTTGTGGTGAAAGAATTAAATAAAAAATCAGAAACTGTTGGTAATTCATCTGAAAAAATCAAGCAAATTGCTTCCATTTCAGCTAATAATGATATGGCAATTGGAGAATTAATCACAGAAGCTTTTGATAAAGTTGGAAAAGAAGGTGTTATAACTGTGGAAGAAGCCAAAGGAACTGAAACTTATGTTGATGTTGTTGAAGGAATGCAATTTGATAGAGGATATTTATCACCATATTTTGTTACTAATTCTGAAAAAATGGAGTCAGATCTTGAATCTCCATATATTTTACTTTATGACAAAAAGATTTCTGCTATGAAAGATCTTTTACCCGTTCTTGAGCCTGTTGCTCAAACTGGAAAACCTCTTTTAGTAATTGCTGAAGATGTTGATGGAGAAGCTTTAGCTACCCTAGTAGTTAATAAATTAAGAGGTTCTTTAAAGATAGCTGCTGTGAAAGCTCCAGGATTTGGTGACAGAAGAAAAGCTATGCTTGAGGATATCGCTATACTAACTGGTGGAACTGTTATTTCAGAAGATAGAGGTCTAACTCTTGAAAATACAACAATAGAAATGTTAGGTTCCGCGGAAAGAGTTACCATTGACAAAGATAATACGACTGTAGTAAATGGATCTGGAGATAAAAAGGATATTGCTGCAAGAGTAAATCAAATTAAAGCTCAAATTGAAACTACTACATCTGACTACGATAAAGAAAAACTTCAGGAGAGATTAGCTAAATTGGCTGGAGGAGTAGCAGTCTTGTATGTTGGCGCTGCATCTGAAGTTGAAATGAAAGAAAAGAAAGATAGAGTGGATGATGCATTACACGCAACTAGAGCTGCAGTTGAAGAAGGTATTGTTGCAGGAGGTGGAGTAGCTTTACTTAGGACAAGAGATGCTCTTGAAAAACTAACTAGCAATAATCTAGATGAAGTTACTGGGATTCAAATAATATCCAGAGCAATTGAAGCTCCACTTAGAACTATTGTAGAAAATGCTGGAGGGGAAGGTTCGGTAGTAGTAGCTAAAGTTTTAGAAGGTAAAAATAATTTTGGTTATGATGCTAAATCTGAAACTTATGTTGATCTTTTAAAAGCAGGTATTATTGATCCAAAAAAAGTAACTAGAATAGCATTAGAAAACGCTGCATCAGTTGCCGGAATGATTTTAACAACTGAATGTGCTTTAGTAGATATAAAAGAGGATACACCTCCAATGCCTCCAATGGGCGGAGGCGGTATGCCTGGAATGATGTAAATCATTATTAATTATTAAATCTAACTGCCCTAAGGGGCAGTTTTTTTTATGTTTAAAAACGCTATCAAACATATTGAAGAAGAAATCAGAATTACAAATAATTTGAATAATTGTTTGAATAGTATTTGTACATATTTAAATGAAAAAATTGATGGCTATCACTGGGTTGGATATTATTTTCATAATAAGAGCAAACAAGAATTAGAACTAAGGTCTTTTTCTGGCATTCCAACTGAACATACTAAAATTCCATTTGGAAAAGGAATTTGCGGACAATCAGCATTATCTAATGACCCTATTTTAGTTGAAGACGTATCAAAAGAATCCAACTACATTTCATGTAATATCAATGTTAAATCTGAAATAGTTGTTCCACTTTTCAATAAAAAGGAAAATATAGGTCAAATTGATATAGACTCTAACAACCTAAATCAATTCACAAATAAGGATTTAAAATTTTTAGAAAAAATTAACGAAATGATTTCTAATAAGTTTTTCCAAATAAAATAAAAATTTTATTTTATTTTATTTTTATTAAAATAACTACTTTTATATTTCATTAATTAGCTCTCAATATGTTAAAAATTAAATCTGCTTTAATCTCTGTTTTTGATAAAAACGGGATAGAGCCTATTGCCAAAAAACTAAACTCATTAGGAATTGAAATTTTTTCAACGGGGGGTACAGAATTATATTTAAAAGGAATTGGAGTCCCAGTCCTAAAAATAGAAGACATTACTGATTACCCTTCGATTCTTGGAGGGAGAGTAAAAACCCTTCATCCAAAAATTTTTGGTGGAATTTTAAATAGACGAGATAATAAAAATGATATTAATGAAATAAAAGAATATAAAATTCCAAATATTGATTTAGTAATAGTTGATTTGTATCCTTTTGAAAAAACAGTTGAATCTGGTCAAAGTGAGATTAATGTTATTGAAAAAATAGATATTGGTGGTATATCTTTAATTAGAGCTGCTGCTAAAAACTTTAAAGATGTAATCTGTATTTCATCTAAGGATGATTACAGTGAATTTCTAGACATACTAAGTGAAAATTCTGGAGAGTTTAGCGAAAACACTAGAAGAAAATTTGCTGCAAAAGCATTTAATATCTCTTCTCATTATGACACGGCAATATTTAATTATTTTAATAAGGAAACTAACACTTACAAAAGTAGTTTTCAAGATGGGAGAGCTTTAAGATATGGTGAGAACCCCCATCAAAAAGGAACTTATTTTGGAGATTTTAATTCTCTATTTGATCAGATTCACGGGAAAGAACTTTCCTATAATAATTTTTTAGATATAGATTCGGCTGTAAACTTAATCTCTGAATTCAAAAATGATTTACCCACTTTTGCCATTTTAAAACATAATAATGCCTGTGGATTATCAACTCGAAAATCTGTACTTGAAGCCTATAAGGATGCGCTTGCTGGGGATCCAGTTTCTGCTTTTGGAGGTGTGTTAATTTCAAATAAAACTATTGACTTTAGCTCTGCAGAAGAAATTAACAAACTCTTTTGTGAAGTGGTAATTGCGCCATCTTTTGAAAAAGATGCTTTAGAAATATTAAAAAGTAAAAAAAATAGAATTATTCTCTTATTAAAAGATGATAAATTATCTGAAAATATTGTAAGAACATGTTTAAACGGAGTATTGGTTCAAGAAAAAGACAATAAGACAGATTCGTCTATTGATTTTTCTATACCAACTAAAAAACAACCTTCTTCATTAGAAATAGAAGACTTAATTTTCGCTTCTAAAATTTGTAAGCACACCAAATCCAATACAATTGTTCTTGCTAAAAATAAACAATTAATTAGCTCTGGGACAGGTCAAACCTCAAGAGTGGATGCATTAAAGCAAGCTATAGAAAAGTCTAAGAATTTTAATTTCAAACTTGATGGCTCTGTTATGGCTAGTGATGCTTTTTTTCCGTTCCCAGATTGTGTAGAAATAGCTCATAAACAAGGAATTGTTTCTGTAATTCAACCAGGGGGATCAATTAAAGATAAATTATCTATTAATTATTGTAATGAAAATAATATTTCAATGGTTATGACTGGAACTCGTCATTTTAAACATTAATTTGTTAACTTGTAATACACTTTTTTAATTATGGCATTTTTTGATTTTTGGACGGAATCTATAGCAATCGACTTAGGTACTGCAAACACATTGATAATTCACAACGATAAAGTAGTGGTTGATAGTCCTTCAATTGTTGCAATTGACAAAAAAAGTGAAAAAATAATTGCAGTAGGAAAGGAAGCGAGTTTAATGCAAGGTAAAACTCATGAAAACATCAAAACTATCAGACCTTTAAAGGATGGAGTAATTGCAGATTTTAATGCTTCCGAGCAAATGATAAGCTTACTAATTAAAAGTATACCTGCTTTAAATAAAAGATTTTTTACTCCAGCACTAAAAATGGTAATTTGTATTCCCTCCGGAATAACTGAAGTTGAAATGAGAGCTGTGAGAGAATCTGCTGAGAGAGTGAACGGAAAGGAAGTTTATTTAATTCATGAACCAATGGCAGCGGCTATTGGAATAGGTGTAGATATAATGCAGCCTAAAGGAAATATGATTGTTGATATTGGTGGAGGAACTACCGAAATTGCTGTGATTGCTTTATCGGGAATAGTCTGTGATAAATCTGTTAAAGTAGCAGGTGACGTTTTCACCGGAGACATAATATATTATATGAGAACGCAACATAATTTATATATTGGAGAAAGAACTGCTGAAAAAATTAAAATTAATATTGGTTCTGCTTCAGATGAATTAGAAAGTCCACCTGATGATATTTCAGTTCAAGGAAGAGATTTGTTAACTGGAAAACCTAAAGAAACCATTATTTCTTACAGAGAGATAGCAAAAGCTTTGGATAAGTCAATCATAAGAATAGAAGATTCAGTAATGGAAACGTTATCTCAAACACCACCTGAACTAGCAGCAGATATATATAATACTGGAATATATTTAGCTGGCGGAGGGTCTATGTTGAGAGGCCTGGATAAAAGACTTTCAAAAAAAACCGACCTACCAGTTTTTATAGCTGAAGATCCCCTAAGAGCTGTTGTAAGAGGAACTGGAATAACCTTAAAAAATATTGAAAGATATAAAAGTGTATTAGTGAAATAGTAAATTAATTATGCAACGAATCATTGATAGCATCTTAAATCATAAAGATGTTTTAGTTTTTTTAATTCTGTTGTTACTTTCTCTGTATCTTCTAATCGATTCTAATTATTTTCATAAATCAAAGCTTAATAATTTTTCTGATAATTTTTCTAAAGTCATTTTAAAAGAATCTTCTTCTATCGAAGACTATTTAAATTTAAGAAATGAAAATAAAAAGTTAGTAAAAGAAAATTTAAGGTTAAATAACATAGTTTTTTCAAAAAAAGAAATTCCCAATGATAGCCTTTTAAATAATTCAAAATATTTTTTTTCAGCAGCGAAAATTATAACTAATAATTTTTCTTTTACTAAGAACTATTTGATTATTGACAAGGGCTTAAAGCATGGTGTTGAAAAAGAAATGGGAGTTACTAGTAGTACTGGAATAATTGGAATTATCATGGAAGTGTCAGATAATTACTCTTCAGTTATGTCAATATTAAATACAAATTCTAAAATCAATGCTAAAATCAATAAAACTTTTCATTTTGGAACCCTAGAGTGGGATGGGAATGACCCAAGGATTTT
Source organism: Cryomorphaceae bacterium BACL29 MAG-121220-bin8 (assembly GCA_905181705.1). Classification (GTDB taxonomy): domain Bacteria; phylum Bacteroidota; class Bacteroidia; order Flavobacteriales; family Flavobacteriaceae; genus MAG-121220-bin8. The sequence goes on along the minus strand of CAJIYP010000001.1, from coordinate 74,876 downwards.
AAACTTAAATGATGTGCCCAAAATCGCAAATATTAAAATAGGAGATAGTGTAAATACAGGGGGAATGTCAACGATATTTCCAGAAAATTTAAATATTGGAGTTATTTCTAAAATTGATTCTAAAATGGCTGGAAATTACTATGATATTGAGGTTAAATTAACAAACGACATGACTAGCGCTAGAAATGTATATATAATCAATAATAATCACAAAAATGAAATAGATAATCTTAAGGCTTTAATAAATTAATGAATACAATTTACATCAATATAGCCCTCAGGTTTATTGTCTTAATATTGGCCCAAGGCTTAGTTTTTAATAAATTTGATTTTTTGGGTGTATACGACCCATATATTTCTTTGGTATTTATATTAATTTTTCCTGTTAAAATAAGCAGAATATCATTCTTGATAATCAGTTTCTTTTTTGGATTGTCATTAGATTATTTTTCTAATTCATTAGGTCTAAATGCTACAGCTTTTATTACAATTGCCTATTTAAAACCATCTATAATGAATTTTGTGTTTGGAAATTTTTATGATCCTTATGGTGTAAAGATGATCAAACATTATATAATAGAATCAACTATTTATCAAAAAATATTATATGTTTTTATTATAATTTTTTTACATCACTTAATTATTTTTTCTCTCGAATCGTTCTCGATTGATCAAATTTTAATAGTTTTTAAAAAAACTATCTACAGCTCTTTCCTTTCGTTTATTTTTTGTTTTAGTTTCATCTATCTTTTTAAAAATGAAAGATAAACTACTACCCATATTAATAATTTTCTCTGCTTTAATCTTTATTTTTAGATTGTTTTGGTTGCAGGTTATTAACGTGGATGAAACTCAGTTTTCAAAAAAAAATTCAATAGAGAGAGTGTACCAATACCCTGAAAGAGGATATATTTTCGATAGAAATAATAATCTTTTAGTCGGAAATGAATCTTTTTATGACCTAATGATTACTCCAAAATATTTAAAACAAATAGATACCGTTGAGTTTTGTAACATATTGAAAATAAAAAAAAGTGAATTAATTGATAAAATAAAAAAAGCAAAAAAATTTTCACAACTTAAGCCATCAGTTTTTTTATCGCAAATTTCAAAAAAAGATTTTGCTGTAATTCAAGAAAAACTCTGGAAATATAGTGGATTCTCCATAACTAGAAAATCTAATAGAAAGTATGTAATAAATTCTGCTTCAAATCTTTTAGGATACATAAGTGAAGTTAATGATTATGAAGTAAAAGATAATAGCTATTACGAGTCTGGTGAACTTATCGGAAGACAGGGCTTAGAAAAATCTTATGAAAATAAATTGAGGGGACTTAAAGGTGTTAAATACTACCAAAAAGATAAATTTAACAGAGTAATTGATTCTTATAAGAATGGTACTTTAGATTCAATATATGTCCAAGCAAAAGATATTAATTTAGGGATAGATATAAATCTTCAAACTTATGGAGATTCTCTAATGATAAATAAATTCGGAAGTATTATTGCTATTGAACCCTCTAGTGGAGAAATACTATCGTTAGTCAACGCTCCATCCTTTGATCCAAATTTATTAATTGGAAGAAGTAGATCTAAAAACTATTTAAAACTCAAGAATGACAGTATTGGTAAACCACTATTTGACAGGGGGCTACAAGGCCAATACCCTCCTGGATCAACTTTTAAATTAGTAAATGGTTTAATTGCTTTACAAGAAAAAGTAATAAATGAAAAAACAATTATTTCTTGTAATGAAGGTCATTTCTATTCGAGAAAAAGATTCATGAGATGTCATTGTGAAATTGGAACAAAAAATAATTTAAATAAAGCAGTATACAATTCTTGTAATACATATTTTGCTAATATTTACAAACAAACTATTGAAAAGTATCCAGATTCTAAAATTGGTATAAATAATTGGAAAAAACATGTAGAAAGTTTTGGATTTGGAACGTACTTAGGATATGATCATCCTATAGGACAACCTGGTCTAATTCCAGGGTCAAATTATTATGACCAGTGGTATCCAAATGGTGGATGGAAAGCTGCTACTACTATTTCTAATGGAATTGGTCAAGGAGAAATTTTAACAACTCCAATTCAATTGGCTAATCTTACCGCAATTATTGCTAACAGAGGTTGGTATAAAACACCTCACTTTGTTAAAAACATATCAAATGATTCAATTGATAGTAAGTTTAACGAAAAAAAATACACAAGTATTGATTCCATACATTTTGAGAAAATTATCAAAGGGATGTTTGATGTAGTTGAAAAAGGAACAGCACAAAATGCCAAAATCAAGGGAATACAAGTGGCAGGTAAAACAGGAACAGCAGAAAATTTTATTAAAATCAACAACAAAAGGCTTCAATTAACAGATCATTCAATTTTTATTGGTTTCGCTCCTAAAGAAAACCCTAAAATTGCAATTGCTGTATTTATTGAGAATGGCTATTGGGGAACCAGATGGGCAGCTCCAATCGCTAGTTTAATGATAGAAAAATATTTATCTAAAGAAATTAAAAGAAAGTATTTAGAAAATTATATCATTAACGGAAACCTTATGGAAGAATATAAAAAACCATATTTAAATACTAATTTCAAAATCAATGAATGAAATTAATTTGAAAAAAATTGACTTACCTACAATTTTGGGAGTTGTTTTTTTAATTTTTTTAGGACTTTTGAACATCTATTCTACAGTACATGCAGACAATCTTGTTGCTCCTTTTTCATTAGAAAATCCATTTGGAAAACAAATTATTTTTGTTTTAATTTCTGTTCTACTTTTTTTCTTTATTCAATCTTTACCATTTAAATTTTTTGAAAGATTCGCTAGTATAGCTTATGTAATATCTATGTTATCACTATTAGGTTTATTTATTTTTGGTAAAAACATTAATGGTGCAACTGCATGGTATCAAATATTTGGATTTGGATTTCAACCAAGTGAACTTGCAAAACCAATAACCGCGCTGGCACTAGCTAAGTTTTTAAGTGATCTAAACGCAAATATTCGAACAGTTGAAACTCAGTTTTATTCCTTCTTAATTATTTTTATTCCAATATTATTAATAATACTACAACCCGACCCAGGAAGTACTTTAATTTTTCTAAGTTTCTTTTTAGTTTTTTATAAAATTGGACTTCCCTCCATATATATGAATTTTTTCATAGGGTTTATAATATTATTTTTTGTTACTATTTTATTTTCAAAAGAATCCATTATTCTATTTGTTTTGATTATTTCTTTTTTAACAGTTTTTTATTTTTTAAAAAACAAAAAATCAATCAAAAAAATTATTATTTATTCGTTTGTTTTTTCAATATTTATCTTTTCAGTAGACTTTATTTTTAATAATATTTTTGAGCAACACCACAGAGATAGATTTAATATAGTAATGGGCATCCAGCAAGATAATAGAGGAATTGGATACAACACCAATCAATCAAAAATTGCTTTTGAATCAGGTGGGTTATTTGGTGAAGGTTTTTTAAATGGAACTCAAACAAGAGGGAATTTTGTTCCATTTCAACATACAGATTATATATTTTCAGCTGTTGGTGAAGAATGGGGATTTCTTGGAGCTACTTTAGTAATTTGCTTATTTGCATTTTTGATGCTAAGAATATCCAAACGTGCTGAAATGCAAAGGAATTTATTTAGTAAAATCTTCTCATATTCAACTGCAACTATCATTTTCAGTCACTTTTTTATTAATATAGGTATGGTGTTAGGATTGGTACCCACTATAGGAATTCCTCTTCCCTTTTTTAGTTATGGGGGGTCTAATCTCATTGGCTTTGTTTTACTTGTATCTATTTACATAAGACTGGACTCACAGAGGACTAGCAAGTGGTGATTTTATTTGTTTTTATTGATTAAGTCTGGCAGATTATTACCTAAAAACATAAAGCTAGTAACTAGTAACATGATAGAAAAACCGGGTATAAAAGCTAAATATGCTTTACCTAAAATAATAAATTGATAATTATCTTTTATCATAGAACCCCAACTAGCTATAGGAGGTTGAGTGCCTATTCCTAAAAAACTTAATCCGCTTTCTATAAGAATTGCAGAAGCAAAATTAGCAGCACAAATTATCAAAATAGGGCCTAAAATATTAGGTAATAAATGTTTTAAGAAAATTCTTAAATCTGAATATCCTAAAACTTTTGTTGCAAGTATATAATCTTTATTTTTTTCTGAAATTACCTGTCCTCTAACAACTCTTGCTACTTCCACCCACATTGTTAATCCAACAGCTATGTATACTTGCCAAAATCCTTTTCCCAATGCAATTGAAATTGCTATAACCAGTAATAGGGTTGGGATTGACCAAAATATGTTAATAATTGCCATTACAATCTTATCAATAAAACCACCATAATAGCCTCCAGCCATTCCAATTATCAATCCTATTAATAAAGAAATTAAAACCGCAATAAAACCAATAGAAAGAGAAACTCTTGTGCCTAAAATTACTCTTCCAAAAACATCTCTTCCAAAACTATCAGTTCCAAAAATAAACTTTCTTTCTCCTATATATTTTTTTTCTATTTGATATTTTGATAATTTACTTGGATAAGAATCATATTTTATAATAAACTTTTCTTTATTAAAATCTTCATATTCAATACCAAATTCTTTAAAACTAAAATTCTTTACTAAAATTTCTTTATTAGGATATTTTTTTCCAAAAAATTTAGCGCTTAAGTAAGATTCGTTGGTTTCTTCTGGATTAGGAATTTCCAAGATATTTGCTGTAAAACCAGGCGGCATTGAATGGATTGATAAATGCATTTGATTAGAATTCTGAGAATCATCCGGAATAATGAAATAAGAAAAAATTGAAATAAGAAAACAAAAGAAAATAAAAATTAGAGAAAGAAATACTCCAAAATGTTTATTAATAAACTTTTTCTTTAAAAATAACATTAATCTTTATTAGCGATAATAGATTTTTTATTAATTACTCTTGATTTTAAATTATCTAGGACTTTTAAACCTTCATTCAATTGAAAGTCTGATTGTAAAATTCTTCCCCACCTTTCTCTTCTCTCTGAAATTTCTTTAGATTTTTCGATGGATTCTTCATCATTTGAAATAAATTCAAATTTTAATTCGTTTTTATAATTTTTAATCTCATCAAACTTTGTCAAGTAATTCCTGTCATCACTTTGTGACTTTTTATAATTCAGATAATTAAGAGTCAATGATTTTGGGTTTTGTCTAGAAGCAATCCATTTGGCGTTTTCTTTTACAAGTGTAGCAAATGGACTTTTTTCAATTTGATCATTTCCAGATTTTATTACTTCTTTTAAATTAAAATAACCTTCCCATTTTTTATAATTAGCCGAGTCAATTTGATCCCATTTTAAAGGATTTTCTTCATCATTTTCTCCAATTGGAATAAAAGAAAGTCTGTTTGGAATAGTGATATCACTTTTAACTCCTTCAACCTGAACCGATCCGCCATTTATTCTATAAAATTTATCGGTAGTAATTTTTAATGCTCCTAAATCAAATTGACTATTTGATAAGAACCTATTCAAATCGATTACATTTTGGACAGTCCCTTTACCAAAACTTTGAGTACTTCCAACAATTACTGCTCTATTATAATCTTGTAAAGCAGCTGCTAAAATTTCGGAAGCAGATGCAGACATTTGATTTACTAAAACTACCATTGGGCCGTCCCATGATATCGAAGGGTCTTTATCGTAAATAACTTGTTTTCTATCTCCAAAAGATTTTACTTGGACAACTGGCCCCTCTTTTATAAAAAGCCCTGTCATATCTACAACAGTTTGTAGAGAACCTCCTCCATTATTTCTTAAGTCTAAAATCAAACCTTCCATCCCTTCTTTCTTCAATTTTAAAATTTCTTTTTTTACATCAGATGCACAATTCCTTTCTTGATAATCATCGAAATCAACATAAAACTTTGGTAGGCTGATTAAGCCATATGATTTGTTATTTTTCTTTATTAAAGTAGATTTCGCATAAGTTTCTTCCAGTTTTATTTCATCTCTCACAACAGGGATCACTTTAATTTCGCCATCTATATTTTTTCTAACTGTTAACCTTACTTCAGTATCTTTTGGGCCTTTAATTAATTTAATTGCATCCTCTAACCTCATCCCAATAACATCAACTGGTTCTTTGTCTTTTTCACCAACTTTAATTATTTCGTCTCCAATTTCTATTTTTTTATCTTTCCAAAGAGGACCACCTAAAATAATATCAACTATTTTAATACCTCCTTCCTCTTTTGATAATCTTGCTCCAATTCCATTAAATTTTCCAGATATTGTCATATCAAACCTTTCCTTGTCCTCAGGTTTAAAGTAGTATGTGTGTGGATCTAATTGAATTACAAAGGAATTTAAATAAGTAGAAAACCAATCTTTTCTTTGTAAGTCGTTCATTAAATCAAAAATATTTTTAATATTCTTGTCTACTAGTTCAATAGACTCCTCAATGATAGAATTGTTTGATTTTATCTTGAAATTTTTATCTTTTTCTAAATTTAATTTTTGATCTAAAATTTTAACATCATAAATATCCAAAGCAGTATATTTAAATTGTTTTCTCCATCTATCTTTTCTTTCTTTATCATTTTTAGGAAATAAAATATTTTCAAAATCTAAATTAATTTCTTCATTTAAAGAGAAGTCAAAAGAATTTGACAATAAAGAGGGATAAAAGTCTTCTACTTCAGAAATTCTTTGAATTAGTCTTTCATAAGACAAATTAAAAAAAGAAAGATCATAATCAATTAACTGATTATCTAGTTTAAATTTATACTTTTTAAATTCTTTATAATCTGAAGCTAAAAAATATTTTTTTTGAGAATCTAATAAATCAATATACGTATTAAACATTTTCTCGGAAAATTCATCATTAATTTCAATTGAGTTGTAGTGATATTTTTCTAAAACATACTTAATAACCTCAATTAACAACTTGTCTTTGTTAGAATTATTAAATGATGGGTTAATCAGATTCCAGCTAGCAAAAACTAGTGCTAATGTGATAAAAACTAAAATTATTTTACGTTTCATATAGTAAATCATAAACTCTTGATAGTAAATTTAACAAATTAGGTCAAAAATCGTGCAAAAACATCTTATATTAAAATTATTTTATTCTCGTAAATTATAAATATTATAAAATATATTGTTTTCAGTACTTTTACTCAAAATTAATAAATGTCAAAAAAACCTCTAATATTAGTAACGAATGATGATGGAATTTCGGCTCCTGGAATAAGAACTTTAATTTCAGTGATGAATGAAATTGGAGATGTTGTTGTTGTAGCTCCTGACAGTCCACAATCCGCAATGGGCCATGCTATCACTATAAATTCCACTTTACATTGTAACTCAATTGAAGTTGATAATGGTCCGCAACAAGAATATTCGTGTTCCGGAACACCTGCTGACTGCGTCAAATTAGGAATTAATGAAATTCTTGAAAGAAAACCTGACATATGTGTTTCTGGAATAAATCATGGGTCAAATTCATCAATAAATGTCATTTACTCTGGGACAATGAGTGCCGCATTAGAAGCTAGTATTGAAGGAGTACCGGCTATTGGTTTTTCTTTATTAGATTACAATTGGAATGCTGATTTTGAATCTCTAAGAAATTTCATTAAAAAAATTACTTTGACAGCAATAAATAAAGGAATTCCAAATGGGAATGCATTAAATATAAATTTCCCAAAACTTAAAGAAAATGAAATTAAAGGAATAAAAATTTGTAGACAAGCAAAAGCTCATTGGATTGAAAAATTCGATAAAAGAATTAATCCTCAAGGAAAAGAGTATTATTGGCTAACTGGTGAATTTATAAATGAGGATCACAAAAATGATTCAGATGAATGGGCATTAAAAAATGGGTATATATCTATAGTTCCTGTAAAATTTGATATGACGGACCATAAAAATATTGAAAAATTAAAAGATTGGAATTTTTAAAACATCAAGTGAAAAAAAAGTAAAAACTAGTACTAAATCAATTACATGAGAATCATAAAAATCCCGTTACTGTTAATTTGGCGTAGTTGGTTTTATATTTTGATATTTACTACAATAGTTGTTATGTCCCCTTTATTATTTATTTTATCATTAAAGGAACAATATTATCCTAGATTATGGAAACTAGTTAGGATGTGGTCTAAAGTTCTTATTTATGGAATGGGGTTTCGTTTAGATATTGAATTAGAACAAGAAATTGAACCGAACAAAAGCTATATGTTTTGCCCAAATCACGGATCTTTAATGGATGGATTTGTTTTAATTGCTTCTAGTGTAAATCCGATTGTTTTCGTAGGTAAAAAAGAATTAGCAAAAATTCCAATATTTGGTTTTTTTTACAAAAAACTGGTGATTATGGTAGATAGAAGTAATCCAGAAAGTAGAAAAAGAGTTTATGAAATGGCTAAAAGAAGACTTAAAAACGGCATGAGTATTGGAATCTTTCCAGAGGGTTTAGTTCCAAATGAAAATGTTGTGTTGGCACCTTTTAAAAATGGTGCATTTAGTTTGGCTATAGAACATCAAATACAGATTATTCCACAGGTATACTATGATTGTAAACGTTTATTTTCTTGGAATTTCTTTAAAGGTGGGCCTGGTATATTTAGAGTAAAACAATGTAATTTCATAAACACAAAGGGGTTAAAAAAAAGCGATTTAGATGATTTAAAAGACAAAGTATTTTCATTAATATATAATAATCTTATAGGCGATAAGAACTATATGAACAGAGATTTTAAAACAAACTAATGAAGTATTATATAATCGCTGGTGAAGCCTCAGGGGATTTGCACGGATCAAACTTAATAAAAGAGATATATAAGTTTGATCCAAATGCTATTATTAGAGCTTGGGGAGGTGATAAAATGAAAAGTGAAGGAGCAATAATTATAAAGCATTTTAAGGAATTATCTTTTATGGGATTTTATGAAGTTTTAATAAACTTAAAAACCATTTTAAGAAATATATCGTTTTGTAAAAATGATATATTAAAATTTAATCCAGACAAAATTATTTTTATTGATTATCCAGGCTTTAACCTTAGAATTGCAAAATGGGCAAAAAAAAATAATTTTAATACTAATTATTACATAGCTCCACAAATTTGGGCTTGGGATGAAAAAAGAATCAAAAATATCAAGGCAAATATTGACCAATTATATGTAATACTTCCTTTTGAGAAAGATTATTTTGAAAATAAACACAATTATAAAGTTAAATTTTTAGGTCACCCACTTTTAGACAGTATTAAAAGTTTTAAAAAACCCAAAAAGGCTGATTTCTTTAATAAACATAAATTAGACATTAAAAAAGAAATAATATGTATTCTTCCAGGAAGTAGAAAACAAGAAATTAAAAAAATACTCAATATAATGTTGAAAGTTACTCGTGTTTTTTCTAATTATCAATTCATAATAGCTGGAGCTCCAAATATAGATTTAGAATTTTATAATACTATAATTAGTAATAGAAATGTTAAAGTAATTAAAGATGAAACCTATAGTTTACTTTCTAATTCAAAAGCCGCATTAGTAACAAGTGGAACAGCCACATTAGAAACTGCCATTTTTAAAATTCCTCAAGTCGTTTGTTACAAGACAAGTGCTATAAGTTATTTTTTAGCAAAAATATTTGTTAAAATTAAATTCATATCATTAGTAAACTTGATAATGAATGAAGAAATTATCAAGGAACTTATTCAAGATAATTGTTCAAAAAAAAATATAGTTAAAGAATTAAAAAAAGTTTTAGATTTAAAAAATAGAAATAAATTGTTAGATAAATACGAAAAATTAATTTCTTTACTTGGGACATCAGGCTCAAGTAATAGATTGGCAAAAGATATCGTTTTAAAAAATAAATTTTGAAAATAGACGGAATAGACAAAAAAATATTGATTGAATTAACTACAAATTCAAGGACACCAATTTTAGAAATTTCTAGAAAAATTGGTATTTCTGGAGCAGCAATTCATCAAAGAATTAGAAAATTAAATGACTCTGGACTAATTTCTGGCCATCATTTAAAACTTAATCCTAAAGCACTAGGATACTCTACATTAGCTTTTATTGGAGTGTATTTTGACAAAGCAGAAAGAAATTCTATTGCTATTAAAGAAATGAAAAAAATACCAGAAATACTAGAATGTCACTACACAACAGGAAATTGGAGTGTCTTAATTAAAGTTTTGTGTAAAAACAATGAACACTTAATGAATTTATTAAATAAACAAATTCAATCTATTAATGGAGTTTCAAGAACAGAAACCTTTATTTCATTAGAGCAGCAAATTGACAGACAAATTTCTGTTAGCTAGAGTTACGGTTTTTTAGTAAGTAAAATATAATTACTGAGGACAATAATATAGTAATTCCATTTCCCATTATCATTGAGATACTTGCTTTATAAAAACCATAAGCAAACCATAAGCACACTCCGACAATAAAGATTAAATATGTGGTTAAAGACAACCCGTCAGTGGATTTCGTCTTAATAACTTTATAAACTTGTGGGATAAATGCAAAGGTTGTTAAAAAGGCAGCTATTAAACCTATAATTTCAATATTGTCTATCATTTAAAAAACTATGTTTATTATTTTTTTAGGAACTATAATTACTTTTTTGATATCCTTTCCTTGTAGGTATAAAGAAGTTTTTTCATGATTCAAAATATACTTCTTTATTCTATCAACTTCTAATGAAGTTTCTAGTTTTATTCTAAAACGTAATTTTCCATTGAATGAAACAGGATACTCAATAACACTTTCTTTTATAAATTCTGGATTAAATATAGGATAAGGTACTTTTGATATAGATACGCTATTACCTAATTTATTCCATATCTCTTCACAAATATGAGGAGCAAAAGGAGATAACAGTATACATAAGTCATTTAAAATTAATCTGTTATTGCAATTCAAAGAATTTAATTCATTAACACATATCATAAATGCACTAACTGATGTATTAAATGAGAAATTTTCAATATCCTCACTAACTTTTTTAATAGTTTTATGAAGTATTTTTAATGAGTCTTTAGTTGGCTCTTCATCAGAAACAAAAAACCCCTGTGTTTGATGGAATAAATTCCAGAATTTGTTCAAAAATGAAAATGTTCCTGTAATTCCAGCAGTGTTCCATGGTTTAGCTTGGTCGATTGGTCCAAGGAACATTTCGTACAGCCTTAATGTATCGGCACCATATTTATCACAAATCTCATCTGGACTAACGACATTAAATTTAGATTTAGACATTTTTTCAACTTCCCTTTTAACAAAAAATTTTTCATTTTCATTTTTAAAATCTGCTTTAGAAAATTGAGGTTGCCATTTTTTTAATTCTTCAATATTTAATTCATTATTTTGATTAATAAATTTAATATCAATATGAATAGATTGAACATTTTCACCCTTTATCAACCCATATGAAAGGTAAGTATCTGAACCATTTAATCTGAAAATATATGCGCTATTTCCTAAAATCATTCCTTGATTAATTAATTTTTTCGCATAATCTGGTACAGGTACCAAATTGTGATCATATAAAAAATATTGCCAAAATCTAGAATATAATAAATGTCCTGTAGCGTGTTCACTTCCTCCGACATATAAATCAATTTCGCTCCAATATTTTAACGCTTCCATTGACGCAAAATTATCGATGTTATTTGGATCCATATATCGATTAAAATACCATGAACTTCCAGCCCATCCTGGCATTGTGTTAAGTTCCATTGGATAAACATTTTTATTATCAATTAAAGTATTTTCGACAATAGAATTTTTTTCAATATCCCAAGCCCAACATTTAGAGTTTCCTAAAGGAGGTTTGCCATCCTCAGTTGGCAAGTATTTATCAACTTCAGGAAGGATTATTGGTAAATATTTTTCATTAATCATTACAGGTAAATTGTTTTTGTAATAAACAGGAAATGGTTCTCCCCAGTATCTTTGTCTACTAAAAACAGCATCTCTTAATTTATAATTAATTTTATGAATTCCTTTTTTAACATTTTCTAACTCCTTAATCGCTTTTGAAAGGCCTTTTTTAAAATCTAAATCATTTAAAAAATCTGAATTTGTCAATTTAAATCCATCTTTAGATTGAAATGCTTCTTTAGAAATATCAATATCTTTAAAAATATTAGTAATAGGTAATTTGAAAAATTTGGCAAAATTATAATCTCTTTGATCTCCACATGGGACTGCCATAACTGCACCAGTTCCATAACCAGCTAATACATAATCTGAAATCCATATTGGAAGTTTTTCATTAGATAGTGGATGTATTGCATATGCTCCAGTAAATACTCCACTAATTGTTTTAACATCTGAAATTCTATCTCTCTCTGTTTTTTTTGAAGATTGAATTATATATTCATTTACTTGTCCTTTATTTTCTTGACTTGTTATCTCTTTAACAAAAGGGTGTTCTGGTGCCAAAGTAATAAAAGTAACTCCAAAAATGGTATCTGCTCTAGTAGTAAAAGCCTCAATCTGTTTCTCAAAATCTTGAATATCAAATTTAACAAGCGAACCTTCGGACTTTCCAATCCAATTCCTTTGCATTTCTTTTAACGGTTCTGGCCAATCTATATTGTTAAGTCCATTTAATAATCTTTCGGAATACGCAGATATTCTAATACTCCATTGTGTCATTTTTTTTCTAATTACTTCATAACCACCTCTATCTGAAAGACCATCAATAATTTCATCATTAGCAAGCACAGTTCCTAAGTTTGGGCACCAGTTAACATCTATTTCAGACAGATAAGCTAATCTATATGAAAGAAGAATATTTTCTTTTTTAGATTCAGAAAAATTTCCCCATTCAATTGATGAAAATTTTTCAGTAGATTCAGTTTCACATGCTTTAATATCTATATTTCCGCTATTTTGAAAAATATTTTTTAATTCATCAATAGGTCTAGACTTATCTTTTTTGAAGTCATACCATGAGTTGTAAAGTTTTATAAACATCCATTGAGTCCACTTATAATATTCTTTATTAGAAGTCCTTATTTCTCTAGACCAATCAAAGGAAAAACCCAACCTATCTAACTGCTCTCTATATCTATTAATATTTTCATTTGTAGTCTCTCTTGGATGTCTTCCTGTTTGAATAGCGTATTGCTCAGCAGGCAATCCAAAGGAGTCGTAACCTTGAGGGTGTAATACATTATATCCTTTATGTCTTTTAAATCTAGAATATATATCACTTGCAATATAACCTAATGGATGACCTACATGAAGGCCTGCTCCCGAAGGATAAGGAAACATATCCATTACATAATATTTTGGGAGTTTACTGTTATTTACTGCCTTAAAAGCTTGATTTTTTGACCAATATTTTTGCCATTTTAATTCAATATCTTTAAAGTTATAGGACATAAGATCAAATAAAGAAACAAAAATACATTTATTGTGGGAATAGGAAAAGTTTAAATGATCTATCCTTACAATTAAAAAGGGTTTCTTATTTTTACTATAATTTAAATATATTTCATTGTCTAAAAATAAAAACAGAAGACTTCTTTCCTCCTATTTTTTTGTAACAATTAGTATATCAATTGTTCTTTACATAATGGGTGCTTTTTTTTTATTAGCATTCAATGCAAAAAAGATTTCTAACGATTTTAAAGAAAAGATTCCAATAACAATTTATTTAAAGGACATTGCTAAAGAAATTGAAATAGTTCAATTACAAAAAAAATTAAATTTAAAAGATTATACCAAAACTGTTAAATATATCTCAAAAGAGAAAGGAGCAGAAATATTAATTGAAGAGATTGAAGAAAATTTTTTAGAATTTTTAGGGACTAACCCTATTTTAAATTCAATTGATATTTATTTAAAATCTGATTATGTTAAATCAGTGGTTTTAGATGAAATAACAAAACAATATAGTTCAATAAGCTTTGTAGATGAAGTTCGTTATGACGCTCCCTTAGTCTCTTTAATAAATGAAAATCTAATTAAAATTAAATTTTGGGTTTTAATATTTGCTTCATTTTTTCTGATTATTTCTGTTATAATTATTAACAGCTCAATTAGGTTGTCAATTTATTCTAACAGGATAATAATTAAAACAATGCAATTAGTTGGAGCAACCAGAAAATTTATTCGTAAACCATTTATTAGCACGCATGTCTATTTAGGCGTGATAGGTTCCTTTATTTCTATTTCTCTTCTAAGTATTTCTATATATTATGTTGAAAGTAATTTTAGTGAAATAAATCTTAAGCCTGAAATTGAAGTAATACTTGGCTTATTTATAAGTATTCTTCTTTTTAGTATAATCATTACATTTATATGTACTTATTTTGCAACACAAAAATTTCTGAGATTAAAAATTGAACAACTTTATTAAATGAAAAAAAATAAAAGAGAAGGAGATGACTTCATTTTTAAAAAGAAAAATTACCAAGTAATGTTAATTGGAATTTTATTCATTACCACTGGATTCATATTGATGTCTGGAGGGGGGAGTGAAGATCCTAATGTTTTTAATCCTGAAATTTATAATTTTAGAAGAATACGGTTAGCTCCAACACTTGTTTTGATTGGATTTGGAATTCAAGTGTATGCTATTTTACTAAATCCTAATAAAAAATAAATGGATTACTTAGAATCCATTATTCTAGGAATTGTACAAGGTTTAACAGAATTTCTGCCAATATCATCTAGTGGACATTTAGAAATTTCTAAAGTTATTTTAGGAAACGATCTATCTAACAAGGAAAGCCTACTTTTTACAATTGTTTTACATACTGCCACAGCATTTAGTACTATTTTCTTTTTTAGAAAAGATTTGTGGGAAATAATAAATGGATTATTTGACAAAAAATATAATGCATCACATAATTTTTCAACTTCAATAATAATTTCAATGATACCTGCTGTATTTGTTGGACTATTTTTTGAAGAAACCATAAATTCTATGTTTGATGGAAATCTTCTTCTAGTTGGATCTATGCTTTATATAACTGCTTTGTTGTTGTTTGTCTCTGATTTTTTGAAACTAAAACAAAATAAAATTAATTTTAAAAATAGTTTCTTAATTGGGTTAGTACAAGCTATCGCAATTTTACCTGGAATATCTAGAAGTGGTGCCACCATAGCATCAGCTGTTATTATGGGTATAGACAGAGAAAAAGCTGCAAGATTTTCTTTTATAATGGTAATTCCATTAATCCTGGGAAGTATGGCTAAATCACTGTTAGATAGTGAATTAAATTTTGAAAACTTTGACATCATTTCTTTATTACTTGGTTTTATTTCTGCTTTTATTACAGGTCTATTTGCATGTAAATGGATGATCTTATTAGTCAAAAAAAGTAAATTATATTACTTCTCAATATATTGTTTGATTATTGGCTCAATAATTATTTATTATTCTTTAAAAAATGGACTTTAACAGAGAATCATTTCTAGAGGGTAAATTACTTTTAATAAATAAACCAATTGGTTGGACCTCTTTTCAAGTAGTTAACAAAATAAGATGGCTTATAAAATCTACATTTGATATAAAAAAAATTAAAGTAGGTCATGCAGGAACACTAGATCCGTTAGCTCAAGGCTTACTAATAATATGCACAGGAAAATTAACAAAAAAAATAGAGGAGTTTCAAAGTGCTAAAAAAGGGTACTCAGGAACATTTTTTATAGGAGCCACTACTCCATCTTTTGATTTAGAAACCAAAATTGACTCTAAATCATCAATAAAAAATATTGATGAAAAAAAACTGCATGAAACATCAAAAAAATTTCTTGGAAAATCTAAACAAATTCCACCTATTTACTCTGCAATTAAGGTAAAAGGGAAAAAGCTATATGATTATGCAAGGAATGGAGAATCCGTTGAATTAAAAAAAAGAGAGATAACTATATTCAAATTTATAATCAAAAGTATAAACCTCCCATTAGTTAATTTTGAAATTGAATGTAGCAAAGGAACCTACATTAGGTCAATAGCAAATGACTATGGTAAGGAATTAAAAGTGGGAGCTTATCTTCATAAACTAATTAGAACGTCTATTGGAGACTTCCTACTGAAAGATGCTTTAGAAATAAAAGATTTCGAAATGAAAATTAAAAAAATATCAGGATAGATATTTAATAAACTCTTGCCGAGAAATTTCCTCTGCTCCAAGACTTTTAAGATGAGCGCTTGGGACTTGACAGTCAATTAATTTATATCCGTTTTTAGACAACTCTTTTACAAGGTGAATAAAAGCCACTTTACTTGCATTATTTGTTTTGGTAAACATACTCTCACCACAAAAAACATTTCCCAAATCAATTCCATAAAGCCCACCAACTAATTCAAAATTTTCCCAAACTTCAACAGAATATGCATGCCCTTTGTCATGAAGTTTTTTATAAGCACTCATTAATCCTTTAGTAATCCAAGTACCGTTTTGACCAAATCTTTTAACTTTTGCACATGCATTTACAACTTCCATAAAGGATTTGTTGAATGTAATTTGAAAAGAATTATTATTTAAAATTTTTTTGGTTGATTTAGAAATTTTTAATTTTTTGGGGAATAACACCATTCTAGGGTCAGGACTCCACCAAACTAAATCATTATCATTCTCAAACCACGGGAATATCCCCATTTTATAAGCAATTAATATTCTTTCTGGATCTAAATCACCACCAACAGCAACAATACCATCTCCATCTGCTGAAAGTGGAGAAGGAAATATATGTTTACTGCTAAGCTGGTACATTTAAATTAAAAAGGAAGGTCGTCTGGCTCGTCTTTATTAATTTCATCTGCTGGTTGAAATGCTTCAGCAGGTGGAACTGGTGGTATTGCAGAATTGTCTTCACTAGCCAACTTTTCAATTCTCCACCCTTGAATAGAATTAAAATATTTTATTTCACCTTGAGGACTTTCCCATTCTCTCCCTCTTAAATTAATGTCTATTTTAACGGATTGGCCAGCTTGATAAGAATTTAAAAGATCACATTTGTCCTGTATAAATTCAACCATTAAGTCCTGTGGGTATTGTTCCTCTGTTGTTACAACAACTTCACGTTTACGAAAACCATTGGTCCCGTACTCTTTTGTTTCATTAACTAATTTTAGTTTTCCTGAGATATCCATAATTTATATATTAGAATTTAAATTTAAATAAATTTTAGTGCTTAGCTAAAGGAAAAAAAACTTTTATATTAGATTATATTAACAATGTTGTGAGTAAAATGAATTCAAATATCAATTTAATCAGGTTTGTACTTTTTTTTGGCCTAATTGTCAGTGTTTTTATTATACTATTTAATACAAGCAATATTATTGAGTACACTAAAAATGAAGAGAGAAAGAAAATAGAATTATGGGCTATGGCTCAAAAAAGTTTTATTGAAAATAAAAACTTGGAAGATGATTTAGGTGAATTAAGCTTTATGGTCTTGACCAAAAGTTTTGCTAATCCAATAATTCGAGTGGATTCCTCCGGTAAAATATTGTCTCATAAAAATATCTTTAATGAAGAATCTTCCAAGGTTGATTCTGTTAAATTAAAAAATATTCTTAAAAAAATTTCTCTAGAGAATAATCCAATAGAAATTAAATTCAATAATAGTATCAATCAAAAACTATATTACGGAAATTCCTCGACCTTTAATACAATTAAGTTTTATCCATATGCATTGTTTCTAGTAGCCTTATTTTTTTCTTTAATTGTATTTAATTACTATAAGTCGTCCATTTCTTCAAATAGTAATAAAATTTGGGCTTCGTTTGCAAAAGAAACAGCACATCAAATAGGAACTCCATTATCGTCTTTAATGGGTTGGTCAACCCTCCTTAAAGAAGAAAAAGTAGATAATAAAATTATAGTAGAAATAGAAAAAGATATTGAAAGATTAAATACAATAACCAAAAGATTTTCTAAGATAGGATCTATTCCTGAACTTTTAAAAGAAGATGTTAATGCTGTTTTAAATTCGTCTGTAAATTACTTAAAGAAAAGAAGTTCCTCGCTTGTTAATTTCACGTTTAATCCAAGTAGAGAAACAGCTTTTTCACCGTTAAACAAAACACTTTTTGAATGGGTTATTGAAAATTTAGTTAAAAACTCTATAGACTCTATGAATGGTAGTGGAAATATTATAATTAGTATTTTTAATAATAATAATGAAATTAAAATTTTAGTAACGGATGACGGAAATGGAATTCCACCAAAAATTCAAAAAAAAATATTTAATTCCGGATTTACATCTAAGAAAAAGGGCTGGGGCCTTGGACTATCTCTTTCGAAAAGAATTATAAACCAATATCACAATGGAAAAATATTCATTAAGGAATCTGATAGAAAAAAAGGAACAACGATTGAAATAAAACTACCTGTTTTTAAAGAAAACTCTTGATTTTTTTGGCGATTTCTATAAATTCCTTGTCCGTACATTTTTTTTTGTGTTTAAAACCTATGTCTCTCATTTCGTTAATTGGAATAAGATGGACGTGAGCATGTGGAACTTCCAATCCTATGACAGTCATAGCAACTCTGTTACAGGATATTGCTTTTTTAATTGCAATCGCTATAGTTTTAGAAAAATCTAATAATTCACTATAAGTCTTGGATTCCATGTCAAAAATATAATCTACTTCATTTTTAGGTATACAGAGTACATGTCCTTTTGTATTGGGATTAATATCTAAAAAAGCGAAACAATTCTTTGTTTCTGCAATTTTATAGCAAGGGATTTCTTTATTTAAAATTTTAGTAAAAATTGAGGCCAAAGTATTTTATCTGTTTATTGAAATTATCTCAAACTTTATGGTTCCATTAGGAACAACAACTTCTGCTATTTCACCAACTTTTTTACCTAACAAACCTTTTCCAATTGGAGAATTAACAGAAATTTTTCCAGACTTTAAATCCGCTTCACTTTCAGCTACTAAAGTGTAATTCATTTCCATTTGATTATTTAAGTTTTTAATTTTGACCTTAGATAAAACCAAAACCTTAGATAAATCAAGTTGAGACTCGTCAATTAATCTAGCATTTGCCACAATTTCTTCCATCTTAGAAATTTTCATTTCTAACATTCCTTGGGCTTCTTTTGCTGCATCGTATTCAGCATTTTCACTTAAATCTCCTTTGTCTCTAGCCTCGCCTATATCATTTGAGGCTTTAGGTCTTTCAACATCTTTAAGATGATTTAATTCATCTTTTAATTTTTTTAAACCTTCTTTGGTATAATAAGAAACGTCACTCATCGTTATATATTTAAAACAAAAAATCCCTATTAAATTGGGATATTAAACAAATATACAAAATTATTAAGTGTACCGTTTTTTTACTTATTTTAAATGATTATGAATTTGCAAAGAAGATATTATTATTTATTCTATTTTTTACTTTGTTCTCGTGTTCAAAAGAACGAATTAATAACAACCCATATTTACAGAATATTTCATTTGAAAAAACAATTAATCTAAACCTTCCTCAGTACGATAACTTAAGGTACAGTGGGGGCTCAATTTATCTCCAAAATGGAGGAATTAAAGGTATTTTACTTTTTAATATAAATGATCAAATAATGGCTTGGGAGGCAAGCTGTCCAAATCATTTCCCCTCAGATTGCTCAACTATGGATATTAAGGGAGTACAGTCTTCTTGTCAATGCGAAAACTACAATTATAGTTTAGCAACAGGACAAATACTTTCAGTTGGAAATGGAAACAATTACCCAATGCTTTCCTATTTTTCACAAAAGAATGGTAATTCAATTAGAATATCTAACTGAGAGAAATTAGTATATTAAATTAAGATTTAAAATAATATTTCTACCTAAATCATGTGAATAATTACGCATACGGTTAAGATAGTTTTTATATGATATATTTAATAAGTTATTTATACTCAATCCTACTTTAATTTTTATGTTATTTTCTTTTTTAAATTCAACACTGGATCTGAGGTTTAATAAATGATAAGCTGAGGGAGTAGAGCTAACATCTACTAATTCCATTTTTCCAGTAGTAGGAACAAATACTTCAAAGTTATTATTAGGGAAGTCATTTTGTTTAAATGTAAAATCACTTTGAATTGAAAGAAGAAAATTATGAAACTTTAGGTTTCTATATGAAATTTCATTTTTAAAATTTAGTGGAGGCATATTAATCAAAGGTTTATCATTAGTTGTATCGATACCTTTTAGATAGGAAATTTGACTTTTCAATGTAAATTTTTCTGTAAAATCGTAATTTATATCTGTATCAATTCCCCAAATTCGAGCATTAGTTTGCATATATTCCCATACCTGGAAACTTCCTCTCACTGTTTGTTGAATTTCTGTTGGATTAATATAAATAAAGTCATTAATTGAGTTTATGTAGGGATTAATATTAATATTAATATTATTCTTTTTATGCGATACTGTCAAACCAATTTTATGACTTTTCTCAGCAGAAAAGCTTAAGTCTCCAAGTTCTATTCTTGCAGAGGAATGATGTAATCCTTCACTGAAAAGCTCAGAGGGATTAGGAGCTCTTGATCCAATCGAATAATTTAGTAATACTCTATTAAAATTGTTTATTTTTTTTGATAATCCAATGGTGGCAGAAAAGTTATTAAAATTTCGAACTGGATTAGTTAAAACTTGATTAGTTAACTCATTAATAACAATATTTGAATATATGTTATTGTAATTCCTAGATTCCCAAAATGTTTTTCTGTAATACTTTAAAGCATCAATTTTAGAATAATCATATCGGACACCCCCTTCTAATAACCAATTTTTATTTAATTTTAAATTTGAAATAAAATATGTTCCAAAATCATATTTGTCATAATCAGGAATTATTCTTTTAACACCTGTTTCTGGATTGGGGAAATTATTTTGAAATTCACCTTTTATTCCATATTTGAAATCAAATTTTTCAAATAAATTTGAGTCAAAATCTAGTGTTAATGTGTGAGTTTTTAGTCTTAAATCAGTAGATGATGTGTTTTTATTTATACCTCTTCGAATATCAAATTCTAATCTTTTATTGTTTTGAAAATGATACTGAAAAGTTACTTTTCCAAAATCTTGAAACCTTTTGTAAACTTTTAATTTAGCCAGGTTGTGAGTGACTTTTTGGTTTGGATGGGCAATTTTATAAGTAAATTCATCAACATACAAAATAGAGTCACTATTTATTGCTCTAACTTGGTCTCCAGCAGTATGTAAATGAGAGGCTCTTAAAATTCCTATTTCATTATTTACAGAGGATAAGAAAAGTTCAAACCCATAATTATATTGGTTTAACCCAATTTGAAAACTGGCACTTTTATCAATAAAGCCTGTATTACTCATTACATAGTCTGGAGCATTAAAATCTCCAAACCTTTTAAAAGTTCCTTGTATAGTAGAAAACCATCCACTTTGGTAAGTTCTTGTTAACTTTGACATGATTGAACCTCCTTTACCATTACTTCCTCCAAATACTAAAGTTTTTCCATATAAACTGTCTTTTAGTAAAGTTTTTGAAGGTTCTGCAATGATAATTCCCCCAATTGCACTTCCACTATATTGAAGTGCGCCAGCTCCTTTGATTACATATATATTTTCTGCAGAATTAATGTCTATACTTGGAGCATGTTCAATCCCCCATTGTTGATCCTGTATATTAACTTCATTGTTTAATATCTCTACTCTACTACCGTACAAACCATTAATAATTGGCTTTACAATAGAATTTCCAGAATTTATAGAGGAAACTCCTGAAACATTTTTTAAAACATCACCCAGAACGGAGGAGGAATTATCATTAATTAGTTCATTAGAAATTTTATTTTCAAATATTGTTTTTGATCTTTTATCTGATTCTGCTAAAACAATAACTTCGTTGAGCTCGTTTATATGATGTTCTAATTTTAAATTTTTTTGGAGATTCCCATCTAATTTAATAGAAAATGTTTTGGATTTACATTTAAGGTGTGATACAGTAACTGAATAATTACTTGGACATAATCCAGAAAATTTAAAATATCCATTATTATCACTTATAGCAATATTGTCTGTACCCTCAATCAGTAGTGTAGCATTAGAAAGTGGCGATTGGTCATGTAAGTCTATTACAACTCCACTAAAGTTATAGTCACAATTTTGTGAATATATTTCTAGTGTAGAAAATAAAAAACAAGAAAGTATAAGAATTGGTAATTTTAATTTCATATCTAAATTAAAATTACCAATTCTAAAATTGATAAAAATTGACATAATTAATTTTAAATAATAGCAATTAAACTAATGGCTATTATTCAACGACTATATCAAAAGTAGCCTCTAAGTCAGTAGAACCCCCTGCATCAGTTAAACCTGTGTTAGGTTTTTTTGGCTCGTGTCTTAATGTAAATGTTAATTTACCTGACCCAGCTGAAGAAATACCATCTATTTTAAATTTAGTGCCAAGAGGATTACCGTCAGAGTCATTATTAGTTGATACTACATTCATCACTAAAGGAGAACCCACTGTATAAAAAACTTGATGGTCAGTATCTTCTTCCTCAACTTCTTCCGTAATATCTTCAGCAGGAGTTTCAGTTTCGTTTAGAAATTTAACACTACCTGCGTAGGTAAGAGATGCTTTTAAATTTCCTGAAACAGTAACAACTGGCGCGTTTGGACCATCTCCATCTAAATCTTGAGTCTTTAGTGTAATGTTGGTAGATGCATCGCTTGGAACAAGCGTTACAATCATAGTAGTTATAACTTCCTCTTCATTTACAGCTATTGGATCGTCATCATCAGAACAAGAAACGAATAGAAGAGATGCTATTAATGCGTATGTATATAATTTTTTCATTATTATTTATTTAATTGATTTGTATTTATTTAAACTATTTTATTATTTAGGAAAGTAAATAGTTTGAGGGTGGACCTCTTAAATAAAAATAATTGATAAAAAATGAAGTAGGTGTTTCTGATTTAATAATTATATTTTCGTGAAAAAAAGAAAAACTATTATCTAAGTATTCAAAATCATTGAAATTATAATCAAAACTTATTCTAATATACTCACAAGTAAAACAATCTAATTCCTGTTCATGAAGATGAACTTTTTGTTCATTACATAATGTATGGTCCTCATTTACAAAGTGATGTAAACCTATAAAAGAAGGAAAACTTAAAAGGGTAAGAAGAAAAATACTTATAATTTTTTTCACTGATCAAAAGTAAATAAAAATTTAAAACTTAAGAGTTAAACCTAATAAAAAATTTCTAGTTGCTTGGGGATAATAACCAGCTCCATCCAAAGTTTTTACTTGACTAGGATTTGACCAGGTATCGTCATAGGTATAATAATATCCATTAGAGACGTATTCAACATCAAAAATATTATTAACTAATCCTGAAATCACTATAGATTTAAAAATTTTATTTGGATTTATTTCATAAGAAATATTGAAATCATTCACAAAATAACTATCTAGTTTGGAATTAAGTGCATCCGTATTTCCCATATATTGCGTTCCTACATATTTAGATAAAAAACTTAAATTAAAATTATCTTTTGGACTAAATACAATAGCATTTGATGTCATAAAATCAGGAGAAAAAGAAATATTTGTTTTTCCAAAATCAAAGATTTTACCATCCTTTTGAGAAAGTATTTGTTTATTCTTATTTGAACTAATTGTCATATTAGAATTAATTGTAAAAAAGTCCGAGAGCTTAACTTTGAGATCTGCTTCTATTCCTAATCTATAGCTTGAACCACTATTTGTTCTTATTGGGGTTCCAACATCATCCAAAGCTCCTGTTAAAACTAGCTGTTCATTATACTGCATGAAATATGAATTGAAGTTAAATTTTAATCCGTCTTTTCTAAAACGCCATCCAAATTCAAAATCATTTAATTGTTCTGGTTTAATATTAGGGTTACTCTCGTAATCACTTCTACTTGGCTCTCTATTTGCTCTGGAATAAGATCCGTAAAGAATAGAGTCTGAGTTTAATTTGTATGACAAACCAAACTTTGGATTAAAAAAACTATAGGACTGATCGATAACCATGTTAACTAAGTCTGAGGTTAGTCCAGTTGTTTTGTAACCAACATTTCTAAGTTGAAGATCACCATAAAGTTCTGTTTTTTCGTTCAATAAATAAGATGCTTTTGTGAAAATACTGAAATCTGATTTTTTTCCATTTCCCTCATAATAACGATCTCTTATTGAAGCGTTTTTTCCAAATTGACGAGCCCATATTACTTCACCAAAATGATCTCCACTGTATGTGCTGTAAGAACTACTGAAAGTCATATTTAAAACGGTACTTTGGTAATTTAATGATGCGTTTAACACATAGAAATCGTTGTCAAGCCAACGTCTTCGTATAAGATCAGTTGTCTCTGTTTTAAGTCCATTAGCATCTAAATCCGATTCTACAATTCCACCATATGTTTTAACAGAATCATCTTTTCTAAATTGTTCAAAATATCCACGACCATAAGTATAATTTAAACCAATATTAGTTGACCAACTTTGATTTAACTTTTCGTTCCAATGAAATTGGTAATGATCTTGTTTATAATTGTCAATTTCATTTTCATAAGTGTAAGGGTTCTGACGTCTATTTTCTAAAATTTGATCTTTTGAAACACCATTCCAAGATTGATATGTTTTCTCGTGACCGCCAAATGCTAAAGCTTTTATAAATGTGGAACCCTTGAGATAAGATCCTTGAAGGAAATAAGATTTTAAATCTGAAAATGCTCTATCAATATATCCATCGGAATCAATTTTAGATAATCTTCCTGAAAGTTCAAAAACATCATTTATTTTTCCAGTGCTAAATTTAACTGTGTTTTTATAAGTATTGTAGCTTCCAACAGAGTTAGAAATCTCTGCATATGCTTCTTCAGAAACAGCATCTGTTAATATATTAATACTGGCTCCAAACGCACCTGAACCATTTGTTGATGTACCTACGCCTCTTTGAACTTGTAAACTCTCAATAGATGAAGTAAAATCAGGTAAATTTACCCAATAAGTTCCTAGAGATTCCGTATCATTAAAAGGGATGCCGTTAATAGTAATATTTGTAGACTGAGCACTTACTCCCCTTATGCGAATTCCTGTGTATCCAATACCAGCTCCTGCATCAGATGTTGTAACTACTGAGGGTAAAAAATTTAATAAAATTGGTAAATCTTGACCAAGATTTTTTAAAGATAATTCAGTTTTAGAAATATTAGAATGACTAAATGGTGCAGAATACTTGACACGAATAGATTGAACTATAACTTCGTCTAAGTTTTGTTTAGTCCCCTGAAGAGTATCCAATATTTTTTCCTGAGAAAATAAATTAAACGATATTATTAATGATAAAAAGTATATAAAATTTTTCATATTTTGATTTGTTATAAAAAATAGGATACACTTTGTGCAGATAACAATTTCCCTTTCCAGCATTACATGGCAGGTTCATTGGGTATAATCTCAGCCGTAGCACCCCATTTAATTTAAGTTCAAATATACATTAAAAGAAAATAGATTTAAATATTATTTAATAATTTATCTATTTCTTTTGTTGAAGTTTGGATTCTTACATTTAAATCACCAGAAACTAAAATATAAGGTCTTTTATATTTATTTAAAGCTTCTTTAAAAAAGTTAAACATCTCTTTTCTATTGTTTGGTCTATCTCTTAGATCATCTTTAACCCAAGGAATATCTATGTCAGTTAAAATATATAAGTCGTATTTATTTTGAATTGCATACTTCTCTAAAAGAGGATCGCAAAATCCATTATAATAAGTTTCACTGTAAACTTTAGTTTCTAATAAATCAGTATCGCAAATAAGGAGTTTGTCTGATTTTATAGAAAATTCATTTTCTAGCTTAATTTGTCCTACAGCAATGGGTATCATGTCCTCTAATTCACATATTTTTTTTTCTTTATCCCATTTTTCTTGTAAATACTCTCTGGCATATTCTTCAATCCACAATGCATTATAATGAGCTGCTAATTTTTTTGAAAGCGTTGTTTTTCCAGATGACTCAGGTCCAAAGACAACTATTTTTAAGCAGTCTGAATTGACTTGTTTAAGATTTTTTTCCATGAATAATATCCTGCAATTGCAATAAAAGTAAAAATAAAATATTGTAAGCTTGTAAAAGTTAATCCTTTATAGAAATAAAGAGGAACTGAAATCACATCACCAACAATCCAAAAAATCCAATTTTCAATTTTTCTTTTAGCCATTAACCACATTCCAACAAAGAAAATTGCTGTAGTTATATTATCAATATATGATGTTAAAGAACCCCATTTATCAAAGTATACATATATTGAGTAAACAAAAACTATTGAAAATAAAAAAATTAGAATGGCTATTTTCTTTTCAAAGGAATTTACCCTTGAAATGGGAGTAGTGACTTTATTTTCTTTCCTAGTCCATATATACCAACCATAAATACTCATTATAAAATAATAGGCATTAATCATCATATCTCCTAAAAGCACCCAGGCTTTGAAAAGAAGATATATAAAAATAGAGGTGGATATCATACCTGTTGGAAATACAAGAATATTATTGTTTTTTGAGAACCAAACACTTAATAAACCAAAAACAACAGCAGTAATCTCCAAAACAATATCAAAAGTTTGATATTGAGAATATTGCTCAAATAATAAATCAAAAATTTGGGACATAATCGCTTCGGTCTGATTTAATAATTTTCATATTCATAATAATACTTTCTGAGTTTAGAAAAGTATTGATAAATATCATCATTGAAAAAACTCATAAGCTCTTTTATAATCTACCGTAAATCTGGAGTACTCAATGGAGTTTCTATGATTTTAAAATCAGAATCACGGAGAGACTTAATGAAATCTTTTATTAGCGGATTCATAATCATCTTGTAAAGCGGAGTTAATGTCAATTCAACAGAAATATCCATAATTATTTTATCTAAGTATAGCTACAGAACAAATGTATTGTGAAAAATCAATAATTTCAATATTGTAATGCTCAATAATTTCATTTTTAAAAACTTTGACTCTTGCTCTAGTCAAACTCAATATTAATAGAGCTCAATAAAATATTTTTCTTAAAATCAATTCCAGGATAACCAAAAGCCTTAAAAACAGCTTCCTTTAATTGTCCAAACTTTAGTTAAATTTTCAACTGGATATATCTTTAATTAAATTTAATTCCAGAGTGAGAAATGAATTTTTTAGAAATATTTAAAATCTTTGGTCGTAAGTTTTTCAATATCAATGCCAACTTTAAATTTGCTTAAAACGCACTCCACAGTAATCAAAAGAATGACTAATGGAAATGAAGTTATCTATTTAAAAGTTTAGGCTTTACCATTAGAATCATAAATCAAATCACTTTTTTCAATCTTCAGTAATTTTAAAAGATTTTGAACTCCCAAAAATTGTTTTCTTTGGATTGTAGACTTAATCTTATTTAACCTGAGAATTTAGAGAATGTGATAGATTTAAATGGTTTTTTCAATTCATCTTGTGACTCAGTAATTTCCCAAAGCAAGTAAATATTATTAGGAATTAACTTTAATGATTAAATAAAGGCATAGTTCAATATATTAAACTATTGTGATATTTAACTAAAAAATATGAATTGTAATAACTAAGCTTCGAAAGGAACTATAGAAACAAAAGATTTATTGTCTTTTTTCTTAGTAAATTTAACTAAGCCATCTACTCTAGCATGAAGAGTGTGGTCTTTACTTACATAAACATTTTCACCTGCTTTGTGAGCAGTTCCTCTTTGTCTAACAATAATGTTTCCAGCTATAGCAGCTTGACCACCAAATATTTTTACACCTAAGTCTTTTCGATTCTGATTCTCTACCGTTTTTTGAACTACCTACACCTTTTTTGTGAGCCATGTTGTGAAAATTTAATTAAGCTTATTTTGTTGTTTTCTTGGCTGCTGGCTTTTTTAGCAACTGGTTTCTTAGCTGCTGGTTTTTTAGCAACTGGTTTCTTTGCAGCTGGCTTTTTAGCAACTGGCTTCTTTGCAGCTGGTTTCTTTCAGCTGGCTTTACTTCGGCAACTGCATTGGTTCCTTGACTTCTGTTTTAGTTTCTGACTTAGCTTTAGCACCTTTTTCAAGAATTTTTTCAACCATAATTTCAGTCAAAAATTGACGGTGTCCATTTTTAACTTTATACCCTTTTCTTCTTTTCTTCTTAAAAACTATGACTTTATCGTCTTTCAAATGTTTTAAAATTTTTGCTTCTACAGCAGCACCTTTAACAGATGGATTTCCTAAAACAATTTTACCAGCATTATCAAGCAATAATATATTGTCGAAGGTCACTTTAGAGCCCTCTTTCCCATCAAGTCTGTTTACATATACTTTTTGATCTTTTTCGACTTTTATCTGCTTTCCACCAATTTCTACTATTGCGTACATAATTTATTTTTTAATCAAAAACGTGTGCAAATATACAAGGATTGAACATATATCACAATAATTTTACAAATAATAGTTTGACTAAATATTTACAGAGATAATTTTATCATAAATCAACTGATTTTCTTTTAATATTAAATTAATAGATTTGTATTTATAAATTTCAATCATGAAAAAAAAAATATTCTTTTTTTTAGTATTATTACTAATTTCTGTTAATCTCAACTCTCAGTCAGTTGAATTTGAAAAATACACACTTGAAAACGGGTTAGATGTAATTCTTCACAAAGACAATTCGGCTCCGGTAATTACAACTTCTGTAATGTATCACATAGGCGCTAAGGATGAAAATCCAAAAAAAACAGGATTTGCTCATTTTTTTGAACATTTACTTTTTGAAGGTTCAAAAAATATTGACAGAGGACAGTGGGATGTTATAGTAAACTCTAATGGAGGGATGTATAACGCCAATACAACATCTGATAGGACTTATTATTATGTTGTTTTTCCGTCGAACAATTTAGAATTATCCTTATGGTTGGAGTCCGAAAGAATGCTTCACCCTGTAATAAATCAAATTGGAATAGATACACAAAAAGAAGTAGTAAAAGAGGAAAAAAGAAGAGCAGAAAATGGTCCTTACTCTAAAGTATTTGACGAAGTTCAAAAAGGACTTTTCAAAGTTCATCCCTATAAGGGTTCTGTAATTGGAGAAATGGATCATTTAGATTCTGCAACTCTTGAAGATTTTGCGGCTTTCAATAAAAAATTTCACAATCCAAATAATGCTGTTCTAGTTGTAGCGGGAGACATAGATATAGAACTAACAAAATCATTAATAAAAAAATATTTTGATGAGATAAAAGAGGGGAAACCAATTGTTAGAAATTTCACAAAAGAAAAACCAATTACAGAAACAATTTTTAGTGAAGCTTTTGATGAAAATATTCAAATACCTGCCAATATATTAGCTTACAGAACACCCTCTATGAAAACTAGGGAATCTAGAGTTTTTGACATGATTTCAACATATTTAAGCAGTGGACAAAGCTCTATTTTATATAAAAAATTAGTTGATGAAAAAAAGATGGCTCTTCAAGTATTTGCAGGAAATAATTCTCAAGAAGATTATGGTATTTATTTAATTGGTGGATTGCCTTTAGGCGACACTAAACTTCCAGAACTGACTTTTGAAATAGATGAAGAAATTGAAAAGCTTAAAAGTGAATTGATTTCTGAAAGAGACTTCCAAAAAATTCAAAATATTTTTGAAAGCCAGTATGTGAGTTCAAACTCAACAATTCAAGGAATAGCCAATTCCCTTGCTAGATATCATGTGCTGTATGGAGATGTTAACTTAATAAATAATGAAATTGATATATATAGATCAGTGACAAGAGAAGAAATTCGAGAGGTCGCTAAATTATATCTTAATAAAAACCAAAGGCTAGAATTAAAATATTTACCTAAAAACAATTAATAAAATGAAGAAATTTTATATAAACTTATCACTATTATTATTTTTATCTTTCTCTTTCAGTCAAGTTGATAGATCTAAAATGCCTGTTTCTGGACCTACCCCCACCATTGAACTGGGAACTCCTATTGAATTTGAATTAAAAAATGGTTTAAAGGTTTTAATGGTTGAAAACCATAAACTTCCTAGAGTATCTGCTAACTTGTTAATAGACAATCCTCCAATTCCTGGAAGCTCAAAAAATGGAATATATTCAATGACATCCAGTATGCTTGGAAAAGGAACTAAATCAATTCCAAAAGATACTTTTATTGAAGAAGTAGATTTTCTTGGAGCATCAATAAATATAAATGCTGGAGGAGCATATGCATCTTCCTTATCTAGATTTTTCCCAAAAATTTTAGAAATGATGGCAGACGGAGCTTTAAATCCAATATTTTCTGTAGAAGAATTTGAAAAAGAAAGAACAAAAACTTTAGAAAGCATTAAGGCTAGTTCTAAGGATGTTGGTCAAATTGCAAGAAGAGTAGAAAACGTTTTAGCGTATGGTAAAAATCATCCAAATAGTAAGTACATAAATGAAGAGTCTGTTAATAATATATCCATTGATGATGTAAAGCTTTTTTACAAAGAAAATTACATTCCAAACAATGCCTATTTAATAATTATTGGAGATTTTAACCCTGAAATAATAAAAAAGAAAGTAAAAAAACTTTTTTCTAACTGGAATAAAGGAAAATTAAAACTCTCTAATTGGAAATCTCCCGAAAAAGTCAATCAACTTAATTTAAACTTTGTAGACGTTCCAAATGCAATTCAATCTGAGGTTGTTTTTCAGAACATTGTTGACTTGTCTATAATAAATCCTGACTATTTTCCAGTTTTAGTGGCAAATAAAATATTAGGAGGAGGCCCTGAAAACAGACTAGAACAACAAATTAGAGAGGTTAAAGGATATACTTATGTTTC
Source organism: Cryomorphaceae bacterium BACL29 MAG-121220-bin8 (assembly GCA_905181705.1). GTDB lineage: Bacteria > Bacteroidota > Bacteroidia > Flavobacteriales > Flavobacteriaceae > MAG-121220-bin8. The sequence continues at coordinate 43,984 of CAJIYP010000001.1, read as the reverse complement.
CAGATCTTCGATTGGTTCTAGTAAATACACTAAATCTAGATTTAGAGCATATGCATCTACTAGATTTCAAGTAACTGATAGTGCGGTTGTTGAATTGCTTAATGAAATTAATAAAATCAGAAACTTTAATGTAAGTGATAAAGAATTGTCAGATGTTAAGGCCAAATATGTAGGAAACTTTGTCTTAGCGTCAGAAAGCCCTTCAACTATAGCTAGTTATGCTTTGAATATTAAAACACAAGGCTTAAATAAAGATTTTTATAAAACCTATTTAGAAAATATTGACAAGGTTACTAAGGAAGATGTAATTAGAGTAGCAAAAAAATATTTTCAAATAGAAAGTGGCCAAATTGTTATAACTGGTAAAGGAACCGAACTAATAGACAAACTTGAAAAAGTAAGTTTTAATGGGGAAATTATTCCAATCTCTTATTTTGATAAATATGGTAATTCTATAGAGAAACCGAAAACCATTGAGGCTCCTAAAGGAATAACTGCAAATTCTGTTATTCAGAATTATCTTTCTGCAATAGGAGGAACTGAAAAACTAAAAGCTATAAAATCTGTTGTTCTAAAATATCAAGGAGAGGCTATGGGAGCCACTATTATAAGTGAAGAAAAAAGAACTAATGGGAAATTGGCAAACTCAACTTCAATGAACGGAAATGAAATGATGAAAATGGTTGTTACAGAAGAAGAAGCTTTTGTTAAACAAGGACCTAATAAAATGGCTTTACCTGATAACTTCCATAATGATTTAAAAAATTCTTTGGGAATATTCCCTGAACTGAATCTCATTGATAATCCTAATATAAAGTTTACTGGAACAGAAAATGTAGATGATAATGAAGTATATGTATTAGAATTTAATGGAGAAATGGTTTCAGTTAAATATTTATTTGACGCAAAAACTGGATTAAAAATAAAAGAAATATCAACCACTAATATGGGTGGGCAATCTCAAGTTCAAGAATCAATAATTGGCAATTATAAAGATTTTGAAGGTGTTTTATTTCCAACTGAAAAATCCCAATCATTAGGTCCTCAGTCCATAGGAATGAAACTAATTGACGTGGTTTTAAATGATGATTTAAAGGAGGAAGATTTTAACTAGATTTTTGTTTGTTTGCTAAGAAAACTCCAACAAGAATTATAGCAGTTGCAAAAAATTGACGAAGGCTAATGGTTTCTCCATCCAGAAAACCCCACATTATTGCCACTATGGGTAATGTGTAAGTGACTGAAGAAGCAAAAACTGGAGAAGCTATCTGAATAAATTTATTGAATAAGATTTTAGCAAAAGCACTTCCAAATATTGATAAAATAATTATATAAAAAAGAGCGTTTTGAACCTCTGGACTCTCCTTTATATTGATATCCATAAATCCAGAATAAAAAAGTAGAATAACAGCAGGTGGTAAAATGCATAAAAAATTTCCTAAAGCAATAGATGTAGCAGGAATATCTTGTAAATGATACTTTAACATATTGACTGAAGTTGCATAACAAATGGATGCAACTATAATAAATCCAACAAATAAAAAATTTTGATCCGGGTTTATTGTTGAACCTTCATAAATAAGAAAAAAAGACCCTATAAGTCCAATAATTACTCCAATTATTTGCTTAGAATCAATAATAAATTTGTAAAAACCAACACCAATGATTAGAGTTGCTAGAGGAGTGAGAGAATTCAAGATTGCCGCTACCCCACTGTCAATTTCTGTTTGAGCAAAAGCAAAGAAAAATGATGGAAAAAAAGATCCGATATATCCAGTAGCAAAAATCCATTTCCATTTATCTTTAGGTATCTTTTTTAAAGAATTGAAACCTATAATTAACAGAACTATAAAAGTGAAAATAACTCTTAAACTTCCTAATTGAAGAGGAGTAAGACCAATTAAGGTTTTTTTAATTAATATGTAAGAACTCCCCCATATTACTGAAAGTATTACTAAATAAATCCATTTTTTATTATTGTTTGACATTAAATTTTTTTAACTATTTCCATTGAAATGTTTCAATAATTTTTTTAATGTCATTTTTCATATAACTAATGGAGGGCAATAAAGAATCATAATTTGGTTTAGAATTAAAATATAAAGAACCGGTAACAAAATTCGATATAGAATCTGTAATATAGAATTGAATATTTGAGGGTGCATCTCCAACGAAAGAGTAATAAAGTGCGTACACTTTATTTTCATAATTATTGAATTCACTAGTAACAATATTAGAAACTTTATTGGAATTATCTGCAATCTTTAAATTGAAATCATTTTTAATTAATTCTAAATTATTTTTGATTTTAATATTGGATATAAAAAGATCTGCTTCTAATAATTCATTATTAATTTTTGCATTACAATTAGAATCAAAATTAATTTTAGAAATTGAATTTAATTGAAAAGAATAAGGACAATTATTTGTAATACTTTTGTATGTAGGGACCTTAAATTGATGCGCTAAATATGCTTTTTTTTTAGGGAGATTGTATTGCTCACAACTAAAAAGAAAGAAAAATAATATTGGAATCAGTCTATACATTCTTATTGTAGGATGATTTTAATTTTTTTAATTCTTTTTCTATCAATCTCTTGAACAATAAATTTTACATTATTTATTTTCAAAACCTTTCCTTTTTTTGGAAAATAACCTATTTGCTCCAATATAAATCCTGCAATAGTTTCAGATTCTCCTTTCTTGTTTTCAAAAATAGTTTCATCAGAAACTTTAATTGCTCTGTAAAGATCTTTCAAATTCGTTTTACCATCAAAAATATAATTGTTTTCGTCTATTTTAGAATAGAGTAAATCGTCCTGATAAAACTCATCATTTAATTCCCCTACAATTTCTTCAACAATGTCTTCCATTGTTATAATTCCTGAGTTTCCACCATACTCATCCACTACTACTGCCAAGTGGATTTTTAATTGTTGAAATTCTTTTAACAAATCATCAAGTTTTTTATTCTCAGGAACAAAATAGGGTTCTCTAATTAATTTATTCCAATCATAATTTTTTTCATCCAAATGGGGAAACAAATCTTTTAAATAAATTACTCCAACTACCATGTCAATTTTTTCTTCAAATACAGGAATTCTTGAATATCCTTTTTTTCTTACCTGTTTTATAAGTTCCTCAAAAGAAATATCCTTTGAAACGGAAAAGACATCAATTCTAGGTCTCATTACTTGTTTAGTTTCCATACTTCCAAAAGAAACAATGCCTTTTAAAATTTTCTTTTCATCCTTAGAGGTGTCGTTTTTATCAGTTAGATCTAAGGCGTCAGAAAGCTTATCAACAGAAAGATTGGTAGATTTGAATACCAATCTTTTTTGAATAAACTCAGTTATTTTACTCATTGGTATAGTCAAGAAAAAGAAAATATACTTATCTAAAATTTGAATCGGAAGTGCCATTTTTTTCGAAAAAGAAATGGGATTTCTATTAGCATAAACTTTAGGAAGTATTTCTCCAAACAAAAGAATAAATAAAGTAATTAACCCAACTTCGAAAACAAAATTTAGCCAGAAAGGAAGAGAATCGAAATATAATGCATCTCCAAAAGAGGAAAACAAAAGAACTATAGCAATATTTATAAAATTATTTGAGACTAAAAGTACAGCCAATAATCTTCTAGGATTATTTCTTAAGCTATATATGAGTTGAAGACTCTTGTTCTTTGACGAATTAGCTTTTTTCAAATCAGTTGAAGAGAGTGAAAAAAAAGCTACCTCAGAACCTGATATTAGAGCAGAAAAAATTAATAGTAAAATAATTAATACAATTTTAAAGACTATTGTATAGGATTCTAAAAATATAAATAAGTGAATTAGATTTAATTGCGTATCCAAGTATTGTGTTAAAAAATTGATTTAAAATGGTAAATCATCCGCTTCGTTGCTATGATTTTCAGGAAGATTTTCAGGAATATTTTCTTGACCAGTATTAGTGCTCGAATCATTTTTAGTAGAAAGAAAGTTAAATTCTGAAACATGAATTTCTGTAGAATATCTTTGTACTCCGTCTTCAGATTGCCATTTTCTTGTCTTTATTTTACCCTCTACGTAAACCTTATCTCCTTTTTTTAAATATTTCTCACATACTTCAGCTGCTTTGTTTTTAACAACCAAATTATGCCATTCGGTTGTTGAAACTTTTTCTCCAGTTGTTTTATTTGTGTAGTTTTCGTTAGTAGCAATTGGAAACCTTCCAATACAACCTCCCCCATCAAAGTGATGCATTTTCACTTCATCTCCTAAATTACCTATTAGCATTACTTTATTTAGAGAACCACTCATTTCTTATTTTTTTTATTACAATCAAATATACGAAAAAGCAAATATTACCAATTATACGAAGAAAGGAAATTAGAAATTGGTTTTGGAAAAGGGTATTGTTTTAAATTCGAAATATTTACAAAATCATTACTCAATCTTTTAACGTTAATTAGCCAGAAGGAAGAATGAATATTTTGATGAGAAAGTTTATGACTAAAACTTTTATTTTGAAAAAGGTCTAATTTAATTTTTGAAGAATCTAAATATTCTAGATTGTTTAATTTATTCAACATTATTTTATTATCAATTTTTTTATTTGTTTCAAAAAGGGGAAATTGATATAAATTTTGCCATATATCTTTTCCTTTTCTTTTTATGATGATTGTTTGATTACTTTCAGATTTTACAATTAAAAAATTAAAAAATCTATCTCTCACTTTTTTCTTTTTAATTTTTACAGGTAATGCATGTACTTCTTTATTTAAGTGGGCAAAACAAATCTTTTTATACATACATTTTTCACACAATGGGGAGTTTGGCCTGCATATTAAGGAACCAAATTCCATTATTGCCTGATTAAAATCAGATGGATTTCGTTTCGATATTAATATTTCAGCTATATCTCTAAATTCTTTATGAGACTTACCTGTATTAATAGGTGTTTTAATTCCAATTAACCTAGATAAAAATCTATAAACATTACCGTCTATAACAGGATTAATCTCATTTATAGAAAATGAGCTTATTGCACTAGCCGTATAATCTCCAATTCCCGGAAGCTTTATTAGCTCTTTATGTTTGGATGGGAAAACTCCTTTTAGGTCATTAATAACAATTTTAGCAGTCTTGTGAAGGTTTCTAGCTCTACTGTAATAACCTAAACCTTCCCACAATTTTAAAACTTGTTGTTCTGAGGCTTTTGCTAATTTAGATACAGTTGGATATTGTACAACGAACTTTTGATAGTAAGGAAGTCCTTGAGCAATTTTAGTTTGCTGTAATATAATTTCAGACAACCAGATTTTATAAGGATCTTTTGTTTTTCTCCAAGGTAAATCTCTCTTATTTTTATAATACCAACAAATCAATTTTTTTGAAAAACTTTTTATGGTACTTTTTGATAAATTTAAATCCAAAATTAGTGTGCTTTTTAGAGTTAGATAAAAAATGAATTGTGAATATTAATTTATATATTTGGCAACCTAAAAAGTAAACATAAATAAAATTAAGAATATGACCAAAGCGGAGATTGTAACTAAAATTTCAAATAACCTAGGATTAGAAAAAAATGAAGTTTTAGCAACTGTTGAAAATTTGATGGATGAAATCAAAGGTTCGTTAAATAATGGAGAAAATGTTTACCTCAGAGGATTCGGAAGTTTTATTGTTAAGAAAAGAGCTGAAAAGACAGGTAGAAATATTTCAAAAAATACAACCATAAGAATTCCCGCACATCATATTCCAGCTTTTAAACCTGCCAAAATATTTATTGATGGCGTAAAGAAAAATAATTAATTTAAAAAAGATATTATGCCAAGTGGTAAAAAAAGAAAAAGGCACAAGGTAGCTACGCACAAGCGAAAAAAAAGAAGTCGAGCTAATCGACACAAAAAGAAATAATTAAATTATTTCTTTTATGAACATTCTATGTTCTTTGAAATGAAGCTTACTTTGGTAGTTGTTCACTGCTAATTTATCTTCCACGAAAATAAAAACCCTGTGTATATTAGTATAACCTATTCATATTTTAATATGAATATTAAATCATAAATTGTGAGTAAAGAAATCATTATACGATCGAATTCTACTGCAGTTGATTTTGCACTACTTAAAAACGGAAAATTAATTGAACTACACAAACAAAATGATAGTAATAAATTTAATGTAGGAGACATTTTTTTAGCCAGAACAAAAAAAACTATTTCTGGTTTAAATGCTGCATTTGTTAATGTTGGATATGCAAAAGATGCATTTTTACATTATCACGACCTAGGTCCGAAAATATTATCATTAATTAAGTTCATTAAAGGTGTAAGCGCAGGTAAAATAAAGAATTTTTCCCTTGATAAATTTCATTTTGAATCAGAAATTGACAAGGAAGGGAGTATCTCCGATGTTATAAGCCCTAATCAAACTGTATTAGTTCAAATCATTAAAGAACCAATATCTACAAAAGGTCCTAGAATTAGTTCCGAATTGTCCTTTGCTGGACGTTTTCTAGTATTAGTTCCTTTTTCTAATAGAATTTCTATTTCTCAAAAAATAGAAAGTAGAGAAGAAAAAAGCAGATTAAAAAGATTAGTTCAAAGTATCAAACCCAAAGGATTTGGAGTAATTGTTAGAACAGTAGCAAAAGATATAAAAGTTGCTGAGCTTGACAAAGACTTGCAAAACCTTTATGGTTATTGGATAGAACTTTGTAAAAAAATTAAAGGATCTGAAACTCCTTCAAAAGTACAAAGTGAAATGAATAGGTCTTCATCGATTTTAAGAGATATTTTTAACGACTCCTTCACTGGAATATATGTTAATCAAAAATCCATGTATTCAGAGATAAAGGATTACTTAAAACAAATTGCTCCAGAAAAGCAATCAATAGTAAAACTTCATCAAACTGATACTCCAATATTTGAACAATATGGAGTGGAACGTCAAATCAAAACAGCATTTGGAAGGACTGTAACAATGAGTAAAGGTGCTTACTTAATAATTGAGCATACCGAGGCCCTTCATGTTATTGACGTAAATAGTGGAAATAGATCAACCAAAGCAAAAAATCAAGAAGAAACTGCTCTTGAAGTAAATTTATTAGCAGCTTCTGAAATTGCTAGACAATTAAGACTAAGAGATATGGGTGGAATTATAGTCATTGACTTTATTGACCACACTAGTCCTGAAAACAGAAAGAAACTATTTGATCACTTTAAAAGTGAAATGGATTCTGACAGAGCTAAACATAAAATTCTTCCACCAAGTAAAATTGGTTTAATTCAAATGACTCGTCAAAGAGTCAGACCAGAAATGGATATAAAAACAAAAGAATTAAATCCAAATACTAATGGAACTGTTGAAGCTCCAATTGTTTTAATTGATAAAATTTCAAATAAATTAGAAAAAATCTTAAATAATAAAAAGTACGACGATAAAAAACTCGTTTTACATTTGCATCCTTTTATTGCTGCATATGTAAAAAGTGGTTATCCTTCAATTAGATCAAAATGGTATTTTGATCATAAGAGATGGATTAAGATTATCCCAAGAGATGCTTACACCTATTTACATTTTCGATTCTTTGATAAAGATGGTAAAATCATTAATGCATAACAAAAAAGCGGCCTTAAAGCCGCTTTTTTTTTGATCTAAATTGTACTAATTTTCAAAGATGAATAAGAACGACTTGACAATTAAAGAAATTGAAGGTAAACTTCAATACTACTGTTCCTACCAAGACAGATGTCACAAAGAAGTAATTCAAAAACTAAAAACATTTAGAATTGATTCCCATCAATCACAGGAAATAATTTCTAATTTAATAAAGGAAAACTATTTAAATGAAACTAGATTTTCTAAAAGCTTTGTAAGAGGAAAGTTTAACATCAAGAACTGGGGAAAGGTCAGAATAATAAACGAATTAAAACAAAGAAATATTTCTCCTTATAATATTACTCATGGATTAAAGGAAATAGAAGAAGGAGATTATCTTAATAAACTGGAAGAAATTTTTAATAAAAAATTATCATCTTTGGAAAACTTAAGCACTACTTTAAAAAAGAAAAAAATGATTTCTTACCTTTTATACAGGGGCTGGGAAAGTAATTTAATATATTCTAAAACAAATGAAATATAGTCTAAAAATTATCTTATCAATATTAATTTTCTTTTCACTTTTTGGATGTAAAAAAAATGTGGATTTAATAGTGTACAATGCCAATGTGTATACGGTGGATAATGATTTTACCATTGTTAATGCCATTGCCATTAAAGATGGTTTATTTTTCGATGTAGGAGGAAATGATATTTTAAAAAAATACAATGCCCAAGAAACTTATGATCTCAACGGTTCTACTATTTTACCAGGATTAATTGATGCACATTGTCATTTTTATGGACTGGGATTAAATCAGCAAGTAATTGATTTGGTTGGAACTAAATCTTTTGATGAGATAATTTTAAAATTAAAATCTAAATCAAATGATAATAATTCCGTAATAAAAGGAAGCGGATGGGATCAAAACGATTGGGACATAAAAGAGTTTCCTAATAAAAAGGAACTTGACATGCTTTTTCCAGATACTCCTGTAGTCTTAGAAAGAATAGATGGTCATGCATACTTAGTGAACCAAAAAGCTCTAGACATGGCTAAAATAACTACTAAAACACAGAACAGCAGTGGAACTCTTGTCAAGAATAACGGAGAGTTAACTGGAGTGTTAATTGACGGGCCTATGGAGCTTATTGACAACGTTTTACCAGAGCTATCCAATTTAGAGAAAGAACAAGCTCTTTTAGATGCTCAAGAAATATGTTTTAAAAACGGTTTAACCACCGTTGACGATGCAGGTCTGTCTAAAGAAACTATTTTTTTAATTGACGAGCTTCAAAAGAAAAATATTTTAAAAATGAGAGTGTATGCTATGGTTAGTAATTCTAAAGAAAATCTTGAATATTTTCTAAACAAAGGTCCTATTAAAACTCCTAGATTAAATGTAAGTTCAGTGAAAATATATGGGGATGGAGCTTTAGGCTCTAGGGGAGCTACATTGAAGTCTCCATACCATGATGACAAAGAAAACTTTGGAAAACTAATTACAACACCAAAGCAGCTTGAAGATCTCGCATCTAAAATAGCCAATGCAAATTTTCAGATGAATACTCATGCCATTGGAGATTCTACCGTTAAGTTATTACTAAATACTTATTCCAAAGTTCTTAAAAATAAAAAAGATCCTCGATGGAGAATTGAACACTCACAAATAATAGATTTAAAAGATATGGATGGTTTTAATGAAAAAATTCTTCCATCTGTACAGCCTACTCATGCTACCAGTGATATGTATTGGGCAGAAGACAGAGTAGGTTCCTCTAGAATTAACGGAGCTTATGCTTACAAAACCCTTTTAAACAAATCCAAAGTAATAGGCTTAGGTACAGATTTTCCTGTTGAAAGAGTGAATCCTTTCCATACTTTTTATGCCGCAACTTCAAGAAAAGATTTGAATGGATATCCTGAAAAAGGATTTCAATCCCAAAATGCACTTTCTAGAGAAGAAACACTGAAAGGAATGACTATATGGGCTGCCTATTTAAATTTTGAAGAAAATGAAAAAGGAAGTATAGAAAAGGGAAAGCTGGCTGACTTTATTATAATAGATAGAGATATAATGAAAATTGATATAGATGAAACACCGAAAACAGAAGTTTTAAAAACTTACGTTTCTGGAGAATTAGTCTACCTTAAAGACATAACCCAATAATAAATTTCTTGCTGGCATAGGAACTAAATTAGTTTCAGAATACACTTCATCTAAAATATTGTTTACGTTAACAAAAAACGATTTATACGATACCTTGGTGTCTAAAACAGAGTAATTGGAATTGTCAGCACGTTTCACATATTTAAAAACAGTGGAAAGATGTATCTTTTTGTAGTTAATATTAAGTTTTGAAATAAAGTGACTTTTTATAGAGTTTAATGAGTACTGAGAATAATTTACATTACTAACATAGTTGTCGTCTTTAAGATTGGAATATCCTAGAGAAAATGTATTGGAAGAAAAATCTTTTCCTAAAAAAGAATAAGATAAATCCAATTCATATCCCCTTGTGTTCAAAGAACCTATATTTGAAGCTTTCCACAAATCATTTTCATTTTTTTTAACATAGTCTATTATGTTTTTTGATTTTCTTGAAAAAACAACTCCAGAAAAATTAAAATTAGAACTATTGTATTTAAACCCAAATTCTGTTGAAGTTGCTTGCTCAGGATTTAAATTCTCATTTCCAAGTGTTGTTTTACTACTATAATACAAATCTGTGTAAGTGGGAATTCTATAAGTTTTACCAATATTAGAGTAGAATTTAAAATTAGAACTTAAATGATATCCTACATCAATTCCAGGGAATGAATGAAAAGATAAATCTGAAAAATGACTGATAGCAATTCCTGGAGACAAGCTTAATTTTTTATTAAACATTTCAAAAGTATGGTCTACAAACACATTAACTGTCCTTCTACTGTGGTCCCCTAAATTATTACTAGTGATATTGACTGTAGATAAATCTATACCAAATCCTGTTATTCCAAGTTTAGTAAAATAAGAACCACTTAATTCAGCAGAGATCTTATTGGTTTTGTGAAGGTTTCTATAAACAGAGGGATTGTCTCTAATGTATATGTATTCATCTTGTCCTCTTTTCCAATATAGCCTAGGTTTAATTATTAATTTTTCTGACTTAAATACTGTTGATATCCCTAGAAGACTTGCTTGTGTTTCCTCATATTGCTCCGTTGCAGAGGGACTAGCGTAGAAGCCATTTGCACCAAATTTTCTGTGGGAAAAAGAAGCAATTAAATCAACGGGTGATGATTTTGTTTTGAAAGAGGTTTTAGAAAAATAATTATTATTTATATAATCTGTATTATGTCGATAACCATCAGATCTATTGGTTGTAAAACTTATAATATTTTTAACTTTTTCTCTTATTATTGATAAGGAGAGACCTAAATTTTTTTGACTATAAGAACCAAAAGACAACTCGGTCGGTTTATAAATTGTTGTTCCATTTTCGCCTTTCACCTCTTTTGTTATGATATTAATTGCTCCAGCATATGCATTTTGTCCAAAAATTCTTGAAGCAGGGCCTTTAATAATTTCTATTCTTTCAATCAAATGGAGAGGAAGAATCATGTTAAGAGTGTGGTGTCCCGTTTGGGAATTGTCCATTTTCATTCCATCAACTAGAAGTAAAGTTTGATCAAATCCTCCTCCTCTTATATACAAATCTCCTTGTATCCCACCAGTTCCCCTTCTTCTAATATCAATTCCTGTAGTTTGTTGTAATAAATCAGAAACATTAGTAGCTGTACTTATTGCTATTTGCTCAGAAGAAATAATTTCAATGGTTCTGAAGTTTTTTGAAAAAGGCAAATTGATTTTTGTAGAGGATACTACTACTTCATCTAAAACCTGTTTAGAACTTGGATTTTGAGAAAACAATCCATGAAATATAAAAAAGAGTAATAAAGAAATCTTGTAATTCATATAAGAACCACTAAAATAGTAAATTAAGAAGGAGCTAAATCTAATCAGTTAAAATGATTATTTTATTTTCTTTCATTTCAACTACTCCAGAAGATATGTTTAAATGTGTTTCCTTAGAACCTACTTTAGAAAAAATATCTGATAACTCCTCTGTAATATTTACTTCTCCTAAAATCTTAACCGTTCCTTTAATAAGCGTAGAAACAATAGGAGCGTGGTTGTTTAACATTTGAAAAGAACCATCAGTACCGGGCACTAAAACAGACTCCACATCTCCATTAAACAAAGTTCTTTCTGGACTTACTATTTCTAAATACATATAAATTATTATTATGCTTCAGCTAACATTTTTTCACCAGCTTCAATAGCCTCCTCAATAGTTCCTTTCAGGTTAAAGGCAGACTCAGGCAGGTGATCTAACTCTCCATCCATAATCATATTGAAACCTTTGATAGTATCTTTAATATCTACTAAAACTCCTGGGATTCCCGTAAACTGCTCTGCAACATGAAAAGGTTGAGAAAGGAATCTCTGAACTTTTCTTGCTCTATAAACTGAGAGCTTGTCTTCTTCTGAAAGTTCTTCCATTCCTAAAATAGCAATGATATCTTGTAGTTCTTTATACTTCTGCAGAAGTTCTTTAACTTTTTGAGCACAATTGTAATGCTCATCTCCCAATATTTCTGCTGTAAGAATTCTAGATGTTGAATCCAAAGGATCCACAGCAGGATAAATTCCAAGTTCAGCAATTTTCCTAGAAAGAACCGTTGTTGCATCTAAGTGAGCAAAAGTTGTAGCTGGAGCTGGATCTGTTAAATCATCTGCAGGCACGTATACTGCTTGAACAGATGTAATAGAGCCTTTTTTAGTGGATGTAATTCTTTCCTGCATTGCTCCCATTTCCGTAGCTAAAGTAGGTTGGTAACCAACCGCTGATGGCATTCTCCCTAGTAAAGCAGAAACTTCGGAACCTGCTTGAGTAAATCTGAATATATTGTCTACAAAGAACAAGACATCTTTACCTTGTCCATCTCCTGCACCGTCTCTAAAATATTCAGCAACTGTCAAACCTGAAAGCGCTACTCTAGCTCTTGCTCCAGGAGGCTCATTCATCTGACCAAAAACAAATGTTGCTTTTGAGTCTTTCATTGCTTTTTTATCTACTTTACTTAAATCCCATCCACCTTCTTCCATGGATTTATCAAATTCTTCTCCGTATTTTATAATTCCCGATTCTAACATTTCTCTTAAAAGGTCGTTTCCTTCTCTTGTTCTCTCTCCAACTCCTGCAAATACAGAAAGTCCCCCGTGTCCTTTGGCAATGTTATTAATCAATTCCTGAATCAAAACTGTTTTACCTACTCCAGCTCCACCAAATAAACCAATTTTACCACCCTTAGCATAAGGTTCAATTAAATCAATCACTTTAATTCCAGTAAATAAAACCTCAGTTGAAGTGGAGAGCTGATCAAAATCAGGCGCTTCTCTGTGTATTGCTAATCCATTTTCTCCTGTTTTAGGTAAATCACCTAAACCATCAATTGCATCACCAATAACATTAAATAACCTCCCATAAATATCTTCACCAATTGGCATTTTTATTGGATTTCCTGTCGCTACAACATCCACTCCTCTTTGAAGACCATCTGTTGAATCCATAGATATTGTTCTTACCACATCTTCCCCAACATGAGACTGAACTTCGAGAACTAAAATAGAACCATCCGCTTTCTTAATTTCAAGAGAATCGTATATCTTAGGAAGTGTAGATTTAGATGAATCAAAAGCTACATCCACTACGGGACCAATAATCTGAGAAACTTTACCTATCGAATTTGACATTGTATAATTTTTAATTGAAAATATTCTTATTAATATGGAAATTTAATTCCGCAAATATAAAATTTTATAGTTTAATTTCTTTAATTTTTATACAAAAAAAAGGCGCCAATTGGCGCCTTTTTATTAACATTTAAAAATTGATATTATGGATTTAAAGTAAACCCTACATAATACTGTTGACCTATAAAACCAGAACCTGGCATATTTTGGTATTCACATCCACCTATATTCACACCACCCACTTTAATGTTGGCGTTAATTTTAGGTACTGCAAAACTCATTGTAGCATCAAATGTTGTATTTGAATCAATCCATCCATCCATAAAACCTGACTGTTCCCAGTAAAATTTATCATGGTATTTAGCGCTAATATTGAATGAGAAATTTTTTGCAAGTTTAGTTGAACCTAAAGCAATTTTAACTCTTGTTTGCGGAGTATTGAAATATGATTTATAATCAGAACCGAACGTAGCAAATTTCATTTTGTTATAAGAAGTGGATATATTTAAATCATAAATTTTAAACAGATTAGTTTCTAAACCTACCGTTAAACCATAAGTTCTAACCACCTCATCGGTATTACTATCGTAACTTACTATTCTAAAATCTCCTTGAGCAATAGCTGCAAGACCTCCAAATGTTGGATGCATAAACATTGGCGTAACAACATTTTCAGCAGAAATAAAATTATCCCACTCAGTGAAATAAGCATTAATATCTAAAGCAGTTTTCTTGCCATTTATTCTATAACCAAAATCATAAGATTTCACATACTCAGGCTCTACGTTCCCAAGTTCTGCAATAACTGGAGCTCCAGCTTGAACGGAAGATAAGGTGTAAGAATTATTTTTTATGTGGTTTCCTGTTAAAGTATACCTGTCAGTTGTAGTAACTCCTAAAACATCCATACTAAACCTTTCGACATTATCAGGCGAACTACCCATTAAAATAGCTGAACCTATATCCAGACCGATGTATTGATCTTGAGAAGATGGGTTTCTGTATCCTGTTTGGTAAGAAAATCTTAAATTTTGATTTTCGGAAAGAAATAAAAGCCCACCAATTCTTGGTGTAATATGACCATCAAAAAACTGACTCTTATCGTAACGCATCGATCCAGTTAATTTCAATGCTCCACCAAATAAATCTTTTTTAGCTTGAGCATATAATCCCATGTCAACAAATTCAATTGGAGACGTATAATCTGTAAACAATGTTCCGTTTGATCTCAGGGCATATTTTCTGTGGGAAGCACCAATAATTATATCGGCTATACTTACTAAGTCTTGTAAGTTATAATTTACCTCAAAACTAGTTGATTTTGAAGTATCTAAAATTCCTGCTCCTCCTGAAAAAACATCAATTCCATTTGTAACAGCTGTTTTGTATACAGAATCCCAAGCAGCACTTCCAGGCTTGAATCATATTTTGATTTGCAACTGTTCTAGCTGTTCCATGAGCAGAAAGATCATTCTTACCTAAAGATTGAAGTAATTGACGAAACGTAGCTCCTTGCTGAGCAGCTCCTAAAATTGTTTGAAGTCCAACAACAGGGTTTGCATTAACAGTTGTGTAAACTCCACTTAAACCAAAATACTGACCCAAATATCCACCATACCATGCGCCTAAACCTCCAGGTTGAGAAAGTACCATTACAGCACCTAGTGCACTTGTATCGTGGGTGTTTCCAGAATCTTCAATAGAGGTATAAGCTCTTAAAGTAAGATTTTTATTATTGTATTCAATTTTATGTTGTTGTAATCCAAAGTTCTTCAACATGTTTCTGTTTGTAGCATGAAGCATCGTATTACCTTGACCTAGCTTAGAATTGAAAATTAATTCAGAATCTTCTGTTGGCTTGTAGTGTAAAGAAATATCTGCTTTCATACTAGAAGCTTTATTATCAATTAAATCCGTTTCCTTGTATCCAGTAGCGTTAATTGTTTGCGTTCCAAAGAAAGTGTTGTTCATAAATATATTTCCAAAGAAAGCAGCTTGAGCACTACTCAATAAACCTTGCTGTACAAGTCCAGGTAAAACCAATCCAGCAAAAGCTTGATCCATGTTTATGTTCTGTGCAAGATCTCCGTAAACATTAACTCCATCGTAATCAGGATACATAGAAGGGTCAGTTGGTGGAGTTGAATCTAAACCTGATTGATTTCTCCAAGGAGCAGTTACTCCTGCATTGTTAGTATTATATGATCTTCCACGACCTAATCTATTAATATCTCTGTAATCAACCGCATGCCAATCTTCACCCTCCACATAACTAACTGTAAATTTAGCAGCAAACTTATCACTGAATTTGTTAGCAGCTCTCAAGGCGATGTCATAATAATAATTATCACCTGCAGCTTTTTGAGAAGTAATACCGTGCTTGTAAGAAACACTTACTCCAGGAAAGTCAAAAGGATTTTTACTGTTCATAAACAAGATACCTTTAGTTGCATTGGCTCCGTATAAAGCAGATGCAGCACCTGGCATAAGTTCAACACTTTGAATATCTAAAACATTTATTCCAAGTAAGTTACCAGCTGAGAAACTCAGTCCTGGTGCCTCGTTATTCATTCCATCTACAAGCTGAACAAAACCTTCATTATAAACAGTTGAGAAACCTCTAGTATTAACTTGTTGTAATAAAAGACCTCCAGAATTAATTTGAACTCCTTTAAGGCCATCTAAACTAGCATAAAAGTCAGCTCCTGTAGATTGTGCTATGTCTTTATAATCAAACTTCTCAATAGTTACAGCGGACTCAAAAAGTCTTTCTGGAACTCTAGAAGCTGAAACAACGATTTCATCTAAAAGGTTCTGTGAAGAAACTAATTGTACATTAAAATCTAAATTAGACGAAGTAACATTTAAAGTAGCAGAATCAAAACCTACACTTGAAACAGTTATTGTAAAGGGTGGTTGTTGATTAACGGAAATAGAAAAATTTCCATCGAAATCAGCAATAGCACCATTTAGCGCACTAAAAACAACATTAGCTCCGGGAATCGGATCGTTGTTGTCATCAGTAACAGTTCCTGTTACGGTAGTTTGTGCGAAAATTAAAGTACTAAAAAGTACTGTAATCAGTGACAAAATTCTTTTCATAATAATATTATTTTAGTTTTTGTTAGTTGTTATCAAAACTCTATAACCTTGTAAATATAAATAAAATTGTAAAACTATCAGTTTTTTGGTGATATATACGTGATTTAATAATATAAAAGGCTGTTTATTTAGAAAATATAAAAAATCAATCCAACCTTAAATTGCTTAATATCAGCTATTTCGAGATGCTTGTCAGTGAATTCTTCTTTAAATAAAGGCTGAAGGCCCAAATAAAGGCCTAAATTCCAGGTGTTGTTACCTGCATTTAGAGTAAAACCTGTTTGAAGCTTATTGAAAGGCAAGTCTCTTGTAATTTCTTTTCCGGAACTTGATTCAAAAACATGCTTACTACTAAAAACATAACTTGTTTTTATTCCAAAATATATTCTCCAAAATTTATAATTTTCTGCTGTTGAGGTTCTCCATCTAATCTCAAAAGGGAATTCTAGTTCGTTTAAAGTCCATTTATTTTTTGTGAAGGATTGTGGATCAGTAATAATATTGGCATCAAACTGATTGTTTAAACTAGATAGTTTTAAATTATTGTGAAAGCTCCCGGTGGAAAGTCCCAAACCCAAGCCCAATCCAAAATTTCTGTCCTTATTTAATGGAAAATCACGAATAAAACCTAAATTAACGGAACTAGAGAACTTATTTTGATTAAAATCATTTGGACTGTTTAAAAGGGAATTATAGAAAACTCCAAAATAAAACTGATCTTCTCTGTACTTGTCATCAATTGAGTCAAGTTGAGAAAAGCAACTGATTGAAAATAAAAAGAAAAAGAAAAAATTTCCAAATTTCAACATACAACAAAGTTAATTTAATAAAATAAAAAAAGCACCCTAAAAGGATGCTCGAATATTATAATTTAAAAACCAGTGATTATTTGTTTTGAGTATAATCCCCTATTCTGGTTGTATAATTAATTTTTAATGCATTTACCTTTCTAAGTTCTTGTTTAATATCAGAAATAAGACCCATATTAGTTTCTCCATCAACCTTTAAAGAAGTAGTAAGTACGTTTTGAAGTTCCTCACGTTTGGTAGCTCTTTCAGCAAGAATGTAAGCTCCTACATCTGAAACTACAGAAAACTTGTCATTAAGTTGAATTTTTGGTTGGTCTCCATATTTTTTAACATACCTCTCGCTTGGCTTTCCAGCATAGATATAGATAACCCTATCTTTTTTATCTAATTTCTGTACTTGATCTGCAGCTGGTAGAGTATTGGTAACCATTAATGTATTGTCACGCATAACAGTTGCAACCATAAAGAAAAATAAAAGCATGAAAACAATATCAGGAAGAGATGCTGTATTTATGGCTGGTTGTTCTCCGTCTTTTTTCTTTTTAAACTTAGACATCTTATTATTTATTTTAGTTTACTAGGTTCAGCCTCAGATAATTTTTGAGGATACATTCTTTTTAAAACATCTAGTTTTGGTTTCAACTTAGCTTTAAGTTTCGGACTTGTTCTGGGGTCAGAATAAAATTTATTGGCTTCTACAAATGTCATTCTTTCATTTGGATATAGAGAAATAAACTCTCTATCTCTAAGCACGTTGTAGGCTGCAACTAGTTCGTTTTGTACCGAAATGTATACCTTATAGTCTGTTTCTCTATCGTTTTTAAGCGAGATGATTGCTTTTTCTGGATTATCAGAGGAAGACTTGTCTCTTTCTCCCTTACAATAATCACATGCTTCTTCTCCAACTCCTCCCCCATTATCTAGAAACTTAACTGCTGCTGATCTAATATCACGAAGTTCCATTGGCTTTTCTTCAACTAGAATATCGTTATTTTTATTTACTACAACAGTAAAAATATTTCTTTCTTTAATGATCGGTGGATCGATTACATCTTCCATCGGAGGAAGTTTTCTATTAATACCTGAATCCGTTTCTATGGTAGTGGTTACTAAAAAGAATATCAGTAATAGAAAGGCAATATCGGCCATAGAGCCTGCATTAACTTCAGGTGATTTTCTAGCCATCTATTTTTTAATTAAGTTTTTTATAGAATTAAAAGCCATAGCACCTAGAGCAATTACAGTTAAAAAATAAAAAGTTCTAATACCTGTTTCTACCCATCTTGAACCACTAGCTGATAAAACCGCATCGTCTTTCATAGGAGTTTCAACTCCAGAAGAAAAAAGAAAAGCAATTAAAATCACAAACAAAAAAGCTCCAAGAGACATTAGTGAGCTTTTTAATTTATTTTTATCAGAGGCTAAGTTTTTACCGGAAAACCCAAGAGTTATTAAAATAGTTATTGCCAATGTAAATTGAGCTAAATAAATAATGTAGGAAACAAATCCATAATCCCCTTGCAATGCACTCATCTCAATTGCATCGTCTCCTTTACCAATTATAAAAAGTAAGAATAAAACACCAAGTAATCCTATACTTGCACATACAAGCGTTGTTATTTTTTGAATATTCATATAGATTATTTTTTATGAGCTACAAGAATGTCTATCAAAGTTATGGAAGCATCTTCCATGTCATTTACAATACTATCAATTTTTGCAATGATGTAATTGTAAAAAATTTGAAGAATAATAGCAACTACAAGTCCAAATACAGTTGTTAAAAGTGCTACTTTAATACCACCAGCAACAAGTGATGGCTGCATGTCTCCAGCTGCTTGAATCTTATCAAAAGCTTGGATCATACCAATTACTGTTCCCATGAAACCAAGCATTGGAGCAAGAGCAATAAATAAAGAGATCCACGAAACATTTTTTTCAAGTTGACCCATTTGAACACCACCATAAGCAACCACTGCTTTTTCAGCACTCTCTACTCCATCGTCTGCTCTGTCAAGTCCCTGATAAAAAATAGATGCTACTGGACCAGAAGTATTTCTACAAACTTCTTTAGCGGCTTCAGTTCCACCAGATTTTAAAGCACTTTCTACGTCTTCGGTTAATTTTTGAGTATTAGTTGTTGCAAGATTTAAATAAATAATTCTTTCAATAGCTATTGCTAATCCAAAGATTAAACATGCAAGTACAATTCCCATGAACCCAGGACCTCCTTCAATAAAACGATTTTTTAATTCTTGAGTAAAATTAGCTTCTGCTGGCTCCTCATCCATTACTTCTTCCTGCATTACTTGTTCCTGCATTACTTCTTCTTGAGCTACTTCCTCTTGCATAGCTGATTCATCTTGTGCATAAAGCCCAAAGTTTGATAAGAAAACAGCCGTTACTACTAAAAGTGATAAAATTCTTTTCATTATTTGTAAGTTAATTTGTTTAAATAAGTTGTTAAATATATATAAAAAAGTTCAAATAAAAATAATGTTTTCTACAAACATAATTTGTCCAGCGACAACAAAACAACATACTGTTTGGTATGTTGTAATGACGAACTTTAGATTTGCAGAGAGGAAGGGATTCGAACCCTCGATACACTTTTGGCGTATACACGCTTTCCAAGCGTGCGCCTTAAACCACTCGGCCACCTCTCTTTTTAAGAATTTCAAAAGTAGGTATTTAAATATTACAGATTAAATATTTTTGAAGCATTTTTTGTGGTTATATCTGCTATCTCTATTTCGCTCATTTCATAAAGACCTGATAACTTACTAAGCACATAGGTTATGTAAGAACTCTCGTTCCTTTTTCCACGAAAAGGGACAGGAGATAAATAAGGAGAGTCTGTTTCTAAAACTATATTTTTAATGTCTATTTGGTTAATGAATTTGTCAATTCCTCCATTTTTAAAAGTAACTACTCCTCCTATTCCTAGTAAGAAACCTAAACCAATAGCTCTATTGGCCTGCTCAAGTGTTCCTGTAAAACAGTGGAATACCCCACGAAGTTTTGAACATTTTTCAGCATCTAAAATTTCAAATATTTCATCGAATCCCTCTCTACAATGTATAACAATTGGTAAATCATTAGAAATTGCCAGCCTAATCTGAAACTCAAAAGCTTCTTGTTGCTCTTTTAAAAAAGTTTTATCCCAATACAAATCAATTCCTATTTCTCCAATAGCAACGTATTTATGGGCGTTTAAACTTTTAACCACCACATCAAGTTCCTCCTTGTAATTTTCTTTTACAGATACTGGATGAAGACCAGACATCAAATGAATATTTTTAGGATATTTTTTTTCTAGCTCTAGCATTTCACTCAAATAGGACGAATCAATAGCAGGAAAAATAAACTTATCTATTCCACTATTAATTGCTCTTTCAATAACCTTGTCTACGTCATCTACGAATTGTTCAAGATATAAATGAGTGTGGGTATCTATAATTTGCATGGGGCTAAGTTAATATTTTAGGTTAATTTTATTTCAATGAAAAAAACAAGACACTTTTTCCTTAAATCTCAGGGTTATACAAGCATTAATTTAAAAAAAACAAGTACTAACCACTATCAAATAGAAGCAACAATTAATAATATAAAGGGATTATTTATTCTAGATACTGGCGCTTCCAATACTTGCTCAGATTTAACTCAATTAGAAAAATTCAAATTAATTTCTCAAAAGAGCGAAATCAAAGCATCTAGCGCAACCGACTTAATGCAAGAAACCAAAGTTTCTAATAAAAATAAATTAGAAATTGGAAAATGGGTAAACAACTCATGCTCTTTAGTATTGTTTGATTTAAATCATATTAACAGTGCGTTGAGTGAAAGAGAAATTCAAAAAGTAGATGGAATAATTGGAGCGGACACTTTAAAAAAAGGAAAAGCAATTATAGATTATGAAAAAAGTAGACTTTATCTAAAGCTCTAAGGCTTTTTTAACATCTCCACCCATCAACTTTTCTACAGGATTTTCAAGCGCTTCTTTTATATTTACTAAAAAACCAACTGATTCTTTTCCATCTACAATTCTATGGTCATAAGAAAGTGCTAAGTACATTATTGGATGTATCTCCACTTTTCCATTAACTGCAATTGGCCTTTCTATAATATTGTGCATTCCTAGAATAGCAGATTGTGGGGGATTAATTATGGGAGTGGAAAGCATCGATCCAAAAACCCCTCCATTGGTTATAGTAAAAGTTCCTCCTGTCATTTCATCCACCGTAATTTCACCATCTCTAGCTCTAATAGCCAATCTTTTTATTTCTTTTTCAATACCTGAGAAAGTTAACTTTTGAGCATCTCTAACTACAGGAACCATTAATCCTTTTGGTCCAGAAACTGCGATGCTTATATCAAAGAAATCATATTTAATCTGTTGGTCTCCATCGATCATACTATTAACATCCGGAAATTCTTGTAATGCTTGAACAGTAGCTTTTGTGAAAAAGCTCATAAAACCAAGTCCAACCCCATGTTTTTCTTTAAACTCTTCTTTGTATTTTTTTCTAAGCTCAAATATCGGAGTCATATTGACCTCATTAAAAGTAGTAAGCATTGCTGTTTGGTTCTTCACAGCTACTAACCTTTGAGCTACTTTCCTTCGAAGCATCGAAAGCTTTTTGGATTCGATTTTCCGGTCTTTTACTATTGCATTTAAATCAACTTTTGGAAGTGCTTTCAAAGCATCTTCTTTTGTAATTCTTCCTCCTCTTCCCGATCCATTAACATTGGAAGCTGAAATATTTTTTTCACTTAATATTTTTGCTGCTGCAGGGGAAGGTGTTCCACTAGCAAAACTACTTTCTTCTATTTTAGTTTCAATTGGCTCTGATTGTTTTTGAATTGTTTTTTCAACAACTTTTTCTACTGGATTTGTTTTATCAGAAACAGGCGCTTTTGCAGAAGTATCTATTAAACATACTACTGCCCCTACCTCTACTGCATCTCCTTCATTAGCTTTTAAGGTAATTACTCCACTTTCTTCTGCAGGAAGATCTAAGGTTGCTTTATCTGAATCCACCTCGGCAATAGTTTGATCTTTTTTTACATAGTCCCCATCTTTTACAAGCCACTCTGCAATTTCAACTTCTGAAATTGATTCACCCGGAGACGGAACTTTCATTTCTAAAATCATTCTATTGATTCGTTTTAGTACCTATTTTTAATACCTATAATATTCTGGCTTATAGGGGCCTTCAACTTTAACTCCAATATAATCAGCCTGATCTTTATCTAATTCCTCAAGTTCAACACCTAATCTTTTCAAATGCAATTTAGCAACTTTTTCGTCTAAATGTTTTGGAAGCATGTAAACTTTATTTTCGTAGGAATCTGTATTTAACCAAAGTTCTAATTGAGCTAGAGTTTGATTTGTGAATGAATTACTCATCACAAAACTTGGATGTCCAGTAGCACATCCTAAATTAACTAGTCTACCCTCTGCTAATATAATCACGTCTTTTCCTTCGATATTATATAAATCAACTTGTGGTTTAATTTCATCTTTAGTATTTCCGTAATTTGTATTTAGCCATGACATGTCAATTTCATTATCAAAATGACCAATATTACATACAATCGCTTTGTCTTTCATTAACCTAAAATGCTCTTCTTTTAAAATATCTTTATTACCTGTTGCAGTAACAATTATATCAGCATTTCCTATTGCGGTTTTCATTTTTTTAACTTCATGACCATCCATAGATGCTTGTAAGGCACAAATTGGATCAATTTCAACAACCGTTACAATCGCTCCTGCCCCGCTAAATGATGCGACAGTCCCTTTTCCCACATCTCCGTAACCTGCAACTAACACTCTTTTACCTGCAATCATAACATCAGTAGCTCTTCTAACTGCGTCTACCGCACTTTCCTGACAACCATATTTATTATCAAATTTAGATTTGGTGACTGAATCATTTACATTAATTGCCGGTAATGGCAACGTACCATTTTTAACTCTTTCATATAGTCTATGAACACCCGTAGTTGTTTCTTCTGACAAACCTTTAATTCCATTTACTAGTTCAGGGTAATGATCAAGAACTAAATTAGTTAAATCCCCACCGTCATCTAAAATCATATTTAACGGTTTTTTATCTTCTCCAAAAAATACGGTTTGTTCAATACACCATTCAAACTCTTCTTCATTCATGCCTTTCCATGCATAGACTGGTATACCTGCTGCTGCGATTGCTGCAGCTGCATGATCTTGAGTAGAGAAAATATTACAAGAACTCCAAGTAACATCAGCACCTAATTCAACTAACGTTTCTATAAGAACTGCAGTTTGTATGGTCATATGAAGACAACCAGCAATCCTAGCTCCTTTTAAGGGTTTTGTTTCACCATACTCTTCTCTTAGTGACATAAGACCTGGCATTTCTGCTTCAGCTAATCTAATTTCCTTTCTTCCCCAATCAGCTAAAGAAATATCTTTTACTTTGAATGGAATGTGTTTTGCGTTACTCATTTATTATAGTTTTAATTTTAGTTTAATTTTATCTATCATATCTAGTTTTTCCCAGGTAAACAACTCAACTTCTAAAGTTTTTGATTCACCGTTTGGAGAAGTAAAAGTCTTAGTGACAAATTTTGATTTTCTTCCCATGTGCCCGTAAGCAGCTGTTTCAGTATAAATTGGATTCCTTAATTTTAATCTTTTTTCAATAAAATAAGGACGCATATCAAAAATTTCTTCAACAATTTTAGCTAATTCACTATCATTCATAGAAATCTTAGATGTCCCATAAGTATTTACAAATATACCCATTGGCTTAGCCACTCCAATGGCGTAGCTAACTTGAACTAAACATTCATCAGCCACTCCAGCAGCAACTAAATTTTTAGCGATATGTCTTGTTGCATATGCAGCACTTCTATCAACTTTACTAGGGTCTTTACCTGAAAAAGCGCCTCCTCCATGTGCACCTTTTCCTCCATATGTATCTACAATAATTTTTCGTCCTGTTAAACCGGTATCTCCATGTGGACCACCAATAACAAATTTCCCAGTTGGATTTATGTGATATTCTATTTCATTATTGAAAAAAGTTTTATAATCTGGGTACTTATTTAACAATCTTGGTATTAGAATTGAAGTAATATCCAGTTTAATTTTAGCTAACATTTTATCTTCAATATCAAAATCATCATGTTGAGTAGAAACCACAATGGCCACAATTTTTTCAGGCTTATTATCTTCAGAATATTGTAGTGTTACCTGTGATTTAGAGTCGGGTCTTAAATAAGTTATTTCATTATTTTCTCTTCTTAATTCTGCTAATTCTATTAATATTTTGTGAGACAAATCTAAAGCTAAAGGCATGTAGTCTTCTGTCTCATTACAAGCATACCCAAACATCATTCCTTGATCTCCAGCACCTTGATCTTCTGGATTTTTTCTTTCTACTCCCTGATTTATATCAGACGATTGTTCATGTATGGCAGAAAAAACACCACAAGAATTACCATCAAACATATATTCGCTTTTATTGTAGCCAATATTATTTATTACTTTTCTGGAAATTGCTTGAACATCAAGATAAGTGTTGGATTTAACTTCACCTGCAAGTACAACTTGTCCTGTGGTTACTAAAGTTTCACAAGCAACTTTTGAATTGGCATCAAAAGCTAAAAAATTATCAATTAGTGCGTCGCTTATTTGATCAGCAACTTTGTCAGGATGCCCTTCACTGACTGATTCGGATGTAAATAGGTAACTCATATTTTACTTTAAAATTTTTTAATAACTTACTAAATATTCTATTTAAAATAACGTCCAAAAATAATAATATTATCTGTTATTTGGTGATTTTTAAAATTTATTTTTTCATTTTCAATTGAAATTTCATTTAACTAAAAAACTGATTGTGCAATTTTTTTGATATTAAGTGCTTTTCCCATTGAATAGTAATGTAAAAAAGGAACTCCATGTTCTTTAAGTTCCTTACTTTGTTGTATACACCACTCCATTCCAACCTCTTTGATTTGCGAGTTATCTTTGCATTTTACAACCTCTTTGATTAAAGTTTCAGGAAGGTCACAATGAAATCTCAATGGTAAAATATTTAGTTGTTTTTTTGTTGAAATAGGCTTTAATCCTGGAATGATAGGGACAGTAATTCCTTCTTTTTTACATATATCCTGAAATTCAAAGAACTTCTTGTTATCAAAAAACATTTGAGTTACTATATATTCAGCACCTAGTTTAATTTTTTCTTTTAAAAAATGAATATCACTTTCTAGACTTGGTGCTTCCATGTGTTTTTCAGGATAACCAGCCACTCCAATACAGAAATCAGTTTTTGAAGACACCTCAACTTCTTCCAAATATTTTCCTTTATTTAAATCTGCTATTTGATTAACAAGCTCGCTTGCATAAGAATGACCCTCTTTATTTGGTGTGAAATAGGTTTCTGACTTAATAGCATCTCCCCTTAAGAGCTACAATATTGTTTATTCCTAGAAAATCTAAGTCAATTAAAAGATTTTCCGTAACCTCTTTACTAAAACCTCCACACAGAATATGAGGAATCGCATCTACATTATATTTATTTTGAAGAGCGGCACAAATACCTACTGTACCTGGACGTTTTCTTACCACTTTTTTTTGTAATAACCCATTTTCCAGTTCGTTATAGACATGCTCTTCTCTGTGGTATGTGACATCAATAAAAGGAGGGTTAAACTCCATCAAAGGATCAATGTTGTCAAAAATAGACTGCACATTATGACCTTTTACTGGTGGTAAAATTTCAAAAGTGAATTGAGTATTGCCTTTTGCTTTTTTTATGTGTTCTGTTACTTTCATTTTATTAGTTTAAGTTGGGACTTAACCACTTTCTAGCTTTTTCTAAATCAATATTTCGTCTTTTGGCATAATCTATAAGCTGGTCTTCGTTTATATTTCCTAAACCAAAATATTTTGAGTTTTCATTCGCAAAATAATATCCAGAAACAGAAGATGCTGGCCACATGGCTAAGCTTTCTGTAAGCTTAACTCCTATTGCATTTTCAACATCTAAAAGTTTCCATATAGTTTCTTTTTCTAGATGATCTGGACATGCTGGATAACCAGGAGCAGGTCTTATACCTTTATAGGATTCTTTTATTAATTCTTTATTATCAAGCTTTTCATTTTTAGCATAACCCCATTTATTTGTTCTTACTTCCTTATGAAGATATTCAGCGTATGCTTCCGCAAACCTATCAGCCAAGGCTTTGACCATTATGGAGCTGTAGTCATCTATTTTATCTTCATATTCTTTGGAAAGTTCATCTGATCCAAATCCTGTACTTACGCAGAAACATCCCAAATAATCTGCAATATTTAATTCTTTTGGTGCAATGAAATCAGCTATTGATAAATTTGGCTCACCCTCTCTTTTTTGTAATTGTTGTCTTAAAGTCAAAAATGTCGCTTTTACTTTATCTCTGTTTTCATTTTCATAAATTTCAATATCGTCTCCGACACTATTTGCTGGAAATAAACCAAAAATCGCTTTAGCCTTTAGGGATTTATTTTTTAAAATTTTATTTAACATTATCTGAGCATCCTCAAACAGTTCTTTTGCCTGCTTTCCTGTCATTTCATAATCAAAAATATCAGGGTATTTTCCATGTAATCCCCAAGTATTAAAGAAAGGTGACCAATCAATATAAGGAACCAAATCCTCTAATGCAATTTCCTCGATAATCTCTACCCCTAGTTGATTGGGTATAATTGGTTTTATTTGTTTAAATCAATTTTGAAATTATTTTTTTTAGCAGCTTGGTAGCTAATGTATCTTTTTTGACTTTTTTTATTTAAAAACTTTTCTCTGAAATCCGTATAATCTTTATGGATTCCATTCCAATATTCATCCTTTAAATCTTTATTGATTAAACTACTAGCTACTCCAACTGCTCTTGAAGCATCATTGACATGAACCACTGGAGAATCGATTTCTGGAAATATTTTTACTGCAGTATGCGCCTTAGATGTTGTAGCTCCCCCAATAAGTAAAGGAATATTAATATTTAGTCTTTTAAGCTCTTTTGCTAGAAAAACCATTTCATCAAGGGATGGAGTTATAAGGCCTGATAAGCCAATAACATCTACATTTTCTTCTATTGCGGTTTGAATAATTTTTTCTGGAGGAACCATTACACCTAAGTCAATAATTTCAAAATTATTACAGGCTAAAACTACCCCAACTATATTTTTTCCAATATCATGTACATCACCCTTCACTGTTGCCATTAAAATTTTTCCAGCAGAATTACTGGAACCGTCTGTTTTTGCTTCTTCAATAAATGGCAATAAGTATGCTACTGCCTTTTTCATGACCCTTGCAGATTTTACTACTTGGGGAAGAAACATCTTTCCTTCACCAAATAAATCACCAACAATATTCATTCCTGTCATTAAATGTCCTTCAATTACCCTAATTGGAGTTGGCACACTTAATCTTGCTTCTTCGACATCTTGGTGAACAAATTCATCTTGACCATTTATTAAAGAATATGAAATTCTTTCTTGAAGCTCTAATTTTCTCCATTCTTTACTGGCTGATTTTTTTTGTTTTTTATCGCCCGATACTGTCTGTGCAAATTCCAGAAGTCTTTCAGTAGCATCTTCTCTTCTGTTTAAAAGAACATCCTCAACATGCTCCAGCAAATTTTTAGGAATCTCATCGTATATTTCAAGCATATTGGGATTAACAATTCCCATATTCATACCATAATTAATAGCATGATATAAAAAGGCAGAATGCATTGCTTCCCTTACCGCATTATTTCCTCTAAATGAGAACGAAACATTACTAACTCCCCCACTAACACTGGCATAAGGTAAATTCGTTCTAATCCATTTTGTGGCATTAAAAAAATCTAAAGCATTTCCTCTGTGTTCTTCCATTCCCGTAGCTACAGGAAAAATATTTGGATCGAATATTATATCCTGAGGTTTAAATTTTACCTTTTCAACTAAAATATCATAAGATCTTTTACATATTTCAATTCTTCTATCTAAATTATCTGCTTGACCATTTTCATCAAAAGCCATAACAATTACAGCAGCTCCATACCTTTTAATAAGCTTAGC
This sequence comes from Cryomorphaceae bacterium BACL29 MAG-121220-bin8, assembly GCA_905181705.1. Taxonomy (GTDB): domain Bacteria; phylum Bacteroidota; class Bacteroidia; order Flavobacteriales; family Flavobacteriaceae; genus MAG-121220-bin8. The sequence continues at coordinate 15,579 of CAJIYP010000001.1, read as the reverse complement.
GTGATTAATAAACTCCTCTTCTCCCTCCTTTAAACTAATAGAATTAACTATACACTTTCCTTGAACTGTTTTTAGTCCAGCTTCTATAATTTCCCATTTAGAACTATCGATCATTATTGGGACTCTTGAGATATCAGGCTCAGCTGCAATTAGATTTAAAAATTTAGTCATTGCTTCAATTCCATCTATAAGACCCTCGTCCATATTTATATCTATGATCTGAGCACCCCCTTCAACTTGGTCTCTAGCAACTTCTAAAGCTTCAGAATATTTGTCGGCTTCTATTAATCTTAAAAACTTTTTAGAGCCCGTAACATTAGTCCTTTCCCCAATATTGACGAAATTAGTTGCTTCTGAAACAACTAAAGGTTCCAAACCGGATAGAATAAGGTTTTTTTCTTTATTCATCTTGTAATAAGTTTCTGGGTGAGAAATTATTTGCCTCTTCAGCTATTAACTTTATGTGATGGGGTGTTGTTCCGCAACATCCTCCAATTATATTAACACACTTAGCTTCTAAATATTCTCGAATTAATAACCTCATTTCTTCAGGAGTTTGATCATACTCTCCAAAAGCATTTGGAAGACCAGCATTTGGATGAGCTGAAGTATAAAAATCAGTAATTTTACTTAATCTTTTCATGTACGGCAAAAGTAAGTCTGCTCCAAGAGCACAGTTAAATCCAATACTTAGAAGTGGAATGTGAGACAAGGAAGCTACAAAAGCTTCAACAGTTTGGCCAGAAAGAGTTCTTCCGCTTGCATCGGTAATGGTTCCACTAAGCATTATTGGAAGTTTTAATTCTCTCTTTTCTAAAATAACGTCAATAGCAAAAAGTGCTGCCTTAGCATTTAAGTGTATCAAACACAGTTTCTACCAATAATATATCGACACCTCCATCAATTAATGCGTTGACTTGTTCGGAATAAGATTCTACTAGATCGTCAAAAGTAACCGCTCTGTATCCTGGATCATTTACGTCCGGAGACATACTGGCCGTCCTATTAGTAGGACCTATTGATCCAGCTACAAATCTAGGTTTATCAGGATTTAAATCCGTAAACTTTTGAGCTGCAATTTTAGCTATTTTAGCCGATTCAAAATTCAAATCGTAGACAATAGATTCCATACTATAATCAGCCATACCAATGCTAGTTGAAGAAAAAGTATTTGTTTCTATAATATCAGCGCCAACTTCCAAATATTTTTCGTGTATCGTTGAAATTGCATCGGGTTGTGTGATAGAAAGAAGGTCATTGTTTCCTTGAACACTACAGGAATGATCTTTAAATTGACTCCCTCTGTAATCAGATTCATTAAATTTATATTGTTGAATCATGGTCCCCATGGCTCCATCCAAAACTAAAATTTTTGTGTTTAAAATTTCAAAAATATCTTTCATTGAAAAAATTAATTATAGGAAAAATTAATATTCTTTGTAGTCTCAAAAACTCCAAATAAAAAGGAAGAATAAACAATAAAGCCTAAAACAGTTCCTTTATAAAAAGGCAACGCAGCCATGTAACATATAATAAGCCCATTTAAATCCATAGAGTACATGGACCCAGAAGCCCAAACACCAAAATTGGTAATTATAAAAAATATTAGACTAGAAACAATTGTAGTTAGAAAAACACTTTTAAAACTTATTTTATTTAAAAATAAATATCCTATTAAAATAATTATTGCAAAAGATGAATATTGCCATAAAAAGCCAGGATAAAACCATGTGAAATCATTATAATAAGACAGTAGAAAATTATTAATTATTAAATCACTCAACCACAAAGAAAGTATTGGTATAAGAAAAGCATGATACTTGTTTTTTAAATAAGCTCCCCCAAATAAAGCCATAGCACCAATAGGGGTGAAATTAGGCATGTGTGGTATTATTCTTGTAATAGAGGCAAAAATTATAAGGATAATTATAGAAAAATAAGTTAAATTAATTTTATTCATTTTTTTAAATAAATTGATATTTAAATAATATAAATAATTATTTAGTGATTGTTTTGATAAATTAAAGGAATTGATCATATCTGTTTTAGCTTTTTTTTTAGAGGGAGCAATCAGTCAAATCAATCCTCTTTATTAATTGCAAATATATAAATTTAAAACATATTATTTTTAGATTTATCGAAAACGTATTGAATTACTTCTTTGTGCCTTTTAATCGATCTCGTACTACTTCCTGATGCAGGGGAACCATAGAACCTTCTTGATGCAACTCTAAAGTTCATGGCTTGAGGCAGATGTAATAACAAATGACTCCATGCTCCCATATTTCTAGGTTCTTCTTGTGCCCACACTATTTCTTCTGCTCCTGAATATTTATTAATAACAGCATTAATTTCTTCAACGGGAAGAGGAAATAATTGCTCTAATCTTATAAGAGCTACATCATTAATTTCATTACTTTCTAAATGAGCTAACAAATCAAAATAAAATTTTCCTGAGCAAAAAACTACTTTTTTAATTATTTCAGAATCAAATATTTTTTGATCTATCAAAGGCATGAATTTACCATTACTAAAGTCATCAATTCCTGAAACTGCTTTTGGGTGTCTTAAAAGACTCTTTGGTGTAAAAATAATAAGTGGTTTTCTAAATGTAGTTACCATTTGTCTTCTTAAAATATGAAACATATTAGCAGGAGTTGTACAGTTAGCAACATACATATTATCTTTTGCACATAAATGTAGATATCTTTCCATTCTTCCAGAAGAATGTTCCGCTCCCTGGCCCTCATAACCATGCGGAAGAAGCAAGACAAGTCCATTTTGTAATTTCCATTTATCCTCAGCTGCTGATAAGTATTGATCAATCATAATTTGAGCACCATTACTAAAATCTCCAAACTGAGCTTCCCATATACATAAAGTTTTTGGGCTTGTCAAAGCATAACCATAATCAAATCCCATGACCCCGTACTCTGATAAAGAGGAATTATAAATATTAAAATTACCCTGATCTTTACTTATGTTTTTTAAAAGAACAACTTCTTCTTCTGAATCTTCAGATTTCAAAACTGCATGTCTATGAGAAAAAGTTCCTCTCTCAACGTCCTGACCAGAAATCCTTACATTATATCCCTCTTTTAATAAAGAACCGTAAGCCAATAACTCCCCCATTGCCCAATCTAATTTATTAGATTCAAAAAACATTTTTTTTCTATCTCCAATTAGCTTTTCAATTTTTCTTAAGAAATTATGATTAGAAGGTAAAGAAGTTAACGTTTTAGCTATTGTTGTTAAATCAGTTCTTGAAACATTTGTTTCAAAATCATTTAACATCGTTTTTTCTTTAACTCTTGAAAAACCTTTCCATTCATAAGCCATAAAGGGAGTAATCACAATACTTGTATCTTCTTTAGAACTTTCCAACTTGTCTTCTAAACCTCTTTTATAATTATCTTCAATTTCATCAACCTCATTTTGAGAAACTAAGCCCTCTTTAATTAATTTTTGGGAATATATATCCATCGGGTTTGGATGCTTAGAAATAGTTTTATAAAGTTTAGGCTGGGTGAACCTTGGTTCATCTCCCTCATTGTGACCATACTTTCTATACCCCAATAAATCTATAAAAACATCTCTTTTATACCTCATTCTATAGTCAAGAGCAAAATTCATCGAGTGAACCACCGCTTCAATATCGTCAGAGTTAACATGTAAAACTGGGCTCAAATTAGGCTTTGCAACATCTGTACAATAGGTGGAAGATCTTGCGTCTAAATAATTAGTAGTAAAACCAACCTGATTATTAATTACTATATGTATAGTCCCTCCTGTTTTAAAGCCTTTAAGCCTTTCCATCTGAACCACTTCATAAACCACTCCTTGCCCTGCAATAGCAGCATCCCCATGAATAATAATTGGCAATACATTTTCTATATTATTTGGATGATATTTTTCTTGTTTTGCTCTCGCTATACCTTGAACTACTGGACCAACGGCTTCTAAATGTGAAGGGTTTGGCGCTATATTCATGTATACTTTTATTCCTGAATCTGTTTTTCTTTCTGAAGTCCATCCCAAATGATACTTCACATCCCCATCAAACACTTCTTCTTTGTAATCTTTTCCATCAAACTCGTTAAAAATTCCTTCTACAGGTTTGCCAAAAATATTAGTAAGAACATTTAATCTTCCTCTGTGAGCCATCCCCAAAGTGAATTCTTTAACCCCTAATGTTGCTGCTCTTTCTACTAAAGTATCTAGTGCAGGAATCAGAGATTCTCCTCCTTCTAAAGAAAATCTTTTTTGTCCTACATATTTTGTGTGTAGAAACTTTTCAAAAGTAACAGCCTCAATGGTTTTTCTTAGAATTTGTTTTTTTTGATCTTTTGAAAAATTAGGATGATTAGAATTTATATTTAATTGTTCTTGAATCCAAGAAATTCTTTCAGGTGTTCTAATAAACATATATTCTATGCCTATAGAATCACAGTAAATTGTTTCCAATTGAATTAGAATATTAGCAAGTGTTGTTGGACCTAATCCCACTACCTCTCCTGCACTAAAAACTACTTCTAAATCATCTTTATCTAATTCGAAATTTTCAATTTCTAAATTAGGAACGTAGGTTCTTCTATCTCTTACAGGATTTGTTTTAGTAAACAAATGTCCTCTAGTTCTGTAGGCGTTAATTAATTTAACAACTTTAAACTCTTTAAGAATGTTTTCGGGGACTTCAACTCCTTTAAAAGATGAATTTTCACTCTTAGACTCCTCTATTCCAAATTCAAAGCCTTGAAAAAAAGCACGCCAACTAGGCTCTACATTTTCGGGATTAATAAGATATTGGTCGTATAACTCTGCGAAATAAGCAGTATGCGCTGTGTTTAAAAAAGAATAAGGATCAATCAATTAGCAGTTATTAAACGTTATATAAAATTACAATATTATAAAAACTATAAAGTGTTTTTTTTAAATATTTTTATCTTCCAAAATCATCTTGAACTCTGACTATATCCTCCTCATTACTCGGATTATTTTTATCTGTATGTTGCCATATTTCAGCCACTAAACAATAATCATCAAGTCCAATAAGTCTATGTCTTTCTCCTTGTTTTAATCTAATTTGATCACCTTCAACGTAAGTTTTCATTTCATTTTCCTTGTCAGTGTCACTTCTTATTATACCGCATTCTCCTTTGAACACTCTCCAAATTTCAGCTCTTCTGTGGTGGTATTGCCATGACAACCTAGCCTTTGGTTTTACTATTAATATTTTAGGAGATAATTTTTCGCTTATTTTTAAACTATCTACATCAATTCCTTTAAAAAATTGATTAGAAAAATCTTGTGCCTGACTCTCTTCTATAACTAAAAAACCTCCCCATGGTCTTTCAAAATCTTTTGAAATAATTTTAAAACCTTTTGATTTTATTAATTCTTCTGTTTGAGTGAAATAATTCATTTTAACATATATCGAGCTACAAATTTACGACAAGAATTGTTAAAAACTTTAATTGATTAATACATTGAATTAAAAAGATCTAAGATGTACATTTAATTAATGTTTGCACTTGTTGATTGTAATAATTTCTACGCTTCTTGTGAAAGAGTTTTTAATCCAAAATTGGATAAAAAACCTATAGTTATTCTATCAAATAATGATGGGTGTGTAATCGCTAGAAGTAATGAAGCCAAAGCTCTTGGAATACCTATGGGAGCACCTGCATTTAAATACGATCCTCTTTTTAAAAGAAATAAAGTTCATGTCTTTTCATCCAACTTTCCTTTGTACGGAGACATGAGTAGTAGAGTAATGAATATACTAAGTAGCTACACACCAAACATAGAAATCTACAGTATTGATGAAGCCTTTTTAGAACTGAAAGGTTTTGAAAATTACAATCTTGAAGAATATGGAAAAGAAATTAGAAAAAAAATATTAAAGTGGACCGGAATCCCAGTTAGTATTGGATTTGCACCCACTAAAGCACTGGCTAAAGTAGCTAATAGAATATCTAAAAAATTTGATAAAAAAACTAAAGGTGTCTATACTATAGATTCAGAAGAAAAAAGAGAAAAAGCACTTAAGTGGCTTAAAATAGAAGATGTTTGGGGAATAGGCTATAAGCATGCTACGCGCTTAAAGAGTTATAAAATAAACAAAGCTTATGATTTTATAAAACTACCCGATGACTGGGTAAGAAAACAAATGAGCGTGGTAGGTTTAAGACTAAAAAAAGAATTGGAAGGAGAATCAGTTCTATCTCTTGAAGAAAGTAGATCTCCTAAAAAAGCGATAGCAACAACAAGAAGTTTTGAAAAAAATTTGACATGCTTTGAAGATTTAAAAGAACGTATTTCTACTTTTTCTATTTGTTGCTCCGAAAAATTACGATTTCAAAAAAGTAATTGTAATTCTATTTATGTCTTTGTAAAAAGCAATAGGCATCAAAAAAATAAATTACAATACCGAAATGGAATAGTAATGACTTTGCCTTACGGATCAAACTCTAGCATAACAATAAGTAAATACGCTGTTGAAGGGCTAAAAAAAATTTATAAAAAAGGAATTGAATATAAAAAAGCTGGGGTGATAGTAATGGGACTCGTTCCAAACAATAAAACACAACTCAATATCTTTGAAAAAGAAAATCCTAAACACCAAATTCTGATGAAAACTTTGGATTTTATAACAAAAAAAGAAGGACCTAATAAAATAAAACTAGCTAGCCAGGATCTTAAAAGAGTTTGGAAAATGAAACAAACTAAATTATCTTCAAGATACACTACGGAGTTAAATGAAATAATATCATTAAAATAAAAAGTTGAAACAAAAAAAGATACTTAATTTTTTTATTCCCAAAAAAGAAAATGGGATAGGCCAATGGCTTGCTGAAGAAGGAATATCAGCGGGATTTCCATCACCAGCAGATGATTTCAAAGAAACTAGAATTAGCCTTGATAGAGAATTAGTAAAAAATAAAGAAGCAACTTTTTACGCAAGAGTTAGTGGAGACTCAATGATTGGAGCAGGACTTGACGATGGAGATTTACTAGTGATCGACAGATCGAAGAATCCCGAAAACGGGAAAATAGCAATTTGCTTAGTGGATGGAGAATTTACTGTTAAAAGAATAAAAAAGGAAAAGAATAAACTTTATTTAATGCCCGAAAATAAAAAATATAAGCCTATTGAACTGAAAGAAGAAAATGAGTTAATTATATGGGGAGTTGTAGAATACGTAATTAAAAAAGTTTAAATCTAATTATATATTTTTTTATAATATTCTTGATAATCACCTGATGTAACACGATCCATCCATTCTTTATTGTCTAAATACCACTTGACAGTCTTTTCAATACCTTCTTCAAACTGTAAAGAAGGTTCCCATCCTAATTCATTTTTTAATTTTGAAGAGTCAATTGCGTAGCGTAAATCATGACCGGCTCTGTCAGTAACGTATGTTATTAGTTTCTCTGATGACCCTTCTTCTCTTCCGAGCATTCTGATCTACTGTTTTAATCATCACTTTTATCAGGTCGATGTTTTTCCACTCATTAAATCCGCCAATATTATAAGTGTCTCCTAATTTTCCTTTATGAAAAATAACATCAATAGCTCTTGCGTGATCGTTTACAAACAACCAATCTCTAACATTTTCTCCTTTTCCATAGACAGGAAGGGTTTATTATTTACAATATTATTTATGAAAAAGGAATTAGTTTTTCTGGAAACTGATAGGAACCATAATTATTAGAACAATTAGAAATCACAACAGGCAAACCGTAGGTGTCTGAAAAAGCTCTTACAAAATGATCAGAAGAAGCTTTAGAAGCTGAGTAAGGTGAGTGAGGATCATAATTTGTGTTTTCAGTAAAATAACCCTTTTCTCCAAGTGAACCATAAACCTCATCAGTAGAAACGTGATAAAATAATTTATTCTCAAAATTATCTTTCCAATAACTTTTAGCCGCTTGTAATAAACTAAGTGTCCCCATAACATTAGTTTGAGCAAAAGAAAAAGGATCTTCAATAGAACGATCTACATGTGATTCTGCCGCTAAGTGAATTACAGAATCAATCTTATAATCTACAAAAACTTGTTTTACTTTTTTAAAATCACAAATATCACATTTCACAAAACTATAGTTTTCCTTGTGCTCAATATCTTTTAAGTTCTCTAAATTACCAGCATAGGTTAACACATCCATATTTATAATATGATATTTTGGATATTTATTTACAAGTAACCTCACTAAATGTGAACCAATAAAACCAGCACCTCCAGTAACTAAAATATTACGCTTCATTTTTAATAACTTTAATACAATCCTCTAAGCTTTGCTTATAATTAGGTATCTCTAAATTAAAGATTTTTTTAATTTTTGATTTATTTAAAAGTGAATATTGAGGACGTTTTGCTAATGTTTTAAATTCTTTTGATGAAACTCCAATTATTTCACAATCTAAATTGTAAAGCTCTCTGATTGATCTTGCAAATTCAAACCAAGATATTTCACCCTCATTTGAATAATGAAATAATCCCGATTCAGTTTTATAATTCATAATTATCTTAAGAATAACCTTAGCCAAATCGTAAGCGTAAGTTGGTGAACCAATTTGATCATTTACTACCTTAACTGAATTATTTTTCTTCATTAAATCAATCATCGTTTTCACAAAATTATTTCCAAAACTAGAATAAAGCCAAGATGTTCTAATTATTATTGAATTAGTGTCGTTCTTTAGACAAACCTGTTCTCCTTTTAATTTTGAGCTACCATATTCGTTAATGGGATTTGTATTTGAATTTTCAGACAATGGAAGTTTACTTAGTCCGTCAAAAACATAATCAGTTGAGACATGAATCAGCTTTTTATTATTGTCACTTGTCCATCTAGAGATAATATCAACGGCCTTGTGATTTATTAAGTCTGCTAATTTAGATTCAGTCTCTGCTTTATCAACACTTGTATAAGCAGCGCAATTTATAATTACAGATGGATTTATGTCATTTAAAAAAGAACTAATGGTGTCTAATTTTAATAGATCTAAAGTTTTAATAGTTGAAAAAACCCAAGATAAAGAATCGTAACTATTAGAAATTTTTTGAAATTCTAAGCCTAACTGTCCGTCTGAACCGATTACTAAAACTTTCATTAGAAAGGAGATTTTAATTCTTTAAATGAAATGAGTTTTAAATCTTTATCAGAAAGAATTGGTTTTAAATCAAGGTTCCAATCTATTGACAAATCCTTGTCGTTCCAAATTATTCCTGAGTCAGATTTAGGATTATAAAAATTGTCTACTTTATAATTAACAATAGCTGTTTCACTTAAAACCTGAAAACCATGAGCAAATCCCTTGGGAACAAATAATTGTTTATTATTTTCTGAAGACAACTCAATAGAAAAAGATTTACCGTAAGTTTTTGAGTTTTTACGTAGATCTACTGCAACATCCAAAATATTTCCACTAACACATCTAACTAGTTTAGTTTGCTCAAAAGGAGGTGCTTGAAAATGCAATCCTCTTATGACTCCTTTATAAGATTTTGACTCATTGTCTTGAACAAAAACAATATTAAACTTTATCTAAGTTGTTTTTATTGTAAGATTCATAAAAAAAACCTCTATCATCTTTAAACAATTGAGGCTCAATGATTAGTAAATCTTCAATGAAGGTTTTATTGATTTTCATTAACTAATGATTTTAGATATTTTCCATAAGAAGAGTCACCAAAAGGTTTAGTTAATTCTTTGAGTTTTTTTAAATTAATAAACTTCATTTTAAAAGCAATTTCTTCAAGACATGCAACTTTATATCCTGAATGTTTTTCAACAGTTTTTATAAAGTTTGAAGCTTCAAGTAAAGAGTCGTGAGTTCCAGTATCAAGCCAAGTAAATCCTCTTCCTAAAATTTCAATTTTTAAATCCTTATTATCTAAATAACATTGATTAACTGAACTGATTTCAAATTCTCCTCTACTAGATGGTTGAATTTTACTTGCAATTTTAACAACATTATTAGGATAAAAATATAATCCAACAACTGCAGTGTTACTCTTAGGTGATTTGGGCTTTTCCTCAATGTTTATTAAATTTTTATTAATATCAAAACTGGCTATACCAAAGTCAGAGGGGTTATTTACATTATATCCAAATACAGTTGCTTTATTAATTTTTAAATTACTTTTTGCAGAATTTAATAATCCTGTAAATCCTTTGCCATAAAAGATATTATCTCCTAAAACCAAACAAACATCATCATTGTTTATAAAATCTTTACCTATAACAAAAGCTTGAGCAATCCCATCAGGATTTTTTTGTTCTTTATAGGTTATTGTTAATCCTAAATCACTACCATCATTAAATAATTTTTTAAAATTTGGAAGATTGTCTGGATTAGAAATAATTAAAATATCTTTTATTCCTGAAAGCATTAAAACAGAAAGGGGGTAATAAATCATTGGCTTATCATAAATTGATAAAAGCTGCTTTGATGTACCTTTTGTTATGGGATAAAGTCTAGATCCAGAGCCTCCTGCTAAAATTATTCCTTTCATTTTATAAATATAAAGTATTCTACTATATTGTCAATTAGTAGTTGGTAATCAATAGCTATGAATATAAAATTGAGTACAGTCCGTAGTCTTTTCAAAAATAAATCACTATAACTTACTTAAAATAAGCATTTTAACTATTTTATTTTAAATAAATAACGTATATTTAAATAATAAATCTTGTTAAATTTTAGTCATTATTTTGTTATATACTAAATATTTACAAGCTATATTCATGTTAAATAATTAAAATAACATACGTTAAATGCAAGTTAATTTTTACAAAAAACCACAAACAAAGGCTTCAAATACTCTCTCAAAAATAGAACATTCCGTTTTATTTTTAGATTATTTGGAGCATTTTATTTCCAATTCAGCCACAAAAAGAGTTCAAGGGTATGGAACGGTGGGCTTGGCACACAATACCGTTCGGACCTATAAATCTCTTTTTCGAATCGTAAAAGTCTATGAATTTGAGAAATCTGAAAGACTCTATTTGAATTCCATCGATAAATATACCGCAGAATCTTTTACCCGTTTTCTAAAAATTGAGAAGCAGTATAGTGATAATTACTGCGGTCAGCTCTTGAAATTATTGAAGATTATTCTGCGTGATGCTGAGAAAAGTGGTTTAGAAGTACACCCTTATTCCAATTATATTGAGTCTTTTAAGCAAAAGAGTTCAGATCGAATTCTTCATGTTTTAAATCCAGTAGAAATAAAGACACTAAAGGAATTACAGTATATTCCTGAAGCATATCAAGACAGCTATAAGTGGTTATTAATTGGACTATGCATTGGTCAGCGCGTATCAGATTTACTAAAGTTAACTCTTAATAATCTTAGAAAAGCACCTACTGGCTTGTATATAGACATTGTCCAACAGAAAACAAAAAAGGCTGTAACCGTTGGTGTGGCAGATCCATTAGTGATTCAACTATTAGAGAATAAATTCCCGAAAAGAGTTTCACAAGTGGTTTTTAATAAACAGATAAAAAGTCTTTGTAAAATGGCCGGAATAGATGAGTTGGTGAGTGGGTTTAAAAACAACCCGAAGACTCGAAGAAAAGAAGTTGTATCTGCGCCGAAGTATGAGTTTGTAACCTCACATATTATGAGGCGTTCTTTTGCTTCTAATTATTATGGGAAAATAGAAACACCGCTGCTTATGAACATTACTGGGCATTCTAAAGAGAGTACTTTTCTAACTTATATTGGGACGCATCAAAATAAAGATGCACTAGCAGATTTGTTTATGCAACAGGCAGGAGTTATTTGGTAGGATCTGGATCTCTATCCATAAAACCTTGCTTATCTATTTCTTTTAATTGTTCTAATGTAAATTGATCTCGAACAGACTTTGTTTTTGGAAAGATATAATTAGAAAGGGTTACAAAGAGTTTTACCCGTTCTGTTTTGGTTAGTTTTTCTTGGTTTACTAAGCAGATCATCCAACACTTTTTCATAGAGCATTTCCATCTTTTCTTTAATGGAAGGTCCTTCTTTTTTTGCAGGTCCTCTTTTAGATTTTTTACCTGCTTTCTTTGCTGAATTTGGATCGAATGGCATAGTTTAATAAAATTTGAATTATTCAAATTTAACTAAAATAATTTATAGCTTGTTTACGATTTGTTCTGAAATCTTTTTACAGAAAATTTATTTAAAAGCAGTTTTCTTCCATTCGTACCCATTTTATTTCGAATACTTTTTGAATCAATTAAGTCTTACAGCAATCCATAATCTGATCATCATTACTATCTACTACAATTCCTGCTTTAGCTGAATTTACAACATCTGCCAAATCATTTCCAGCATTAACGCATCCTAAAATTGGTTTTGAATATGACATATAGCCTAATAATTTACCTGGAAAATTATGTGTCTTATGCCCAGAATGAAGACTAAACATTCCTATATCAAATTCATTTAACATCTCAAAATAAGTATTTTGATTTACTGGGGGTAAATATGTAATATTCTTAAGTTTATTATTACTCACTTCTTTTAATAATAACTCAACTTCATCACCTTGCCCAACAAATAAAAAATGAACAGAACTATTTTTTGTAAATTTTTTAGCAGAGATTAATAAGGTTTATCATTTGTTGCGCATGACCTATATTACCTCCGTAAAATAATACAATCTTATTTTCAAGCTTAAGTTTTTTTCGAAAATTATTTTTACTTTTGGCAACTCGATTATTTGTGACCAATTATATAATACTTCAAATTTGGAAGTATTAATCTTTTTAGATTTAAAAAACTCTAAATTGGATTGTGACATTACACCAATCCTATCAGCAGACTTATAATTAATTTTTTCAAAAAAATTAAAATACCAGTGAACTAAAGAATTTTCTTTATTAAGTTGTTATCAACTGCCCATTGAGGGAAAATATCTCTCAAAATTAAATATGATTTACAATTCCAAAGTTTAGAAAGTTTCCTAACCAAACTACCAAAAAATATTGAAGGCGAATAATATATAATACCATTGCACGGATTTTCTTTTAAATATTTTTTGCAGACTAAATGCTTGATATGATAATAATGATTCATTAATTGCTCGTTTTAATTTTCCAACATTTTTAATTCTACCACTTCTGAAAAACAAAACATTTATGCCGTCTATATTTTGTACAGTTAATAATTCTTTCTGCAATGGTTTGGGTGTTAAAACCAATACCTCATGACCATTATTTTTCAACTCTAAAGCTAACTCATGCATCATTTTTGCCCCAACTTTAGTACTGTCTGGAAGGTAATCATCAATGATTAATAATAGTTTCATTATACTTATAAATTTAAATAATTCAAAAAAAAGAAATTGTTAATGCTTTAAAAAATCAAACAGCATCTATTATAAAACTTGAAAACTTTGAAGATATTTTTCACTTTTGGTCTTAAAAATCATCTCTTTTACCATTTGGTCATAAGTTGGTATTTCACCAGCTAATTCCTTTCAGATTGAATCAATAAAGCTTTTGTTCAATACCTTTTCCATCAAATGGATGTATTAAAATATTCTTTTTAGTATATTTTTTCATCAAAGTCAAAAGTGCAAACTTGTCTATGCTTTTATTATTAGTTACATGATATAAACCTGTAGTTTTATTTTCTATTGCCCAACCAACAACTTTTGCTAAAACTCAAAGTTGTTACTCCTGACCAAATTGCTTTTGTAAATCCATTAATTTCGCCAGATTGAGACATAAACCAATGAAATAATTCTTCACCATTAGTTTTAAGTTCTGGTCCAATAACTGATGTTCTCAATGTTAAATGATTTTCATTTATTATATTCTCACCAAACCTTTATTTTGCATAAGTATCTTTACCATCTTTAAAATCTTTTCATATATGGTCTCTTTTTTTCCCTGAAAAAACACAATCAGTTGATATATGAATTAATTTACTATTTATATTCATGCAAGACTCATTAGCCTATGTGGAAAATAAGCATTTATAAAAATTGCGTTTTCAGGGTCCAAATTGGATCCTTCAATTAAAATACCAATACAGTTTATTATAACATCTGGTGATATTGATTTAACTATATCAATAAATTCATCTTGATTTCTAACATCACATAAAATTGTATTCTTCATTTAATTTTTTTCGATATGAAATATTATACAATTCATACTTCTCTGATAACTCAAATAATTATAAACTTGATGACCAATCAATCCAGTAGAACCTAAAACTAAAACCTTTAATTTCATTATTATATTTCTTTATGCCAAACTGTTCTATTTATATAATCTGTGTAAGATAAAATAATTCTCAATATCTTCTTTGAAACATTATCTGCTTCATAATCCTTTACAGGTTTAATTACTCTATTCATTCTTATTATGATTCGTAGCAACTTCTACAGCTTCTAAAACTCTATTTTTATTTAAACCAGACATTATTACTGTAGTTTCATCCATTCCTTCAGGTCTTTCATGTGCTTGTCTTATTGTAACTGCAGGAAATTTAATATTGAACCTTCTTCAGCAATAGTACCACTATCTGAAATAACACAAAAAGCATTCATTTGAAGGTTATTGTATTCATGAAAACCATAAGGTTTGAGAATCTAATTAATGGATTTTTATCTTCATATCCAATCTCTTTAAGTTTATTTCTTGTTCTTGGATGAGTGAAATAATAATTGGCATATTATATTTCTGTAAGTTCATATGACTCTAAAAGATCATTAAAGTTTTTAGGAGAATCAACATTTTCTTCTCGATGAATACTCATAACAATATATTCTTTTCTTTTAACCTTTCTTTTTCTAAGAATATTACTAGAAAGAATCTTTTCCATATTAGCTTTAAACTTCAGCATAGGTGATCCAGTTTTAATTACAGTTTCAGGCTTTATTCCTTCAGCAATTAAATAATCTCTGGCATGTTCAGAAAGTGGTAAATTAATATCACTTAAATGATCTACAATTTTTCTATTAATTTCTTCTGGAACTCTTTGATCAAAACATCTATTACCTGCTTCCATATGAAAAATAGGGATTTTTCTTTCTTAGCAGCAATTACACTTAAACAACTATTTGTATCTCCATAGAACTAATAATGCATCTGGTTTCATATGCTAAAATTTTATCAGCTTTAGCTAATATATCTCCAATAGTTTCTGAAGTGTTCCTTTTACAGCACTCTAAAAAATAATCTGGTTTCTTACATTAATCTGCTCAAAAAATAATTCATTTAATTCATAATCATAATTTTGACCAGTATGAACAATTATATGTTCTGTATGTTTGTCAAGCTCTTTCATCACTTCACTTAACTTAATTATTTCAGGCCTTGTACCTACAATTGTCATTACTTTTATTTTATTCATTTTATTATTTAAATAATCAATTTCTGTTGAATCATTGGTAATCCTTTTAATAAACTTTTCATAGCCTCAATATCACATTGCTTTGTATTATGAGAATTATACTCTTCTAAATTAGGAATAACTTCTTCACCTTCTGTAAAATATTGAGCATAGTTTAAATCTCTATTATCTGAGGGAATTCTATAAAAGTCTCCCATATCTTCAGCCT